>CAZWRZ010000001.1:0-545387 GCA_964636555.1 uncultured Ruminiclostridium sp.
GAGCAACCGGCTCATAACCGGTCGGTCCGGGGTTCGAGTCCCTGTTGGCGCACCATTTTTATTTTTATTGTTGAGCTTTTATAGGGGTGTGGTTCAATGGTAGAATAGGGGTCTCCAAAACCTTTGACGTGGGTTCGATTCCTACCACCCCTGCCAGACTATTTTAAATCCGAACACGCCTTATTTTATATTTGTAAATGGTGTGTTCGGATTTGTGGTATTTAGGTAATACTATATTTTGGAGCAAAAAAATCCCCCAAAATATATGTAATAAAATGTCATAAAATCAAAAAAAAAGCCATAATATAAACCATAACATAAATGTTAATTAAAAAAGGCTGCTGAAAAATTTGCAGCAGCCACCAACTTTTATTATTAATCCAAGTCGGCTATCTTAACCCAACCTGTGACGTTTTCTTCAATGGGTTTTTTACCCACATGAAATTTTGGTTGACATACTCGCAAAAAACCATTCACGTTTATGCCATCATATACATAAAATTCACCAGAAACTTTATTTTCAGTTCTTTGCTTTTCATCTGCTGCAGCATAAAGATATACGTCAACAAGAATAAGTTCACTTCCAATCAAATATTTATCATCATCTTCTTTATTAGGTGGAAATATATCGATTTCTTTTGATGTAATGGCTGTATTATCAACTCCATTATCACCGTTTTTATTTTTCTCAAATTGATTAATAGACAACATTATTAAAATAGTGACAACTGGAATGACTACTGCTCCATTAGAAAGGTCTATCAAATTTGCGATACTTTTTAGCAAATCGGTAACACATTTCACCAATTCCATAATACATTTTAATAATTTTTTAACATTTTTGAATGTCTTATTTTGTCCTTTTTTGTTCGCCTTCTTGTGCATATCACCACCCCTTAAAAATTATCTTCTTATATTATACATCTTGTACCAGTGTATTTCAATGGTAAAATTTGCTAAATTTTTACCATTTATTGTTATTTATTTTACAGATACGCTAAATTAACAAAGTTTCACTTGTTACTTTGTTAAAAGTGACTGTTTACAAAACTCAAATAAAATTGTACAATAAGGGACAAGCATTATGCTTATATAAAGTAAAAGGATGGATTAAAGTATGCCAATAACTGAGGCAAAAAAACGCGCAAATGAAAGATTTAATGCAAAAACTTATGATCAGATTAAAGTTGTTGTTAAAAAGGGGGATCGAGACAAAATAAAAGCTTATGCTGAATCAAAAGAATTATCTTTAAACTCTTACATAACAACACTTATTGAAAAAGATATGGATAGTCCAATAGCATTAAATAAAAGCAAAAAAGCCGCTCAGTGTTGAAACTGAGCGGCTTTTTTATGTTTAATTTAATAATGGGTAACTGGTATTTTCCTACATTTTATGTCTCTTCAAATCCTCAGCCTTAACAGCCGCCGTAACATCTCCGTTCACCCCAATTACAATATAATCGGGAGCTATACCGCAGCCGATCTGCATAACAGTGTAAACATTCTTGTATACAAACGAAGCCAATCCACGACCCTTATAATCGGTTGCTCCGCTCTTGACAGTAACCTTATCGCCAAGCTGTAAAGCGTCAGGCGTTTCCTCAATAGGTTCAACCAAATCTGCGTCCACCCAGCCATACACATTACTTCCACCCTCAACAGGTGTCAGAGCATAGCAATGAGGAGCATTAGGCGCTATGTACTGAATCTTTGCCCTGCCTGCGGTGCGCTTGCCGCCTGTGGGTTCGGTCGCTGTTGAAGAAATATAGTGATAACCGCCCTTGAAATATACCTCATCACCAATCTCGATAATTGCCGGAATTGCAGTAACAGGCTTACTCTCCGTTTCAGGTCGGGTGATGTTCTTTCCCGAAAGATTACTTATGGTTGCGAATGATGAAATATAAGCACTTCCATAGGTATTAAAATTTGATTCAGTTAATGCAAGAGTCCAATATTCTACCAATGCACTTTTTGCTGTCGCAGGTATACTAATTTGTATACTTGTCTTATTGGCTCCCACACTTCCTTCAACAACTGATACGAGACTCCCTGAAGAGGTATTACCTAAACCATCTAACTTTTTCTTGTCAGCAGCTGACATAAGTCCCGCTACCGACTGTGTAGCCGCCGAATAGGTGGTATTTGTATCGGGCGGTGTCTGCCAAGTGCCGTCCGCTCTCAGATATTTTGTCTGATTTCCCTTAGTCGGTGCAGGAACAAGCCCTGCTGTACCGTCAGCACTTGCACTTGCTCCCTTCATATTGGAATAGGTGGTATTGTTATCAGTCCAAGGCACATTGACAAACATCTGCTCATTAGCAAGCTGCACGGGATAATTCTTTCCATTAGCGGTATACCCGACCTTAACGCCGCCCCTGACCGTACCAGAAGCAGCAGGAAGCGTATAAGAATAATTGTTAGCCCCTGCTGCCACACTGTCCAATTTCTTCTTATCATCGGCTGACATCAGCCCCGCCGCTGTGGTGGTAGCCGCTGAGTAGGTAGTATTAGTGTCCACATCTCCCACTAACTGCCAATAAGTTCCGTCATAAGCGAAAAGATAAGTCTTATTTGCCACAAGATACCCTGCGGTAATGGCGACATTTTTATACCTTATTGCCTTTGCTCCTGTACTGTTTACATTAAGTGTATACAAGTATAGACTGGGGTATCATCGGTCTATAAACAAAGCGAAATTTTGTTGGTATTGGTGATAGCTTTCTCCTCCCAAAGTCGATATACTGATGTGACAAAGGAGGTGAAATTATGCACCGAAGTTGAGACTTTTCACACAGCACCTAATAACCTAACTGTTTTTATTTTTTTCTATACTTTGATTTTTAAAATCTCTGGGACTGCATCCGTAAATATCCTTGAACGATTTTGAAAAATAGCTGTGATCGTCAAACCCGCAAAGTTCACTTATTGTGTTGATTGAGTATGAGGTGTTCTGTATCATATATACCGCATTGCGAAGCCGATAGTTTTTCAGGTACCCAATAGGCGACTGACCTATAATATTCTTGAAACATCTGAGCACTTCACTTTTGCTGATAAATGCTGCAGATGCAATATCATCAAGAGTGATTTTTTCGGCGTAATGAGTGTGCATAAAGTTTAGTATGTCACGAAGCCTTGTTTCCTGCGTGATGCTTGCTGTGGGACAGGAAGGCATATCATTTTCCAATAAATGAATAAGTATCTGAAAAAACGAGGAAAGTTCATTTCTTACAATAAGCTCACAGTCCGTGATTCCTAAGTTTACTGCATTCCAGACGTTTGTCAGCAAACTATAAATTTTTGAGTAGTTTCTGTCTTTGACAGTGATTATAAGTTCACGCAAATTACCGTTTTCAATAATAGGCAGAAGATATTTTTTGTGATAAATGCTGTCTTCTTTACCGCCGATTATCGAGCTGTGCACTACAATGGAGCGAAATACGCTTTTGGGTTCTGCGGCACATCTGAATAGAGCGTGAAGAGTGTTGGAGTTGAGAAAATAGATATCCCCTTTATTAAGTGCAAACTTTTCGTTTCCGCACTCCATTAGTATGCCGCCTTCCACAACGAAGCCCATTTCAAGTTCTTCGTGCCAATGCCAGCTTACAAAATTGTCTGTAACATCAGCATGATAAACCGCAATCGGAAATTCATCTTTTCCGTGAAAGCCTGTTTCATCTGATTTAAAAGGCGGATTCAATCCATAATTCGTATTATTATTTATAACATTATAATCAACAATAGACATTTGCTTCACCTTTTGACGATATTTTTATAGTTTCAGAGGATTTTATTATATTTTATTTCCTTATCTGATGTTATAATTATATTATATATTTGATGTGCAGTCAATACCAATTTATATCGGAGGTATCGAAATGATAAGATTTTTTGAAGAAAACGGCGCTCTTATTGCACGTTTGAGAAACGAAACTATCAGAATTGAGGGTTGGGGCAAAAACGCCCTTCGAGTAAGAACAACTCTCCTGAAAAAAATGCCCGAAGATGAACACGCTTTGACCGAAAAGGTTGAACATAACGCAGTTGTTACTATCAATAACAAAACAGAATCAGCCGAGATCGTCAACGGCAAAATCAAGGCTACGATCAATCTTGTGGGAATTCTCACATTTTATAAGGATGACGAGCTTATTCTTCAGGAATATTACAGCTATTATTACGGATCGGTCCGCAAGGAGGCTATCTGCTACAAGACAAAATCAAGAGAGTACAAGGGACTTTCTTCAGATGGATTTAAGATCACGGCGCGCTTTGAGTCTGACCCGAAAGAAAAGCTTTTCGGCATGGGACAGTACCAGATGCCTATCCTTGACCTTAAAGGCTCTGTTCTTCCTCTTGAACAGAGAAACTCACAGGTAAGCGTTCCTTTTGTTGTTTCAAGCAAGGGTTACGGTATGCTCTGGAATAACCCTGCAACAGGCGAAGCGGCATTTGGCACAAATATTACCAAGTGGATCGCCGACGAAAGCGATATGTTGGATTACTGGATCACTGCTGATGACACTCCTGCCGAGATCGTTACAAACTACACCGAGTGCGTTGGCCGTGCTCCCGTTATGAGCAGGGATTATCTCGGTTTATGGCAGTGCAAGCTCCGTTACCGTACACCCGATGAAGTGCTTGAGGTTGCAAGAAGATACAAAGAACTTGGCATAAAGCTTGATGTTATAGTTATTGACTTTTTCCATTGGCCATATCAGGGCGACTGGAAATTTGACGAAAAATATTGGAGTAAAGACGCTGTAAAGGCTATGACAGACGAGCTTCACTCTATGGGAACAAAGGTCATGGTTTCTGTATGGCCTTCCGTAGATAAGAGAAGTGAAAACTACTATATAATGGAGCAGAAAGCTCTCATAAGCACAACCGATGTAGGATCTGTCCAGACTTATGATTTTGAAGGCGACTGCGGAACTGTTGACTTTTTCAACCCCGAGGCTCAGGAATTTGTATGGGGTAAGTGCAGGAAGAATTACCGTGACTGGGGCATTGACCTTTTCTGGCTTGATAACGCAGAGCCTGACAGCACAAAATATGATTTCGACAACTATCGTTACTATACAGGCAGAGGCTCTAAGGTTAGCTGTGAGTATCCCAAAAAGTATGCTGAAGCATTCTGGAACGGGCAGGAAGCAATGGGCGATCACGAAGCGGTAAACCTTTGCCGTTCAGCATGGGTAGGCAGCCAGAAGTATAGAATTCTCGTATGGACAGGCGATGTTCAGTCGAATTTTGAATCCTTCAAGGATCAGGTCATTGCAGGTCAGAATATGGGTCTTGCAGGTATTCCTTGGTGGACAACCGACATAGGCGGCTTTATGACAGAGAAACATGACGATCCCGATTTTATTGAGCTGCTTATCCGCTGGTATCAGTACGGCGTATTCTGTCCTATTCTCCGTATGCACGGCGATCGCGGTCCTAACTGGGATATTCCTAAGCTTGATGACAGAAACTTCGGCGGCGGCTATCTTTACACGGGTCATCCCAACGAGCTGTGGAGCTATGGCGATGAAGCCTGCGAAATTATGAAGAAATGGCTTGATATTCGTCTTTCTATGAAGGACTATATTGCAGGACTTATGGAGGAAACTTCAAAAACAGGCGCGCCTCTTATAAGAACAATGTTCTTTGAATTCCCCGAGGACGAAAAGTGTTGGAATCTTCCCGAGCAGTATATGTTCGGCAGCGATTATCTTGTTGCTCCCGTGCTTAAGCTTGGCACAAGAGAAATCGACGTTTATCTTCCCGAAGGAAAATGGGAAAATATCAACGATAAGGCTGTTTACGAGGGAAAGCAGACCGTTACCGCCGCTGCTCCTCTTGACGTTATGCCTGTATTCAGAAAGCTCGGCTGATATTCAAGTATAATATGTAAAGACTCAGATTGCCTGATATCTTGGCTTTGTTACGCAGGCAATCTGTGTGAATTTTTTTGGCTCTGCACTCCCGCAAATGCTTATTCAGAAAGCATTTGCGGGATTTTATTTTAAGAGCTTACATACGGCGTTTGATTGTTGATTTCCTTGCCTTTGACTGCTTATTGTCGGTTTGAAATCGCCATAATGAAACCGTAAAAACGGTGAAACTCAAATTTCTTATTGGGATTGATTTTAACGCAATTAAATGATATAATGGACATAACAAAAAAATATAAAGGGGTAACGGCCATGAAAATTGTAGTTATCGGCGGTGTTGCCGCGGGCACAAAGGCTGCGGCTAAAATCAAACGTCAGGATCGCGGCGCGGAGGTTGAAATTTACACCAAAAGCGCGGATATTTCCTATGCGGGCTGCGGACTGCCCTATTATGTGGGCGGAGAGATCGAGTCGAGAGAGGAGCTTATTGTAAACACTCCCGCTAAATTCTCGGGCTTAACGGGTGTTAATGTATTTACGGGGCAGGAAGCTGTAAAGGTGGATCACAATGCGAAAACCGTAACAGTACGTTCTCTTCTTGACGGCAGCAGCCGTGATGTGGCTTACGATAAGCTGATCATTGCCACGGGCGCGTCTCCTGTTATTCCCAACATCGAGGGAAAAAGCTTAAAGGGCGTTTTCAGCGTACGCACACCCGACGACGCCATTGCCATACGCGATTATGTCAATGAAAACGGCTGCAAAAAAGCGGTGGTTGTGGGAGCGGGCTTCATAGGCATGGAAATGGCGGAAAACCTTATGGCTCAGAAGGTGTCCGTAACCGTGCTTGATATGTGCGGGCAGATACTTCCCAATATCCTCGATCCCGAAATGGCGGGCTATGCGGCAAAGCAGCTTCGTCAAAAGGGCTTGAAGATACTTACCGGCACATCTCTTACTGCAATAAAGGGAGAAGCTAAGGCAGAGGCAGTGCTTTGCTCCGCAGGCGAGCTTCAGGCGGATATTGTCATAATGTGTATCGGCGTTCGTCCCGCAACGGATTTTCTTAAGGACAGCGGCATAGAGCTTATAAAAGGCGCAGTACAGGTGGACGAGTATCAGAAAACCAACCTTGAGGATATTTATGCAGCGGGAGACTGCGCCATAGTAAAAAACCGTATCACAGGCGAACGTCAGTGGTCTGCAATGGGCTCTACCGCCAATATTACGGCAAGATGTCTCGCAAAGACCATTACGGGCGAAAACAGCATTTACTCGGGCTGCTTGGGCACGGGCGTAGTAAAGCTTGCGGCTGATCTGAATGCAGGACGCACGGGACTTTCCGAGGAGCAGGCAAAGGCTGCGGGCTATGATGTTGTGACGGCGGTTTGTGTTACCGACGACAAGGCGCATTATTATCCCGATGCAGACAGCTTTGTGACTAAGCTTATCGCCGATAAAGCCACAGGAAAGCTGCTGGGCTTGCAGGTTATCGGCGGCGGAGCGGTGGACAAAATGACGGATATTGCCGTTGTGGGAATTTCCGCTGGGCTTAAAATAAGCGATTTCGATACAATGGACATGGCGTACGCGCCTCCTTTCTCAACGGCTATCCACCCCTTTGTGCAGGCTTGCTATGTTCTTGAAAACAAGTCAGAGGGCAAATTCGAGACCTTTACTCCTGTGCAGTACCTGAACGGGGAAGCAAAGGGCTACCGCGTACTTGACGTACAGCCCGAGTCTAAGATATTCGGTGCGGAGTGGATTGATCTCGGCAAGGTAAATGGCGAAATCGAGGGTATTGCCAAGGACGAAAAGCTTTTGCTTGTCTGCGCAAAGGGCAAGAGAGGATATTTCCTGCAAAACAGATTAAAGCATTTCGGCTACATAAATACAAGAGTTTTGGAGGGCGGCGCATTCTTCAATACCGTTAAGGTAGAAAATGCGGGCGGAAAGCTTTCTCCCGAGGAGATCAAGCGCGTAAAGGGCTTGGGCTGCTTACAGGATAAGCGTTATAACGATGTTTTCAATGTGCGTGTTATTACTAAAAACGGCAAGATCACCGCAAAGGATCAGCGCATTATAGCGGAAGCTGCGGAACGCTTTGGAAGCGGCGAGGTGACTATGACCACCCGTCTTACACTTGAAATTCAAGGTGTGCGTTACGAAAATATTGACGAGGTAATCGGATTCCTTAAGGAAAACGATCTGCTTACGGGCGGTACCGGCTCCTTGGTTCGTCCTGTGGTAGCCTGCAAGGGTACTACCTGCCAGTACGGATTATTGGACAGCTTCGGTCTCAGCGAAAAAATACACGACCGCTTCTATATCGGTTATCACGGCGTTACCCTGCCTCATAAGTTTAAGATAGCTGTGGGCGGCTGTCCCAACAACTGCGTAAAGCCCGATCTGAACGATTTGGGCATAGTAGGCCAGCGTATGCCGATCTTAAACGGCGATAAGTGCCGCGGCTGCAAAAAATGTCAGGTAGAGACCTCCTGTCCTATCAAAGCGGCAAAGCTTGATGACGGAAAGCTTGTTATCGGCACCGACTGCAACAACTGCGGCAGATGCAAGGGAAAATGTCCCTTCGGCGTGCTTGCGGAATATTCCGAGGGCTACAGGATATATATCGGCGGAAGGTGGGGCAAGAAGATCGCCAACGGAAAGCCGCTGGATAAGCTGTTTACTTCCGAGGAGGAGGTACTCGAAATAGTTGAGAGAGCTATTTTGTTCTTCCGCGACGAGGGAATTTCGGGCGAACGCTTTGCCGATACCATTGACAGACTGGGATTTGACTATGTTCAGGATAAGCTGCTGAATAACAAGATCGATAAAAGCGCAGTTCTCGAAAAGAAGGTCAAAGGCGGTGCAACTTGCTGATAAAACGCTTTGCCGTACTTTTAGCGGTTATTGTCCCCATGCTTTTTTCGGGCTGTTCGGGTAACGGCAGCGCCGAAAACGGTTCGGAAGGCTCAATTACCTTTACGGACGATCTCGGAAGAACGGTGACTGTTGACAGTCCGAAAAGGGTAGCTGCTTTTTTGGGAAGCTTTGCGGAGATATGGTATCTTGCGGGCGGAGAAATAATTGCCGCTCCCGACGATGCTTGGGAGGATTTTGACCTGCCTTTGTCCGATGAAACGGTGAATTTGGGAAAAATAAACGATCTAAGTCTTGAGATGCTTTTTTCTGCCGATCCCGATTTTGTAATAGCCAGTCCCAATATAAGAGTTGATCTTGAATGGCTTGATACACTTGAGGATACGGATATCACGGTGGCTTATTTTGACGTTTCAAATTTTGAGGATTACTTAAGAATGCTGAAAATCTGCACCGAGATAACCGGCAGAGACGATCTGTATCAAAAAAACGGGACGGAAATACAAAACCAAATAGATAAGGTTATTGGGCAAAGCCGTCAGCGTGTTGAGGAAAAAGGCGCCCCCACCGTTTTATCGCTGAGAGCTTCTTCTTCAAGCGTAAGGGCGAAAAGCAGCAAGGGAAATGTTTTAGGTGAAATGCTCGCCTCTCTCGGCTGCGTCAATATTGCCGACAGCGAGCAATCCTTGCTTGAAAATCTGAGCATAGAGTATATTATAAAAAGCGACCCCGATTACATCTTTTTTGTTCAGATAGGGGATAACGCCGAGAAATCCAAGGAAAAAATCGAGGCGTTTATAGCCGAAAATCCTGCTTGGAACAATCTTACCGCCGTTAAAGAGGGAAGAGTGTTTTATATGGACAAAGCACTTTACAATAATAAGCCTAATTCCCGCTGGGGCGAGGCTTATGAGGGGCTGGAAAAAATATTAAGTGAAAATTAAAGGAGACCGCGGCTATGAAGGATAAAAGATTTGTTCTTGTAATTTCCATAGCCGCGGTTGGCTGTCTTTTGGCGGCACTGCTGAGTATTTGTGTAGGCGCGGTGCGGATCTCTCCCTTTGATTTTTTCGGCGGATTTGACACTGCCGAGTGGCGTATTTTCAGGTATGCCAGACTTCCGAGGACTCTTGCGTGTCTTATGGCGGGCGCGGGACTTTCCGTTTCGGGGGCGGTCATTCAGGGGGTGCTTGCTAACCGTCTTGCTTCTCCGGGCGTTATAGGCGTTAACGCGGGGGCGGGGCTTGGTGTCACGCTTTGCTGTGCTTTTGGAGCAGTTTCGGGCTGGGCGATTGCCGGGGCTTCCTTTGCGGGAGCGTTGGCGGCGGTTATGGCGGTGGCTATTGCCGCACAGAAAACTTATGCTTCCCGTTCGGCGGTGATTTTGGGGGGCGTTGCGGTAAACAGCTTTTTGACCGCCGTTTCCGAAGGAATTATCACGCTTTATCCCGAAATAGGCGCGTACACCGCCGATTTTCGCACAGGCGGCTTTTCGGGAGTTTCCGATTCAAGGTTAATTCCCGCCTCTGTTATGATAATTGTGGCGTTGACGGTGGTATTTACTTTATCAAACGAGCTTGATGTGCTGTCAATGGGCGAGGATACGGCGCAGGGTCTGGGCTTGCCCGTCAAAAAAATGCGCACGGTTTTTCTTACTCTTGCCGCGCTGTTGGCAGGGGCAAGCGTAAGCTTCGCGGGGCTTCTGGGATTTGTGGGGCTGATTATGCCGAATATGGCTAAAAGGCTTGTGGGAGGAGAAAACCGCAGGCTTTTGCCCCTTTGCGCCGTCGGGGGAGCTATGTTCGTTACCCTATGCGACTGTGTGGCAAAATCCCTGTTTTCGCCCTACGAAATTCCGACGGGTATTGTTATGTCGGCAATCGGCGCGCCTTTCTTTATTTTCCTTTTGTTCAGGCTGAAGGGAGGTCATTCCCGTGGATAATGTACTGCTTTCTGCGGAGGAAGTTTCCGCCCGATATAATGAAAATGAAGTGCTTCATAAGGTGTCGGTGAGCTTTAAGGGCGGTAAGATAACGGCTGTGATCGGACCTAACGGAAGCGGTAAAAGCACGCTTCTTAAAACGCTGATCGGATTTGTTCCCAAAGCGGAGGGAATAATCATTTCCGAGGGTGTGTCCCTCGATAAATTGTCCGCTTCCGCCGTTGCAAGAAAAATAGCTTATCTGCCGCAAATAAAAAGTATTCCCGAGCTTTCGGTCAGAACAATGGTGCTTCACGGCAGGTTTTCTCACCTTTCCTATCCTCGGCGTTACCGCAGTGAGGATATCAAGGCGGCGGAAGAAGCGTTAAAAACCGTGGGTATTGAGGATCTTGCGGATAAAAAAGTTGCTTCTCTTTCGGGCGGCACAGTCCAGCTTGTTTTTCTCGCAATGGCGCTGGCGCAAAACTCCCCCGTTATTTTAATGGACGAGCCTGCCTCCTTTTTGGATATTGCGCACCAAATAAAGCTTATGGAGATGTGCAAAGCTCTTGCCCGTGACGGAAAAGCAGTTGTTATTGTAATGCACGATATTCCCATGACGCTGAAATACGCCGATGAAATTGCGGTAATGTCAGAGGGCAGAATTGCCGTGACGGGCACTCCCTTAAGGGTGTTTGAAAGCGGAATTTTGGACAAAGTTTTCGGAGTAACGGTGAAATACACTGATACCGAAAGCGGCAGAATTTATTTTTGTGAATAAGTAATGCAGCGAAAGAAAAAATATTCTGAGCCTGCAAATCGGACAAGCGACAGTTTGTAAAGCTGCTCAGCTTATAAATCGGAAATTTTTTATGACAATTTAAAAAATACACCATTCCTCTTGACAATCGCCTATACCTATGATATAATATATAGTAATTTAATAGGATAAACCGTTGAAGCGGAGATAACGGCAGTGATGCCTTTACAGAGAGCCTGTGATGCTGAGAATCGGGTAAGAAACAAGTTGTCAAATGGACCGCTGAGGGCGCAGTCAAATGGGATATTCCCAAAGTATTCTGCGACGCTGCAGGCAAGCGTATAAATGCCGGGGATATGTCGGAATCCTGCTAAGCGCACGGGTAATGCCGTGAATCAAGGTGGCACCGCGGATAGTATTTGTATTATTCGTCCTTGACAGATAGTATATTTCTGTCAAGGGCGTTTTCTGTTTTATGCTAACACCCATTTTGCGGGTATTAGCATTATAGCTCCTTTGACAGTGATGAGCCAAAGGAGCTTTTCCTTTATTACAGGAGGCAATGCTATGAAAATCTCACCGAACTTCAGTGATGTCAAAAAAATCGCAGCTACCGGTAAATACAACGTGCTGCCGGTAAGCTGTGAGATTTTATCGGACTTCACCACACCTATTGAAGCAATGAAGATAATTAAAAACGTATCGACTCATTGCTATATGCTGGAATCCGCACAGGCAAACGAAACCTGGGGACGGTACACCTTCCTTGGCTTCGACCCGAAAATGGAGATCACTTGTATTGAAGGAGAAATGAAGCTCGGAAATCTCAAGGTAAAAACGGATAATCCGTCCGACTATCTCCGTCAGATCCTTGCTGATTACAAAAGCCCCCGATTTGATTATCTCCCTTCCTTCACAGGAGGTCTTGTCGGATACTTCTCCTACGATTATCTTGGGTACAGCGAACCCTCGGTTCGTTGTGATGCGGAGGATACCGAGGATTTCAAGGATGTTGACCTGATGCTCTTTGATAAGGTTATCGCCTTTGACCATCTGCGGCAAAAGATCATTCTCATTGTCAATATGCCGCTGGACGATGCAGAGGTTGGATATAACAAGGCGGTCATGGAGCTAAAACAGCTTGTGGAGCTTCTTCGGAATGGCAAAAAGAAGGACGAACCGGGCGGACGGCTCTTGGGAGAGGTTACGCCGCTGTTCAATAAAGAGCAGTTCTGCGGCATGGTTGAGAAAGCAAAGCATTACATTCGTGAAGGCGACATCTTCCAGATCGTTCTTTCCAACCGTCTGAGCGCTCCCTTTGAAGGCAGTCTTTTTAATACCTACCGTGTGCTCCGTACCATCAATCCTTCGCCGTATATGTTCTATTTCTCGGGCACAGATGTGGAAGTGGCAGGCGCTTCTCCGGAAACGCTTGTTAAACTGGAAAACGGAGTGCTTCACACCTTCCCTTTAGCCGGAACCAGACCGAGAGGCAAAACCGATGAGGAAGACCGAGCGTTGGAAGCCGAGCTCCTTGACGATGAAAAGGAGCTTGCCGAACACAATATGCTGGTGGATTTAGGACGAAACGACCTCGGTAAGATCAGCAGGTTCGGCACGGTGCAGGTTGAAAAGCTGCACTCTGTTGAGCGTTATTCCCACGTTATGCATATCGGCTCTACGGTGCGGGGAGAAATCAACGACAATCACGATGCGCTGGACGCGGTTGAAGCGGTATTGCCCGCAGGCACTCTTTCCGGCGCGCCGAAAATCCGTGCCTGTCAGCTGATCGGAGAGCTTGAAAACAACAAGCGGGGAATTTACGGCGGTGCAATCGGATATATCGACTTTACGGGCAACATGGATACCTGCATTGCTATTCGCATTGCCTATAAGAAAAACGGCAAGGTGTTTGTAAGAAGCGGCGCAGGCATTGTGGCCGACTCCGTTCCCGAAAAGGAATTTGAAGAATGCCTGAACAAGGCAAAATCCTCGCTCAAAGCATTGGAGCTTGCACAGGAGGCGGAATTATGATTCTTTTGATAGATAACTATGACAGCTTTTCCTATAATCTCTATCAGCTCATCGGCGAGATAGACCCCGATATCAAGGTGATCCGCAATGATGAAATGACGGTGGAGGAAATCAGAAATCTGAAGCCCGACCGCATTATTCTCTCACCGGGTCCCGGCAGACCCGAAAATGCAGGTATAATTGTTGAAGCAGCAAAGACGCTTGGCAAGGACATTCCGGTCCTGGGCGTCTGCCTCGGTCATCAGGCTATATGCGCTGCGTTCGGTGCAACTGTTACTTATGCAAAGGAGCTTATGCACGGCAAACAATCGGAAGTTAAGTTTGACACAGCTTGCCCGCTTTTCAGGGGCTGTCCCGAAACCGCTCCCGTTGCGCGCTATCACTCCCTTGCGGCGGATGCGGACACCATTCCCGAAGAACTGAAAATAACCGCTCTCACCACCGACGGCGAAGTGATGGCGGTACAGCACAAAAAATACCCTGTCTACGGCGTACAGTTTCACCCCGAATCCATTATGACACCCAACGGAAAGCAGATGCTTAAAAATTTTATAAAGGAGATATGAGCCATGATTAAAGAAGCCATAATAAAGATCGTAAATAAAGAAGACCTCACTTATGATGAGGCGTACAACGTTATGAATGAAATTATGAGCGGTGAAACCACCCAAACACAGACCGCCGCTTTTCTCGCCGCACTCTCCGCTAAAAGCGCCAGAGCCGAAACCACCGACGAGATTGCAGGCTGTGCCGCCGCTATGAGGGCTCACGCCACCAAAGTGGAAACCGGTATGGAGCTGTTTGAGATCGTTGGAACAGGCGGCGACAATGCCCACAGCTTTAATATTTCCACCACCTCCGCTCTTGTTGCTGCGGCAGGCGGTATGAAGGTGGCAAAGCACGGAAACAGAGCCGCATCTTCCCAATGCGGAACGGCTGATTGTCTTGAAGCTCTCGGCGTAAACATTCAACAGAGTCCCGCAAGATGTATTGAACTGCTGAACGAGGTCGGTATGTGCTTCTTCTTCGCACAGAAATACCACACATCTATGAAGTTTGTGGGGGCTATACGCAAGGAGCTCGGTTTCCGCACGGTATTCAATATTCTCGGTCCCCTCACGAACCCCGGCACACCGTCCATGCAGCTTCTCGGCGTATATGACGGTTATCTTGTTGAGCCGCTGGCACAGGTTCTTGTCAGTCTTGGAATCAAACGCGGCATGGTGGTATACGGTCAGGATAAGCTTGATGAGATTTCAATGAGCTCATCGACTACGGTATGTGAGATCAAAGACGGCTGGTTCAAATCTTCAATCATCACGCCCGAAGACTTCGGATTCAAACGCTGCGCCAAAGAAGACCTGAGGGGCGGAACTCCCGAAGAAAACGCAAAAATCACCCTTACTGTCTTAAACGGCGAAAAAGGTCATAAGAGAAACGCCGTTCTTATGAACGCAGGTGCGGCGCTCTATATCGGCGGAAAGGCCGGAAGCCTGAAAGACGGTATCGCGCTTGCCGCACAGATCATTGATTCGGGCAAGGCGCTTGAAACGCTGAATAAGCTTATCGAAGCAAGCAACCGTCCGGAGGCAGAGGTATGACGATCCTTGACCAACTTGCCGAGTACGCACATGAGCGCACCGAGCAGGCGAAAAAGAAAATACCGCCTGATGAATTAAGGCGGCAGATATTATCACTTCCAAAAGGAAATTTCGCTTTTGAAAATGCGCTGAGAACACCTGATATTTCCTTTATCTGCGAGTGCAAAAAAGCCTCGCCCTCCAAAGGTCTCATTGCTCCCGATTTTCCGTATCTGCAAATCGCAAAGGAATACGAGGCGGCAGGTGCGGACTGCATTTCCGTATTGACCGAGCCGAAATGGTTTTTAGGCTCCGATAAATACCTGAAGGAAATCGCAAGCACTGTTAATATTCCGTGTCTGCGCAAGGACTTTACGGTGGACGAATATATGATCTATGAAGCAAAATTGCTGGGCGCATCTGCCGTGCTTCTTATCTGTTCCATATTAACCGAAGAAGAAATCAAGGAGTATATCGGCATAAGCGATGAGCTTGGAATATCCGCTTTGGTCGAAGCCCACGACGAAGCTGAAGTAGAAACGGCGCTCAAAGCAGGCGCACGCATGATCGGCGTCAACAACCGCAATCTGAAGGATTTTTCCGTGGATACCGACAACAGCCGCAGACTCAGAGAGCTGATACCACGTGATGTGCTGTTCGTTTCGGAAAGCGGTGTCAGCAGTACCCGGGACGTAGCGAAGCTCCGGGAAATCGGCGCAGATGCTGTTTTGATCGGGGAAACCCTTATGAGAGCGCCCGATAAAAAAGCCAAGCTTGATGAACTGCGGGGTGTGTTATGACAAGGATAAAGCTTTGCGGTCTTTCACGGCACTGTGATATAGAGGCAGCAAACAAGTTAAAGCCCGAATATATCGGCTTCGTGTTTGCCCCAAAAAGCAAGCGGTATGTAACAGCTGAAAAAGCAGAAGAGCTGAAACGCTTGCTTGCTCCCGAAATCAAAGCAGTCGGGGTTTTTGTTAATGAATCACCCAATGCGATTGCCAAGCTGTTAAATAATGGAGTCATAGACATGGCACAGCTGCACGGTAAGGAAAGCGAAGAATATCTTGAAGAATTGCGAGCGCTGACAGACAAGCCGATAATAAAAGCTTTCCGTATCGAAACTGCAGCGGATATTGCGGATGCCGAACACAGCAGCGCCGATTATATTCTGCTCGACTCCGGTGCAGGTACGGGAACGGTATTCGATTGGAAGCTGATACGGAACATTAAAAGACCGTATTTCCTCGCAGGAGGACTATCACCCGATAATGCGGGAAATGCGGTAAATATGTTCCGGCCTTATGCGGTTGATGTAAGCTCAGGCATTGAAACGGACGGTCTTAAGGATAAAACAAAAATGGCGGCGTTTGTTGCCGCTGTCAGAAAGGAAGAACAGATATGACAAATCCGAACGGACGCTTCGGTATTCATGGCGGTCAGTACATTCCCGAAACGCTGATGAATGCGGTCATCGAACTGGAGAAAGCGTATAATTATTATAAAAACGATCCCGAGTTTAACAGAGAGCTCACCGAGCTTTTTAATGACTACGCCAGCAGACCTTCAAGACTGTATTTCGCCGGGAAAATGACAAAGGATCTCGGCGGTGCGAAAATTTACCTCAAACGTGAGGATCTGAACCACACGGGAGCGCATAAAATCAACAATGTACTGGGTCAGGCGCTGCTTGCAAAGAAGATGGGCAAAACAAGGCTGATTGCCGAAACCGGAGCCGGTCAGCACGGCGTTGCCACGGCTACTGCCGCCGCTTTGATGGGAATGGAATGTGTGGTTTTTATGGGCGAAGAAGATACCCTCCGTCAAGCCCTTAACGTGTACCGTATGCGATTGCTTGGCGCAGAGGTCATTCCCGTGAAAACAGGCACAGCGACCCTTAAGGACTCCGTTTCCGAAGCCATGCGTGAATGGACTTCCCGAATCAGCGATACCCACTACTGTCTCGGATCTGTTATGGGACCTCATCCGTTCCCGACCATAGTTCGTGATTTTCAGGCAGTCATCTCTAAGGAGATCAAGGAACAGCTTCAAGAGAAAGAAGGCAGACTGCCCGATGCAGTCATCGCTTGTGTAGGCGGCGGCTCCAATGCTATCGGAAGCTTCTACAACTTCATTGAGGATAAAAGCGTAAGACTGATCGGATGTGAGGCGGCAGGCAGAGGTATTGATACCTTTGAGACTGCTGCTACCGTCAACACCGGCAGAGTAGGGATCTTCCACGGAATGAAGTCTTATTTCTGTCAGGATAAGGACGGACAGATCGCTCCCGTTTATTCCATTTCCGCAGGTCTTGACTATCCCGGCATCGGTCCCGAACACGCCTATCTGCATGACATCGGCAGAGCGGAATATGTACCTGTCACAGACGACGAAGCAGTATGCGCCTTTGAATATCTCGCCAAGACCGAGGGAATCATTCCCGCCATCGAATCTGCTCACGCCGTTGCACAGGCAATAAAGATCGCGCCGACAATGGACAAAGACAAAATCATCGTGATCACCATATCCGGCAGAGGCGACAAGGACTGTGCCGCTATCGCCCGCTACAGAGGGGAGGATATTCATGAGTAAGATAAAATCAGCATTCGAAAACGGAAAGACTTTTATCCCCTTTATCACCTGCGGAGATCCCGATCTTGAAACCACAGCCGCCGCTGTTAAAGCCGCTGCGGAAAACGGCGCCGACCTCATTGAGCTGGGTATTCCATTTTCCGATCCCACCGCAGAGGGTCCTGTCATTCAGGGAGCAAATCTCAGAGCGCTGAGCGGCGGCATCAGTACCGATAAGATTTTTGCATTTGTGAAAGAACTGCGCAGGGATGTAAAGGTACCAATGGTCTTTATGACTTATGCCAATGTGGTATTTTCTTACGGTGCGGATAAATTCATATCAACCTGTAGGGATATTGAAATCGACGGACTGATCCTGCCCGATCTTCCTTTTGAAGAAAAAGAAGAATTCGTGCCTATCTGTCATAAATACGGCGTAGATTTGATTTCGCTTATTGCACCGACATCGGAAAACCGTATTGCCATGATTGCAAAGGAAGCGGAAGGGTTCTTGTATATCGTTTCCAGCCTCGGCGTTACGGGTATGAGAAGCGAGATCAAGACCGATCTTGCCGCGATTGTTGACGTGGTTCGGCAGAATACCGACATTCCCTGTGCTATCGGTTTCGGTATTTCCACGCCCGAACAGGCAAAGAAGATGGCAAACATCTCCGACGGTGCTATTGTAGGTTCGGCTATTATAAAGCTGCTTGAAAAACACGGTAAGGACGCACCGAAATATATCGGCGAGTACGTAAAGTCGATGAAAGATGCAATAAGATGACAAAAACGGCAAAGGCGGCAAAGAAATGTATTTCTCTGCCGCCTTTGTTCAAATCTGTATTCGCCGTATCAACGGATCTGCTGCGAATGTTATTCAGTTGATCACGGTTAATCAATCCGGATTTCAAAGAAGAAAAAACTTTTTTTCAATGTTTTACAAGAAAATTTCAGGACGAGGAACACCTCGTCCCGAATTTTCGCAAGCTTTTACATTTCAATAGTCTTTTCAGAAGTGAGGACGGTAATATTATTGTTCGTATACATTGTTGCTTTGCCCGACTTCAGCTGTTTTTTATTTTCATACATTCGGCTGTCGGCTAAATTTTCTACTTCCTCCGGATTCTGATTTTTACAATTATATTCAGCCATACCGTGTGCTATTATCAGAGGTATGGGCGGATGTTCTTTTTTATTATATTCTATCTGTAATTCATGAAATTTTTTTATTCCATCCTCATAACACTTATTGCAGTCACTATGATCTAAAATAGCAAAGAATTCGTCACCGCCTATACGAAAACATTGTCCGTATTCTCCGAAACTTTCCTTTATTACATTTGCTGCTGCAATGATATGCCGGTCGCCCTCTGCATGCCCGTAGGTATCATTGACGGATTTCAGGAAATTAACATCAAAGTGAACAAACAGAAGCAATCCTTCATTACGGCTTTTCAGTTCTTTCTCATATCTGACAAATGCAGTTCTGCTTTTTAGTCCGGTTAGCGGATCCTTCATAGCAAGGTTCTGCATAAATTCTGCTTCACGGCTTTTGATCCTCACCGTAATAAGCTGCTGAAACTCATAGATCGTCAGGATCCCCACGAACAATATAAGTCCGATTCTTGTTATATGTGAGGAATCAGGGTAATGTCCAATGTAATACCGGATCATATCAATAAGACCTGCACCTATGATTATCGCAAGCGCACTGATAAGATACATATACTGTGAACGTTCGATTTTTTTACTTTTAATTGCCTTTATTATAATATACGTTGATAGGATCATACCGAATAGTATAAGCGTATGTGAAACTATCAGAGCATCGGTGTAATCGAAAAGACCAAGTGAAACGCCTATTAACTGGCAAATAAAGTTAAGAAGGGAAAGCAGTATATTTAAATGCAGAAGCTTGTTTGTTTCGCTTTTCGTAAATGCTCCTACAAAAACAAGTGTGGGAATTGGCAGCAAACAAAATACAATATAATCTATTATACGAAGAGCTGCTGCATTTTGAGTAATTATATGCAGAATCATAGTATGTGCGTTTGTCCAAAGACTGAGCAGCATTGTAATAACACCGAGGCATATTGTTTCGGTCATCTTATCGCCATGCAGTATATTTTCAATCAGACCAAATAAAAACAGAATAACGCCAAAACCGAATATAAGCAGACATACCATAAAAATGAGAAAATTATCCTTTAAAATCATAGAAATATATTCTCGCGGATTACAAAGCATCACTTTTTCAAAGCCTGTCCAGCTGTTATTATACAGAATAGTACCCTCTATCCGTAAAGTTTCCTCCTGCAAGCCTGTTGGAAGCGCAACGGTATGTATAGAATTGCCGTAATGCTTTCCGTAATATCCGCCAAGTTTCGGGTGAAAGTCATAGATAAGTGTATCACCGACATATATGGAAAAAATTATATCATGGCTTATAAAACACAGACTATTGCCATTTAGCTCTGAAAAATCAAGTGTACGGTGAAAATCAACGGTATCGCCGGGAAGATTAACGTTTCCGATCAAAGAAATCTCGCTGCCGTTTTCATCAAGCCACCCACTGCTGCAATCAATTAAGCTTTCGGAATAAATACTTCCGCTATGGTTCATATTCAGCACAAAGGGCAGTATAATCACTACAATCAAAATAAAACCGATTATGGTTGCTATAATTTTTTGTGTCCCATTTGCCATGATTATTCTCCTTTTACCTTCATACGCATTTATGGGCGTCGCTTTGACTGTTGTATTGGCAAATTCTTCAAGTTAAATCTCTTTCTCATCAAGAGAGCGAATAAACATCAGATATGCAGTAAGCAAGTTTGTGATTCCGCCTGTACATATTCCTGACCCTATCTTATCTGTCTTATTTTTAATGATAACTGTCATCATTTCAGAGCACAGTGCGCCTCATGTTCATCATTGCATTTTTTTATTGTACCATATTTTGCGCCATTAGTCAACGTTTCAACAGCCCTTTCCGCAGGGGTCTTATACTAAATACCCATGCGCTATCATCTTTCATACATAATCTTGAACCGATTTTTCTAAATATAGTTTGAATCTATCCTAATTTTGATGTATAATATATGTGAAAGGGGTGATTTTAATGATGATAAATACTGATGCAATGGTTTCGATGACCGAAGCCAATCAAAATTTTTCCAAAGTAGCAAGACTTGTAGATGAAAAAGGTGCAGCGATTATTCTTAAAAACAATGTACCACGGTATGTTATTATGGAGTTTTCGGAGGCTGAAAAACTGCAGCTTGCTCCAAATGAAGATTTATCTCAGATTTCAAAACGACTGATTGAGAAAAATATTGAAGCCTTTAAGGAGCTTGAAAAATGATAAAGTTAACCGAACAACAAGCACAGCATTATGGATTTGCAATAATCCGTTGAATAGAAAGAGGTGATTTAATTGCTTGCGGCAGCATTGGAATATATTGAATCAAATGAGGATAAAAAACGATTTATGGAATTGTATCATACATATAAAAATTTGATGTACAAGGTGGCATTTGATATACTGCAAAACCCGCAGGACGCGGAGGAAGCATTACAGGAAGCTTTTTTCAGTATTGCCAGAAATTTTTCAAAAATTTCTGAAATAAATTGTCCCCAAACAAAGGCTTTCGTTGTTATTGTTATTAGGAACTGTTCATATAATATGCTTAAAAAAATAAAACGTCGGCATGAAGCGGAAACAGATATTGATGAGCTTGAAATTCCCGCTGAAACTCCGATGCCGGACGAAAAAGCGCTGGATAAATACGGTGTGGAAGCACTTGAAAATGCGCTGAAGCAGCTTCCCCAAAATTATTACGATATTATATACCTTACTTCGTATATGGATTACAGCTTAAACGATGCTTCTAAATTTTTGGGAATAAGCTACGAAAACGCCAAAAAAAGATTGATTAGGGCAAGAGCAAAGCTTGCGGTTAATTTTGAAGGAGAACGGATATGAGCAATCTTAAATTAGCATTGGAAAATACAATGAACCTACAGATAGCGGAATATGAAAACGACTTGGAAACACATAAATTTTCATATCGCTTTGAGAAAAGAATGAACAAGATGATAAAGAGCATGGGCGGAGGCAGTTTTCTGCTCTTCGGGAACAGAGTACCGCTGCGGAAAGCCGTGCAGCTTGCTTTTTTGATACTGATTCTGGCAGTGCTGGCGGCAGCGACCTATGCTTTCATCAGTTGGAGCAACTTCAGTGTAAAGGAATATGACATATTTTCGCTGCTTAACGTAACCGATATTTCTGACGCACCTGTAACCTTGGAAGAACGATATGAGATCGGAGCAAATCTCAACGAATATGATTATGAGGTTCTATTGAATGAAAAATATAAGACTAAAATTTTTTACACTAATCTGTATGATAAAAATAAAACCTTTGAATTTTCTCAAAGAACAAAGGAATCGCTCGAAAGTAGAAGAATAAATACTGCAAATGCTGCTCAAATGCCTACTACGATTGAAGTAAACGGATGTATCGGACTGTATATGCAAACATCAAAGGGGGATCATCTGATTTTATGGGACAACGGCAGTTATTTTATTGAAGTCACGGGAAGCAAGGAATTTAGCATAAATGAACTAATTTTAATATGTGATTCTGTGCAAAAAGTAGATTAAGAAATTTTTTTCAAAAAAGTGTCCCCCACTTGTCCTTTCTGTTGTTTTAATTATAAGGGAAAACCTCAACAAATAATAACTTGAAAGGATACTATATTATGAAAAAATTACTATCGATCATCTTGGTTATTGCTGTTGTAATTTCGTTGTGCACAACAGTTTTCGCTGATTATCAGCTTTATGATATTGGAGGAATAGCAGAGGAAAGTTTTCTTTATATCGAAGGAACCACCGCAACATGTGTAAGTGAAGCAACTTGGTTCGACCAAGATGTCGCTTCATTCAAAATCACTCAATCCCTTGAAAAGCAAGGTTTTCTGTGGATATGGGGCAAGTATGACGGGTACTGGACCAAGACCTTGACAAAATCCGGAGTTCTGAACACTAAAGTTTATAACCTGCCCAAGGGAAAATATCGGGTAAAATCTGTTTTCCTTATCACAATGAAAGACGGTGCTACACAAACCTTTACGCTTTACAGTGGTGAAAAAAAAGTGTCATAAAAGCTACGAAAACTCAACGAAAAACGCATAGAAACTAAGTGGGAAACTACATATACAGACAGTGAAGTCCCCCACACTGTCTTTCCCACTTAGGTTTTATTTTTCGGTATTCGATTACCAAAAGGATAAGATCCTTGATATGGAACAAATTGTAAGGTATGCAAGTAATTTATACAGAAAGAATAATTAAACAATATAGCAATTACCAAAAATGAAAGGAATTATTTAAGTGTGATTACTATTGCACTATGCGAAAGCGATATTTCGCATTTGAAAACTTTGTACAAATTGATTAAGACAGCGGCTCGTAAAGCTAAGATTCAGGAAAATATTCAAATCTTTTCAAACGGAATGAAGCTTCTTAAGGAATACGAGAACGGAAAAAGATTTGATATAGTAGTATTGGATATTGATATGCCTCTTATAAACGGAAAAGAACTTGCGGCACGCCTTAGGCGCATGGACTTTTCTTTTTTTCTGGTTTTTATTACCGCTTTTGAGAATGAAATGGAAAAGGCAATTCGTTACAGAATTAACGCTTTTATTCTCAAAAGCAGTGACAGTAATGAGATGATTAACGAGTTTAAACGGGTTTTCAGCGAGTATTTATTAGTAAATCCTCAATACGAGGTTTTTGAAGTTCTCAAAGATGGAGTGCTTATTGCGTGTAAGGTGAAATTAAGCAATATTTTGGGATTTTATTTATCGGAAAGGATCATATATTTAAAGACGACTGGGAAGGATTACATATTAAAGGAAAGAAGATTTAACGAGATATTGAAAAGATTTTTAAGCAAGAACTTCTTTGAGTGTCACCGCAATTACATTGTCAATCTAAACAGAATATCGGAAATAACGGATAGTGATGTTGTTTTAGAAAACGGTGATAAGTTTCCGCTCAGTAAGCGTAATCACAGCAGACTTGTAAAAGAATTTGCAAGATGTGTTATGTATGAGACCGACGGCTGACGGAAACATAGATATTAAGACAATTCCACCGACATCATTGAAAAACATTTATTATTTGGATTGAAGTGAAAAACTTCCCTTGGTCGGCTTTCCTACAAGCTGACATTTTCACCCCTCCAAAAATCAACCAACAAATTATTGATTTTTCCCACAACAAATGCTATAATACTTATGTAAAACATTTCCTCCCCGCAGTAATGTTTTCGGAGGGCAAAAAATAAACGAAGGGAAAAACAACAATGAAGAACAGAAACGAAATTCCCGCCGAGCTGAAATGGGATTTTACCCATATTTTCAAGACCTCGGAGGATTGGGAAAAGGCTTATGCAGAGTGTGAGAAGGAAATCTCCTCTCTTACCGAGATCAAGGGCACTCTTTCACAGTCGGCAGAATCGCTTTTTGCAGCGTATGAAAAGCTGTACGGATTTTACGAGAAGCTTGAACCTGTTGCGGATTACGCTTTTCTTGCCAAAACTATTGACGGCGGAGATACAGTGGCTTTGACAATGTGCGACAAGGTAAATATGCTGTCGGTCAAGGCAGGCTCTGCGGCAGCATTTTTCGATCCCGAGCTTATGGAGATACCTGAGGAAAAGCTTGCGGAATTTATGAAATATGAGCCTCTTAAAAAATACGCTCATAAAATCGAAGACGCTACACGTCTGAGAGCCCACGTTCTTGACGAAAAAAGCGAAATTCTCGTTGCAAAGATAGGAAAAATTTCCGGAACACCCTCGGACACCTATGATATGTTTACCAATGTGGAAATGGAGCTTCCCGAAATATCAGGTTCCGACGGCAAAAAGCTGGAGCTTACAAGAGGAAACTTCGGCGTAATGCGTGAATCGGGCGACAGAAAGCTCCGTGAAGCAGCTTTTGAAGGAATGTTCGGCACTTACGGCAAGTATATCAACACCATTACCTGTATGTACAGCGGAAGCGTTAAGCAGGACAACCTTCTTGCCGATGTAAGAGGCTACAAATCCGCCCGTGAGATGTTCCTTGCACAGTCGAATGTTCCCGAAGAGGTTTATGATTCCCTTGTTGAGGCAATCCACCAATCAATTCCCACTATGAGCAAGTATTTAAAGCTCAGGAAAAAGGCTCTGAAGCTTGATAAGCTTGATGTTTACGACCTCTACACTCCTATGGTTGAAGATGTGGAGTACCCCATGCCCTATGAAAACGCCTGTGAACTAGTTATTAATGCCGTTGCTCCTCTCGGCGAGGAATATCAGAATGTGATACGCCGCGCTTACCGTGAAAACTGGATAGACGTTTACGAAACTCCCGGAAAAGAAGGCGGCGCCTTCTCGGCAGGAATTTACGGAGTTCACCCCTATGTTAAGCTGAACTATGCTGATGCTCTTGATGACGCTTTCACACTTGCTCATGAGCTTGGCCACGCAATGCACTCCTATCTTTCTTCGGAAAAGCAGGATTATGCAAACCACAATTACCGCATTCTTGTGGCGGAGGTAGCCTCCACCTGCAACGAGGTTCTTCTCACAAAATACCTTCTCAAAACCGAAACCGACAAAAAGCGCCGTGCATACATTCTCAACCACTTCCTTGAAGGCTTTAGAACCACCGTGTTCCGTCAGACCCTTTTTGCTGAATTTGAGCATAAGGCTCACCAGCTTGAAGCAAGCGGAACTCCTTTAAATGCGGAGTGCCTTAACAACCTCTATGCGGATCTGGTAAAGCAGTATTATCCCGATGCGGAATTCTGTGATACACTCAAATATGAATGGGCGTTTATTCCTCATTTCTACCGCGCATATTATGTTTATCAGTATGCAACGGGATTTTCTTCCGCTGTTGCGATCGCTTCCGGTATTCTGGAAACGGGAGATGCGTCAAACTACCTTAAATTCCTTTCCACAGGCGGCTCTGACTATCCTCTTAACGAGCTGAAAATAGCGGGAATCGATTTATGCTCACCCGACGTTGTCAAGAGCGCAATGAAGGTGTTTGACGAGACTATAGACGAACTTGACTCTTTGATCTGACAAAATAATTAACGGGTAATAAAAATCCGCTCGGAGACCGACATTTTGTGCCGTACTCCGAGCGGAATTTTTTATTGTATTTTGGTGGTATTGTTCAATACTCAAAATGAAAACCGCGGCTTTGAAAATCACATACTCTTTCTGAGAATTTCCGCAATTTCCTCCTTGTTCAGCACCTTATAGCCGCCGTCCATAATAAGAGTTTTTTCTGCGATTTCGTCTATCATTTCTTCTGTAACACCAAGCTCCTTGATATTCATCACAAGTCCGATCTCCTTCATATACGCTTCCATTCTTTCAAGTCCCTCGGCTGCAATTTGCTCATCGGTTTTTCCTTCGGGGTCAACGTCCCATACATTCACCGCAAATCTTCTGAATTTTGCAAGTCCGTAAGGGCAGATAAAGCGGTAATACGCCAAGGAAACAGCCGAAAGGGTCATACCGTGGGTGGCGTCGGTAAATGCTCCCACAGACTGACCGATCATGTGTACCTCCCAGTCGGTGTCTTTTCCCTTAGCTACCAGCGTATTCAGTGCCCATGTAGCTATCCACATGATGTTGCTGCGCGCTTCGTAATCCTCGGGATTTTTCACTGCCGCTCTTGAAGCATGGATAAGTGATTTCAGCAAGCCTTCCATAATATAATCGGAGGTATTGTCGTCCTCTCCCGAAAAATACTGCTCGGTTATATGGTTCATTATATCGTAAATTCCCGCAACCATTTGGTATTTTGGCAGGGTGTAGGTGAATTTGGGGTTGAGGATCGAGAACTTGGGGAACACACTGTCGCCGAAAACATGACCGATTTTCAGCTTTTGCTCATGATTGGTAATAACTGCGCCTCCGTTCATTTCCGAACCTGTTCCCACCATCGTCAGAACGCAGCCGACAGGAATGATTTTGTTGTCAACATCCTCCATTCGCAGATAATACTTATCCCATGGATCCTCCTCACAATAAGCGGAAACGGAAACCGCCTTTGCGTAATCGCACACCGAGCCTCCGCCTACCGCAAGAATAAGATCGACCTCGTTGTTCTTTGCGATTTTACAGCCTTCATAAAGCTTTTCCACAGTGGGATTGGGCATAACCCCCGCGTCCTCAAAAACCGTCTTTCCGTTGGAGGAGAGGATTTCCGTGATCTTATTGTAAATGCCGTTCTTTTTGACAGAGCCTCCGCCATAGATCAGCATAACCTTCTTGCCGTACTTGGGCAGCTCCTCGTTTAAAAAATCAAGAGAATTCTCGCCGAAATAAAGCTTTGTGGGGTTGCAGTAAGAAAAATTGCCTAACATAATAAAGTCCTCCTTTTATTTTTTGAAATAAGAATCTATCTCACTCATTCTCGCAGCCTGATCCACCCGGAAAGGACAGCGTTTGTTGCAGTGACCGCATTTGATACAGGAATCCGCCTTTATGGCAAGATTTTCATAATGGCTCTTTGCAAGCGCGTCTCCCGCCCTTGAAAGATCATAATACTTGTTGATAAGTCCCACGTCCAAGCCTGCAGGGCAAGGCCGGCAGTGGTTGCAGTATACGCATTTTCCCTCTGCGTCCCGGGGAGCAAAGGAGCCTATTACGGAGTAATCCTTTTCCGATTCCTCCGCGTCACAGAAGGCAAGAATACGGAGCAAATCGGCTATGTTTCGTATTCCCGGAAGAACGGTAAGCACGCCGGGTTTATCCAAAGCATAACTGATACACTGAAATTCCGTCAAAGCCTTTCCGAAGGGAGAGGTTTTTTCGTTAAGCAGCTGCCCTCCGCTGAACGCCTTCATTACCGAAATTCCCACGCCCTCGGCTTCACAGCGGCAGTACAGATTCATACGCTCGTCAACTCCGCCGTAAGCGTATTCTCCGTGACGGTAATCATAGCCGGGGTTTATACTGAACATCAGCATATCTATGATCCCCATATCCAGCACTTTTTCAACAAGGCTCGGTGTATGGGAGGAAAGACCGATATGCCGCACCGTGCCTTGCTCCTTCAATTCCTGTATGTATTTGATAACCCCTGCTTTTTCGATTTTTTCAAGGTCGGCTTCCTCGTCAATGCAATGAATAAAGCCGAAGTCTATGTAGTCGGTTTTAAGAGCATTAAGCTGCCAATCCACCGAACGTTTTATTGTGTCAATATTTGTTGTCCAGCCATAGGTACCCGTTTCATAATTTGCCCCGAAATGAATCTGATAATACACCTTGTCCCTAACACTTGACATTGCCCGTCCGTAAGGCGCAAAGGGCTTTGCTTCGGACGATGCCATATCAAAAAAGTTTATACCTTTTTCAATGGCAAGGGTAACGGTTTCCTCAATTTCCTTTTCGCTTGAATTCTGTATTGAACTGGCACCGATTCCTAAAATGCTGATCTGTTCATTGCCGTGGGGAAGCTTACGGTATTCCATATCGTTCTCCTTAAAATAATAAAAAATGTTTCATAAGCTTGTATCAATTATAGCATAAAAAGAGAATTTTGCAAGACTTTGCATCAATCCATATACCTTAGCTTGGCAATGTCCTCATCGGTGCGGTTGCCGTGAATTTTTATCTCAGACAGCTCCTTTTCAAGCTCCGCAAATTCCTCCGCTGTAAACCTCACATCAGCTGCGGACAGATTTTCACGCACGCGCTCTTCCTTTCTCATACCGGGAATAGGCACAATAAAGTCATTTTTGTGCAGCAGCCACGCAAGAGAGATTTGCGCTTTGGTAGATTTTTTCATGTCAGCATATTTTTGAAGTATATCCAAAAGAAGCTGGTTGGCAGTAACATTTTCGGGAGTAAAGCGTGTGATAACACGGCGCACATCATCTCCGAAGTAACGCTCCTTTGCCGAATATCTTCCACTCAAAAATCCTGCGCCCATGGGAGAGAAGGGAACAAAGCCAATGCCCAATTCTTTACAGGCGGTAATAACATCCTTCTCAAACATTCTTTCCATTATGGAATACTCGCTTTGAACCGCTGTAAGGGGAGTAACGGAATGAGCAAGTCTGAGCTGTTTTTCCGAAATTTGTGATAGCCCCCAGCCCTTTATACAGCCCTCTTTAATAAGACTGCCCATTGCCTCGGCGACCTCCTCCAAGGAAACTGCGGGGTTGACCCTGTGCCAATAGTAAAGATCTATATAATCGGTTTGCAGCCTTTTCATTGATGCGTGCAAATGCTCCTTTACCGTTTCGGAAACCGTTTTTCCGTTAAGATCGGGAATATGCAGCTTTGTTGCAAGAACAATATCCTTGCGGATAGGCTTCAAGGCTTCTCCGACCAGCTCTTCGTTATGCCCCGAGCCATAGCCTTCCGCCGTATCAAAAAAATTACATCCAAGCTCATGTGCAAGCCTAATCAGACGAACAGCCTCTTCACGCTCGGGAGCTGCGCCGTAACCGTGAGAAAAGCCCATACAGCCCATACCTATCGAAGAAACCTTCAAGCTGTTGGTTTTTCCGAGAATTCTTGTTTCCATAGCGTTTTCCTTTCCGTCCAAAAAACGGACTGCGCTTTAACAGACCGTTTTTATTGTTTTGTTATAAGCCTTATTCTGCAGCAACACCAAGCCCAAGTCCGTTGATCCACTCCGCAGCGTCGTTTTTAGATGTATTTCCGTTTAGACGTGTACCCGAGAGCCATGTTCCGCTGCCTGCCAGTTTTTCAATGTTTGACGCGCTTGAACCTACTCCGCTGCTTGCCGAAGTGCAGAATGGCACAACAGTCTTTCCCGAAAAATCATAGCTCTCAACAAAGGTGCTTATAATTCTGGGTGCATCGCCCCACCAGATAGGATATCCGATAAACACAATATCATATTTTCCCATATCCTCCACAGAACCCGAAATAGCGGGACGGCTGTTAGGATCGTTCATTTCCGCAGTGCTTCGGCTGCTCTTGTCGTTATAGTCCAAATCCGCCGATGTGTAGGGATTTTCGGGAACTATCTCATACAGATCCGCATTAAGGCTCTCGGAAATGGCTTTTGCAACCCCTTCCGTTGTGTGGGTGGCTGAAAAATATGCAACCAGAATATTTACGCCGTCTGTGCCCTCTCCGCTGTTTTCTCCTTCTGTTTTTTCGGGGGAAGTGCCTTGGCTGTCTGCGCTTCCGTTGGCTTCCTGTTCTGTCTTTGTGCTGTTCACCGTGTTTTCGGGTGCAGATGTTTTATTATCCGTTTTAGGGCTGTTTTCTGAGCAAGCGGTAAGGGAAAGTGCCATAAATCCCGCAAGCAAAAGTGCTGTTAATTTTTTCATAGTTCAATACCTCCAAGTTGTTTTATTGCTGTCTTTTTTAGACCTTGATAAAAAGATTTTGCTGTTTTTTTAATCTGCAAGAGAAAATGTAACCGTTTCCGTACTGTCAAAGCTCTCAAAAACCGACAGATCGGAAGTGATTTTCCCGATAGGAATAACGTCAACCGAAAGTGTTGGCTTATCTGTCTGCGCATAGAAAATCGCCATATTGTGATGAGGCTGGCAGTAAGTAATATCACCGTTTTCAAAATTTCTTTGACCGCCCTCAAGGTTTTCGGGGTAGAAGTCCACACCCCCGTAATACTCTCTTCCGATATAGCCAACCATTGAAACGGTCAGGGGGAAATATCCCATAATTTCCTTTGCCAAAGCGGTATCATACATTACTCCGTCCAAAACCGTATCACCGATTGTGACTTTTATAGCAGTTTCGGTTTTGCCTGTTGCTTCGGAAATTTCGCTCTGGGCTTTTGCAATGCCGATAGAATCAAGCCAATCTTTGACGGTATCGTTTGAATTGGGAACGTCCTTTGCTTCTATGGCAAGTCCTTCGGCTGTTTCCTTTGCCTTACTTGTATCTGCAATGGTGGAATAGCTTTTTCCCGCACCATAACCGTCATGTGTGCAGAAGGGAATTACCCTTTTATCGGAAAGATCGTACTTGCTCAAAAATGAAATAACAGCCCTTGGCACATCCGTAGCCCATACGGGATATCCCACAAATATCGTATCATATTTTGAAATATCCAGCTCAGTTTCCTTCAATTCGGGCAAAGCACCCTCCGCCATTTCATTGTGGTTTACGTCCTTCAGCTCGTCAAAATCCGTCGAATATGGCTTTACCGTTTCAATCAAATGAATATTTCCGCCAACCTCGTTTTGGATCATTCGGGCTACATATTCAGTGGTGCCGAAACGTTCATTGTCAACAACTATGCTGGCTGAGGTGGTGGCGTCCACATCGCTTGGATAATCGGTGTTGCCCCAGCGTGAAAAATAGACGATAAGGATTTTGCTGTCTCCGTTTTCCTGCGGTGCATTGCCTGCTGTTTCGGCTGACTGATTTTCGCTTTTCTCGGAAGAAGTGCCTGCTGTACTGCTGTTAGTACCTGCAGGCGAAGAAGTGTTTGTTCCGTTGCTTGGAGCGGAAGTGCTTTCACATGCTGTAAGTGAAAACAGCATAAGCAATGCGGTAAAAAGTGCTGACAGTTTTTTCATAAATATCTCCTTTCATTTATCTTTTAGTCTCTTTTTTAGCTTCCATGATCATATAGTCCAGCTCGTCCAAATTCTGCTGTTTTTCGTGAATCTCATCAAGGAGTTTACAACGCTGTTTCTTAAGCAGCCGAATCTGTTCATCTTTGCTTTCGGTTTTTCCGTCAATAAGACCAAGGTATTTTTTCAGCTCCTCCATATCCATTCCGAATTTTTGCAGAGAATGAATAAGTCCTATCCGTCGAATATCTGTCTGTGTATAATCAGAAACACCGTTTGCAAGTGTCCGATGTGAAAAAAGTCCGTTTTCCTCATAGCTTTTCAGCTTGCCAATATCGATTTGAAACCGTGTACTTGCTTCGTTCAGAGTCATTTTTATATCCCCCATAACAAAAAGTAAGTGCAGTCAAAAGGCTGTTTTTCCTTTTGATTACACTTAAATTATATCTCAAAAAGCTATTATGTCAAATACTTAATTATTATGACTTTCCATACCCAAAAAGCATTTAATGTGATCAATAAACTTTGTAGCCGCTAAGCTGAAGGGCTGTCCCCGCTTCCAAGCCAGTACGCTTGTGGCAGTCAAAGAGGGATAAAGCGGACGGTAGGTTATTTTTGACTGATCCCAGAATGGCATCATACCTTCCACAACAATGGAATATGCCAGTCCCTTGCTCACCATAACGGCTGCATTTGTATTCAGATTGCTGGTAAAAAGCACATTCAGATTGTTGTAATAATCCCCGAACCAGCTTGCAAGCTCACTTTGAACTTTCAGACGGCGGGGAAGAATGAGCGGAAGCTCCGACAGCTCCTTTGCCGTAACATATTCCTTTTCGGCAAGGGGACTGTCAGGACGCATTACGACCACCCATTGTTCCTTCATATCAAGTCGGATAAAATCGTATTTTTCGATATCAATAGGCTCCAAAAGCAAGCCTATATCGACTAAGCCTCTGTCCATTTGCTCCTTCACATTATCTGCCGTGGCGGTGTAGATATCGAAGCTTACCAAAGGATATTTTTTGTGAAAGCTGTCAAACAGATCGGGCAGAAGTTGAACCGAGGCAATCTCTCCGCAGCCTACGGTTATTTTTCCTTCGATTTGCTCATCTTGTTCTATAAGCTCCTTTTCCGTTTTGTCTACAAGCTGCAAAATTTCCTCAGCACGTCTGCGGAGAAGCAGTCCTTCATTTGTCAGGGAGATTTTTCGGCTGCCTCTGTCAAAAAGCTTTATTCCTATTTCCTCCTCCAGCTGCGCAAGCTGTCTGCTCAAAGTGGGCTGTGTGATGTGAAGCACCTCTGCCGCCTTTGTAATGCTTTGCTCCCTTACTACCGTCAAAAAATACCGCAGAACCCTGATTTCCATTCCAAACTCCTTTAATGTCAAAAATACCTTGTTTTATTACACTATAGCATTTATATTATAACATGACCTTTACTAAAAAACAAGCGGCAGTCATTTTAACCGCCGTTGTTTATACGATTTATTCAGAGGAATTACGCATTTGCATTTCCGCATAAAAGCTTTGAAGCGGGAGCCTGTATCAGCTTGGTGAAAAGCTTTATTACAATACCTGTGAGCAGTGCCGCAATAATCGTTCCCTCACGGGTTCCCACTATATTAAAATGAAAGAACACCAGCGAAAGCGCAACGGCTGTGATCACACAGCACACGTCAAAGCCGATCTTTATACTGCCGAAGTTCTTGTGTGCGGTGTCCGAAATAGCCTTTACAAAAGCCTCTCCCGAGTTCATAACAACGTTGGCGGTTACACAGAGGGTTATTCCGAAACCTAAAATAATAGTTCCTATAAATACCATAAGCAGCCTTACCAGATAGACCTCGGCGGGAATATAGGACGCCGCCCACACGCCGAAATCGGTAAACCACCCGAATAAAAAGGACAGAGGAATTTGCAGCAGCTGAACGAGGTTAAATCTCTTTCTTAAAATAATTATTTGTCCGACTATCAAAACACAGTTCCAAACAATAAGCCAGTTACCCAAAGTAAAAAAGCTGAATTTTTCCGCTACAACGTTAGCTACCGAGGAAATAGGGGAAACTCCCAGATCTCCATGTTTTGTTATTGCTACTCCCAGTGCCGAGAAAAACAGCCCTATTACAAGCAGTATGTATCTTTTCATAAGCTCAGATTTTGACATTTTATTCATTTGTCATTCCTCTCAAATTTCAATTTATATTTTCGTGTATTCGTGAAAGAAGCTCGTTAAGCAATTCTTTTTCATCTTCCGAAAAACCTTTAAAGGCATTTTTTTCTATTTTTTCAAATTCCGTGTTGACCCGTTCTGCAAGCTCTTTTCCTTTATCGGTAAGGAAAACATAAAGCGATCTTCTGTTTCCGTCACGCATTTCTCTTGTGATCAATCCCTTTTTCTCCATTCCGTTCAGCACGGAGGTAAGAGAAGCCTGCTCAATATGACAGGCTGCGGCGATTTCCTTCTGAACGGTTCCGTTATTGTCCTTTAGATAATCAAGTATTTTAGGCTGTCCCAAAGAAAGATCGGTGTCCTTTATACCCGAAAAAAGCAATTTCTGAAACAAAAAATGATCCGCCATAAGCAGATAGTGGAGCGAGTTTTTCAAAATGTCACCTCTTTTTGCAATATTCGGCGGTCAAAGCCCCGCAGCAGTTTTTTACAACATAGAATTCTAATACTTTGAATTCTAATAATATTATACTAATTTTTGAAATAAATCACAATAGCCGAATTGCCCAAATATTTCCCTCAAAAACGCTCTCCTATATTGAAAAATGCCTGTAAAAGAATTATAATGTTTTACAGATCAAAGGGGGCAAAAATATGTGGCTGATAATGGCTTTCCTGTCGGCTTTTTTCGCGGGAATAACCTCTATACTTTCAAAATGCGGAATAAAAAACACAGATTCCGACCTTGCAACGGCGATCCGCACCGTTGTCGTACTGATATTTTCATTGGTAATGGTATTCGCGGCAGACTCTGTGGGAACAATCACGGAGATCCAACCTAAATCTCTTGTTTTTCTGATACTTTCGGGACTTGCAACGGGTGCGTCATGGATATGCTATTTCAAGGCGCTGTCCGTGGGCGACATCAACAAGGTGGTTCCCATAGACAAATCAAGCACCGTTTTGTCCATACTGCTTTCCATAATAATTTTCGGCGAAACGGACAATCTTGCTGCAAAGCTTATTGGCACATCAATCCTTGCTGTCGGAATTTTTCTGATGATCGAAAAGAAAACCGAAGTACAAGGACAGAAGGGAAAGGGTTGGTTTATATACGCCCTTCTTTCCGCCGTATTTGCGGCATTGACCTCAATTCTTGCAAAGGTAGGAATTACGGGAGTCGAGTCAAATCTCGGCACCGCAATACGCACAGGAGTTGTTCTTGTTATGGCGTGGTGCATAGTCTTTGCCAAGGGGAAGCAAAAGCAGCTTAAAAAAATCCACAAAAGGGAGCTTGTGTTCATTATGCTGTCGGGGCTTGCAACAGGCACTTCATGGCTGTGTTATTATTACGCCGTTCAAAACGGCATTGTAAGCATTGTTGTTCCAATAGACAAATTGAGCATTGTTGTAACAGTGCTGTTTTCCTACATAGTTTTCAGAGAAAAACTGAGTTTAAAATCATTTATCGGGCTATGCCTTATGGTCACGGGAACTCTTGCTATGGCAATCTGGGCGTGATTTTTGATTTTATTGATTGTATTATTCATTTTTTGTATGAAAGTCCATTAAATATAAGCATTTTACATTTTGAAAGATTTGGTTTATAATATATAATAAGAGTAAGTAAAGGAGCGAATTATGGAATATACAAAGCTTGGAAAATCAGATCTGACCGTATCGCGAATTTGTATGGGCTGTATGGGCTTCGGAGATTCGGGAGCAGGTCAGCACTCATGGACATTGAACGAAGAAAGATCCCGTGAGATCATAAAAAGAGGGCTTGAATTAGGCGTAAATTTCTATGATACGGCGATAGCATACCAAAGCGGAACAAGCGAACAATACGTTGGACGGGCGTTAAGGGATTTCGCAAAGCGCGGCGAGGTCGTAGTTGCCACAAAATTTCTTCCAAGGACAAAGGAAGAGATAGAAGCAAAGGTCACAGGACAGCAGCATATTGAAAAAATGCTTGACAAAAGCCTTCAAAATCTTGGTATGGATTATGTGGATCTGTATATTTATCATATGTGGGATTATCAGACTCCCATTTATGATATTTTAGAGGGTCTTTCAAAGGCGGTAAAGTCGGGAAAAGCGCGTTATATAGGAATTTCCAACTGCTATGCTTGGCAGCTTGCCAAGGCAAACGCTCTTGCCGAAAAGGAAGGATTCCCTCAATTTGTTTCCGTTCAGGGACATTACAACCTGATCTTCCGCGAGGAGGAAAGGGAGATGACGCCTTTCTGCTATGGGGACAACATCGCCCTCACACCTTACAGCGCATTGGCAAGCGGACGGCTGTCACGTCAGCCCGGCGAGGACAGCAAGCGCCTGCGTGAAGACAGCTACGCCAAATTCAAATATGATTGTACCAAGGAACAGGACGAGGTCATTATTCAGAGAGTAAGAGAGCTTGCAGAAAAGAGAAATGTCACCATGACGGAAATTTCCCTTGCATGGCTTCTTACCAAGGTAACTTCACCTATCGTTGGAGCAACCAAGATGAGCCATATAGAAACAGCCGCAAAAGCGGTGGAGCTAAAGCTTACAGACGAGGAGATCTCATGTCTGGAAGAACCCTATTTACCGCACCCATTGGCGGGAGTTATGGCGCAGAACAAGCCCGAAAACGCAATGAAAAATCATGTGTGGTCTACGGGAAATCAAAAAATATAAAAATATAAATCGGAGGTAATAGTCATGAACGAAAAAATAGTACAGACCGCAGGAAGAGAAAGCCTTGGCGAATTTGCGCCCATGTTTGCGCATTTAAATGACGATGTTCTCTTCGGAGAGGTATGGAACGAAAACGCCCTTTCGTTAAAATCAAAGTGCATTATAACGGTAGTTTCCCTTATGGCATCGGGCATTACAGATTCCTCTCTGACCTATCATTTACAGAATGCCAAGGCTCACGGAGTTACCAAAGAAGAAATCGCGGCAATAATCACTCATGCAACTATGTACGTAGGCTGGCCCAAGGGCTGGGCGGTGTTCCGTCTGGCAAAAGAGGTGTGGAACGAGAAAGAGGAGGAAAACACCGAAAAGGACAAATATCAGAACACGATTTTCTTCCCCATAGGCGCTCCCAATGACGGATTTGCAAAATACTTTGTTGGACAGAGCTATCTTGCCCCTGTTTCAACAGAACAAATTCCTATTTTTAACGTTACCTTTGAACCCGGCTGCCGCAACAACTGGCATATTCACCGTGCAAAGAACGGCGGCGGACAGATGCTGATTTGCGTAGGCGGAAGAGGCTACTATCAGGAATGGGGCAAGGAGCCTGTGGAAATGACTCCCGGTACTGTGATAAACATTCCCGCAGATGTAAAGCACTGGCATGGTGCCGCACCCGATTCATGGTTCTCGCATCTTGCTATAGAGATACCCGGAGAAGCGGCAAGCAGCGAGTGGTGCGAGCCTGTTTCCGACGAAGATTACGGTAAACTGAAATGATATATCATTAAAATAAAGAAAAGTGAGCACTGAATATGAAAATTCTTGTAACGGGTGCAGGAGGACAGACGGGAAAAGCCATAATAAAAGCCTTTTTAAGAAAAGGCATAGATGTTTGCGCAATGGTTCATAGGGAGAGCCAATCGGAGCAGATGTCGGAAATGGGTGTAAGTAAAACGGTGGTCGGCGATATGATGAACCCGCCTGATTTTCGGAATGCACTTGACGGAGCGGACGCTGTATATTTCATTTGTTCTGCGGGAAATCCCGACGAATACAGAATGGGGCAGCTCGCAATAGACATATCCAAAGAAATGAATATAAAGCATTTTGTTTATCATTCCGTGCTGCATTCCCTTTTATCGGAAATGCCGCATCATAAGCAAAAAAATCAGGTAGAAAATGCGCTTGTTAATTCGGGGCTTGACTATACGGTCATTCAACCGGCTGTTTTAATGCAGAATTTGCAGATGTCACTTGAACAGGTTAAACAGAGCGGTGTTTGGCGTCAGAAATTCTATACCGGAAATAATACGGCTTTGTGTATGGTGGATCTGAATGACGTGGCTGAAGCTGCTGCTGTCATTGCAACGAACTTGGGAACACATACGGGCGCAACCTATGAGCTGTGCGGAACGGAAAATTTGAAATTAGATGACATTCTTAAAATTCTGTGTGAACGGTATCACAAAGAAGTATCTGCCGAATATATTTCAGACGGGGAATATTTGAACGGTTTGAAAAAACTTGGAGCAGGCGAATATAAGCAGGATATGATGATAAAAATGTTCCGTCATTACAACGAGAATTCCTTTATTGGCAATGCCGTGACCCTTTCACACCTGCTCGGAAGAAAACCCCGCACCTTGTCGGAATTTCTCACTGAAACAGATAAATAAGCATAAACAGGCTGAATATAGACACAGCAATTATATCGGCTATGAATTTTGAAGAACAAATCAAGCATTGCGCAAAACGAAGCTGTCGTATAAATACAGAGTTACAGGGTAACCGTGAAAGGATCGTTACATGAAAGCAAAAGCAATCGTTAAAATAATCATAGACGTTATAATGACAGCCGCCTTTATGCTGCTAATGGGCTATCAATTCTGGGGCGAAAAAGCTCACGAATGGATAGGGGCGGAAATGTTCACATTGTTTATCGCACACAATATTTTAAACATAGGTTGGTACAAGACATTATTTAAAGGAAAATATTCTCCTGCCCGCATTTTCAGGCTTGCGGTGAACATTCTTGTTTTTGTTGATATGCTGGGCTTGATGATAAGCGGTATCATAATGTCAAGATACGTTTTCGCCTTTGTGGGTATCAGCGGGGGAATGTCCTTTGCCCGTTCACTTCACGTTATTGCCTCTCATTGGGGATTTGTTCTTATGTCACTGCACTTGGGAATGCATTGGAGCATGGTTATTTCGGCAATGGGAAAGCTGTTCAAGTCGAAAAAGCCTTCAAAGCTGCGTGCCGCAATTCTCACGACCGTAAGTGCAATTATTGCGGGCTATGGGGTGTATGTATTTTTCAAACGTGATTTTATAACATATATGCTGTTGAAATCGCCCTTTGTATTTTTGGATTATGAAGAACCGAAAATACTGTTTTATCTTGATTATATAGCTTTAATGGGAGCATTTATTTTCATATCTCACTATGTATTGAAACTGCTGAATGCAATAAAAAGAAAGAAAAATAATCCGACAAAGGAGGACAGCCAATGAGAAAGTGCGTTTTGATCACATCAGCATTCCTTGCATTAACAATGCTTGGCGGCTGCACGGAAAACCCGAAAATATCGTCAGCCAACACAAACGGCGGTGAGAGCCTAACGAATTCTTCCTCAGATACAGAGAATTATTCCTCGGCAAATGGCACAGGCAATTCCGAAAACAAATCAACTTTGGAGCAGTCGGTCAAACCCGCAGAGGGAGAGCATTCAAATATTCTGATAGCATATTTCACATGGGCTGAAAACACACATGTTGACGAGCCCGAAAAGGTAAATGTGGACGCCTCCACCTCCGCCAGCGTTCTTGCGCCCGGCAATGCTGCAAAGCTTGCCAACTGGATCCAACAGGAGGTAGGAGGAGATCTTTTCTCTATCGTGGTGACAGAGCCTTATTCAAGCGACTATGACGAGTGCCTTGACAGAGCAGCTGATGAAAAAGCCGCCAACGCGCGTCCCGAGCTTGTTTATCATGTTGATAATATGGAGGACTACGACATTGTGTTTCTCGGCTTCCCGAACTGGTGGTACACCGTTCCCATGGCGATACATTCTTTTTTGGAGGAGTATGATTTTTCAGGCAAAACCGTTGTTCCCTTTGTGACCCACGGAACAGGCGGACTTGCAAGCACCATAAAGGATATAACCGCTGCTTTGCCCGATTCGGTGACAATACTGGAACCCATAGGCGTATACCGCCCCGAGGTTGACGCGTCCCATAATGAGGTTATGGAGTGGTTAAAGGGATTAAATCTTGATTTGGCGGAATAAAACGGCAGGTTTTTTGAAAGAACTGACGGTATATTGAAGGAGGACGTATGAAAGGAAGCATAAAACGAATAGCGGGATTTATTTCGGCAGCATTACTTATACTGTCCCTTACGGCTTGCGGTATGGAGAACACACCCGGCAAGGAAGGGGAGCAGACCAAAAACACTCAGTCACAGCCAACGGAAAATTCCAACGTCTCAAATAACTCAAACAGCGGAAATAACCAACAGGAGGAAAATATGCCCGAAAATTTTGTTCTTATAAAGGGCGGAACCTTTGATATGGGAAGCCCCGATACCGAACCGTGGCGGGGCGCAGATGAAACACAGCATTCCGTAACCGTGGGCGATTTTTATATGGGGATTTATGAGGTAACGCAAAAGGAATATCAAAGCGTTATGGGAACAAATCCAAGCAATTTCAGCGGAGACGATCTTCCTGTTGAAAGCGTTTCATGGTATGACGCCATAGCATACTGTAACGCACGGAGCAAAGCCGAGGGTTTAACTCCCGCATATACGATCGACGGAAAAAGCGTAAGCTGGAATCGCAGCGCCAACGGCTACCGTCTGCCCACCGAAGCGGAATGGGAGTACGCCTGCCGCGGGGGAACAACCACCCCTTTCAACACGGAAACCTCAATAAGCGCCGAGGAATCCAACTATTGGGGCAGTTACCCCTATCTTATCGAGGACAACTATTTCGATCAGGGAAATCTTGAAACCAAGCCGGGTGTTTACCGTCAGTCCACAGTTGAGGTGAACAGCTTTTCTCCCAATAAGCTGGGACTTTACAATATGCACGGCAATGTGGGCGAATGGGTATGGGATCTTTACGGCGATTACGGTACTGACGCCCAAACCGACCCCACAGGAGCGGAAAGCGGAACACGGCGTGTATACAGAGGCGGCGGCTGGAATGACTTTGCCAAGAATCTTCGTTCCGCATACAGAGCGGCAGCCCCGGCGGAAAACGGCAGTTTTAATGTAGGATTTCGTCTTGTGAGAAATGCCGTAACAGGCTCGGGCAATGTTTCGGGTCAGGATAATGGCGGCGGAACCTCCGAAGGCAGCGGAAAAATCCTGATAGCATTTTTCTCATGGGGCGGCAATACACGAGGAATTGCCAATGAAATACGTTCTCAGACAGGGGCGGATATCTTTGAAATTGAATTGGTGAACCCCTATTCGACAAATTATAATACCGTACTTGACGAAGCACAGCGTGATCAGAACAAGCAAGCCCGTCCCGAAATAAAGAACAAGGTGGAGAATATGGAGCAGTATGACACAATCATTCTCGGTTATCCAAACTGGTGGGCTTCGATCCCCATGCCTATTGCAACATTTTTGGAGCAATACGATTTTTCGGGCAAGACCATAGTGCCATTCTGCTCCCACGGCGGCGGACGTTTCGGTCAGAGTCTTACCGCAATAGCAAAGTTAGCTCCCGAAGCCACTATCGCAGAGGGACTTGCAATATCCTATTCGGGAGGATCAAGCCTTTCATCGGACATTTCAAAATGGCTGGACACAAACGGAATTAAAAAACAGTAAGGAGAAATAAAAATGAAAAAATATTGTAAACCCATTTTATTATTTACCTCGCTTGTATTTTTGCTGACAGGCTGTTCCTCAAATACATCAACACCGAATAGACCGTCAAACACAGGCTCTTCCGCAAGCACCTCAAAGCCGCAGAATACGGCTTCACAAAACGGAACGGAAAATTCACAAAAGCCCGCCGATTCCCAAGACGGAACAACAGGTTCTAAATCTGAGGAAACAAACTCCGAACCTAATGAAAGCGGCACTCCCGTTGTATATTTCACCTCGGAAATTACCCCCGAAAGCCTTATGGCGGTGTATGAGAAATTAGGCTGGACGCCCGGCGGCAAGGTTGCGGTAAAACTCAGCACAGGGGAGCCGCCTGCCAGCAACTACCTCCAACCCTCTCTTATCAAGGACTTGGTGCAGTCGGTAAATGGAACAATAGTTGAGTGCAACACTGCTTACGGCGGTTCACGCGCGGAAACCGCAATGCACTATCAAGTTGCAAAGGATCACGGCTTTACCGACATTGCCGATTTCAAGATACTTGACGAGGACGGTTCAATGACTCTTACCGTCAACGGCGGTACAGTTCTGAGCGAAAACTATGTGGGAGACGCCTTTGACGATTACGATTCCTACTTGGTTTTGTCCCACTTCAAGGGTCACTCAATGGCGGGATTTGGCGGAGCTATCAAGAATATTTCCATAGGTCTCGGCTCATCAATGGGAAAAGCCTGGATACACAGCGGCGGCACAAGTACAACCAATCCGTGGGGCGGTGTTCAGGATCGTTTTCTTGAGGCTATGGCTGAGGCGGGAAAATCCGTTTCCGACTATCTTGACAGCGGTGAGCGTATTGTTTATGTCAATGTGATGAACAGACTGTCCGTTGACTGCGACTGCAATGGAAACCCCGCCGAGCCCGATATGCACGACATCGGCATTCTTGCATCTACCGACCCCGTAGCTCTCGATCAGGCTTGTATCGACATTATCTACGCGCAAAAAGACGGCGACGGCAAGTCACTTGTAAACCGTATAGAGTCCCGCAACGGTCTGCACACCTTGGAGCATGCCGAAGAAATAGGACTTGGCAGTCGCACATACAATTTGGTGGATATCGATGCTTGAGATAATTCAGCGTGAAGCGGTTTATCTGTGGTATTACTTTGATTTGCAGCTCCGTCAGATACTGCCGTATTTTTTGGTGGGCATTGTATTAGGCTCAATAATTTCGGTATTTGTAAAAGACAAAATACACGGACTGTTCCGCAGGTTGGGAAACAAAAAGCTCGGTTTTTTGGGAATAATTGCGGCAAGCGTTCTCGGCATAGCCTCACCCCTCTGTATGTACGGCACGATCCCTCTTGCCGCCTCCTTTTCAAAAAGCGGTATACGGGACGATTGGCTTGCGGCTTTTATGATGAGCTCCATTCTGCTGAATCCCCAGCTTATCATTTACAGCACCGCCCTTGGCGTTACCGCTCTTGCAATACGCATTGCTTCCTGCTTTCTATGCGGGATAGCGGCAGGGGCACTGGTGCGGATATTTTACAAGGACAAGCCCTTTTTCAACTTTTCGGGCTTTGAAGAACCAAAAAGCCGCGATACTCACCCTAACCTATTTATAAGACTGTTAAAAAATATTTGGAGAAACATCAAGGCAACGGGATTGTGGTTTCTTGTGGGAGTAGCACTTTCAGCTATATTCCAGCGTTATGTTCCCGCGGAGTTTATAAGCAAGCTTTTTGGAGAAAACGAGGGCTTTGGCGTTCTTATGGCGGCAACTATCGGCGTTCCGCTCTATGCCTGCGGCGGCGGTACTATCCCGCTGCTGATACAGTGGCTTGCCGACGGAATGAGTATGGGAAGCGCGGCGGCGTTTATGATAACGGGACCTGCAACAAAGATCACCAATTTGGGTGCAGTGAAAATCGTTCTCGGCATAAAACGGTTTTTGCTTTATCTTGGCTTTGTGATGCTGTTTTCCCTTGCTTCTGGGCTCGTTGTAAATATTTTGCCGCTCGGATAGCCCAAAAAAGACTTAAATAGAATTTTTTTAATTCCGTTGATACACTTTTTCATACTCGGAAAATCAAATGACCCGATTTATTTTTCAAAAACCTTAAAAAATCTCCCTTTGATCCGCTTCAAAGGGAGATTTTTTATTAAAATACAATAAGAGGATTTTTTAAGCCTCTGTAAATTCTGCTGAAAGCAATTTATCCCTTGAAAAAACAACCAAAAAATCCGCCAATTTTTAAAGACCTTTTTGCAGTATTGTACCGATTATTTTCAGGGAAATATTTAAATCAGGCCATAAGATTATTTTATTGTGCAGTATGCTAAAATAACATAAGTTCCGATTATTGGATATTACCAAAAACTTTCAACAGGATTTTTTTATTAAGGTCAAAGGATTTTTGCTTACTTGGTTACCTTCATTTTGCAGCTCATAAAGCCTGTTTTCATAGAAGGGAAGAAGGCGTTATCAACTGTTCCAAGATAATCCTCTCCCAGCAGCTTGAAAAAGTCTCCCGAAATATTTATATCGGGCAGCTTTCCCACGATCTCGCCGTTCTCTACCAAATAAGACATCTGTACGGGAGTAGCAAAATGACCGTCGGGAGTCATATCTCCGCCCGATGCCATAATCAACAAAACCGCCTTATCGGGAGCGATCTCCGATACGGATTTTGCGGTAGCCTTGACCCATGATTGACTGTATCCGATATCGGGTACTCCGTCATAAGCAGCAGTAGCTGTGGCGGCGTCAGGCAGTCCGAACTTTTCCGAAATACCCTTACAAGTCAGCACATTGGTGAAAACGCCATTCTTAATAAGGGGTTGGCGGAAATTATCGGGAGCAATTTCTCCCTCATCGTCAAAAAAGCAGGCGTAACGGTTGGTATCAAGGTTTTTGTCGCTGCAGAACGTCAGCTTTTCATTAAACACCCTTTCCCCTAACTTACCGCTAAGCAGAGATCCGCCCGAAGCGTAAAAGGTTGCAAAGAAATGTCTGCCGAACACTCCGAAAATATCACCCGGCATAAAGAAGACGGGATATTCGCCCTCGTCAATGTCCACATTATTATAAAAAGCGTCATGCATTTTCTTGCAGTCCGCAACCACCAGATCTTCATTATAATCCACAATATCCGCCGTATAGCCGCAGTCGAAAAGATTTCCGCTGCCCTTGTTCTGAAGCAGGAAGGAAATGCTCATAACATCATGGACGCTTAAAAGGTCAGCGCCTTTGCTGTTTTTATAGGAATCCTCGGAGTGTGTGAGATAAATTTTGTCGCTGGCGGCAAATTTTGGACATTCCTTGGCGATCCTGTCCAAAAGGTGCTGCATCTTTGGAATAAAATCCTTTACGGGAATTATTTCCTTTGTTCTGTCTATTGTCTTGACCTCACTGTTCAGCTTACAGGGATACTGTATACCGTAGCTTAAAGCCTTTTTCGCTTCCTCGGTCAGCGCCTTTTCGTCAAGCTCGCCCAAAGAACCCGCAATGCCTATCTTTCCGTCCTCATAAACGCGGACGGTGTTCATTTCCTCCTCCTGTCTGCGGTAGGAGTCTATTTTGTTTGCGGTAACGTTTAATGTTATAGATTTATATTTTGAAACTAAAACTTCCTTTTCCATTTTGATACCCCCCTTACTGAACTTTCATTTTTGAAACTCTTACATAAGGCGCGCCGAAGCCCACAGGCAAAGGAGCTTGCTCCATTTTGCCGCAGCCCCCCGACACAAAAGCTTTCAGCTCATATTCCTTTGTAAGTCCGTCCACAAGACCCAAGGTCTCAAAAACGCTGCCTGTAATAACGCTTATCTGAACGGGACGGGAAATTTTTCCGTCCTTTATCTCATAAGCCACATGAGGGGCAATTGTAAAGGTACTCATACCCGAACCGTGCTTTACGGATTTTATATAATAGCCTTTTTCAATTGGAGCAATAAGTTCGTCAAAGGTCAGCTCTCCGCCCTCTATATAAGTGTTTGTCATACGAACAATGGGCTCAAAGGTGCAGTCAACGGCGCGGGCGTTGCCTGTGACCTCCTCCTCTAAAACGGCGGCTGTGGTAACGCTGTGAAGTCTTCCCGCAAGTATTCCGTCCTTTATAAGATAGTTTTTCTGCGCCTTTGTTCCCTCGTCGTCATAGGGAGTGTAGCCCGGACCTAAAACATCGCCGTATTCCGCAATGGAGAGGAGCTTTGAGCCTACCTGCTTTCCCAGCTCCCATTCCTTTTTCATACTCTCGTCGGACAGCATAAAATCCGATTCCGACTTATGTCCAAAGGATTCGTGAGCGAAAACGCCCGCCGCTTCGGGAGAAAGCACAACAGGGAAGTCGCCCTGATCACACGCCACAGAATTGCGCATATACTCAGCCTGTTCCTTTAAAACTTTATTGGCATCGTCTTTATAGCTTTTCAGCTTGCTAAAATCTGTTTCTCCCTGCTGCCAGTTGCCCGAAAGCTTTTTGTCACCCTCAACCATATCGCAGCGCAGAACCACTCCGCAGGTCTGATAATCATAAGAAATATCCGCCCCAAGTGAAGAGCAGAAGGAAAACAGACTGCTTCTGTCAAGATACCTTCCCAAAGGCATAGTCATACAGCTGTCGGAGGAAGCGACAGGAAGCATAAATTTAAGAAGCTCGGTCTTTTCCTCAAGAGAAATATCCCTTACCGAATTGTTTTTAAAGGTTTCAAGGTGCGCCTTGTTGCGCTGGAATTTTTTTACAATGGGGTTGTTTTCTATATCGGGATTGGGTTTTGCTACCGAATACATCTCCTCCAATGTGCTTTGAATATTGTTTACATCAGTGGTTGAAGCGTAATACCACATATTGCCGTCATAGACCCTTATAAAGGCTCTCTTCTCGCGGCGAACCTTTGATTCCTTCAGATCGCCGTTAAGAAATTCAACGGTAGTGGAAACTCTGTCCTCAATACGGACATCTGCATAGTAATCTTTTTTAAATTCCGTCATTTTTTCTCCTTTCATTTTGGGAAAATAGTTTTTTAAATTATATCATTAAAAGCGGTTAAGGTCAATACAATGTTTTTTAAATGAATTCAACTTTGAGTTGAAATACCTCGGCTTCAAGAAAATGGATAAACAGAAAAAAATTGCTAAAAATATACTGAGGTGATAATTATGGAAAATTGTGAAAATAGAGACGCTTGTGAAAAAAGGCTATGGAGCGATACTGCAAAAATTCCGCAGTTTAAACAGCTTCACGGCGATTCAAAAACCGATGTTCTTATTATCGGCGGCGGTGCGGTGGGCTTATTGTGCGGATATTTTTTAAAAAACCGCAATATTGACTATATGATCTTAGAGGGAAGAAGGATTTTATCGGGAGCTACGGGGCTGACTACCGCAAAAATCACCCCGCAGCACGGACTGATATACAGGGAAATGATAAAAAATATAGGACTTGAAAGAGCAAAGCTGTATTTTGAAGCCAACAGACGCGCGGCAGAGGATTACAGGGAGCTGAGCAAGGCATTTCCCTGCGATTTTGAGGAAAAGGATTCCTTTGTATATTTAATGAAAGGGAAGTACAAGGGACAGGACAGCAGGGAGGTTCTGGAGCGGGAGGCAGAGGCTGTGAGAAAGCTGGGTTTTCCCGCATCAGTTGAGGATAACCTTTCACTGCCCTTTGAGGCGGGAGCGGTGCGGTTTCCGAATCAGGCGCAGTTTAATCCCGCAAAATTCTTTTCGCAGATCGCAGAGGATTTAAACATTTACGAAAACACCTTTGTTCGTGATATACAGCCCGACGGCGTAACCACCGACAGCGGGACTGTCAAGGCAAAGAAAATAATTGTTGCGACCCATTTCCCCATTCTCAACAAGCAGGGGGCGTATTATATGAAAATATATCAAAGCCGCTCCTATGTAATTGCCTTTGAAAATGCCCAAAATACGGAGGGAATGTACGTTGACGGAGAAGAAAACGGGCTTTCCTTCCGAAACTATGAAAACCTTCTCCTGTTGGGAGGGGGAGGACACAGAACAGGCAAAAAGGGCGGAAATTGGGAGGAGCTGCGCCGTTTCGCCAAAAAATATTATCCCGATTCAAAAGAAAAATACCATTGGGCGGCGCAGGACTGTATGAGCCTTGACAGAATACCCTATATCGGCTTATATTCGGGAACGGCGAAAAATCTGTATGTTGCGACCGGCTTTAATAAATGGGGAATGACCTCCTCAATGGCAGCTGCAAGGATCCTTTCGGATATAGTTATGGGTACAAGCAACAGATATGCAGAGGTCTTCTCTCCCTCACGGAATATGATAAAGCCACAACTTTTTGTGAATTTAGGCGAAACAACGGTAAATCTTATAGGCTTCAGCAAAAAACGCTGTTCTCATTTAGGCTGCCGTTTAAAATGGAACAAAGCGGAGCATACCTGGGACTGTCCCTGTCACGGTTCAAGATTTTCGGAGGGAGGAGAGCTGCTGGATAATCCCGCTAACAGGAATCTTTGATAGTTGCTCTTTTAAAAAGGTTAATTTTTTCTCTGCTTTACAGCTTAATAGTTACCTTATATTCGTCGCTTTCCGCCTCCAGCAAAACCCAGCCCTTGTGCTTTTTCCTGAAACTTTTCAGCTTTTTTGCCATTGATCTCAGCTGAGCAGAGGTTAGTCCGCACTGATCCAGATCACAGTGCTTGGATATAAGCTTTAAGCCAAATCCGCTGCAGATCATTGGGGTTGGAAATATAAGGTCAATATTCGTGTCATCGCCCTTAACAATTATCCTCATATTTCCTCCACGAATATTTCAACGGTATCGCCGTCGCTGCTTTCCACCTCCAGCAGCTTTCCCAAAAGGCCTTTTTCAGCCATGTCGACTATCTGTGAAAAATCTATTCCTTTAAGAGCCTCATTTCCGTTGATCATAAAAGATCCCGATTCGCTGCCTATGCCTATTTTCAAAATGGCTAAAGGCAGATTCATACGGACCTTATCCCCGTCAGAGGAGTTGACAACTAAGCGCATAACAAGATCGTCAATATTTTTCCTTTCCTTTTGGGGAACAAGCTGCACCATTTCCGGCTCGGGTTCACAGCCCAAAAGTGAGTCCACGCTGAAACCTAAAATTTCCGACAGCTTGGGAAGGAGCATAATGTCGGGACAGGAAATGTCATTTTCCCATTTCGACACAGCCTGTGCCGAAACATCGATCTTTACAGCCAATTCCTCCTGAGTAAGTCCCTTTTCTTTTCTAAGTCTTGCAATTCTTTGACCGAGAGTTTCTTTTGACATAATTTTTCCTTTCTGCATTCATAATGAATGCAAGCATATTTTTTCTTACAACCAAAGCATACACCAAAAACAAAAGTTTGAAAAGGGAACATCGGTTGAAAAAGGCTGATTTTACACAACCAATGGTAGAAAATTCACTCAACTGTTGGTTGTGGCAGCTGTTTGTTATGGCAACTGCTGGGTGAGAGAGTGAAATTATCGTATCTATTCAAGTATAATACTTTTTTCTCAATTTTTCAAGTTTACTTGGCAGACCGATCGTTCAGTAAAAAAGTAAATTCTGCTGTAAACATAAATATTTACCTTATTGACTTTTCCAAAAAAAGATGCTATAATACAACTATTGAATAAGAAAAGCTATGAAGGAAAGAGTAGCCCTTACGGAACAGCCAGAGAGGGAAGCGTTTGGTGGAAGCTTCCCATGGAATGTTTGGGTGAAGACCGCTCCTGAGCCGCGGAGCCGAAGGTAGAGTAAGCGCCGCCGTATTTCTGCGTTAAAGAATAGGATTTGTTGGAATCCGAAGAGTTAAAAATCAAGGTGGAACCGTGCATTTCATGATTAGTGATGCACCCTTGACGGCTGGCTATATGTCAGCTGTCTTGGGTGCTTTTCTTATTCAATAATAAATTTTTTGTTGAAAGGAAAAAGAATCATGAAGGTAATTTATCCAAACGGAGAAGTAAGAAATGCTGAAGGAAAAGAGGCACTTGAGATTTTAAGGCATAGCGCCGCTCATCTTTTAGCACAGGCAGTAAAAAGATTGTATCCCAAGGCGAAAATGGGTTATGGTCCCGCCAACGAAAACGGCTTTTACTACGACATTGATTTTGGAGAGGAAAAGCTGTCGGAGGAAAACCTGAGCATTATCGAAAATGAAATGAAAAAAGCAGCGGAGGAAAATCTGCCCGTAAAGCCCTTTATGCTGTCCCGCAGCGAGGCGGTAAGCTTGATGAGGGAGCGTGGAGAGGATTACAAGGTTGAACATATTTCCGATCTTCCGCCCGAATCGGAAATAAGCTTTTACCGCCAAGGAGATTATATCGATATGTGCCGAGGACCTCACGTAACTTATACAAATGTGTTAAAGGTGTTTAAGCTCACAGGTATTTCAGGTGCTTATTGGAAGAACGACAGCAGGAATAAAATGCTGACGCGCATTTATGGCACGGCTTTTTTTACCAAAGAGGAATTGGATAGATATCTGGAAATGCTGGAAGAGGCGGAAAAGCGTGATCACCGCAGGATAGGAAAAGAAATGGAGCTGTTTATGCTCAGCGATGAAGGACCCGGATTTCCTTTCTTTTTGCCCAATGGAATGATAATTAAAAACGAGCTTATAAGTTATTGGAGAGAGATACACGAGCAAAACGGCTACCGCGAAATATCCACCCCCATAATGCTTAACCGCCGTTTGTGGGAAACAAGCGGTCACTGGGCGCACTACAAGGAAAATATGTACAGCTCCGAGATCGACGGTGAGCTATTCTGTATAAAGCCTATGAACTGCCCCGGTGGCGTGCTTGTTTACAGCAGCCGTCCTCACAGCTATCGTGAGCTGCCTATCCGACTGGGAGAACTTGGTGTTGTTCACCGTCACGAGCTTAAAGGTACTTTGCACGGACTTTTTCGTGTACGCTGCCTGACACAGGACGACGCTCATATTTTTATGAGAGAAGAGCAGATCAAAGATGAGATAGCGGGAGTTATAAGCCTTATTGACAGCGTGTATAAGAAATTCGGCTTTTCCTACTCCTTGGAGTTGTCTACCCGTCCTGAAGACAATATGGGAAGTGACGAAGACTGGGAAATGGCGGAAAGAGGTCTAAGGGAGGCTTTAGAGCTTTGCGGCAAGGACTATGCGGTAAATGAGGGGGACGGCGCTTTTTACGGCCCGAAAATCGACTTTCATTTAAGGGACAGTCTTGGTCGCACATGGCAGTGCGGCACTATACAGCTTGACTTTCAGCTGCCGAAAAATTTTGATCTTTCATATATTGACGAAAAAGGTGAAAAACGGCGCCCGATAATGATACACCGTGTTTGTTTCGGTTCGGTGGAAAGGTTTATAGGAACACTTATTGAACACTACGGCGGACGTTTTCCTTTCTGGCTCGCACCATTGCAGGTGAAAGTGCTTACCGTGTCGGAGAGTGTTTCCGATTATGCTGAGGATGTGTATGAGAAAATCAGAGCGGCGGGGATAAGATGTCAGATCGACAGAAGAAACGAGAAACTGGGATATATGATAAGAGAGGCACAGTATAAGGAAAGAGTGCCTTATATGGTGATAATCGGTGAGAAAGAGAAAAATGAGTGTAAGGTTTCGGTAAGGTTCAGGGATAAAGAGGGAACGGTTACATTTGAGTTGAATGAGCTGATCTGTGAGTTGGCTAAATTAAAGCGTGACAGAAATTAAAAATACTTATGAATGTTCTCTGTTATACTAATTCTCGATTAAAATAAGACAAAGCCGGCGGGCGGGTCGTTCCTGATCAAGGAAGTCCCTACGCAGGAATATGCGGATATTTCAAATCGGGCTGACGCAGAGCAGGGACGCCCTGGTGGTTGGATTTGTCTTATTTAGATTTAGTATTATATGTTCTTGTCTGTGTGTTTCTTCTAAAATTTCATTTTCTCAAATATAATATTTTCTTTAAGGATATCAAAAAAGGTTGATAAATAAAAACCGCACAAAGCTTTTCAGGTTTTGTGCGGTTTTTTCATAATATATTACTGATTTTCAGCAAGCTCTTTCTTTTCTTTATTGGCCTTAATGATCTTCTGCCGTGAAAATTCCTCTCTTTCCTTTTCCTCCAAAGCGTTGGTGATAAACTTCACCTGCTCCGTATAGCGGGGAATAAGGATATTTTTAAGAGCATTGGCTCTCTTTTGCGTTTTCTTGATAGCCACAGACAAACGGTAAATACTGTTTTCGATTTCCGCCAAGGTAGCCGCCATAAGCTTCGCCTTGTTAAAACAAATATAAGCTCGGTCAAATTGGCTGTTGGTAAGCATGGGACTGTATGTCATCTTCGGTGAAATATCGTCAATCGTTATAGTTGGAAGCTCAACGCCCATAACGCTGCGGTATGTCACCTTAACGCTGTTTTCCACAGGAATCTGTTTAGCGAGAGGGATAATGACACCCAGCATAACATTGGCAATTTCAAGGGATTTATATGCCTCATCGAAAACGCTGTCTATGTTTCCTCTGATCTCCTTCGCCTTATCGGAAAGAGCTACCATTTCTCTTATAAGAATGTTGCGCTTTCTGTCCATAAGCTCATAGCCAAGCTGCGCCTGTGCCAATGATCGCTTTGATGCCATTAGGTTGCCCTTTGTGGGGAAAACCTGCTGCTGAGCCATAAGCTCACCTCTTTTCTCAATGGATAACTGTTTTTCTTATGGGTAAACTGTTTTCAAATGCGAAAAACTGTTTGCTGTAAACTGTCTTTAGGAAAAATCAGCCTTTAATTAAATTTTTCCGCTCTCTTAGGATCGTAGTTGTCCTTGATAAGCTGCTCGCTCATACGGTCAAGCTCGCCTGCGGGCAGCATACAAAGAAGATCCCAGGCAAGGTCAAGCGTTTCGTCAATGGAGCGGTTCTCCTCAAAGCCCTGACTAAGGAAATTCTGTTCAAAGGCGTTGCCGAATCTCATATAGCACTTATCCGTTGCAGAAAGCTCGTCTTCACCGATAACGGAAGCCAGCGAACGGGCGTCCTGAACCTTTGCGTAAGCGGAGAAAAGCTGGTTGGCAACGTCCGGGTGATCGGGTCTTGTATAGCCCTCGCCGATACCATCCTTCATAAGTCTGGACAGTGAAAGCAGTACTGACAGTCCGGGATAAACGCCCGTCTGGTCAAGGTTTCTGTCGAAAACTATCTGTCCTTCCGTGATATATGCGGTCAGGTCGGGGATAGGGTGTGTAATATCATCGTTAGGCATGGTGAGAATGGGTATCTGTGTAACAGAACCGCTGCTGCCTTCAATAACTCCCGCGCGCTCATACAGTGAAGCAAGGTCGGAGTAAAGGTAGCCGGGATAGCCCTTTCTTCCGGGGATCTCTCCCTTTGAGGAGCTGAACTCACGAAGCGCCTCGGCATAAGATGTGATATCGGTCATAATAACCAGAATGTGCATATTTTTTTCAAAAGCCAGGTATTCGGCTAAGGTAAGAGCGCATCTGGGGGTCAATGTACGTTCGATAATAGGGTCGTTGGACATATTCAGGAACATTGCAACTCTGCCTATTGCTCCCGATTCCTCAAAGCTGCGGCGGAAGTAGTCCGCAACGTCGTTCTGAACGCCCATAGCCGCGAAAACCACCGCAAAGTCCTTTCCCTCGGAATCCGCAATTTTCGCCTGACGTACTATCTGAACCGCAAGCTTATTGTGAGAAAGTCCCGAACCCGAAAAGATAGGAAGCTTTTGTCCTCTGATAAGGGTCATAAGGCAGTCTATGGAGCTGATGCCTGTGTGGATATAGTTGCGGGGATAAGAGCGGGCAACAGGGTTTAAAGCGCGTCCGTTGATATCCGCATATTTTTCGGGGAACACAGATCCAAGTCCGTCAATGGGCTTGCCCACGCCGTTGAATACTCTTCCCAGCATTTCCGTTCCAAGAGGCATTTCCAAAGTCTTTCCGCCGAAAACGGTCTTTGTGTTTTTAAGAGAAAGTCCGTTAGTACCCTCAAAAACCTGCAATATTACCTTATCGCCCTCCATTTGGACTACACGTCCCATGCGCTGTGTGCCGTCGTCAAGGTTAATGGTGGCGGTTTCTTCATATCCTACGCCCTTAACTCCTTCAAGACACACTAAAGGTCCGTTTACGGAGGTAAGTCCTGCATACTGTACTGCCATTGTTATAAGCTATGCTTTAATTTCGTGAAAATCAAAGCATTCTCCTTTCGGTTAATCTGCTGGCGGCAAAAGCTTATGCCGCCTCGGAGGTCAAGCCTTCTATCAGTTCCTCGATTTCTTTTTCGTAATTGTCAAACATTTCGGGCTTATCGTTGGGAATATCGTACTTGATCTTGATAAGCTTGTCGAAAATACCCGTCTTTACAATATCCGAGAACAATACGCCTTTCTTTATCGCTTCGCCTGCACCGTGATAAAGCTTGATAATAACCTTCATCATCAAAAGCTGCTTTTTCAAGGGAACAAAGGTATCGTCCTTGTGGAAGGCGTTCTGCTGCAAAAATCCAACGCGGATAACTCTTGCGATCTCTATAATAAGCTTCTGGTCATCGGGCAGAACGTCTGCGCCGATAAGCTTTACTATCTCCATAAGGTTGTTTTCTTCAACCAAAAGCGTGGAAATTTCCTGTCTTAAAGGCATATATTCGGGGCTGACGTTTTCCGAATAGTAGGGAGCAAGATCCTCCGCATACTCGGAATAGCTGGTCATCCAGTTGATAGCAGGGTAGTGTCTTGCATAGGCAAGCGCCTTATCCAAAGCCCAGAAGCACCGTACAAATCTCTTGGTGTTCTGTGTAACAGGCTCAGAAAAGTCCGAACCTTGGGGAGAAACGGCGCCGATAATGGTAACGCTGCCTTCGTTGTCATTCAGGGTCTTGACATATCCTGCACGTTCGTAGAACTCGGAAAGTCTTGAAGGCAGATAAGCGGGGAAGCCCTCTTCCGCAGGCATTTCCTCCAGACGTCCCGAAATTTCACGGAGCGCCTCAGCCCAGCGGCTTGTACTGTCCGCCATGATCGCTATATGATAGCCCATATCACGGTAATATTCCGCAAGGGTGATTCCCGTATAAATAGAAGCCTCACGCGCTGCAACAGGCATATTTGAGGTATTGGCAATAAGCACCGTCCTGTCGGTAAGAGGTCTGCCAGATTTGGGGTCGATAAGCTCTCCGAATTCCTCCAGAACCTGCGTCATTTCGTTTCCTCGCTCGCCGCAGCCGATATAAACGATAATGTCTGCGTCACACCACTTGGCAATCTGGTGCTGGGTCATGGTTTTTCCTGTACCGAAGCCGCCGGGGATAGCCGCCGTGCCGCCTTTTCCCACAGGGAGAACAGTGTCAATAACACGCTGACCTGTGATAAGGGGCTTGGTAATGGGCATACGCTGTTTAGCGGGGCGGGGATCTCTTATAGGCCACTTCTGACACAATGTCAGGGGAATTTCCGTTTCCTCGCCCTCAACGGTAAGCTTCAGAACCGTGTCGTTTACTCCATACTGACCGTTAGGAGCAGCATAAGAAACCACAGCTTCCTTTATGGAAGGGGGTATCATACATTTGTGAACTATCAGGGGAGTTTCAGGACAGGTGGCGTAGATCTGACCTGACTTTACCTTGTCGCCGACCTTTACGGTAACGGTAACGTCAAATTTCTTTTTTGTATTGAGAGCGGGAATATTGCTTCCCTCGGAAACAAATGCGCCCGACAGGCTTTTCATATCTCCGAGAGGACGCTCGATACCATCATATATATTGCTGATTATTCCGGGACCCAAGGTGGCGCACATAGGAGAGCCTGTTGTATAAACATTTTCTCCTACCTTTAATCCGTCCGTATTTTCATATACCTGAATAACGGTAAAGCTGTCGCTTACGCCGATAACCTCGCCGATAAGCTTTTTTTCGCCCACATAGACCATTTCGCGCATGGAAAAGTCTTTTGTGTCCTTGACCTTGATAACAGGACCGTTTATGGCATAAATAGTGTTCAAAGCTTTTTCCTGCCTTTCAATAAAGGAAGTTTTTTAAGTACGCGGTGTATGACCGCTTAAAACGTTTTTTAAATAAACTTTGCTGCAATTAAAGCTGCATAAGCTTGTTGTTGACAAAATCCGCTTTTTGTTCCGCAAAGGCGTTATCAAAGGTTCTGTCCGCATATACGGAGCTTTGGGGGTAGAAAACGGAAACTCCGCCCAGCTTTATATTTTTGTCCCCGCTTACATTTACCTTGGGATAGTGCTTTTTGAGCTTATCCACATCTGCGGGCTTGACATAAATAACGGTTTTTTCGCCAAAGGGATTTTCCTTTTCGATCTCCTCAGTCAGTGCGATAAGCCGTTTTTCATATTCGGAGGTTTGGGTAAATTCGGTTATCTCCTTTTCCAGTTCCCCGAATAACTCGTTCACACGCTTGCTGCGGTGAGCCAAAACCTCTTTTGATGCTTCAAACTCTCTTTGAGAAACCTCGTGCTGCAGCTTTCTCTCGATATTCTTGGTTTCTCCCGAAACCGCATGAAAGCTTTTTTCCAGATACTCCTCATCGGCGCACTTTAACGCTTCCTCTGCCTTTTTTTTCGCATCGGACAGCAGTTTTTCTATCTCGCTTTCAGCTGCCTTGTTTATGGCTTCTTCAAAACGGGCTATTTTTTCAAGATTTTCCATAGCCTTATTTCCTTTCTGTTTTCTCCGCCGATATCGGTTGGCGGAAAGCTATATCTTCAGACCGATAGCGTCATTGATATATTTGCTGATCGTTTCGGTGACATTGCTGCCGCCGTGACGGTCGGATATCTCCACTATCAGAGGCTTGGGGCAGGTCAGCTTTAACTCGTAAACCTTATCTCTGCATAGATCGATAAGCTTTTTTGTCATAAGTATAACGGCAACATCCTTATCCTTCATAGCCTTGTCCAGCTGTTCCGTTACCTCTTCGCTTTTGTGAGCCAAAACTCCCTCAATACCCGCCAACCGCATCCCCATAAGGGTATCGGTATTGTCGCTTATAAGATAAAACTTCATTGGAAAAACCTTCCGAATTTAATTTAGAACTTGTTTTTAGCTAAACAGAATAAGTATGGAAATAAGCAAGCCGTAAATAGCAACTCCTTCGCCCAGCGCAACGAAGATAAGGGACTTGGTGAAGTTCTTGTCGTCCTCGCTGGTAGCACCGATAGCTGCAGGAGCAGCGTGACCTACCGCAAGACCTGTGCCTATTGTTGCAAGACCCGTGGAAAGAGCGGCAGCCAGATACTGCATACCCTTTGAAAGACCGTCGGCAGCTTCAGCCGCAGCATCGGCAGCTTCTGCGCCTACGAATGCAGGCATTACGCAGATCATCAGTGCCATACAGCCGATAAAGGAGCAGGCGTTAACAAGAATGGATTTCTTGATGCTGACGGGTTTTCCCGACTTTTTGCGCTTTATGGCAATCACAAGAGGTATAATAATAAGTGCTACTGCAATTAAAGGTAAAAGTAAAAGATATGCTTTATCCATTTTTTGTTCCTCCGAATAGAAAAAATATTTTTTGATGATTAAGGGTATCGCCCTTTTTTATGATTTTTGTAAACCGTTTTTAACTCAGCCTTTTTTAGTCATCGCTGTTAAAGCTTGCTACCATTGGGCTGAAGGGCTTTCCGTCGCCCTTGTAAAATCTGCTGAATATTTCATAGAATTCAAGACGCAGCACCTGAATACCGACTAGGAAGCCTTCCATTCCTATTACAAACAGGTTGCCCAAAATCTGCACCAGAATATATTTGACAGACATCTCGCTTCCCGACAGCGTATTTACGACCAGCATCATACCCGCATGGCTCAGAATAAATCCGCCGATACGCAGGAAGGACATGGTATTGGTAACATAGCTGAGACAGCCTTCAAAAAGCTCGATAATGCCTTCGATAATGATGCTGCCTATGCCCTTGTGCTCTTTTTTGACCTCCGCCATATAGTCGGAAAGGTGAAGGTTCTGTTCCTTGCGGATATCCTCGATATGATCGGGCATTTTCATCTTCTTAAAGCCAAGGGCAGCAAAGCTCTTTTCCGTTGAAGGCATTTCCTTGACGGAGGCAATATAAACGCCGTAAACAGTGTTTTTGTCCGATTCAAAGGGATAGAAAACATAATCTCCCTTTACTGTACCGTCAATTTTCATGTAGCTGTCAAGAGAAAGGGAACCGTACTGAGCCTTTACAAAGCCCGACTCGATAATCTGATTAAGGCTTTTTTCGGTTTCGTTTATGCTGCTCAATTCCGTTACAGCATTGCTGTAGGTCTTGACCGCATGAACGATGTTCGCTGTGTTGTCCTTTGCCTTCGGTTTTATTACTTTATTGAGAAAGTCCGTAATAGGCTCCTTAAGGAACATCAGCGCCAGCGGCAGTATGATAAGGCAAAGAACATAGGGAGCGGAAAACACATTTATTCCGAGTCCCAGGGTAAGCGCCGCGCCGATCATGGCAGAAGCGTAGAAAACCAATCCTACAATTCCGTTGGGGCTTATAACTGCTTCCGAAAGCCAATTTGGACCCTTTATATTGGTGACAATATTCATCATCATGGATATGAGCACCAATATAACGCCTATGCCTATTGCCGCAATAAGCAGAATGGTTGAGATCTGGAATATGTCCTTAGGCTCGGAGGAGTAACCCAGCGCCTGATACACCGTCGGAATTTTGAAAAAGGGCTCTATTATCTCTTCGTTTCCGAACACCGAGCCGTAGAGAGTGCCGAATATTGCGGCGGTTATGCCAATTCTCTGCATAATGGGGGCAAGCTTGACGTGCTTCCACTTATCAAGAATAATGCCCAAAACCGTTATCAGAAGCCCCTGTCCCAGATCGCCGAACATTATGCCGAAAATCAGCATAAAGGTTACCGCAACATATGGGGTAGGGTCAAAGCACTTATAGTTGGGAAGTCCGTACATCTTAACAAACATCTCAAAAGGTCGGAACAGCCAGCAGTTTCGCAAAAGCACAGGAGGCGAGGAATTGGGCTCGCTGTCAAGGGGCTTTTCGATGACCTTAACATCCCCGACGGATTCAACGGACTTTATAAACTCATTAAGTCTTCTTTTGGGAACATATCCCGACATAAAGAACTTGTTGTTGACCGCTGCCACATTTTGTCTTAAATTGTAGCTTTGGTCAATAGAAACAAGCTTGCTGGTCACCTTTAAGAAATCCTTCTCCACCGAAAGCCTTAACGTCTCTATATCCGCTTTGACGGCGGTCAGGCGGGCGTTTTCTTCCTTAACCAGCTTTAACAGATCGGTTTTGGCATGGTCGGCGTCGCCGTGGATATAGTCGGGAAGGTGGACACGTTCAAAGAAAAGGGAATTGAATATATCGTCTACCTCTACCGCATCGGCGGCGGGAGTTACATACAAGATCTGCGAATAGCCGTTTTCTTCCTTAAAGTGATAACAGATGAAGTTCTTATCATCGTAATAGTCAAGCTTTAAAACGCTGTCAACAGGCAGACGTCCGAATCTAAGCTTAACGTATTTACAAGCGAAGATCTCCGAAAAGTCGGTATCAAGACCCGCCAGCTTTTCCACCTGCATGAGCGAGGTGCTGTGATCCTTCAGCTCCTCCTCAATTTTCAGCTTTCTTTCAAACAGCTCGTTATACTTTTCCTCAATATCCTTGTAATAATTATCGAAGTCAACGGTGACATTCATGTTTATATCGTCATAGTCGACTTTCTTGATAGTAATGCCCAAGCCGTCCGCCAGCGCCCTTGCCCTGTTCATGATAGGAGCAAACGGACTCTTTGACTTCAAGGCGCGAAAGCCTTTTCCGCTGTCTCCGCCTTTGGAGGAGGTTATTACATGGAAACAGTTGCTTTCACAGCATTTGATAAGAGTTTTGTTTACTCTTTTCAGCGCGCCCTCAATACGAACGAGAGCCATTTTTTCAATAGCCATTAGAATCGCCCTTCCGATTTTTTGTAAATTTGAACATGTTCTTGTTCATTTATGCTGAGTTTTCAGAATATTATGCTTAATAAACCAGCAGCTTTTCCGTTTCTTCGGGGGAACGGTCATATCTTGCGCTTTCAATTATCTTCTGTAAATTTGATCTTTCCACTTGACACAGTCCCATAAGAGAGTACAGAGCCATAGTGCCGTTAGAGGTAAAGTTCAGCTGCTTTTTAAAGAAACTGTTATTATATCGGCGAACCGCTATTTCCAAAAACATCGGATCGTATTCGATTTTATTTTTAAGAAAAAATTTATTAAGCAGAGCCAGAAGCTTTTTGTCCGAATCCTGCTGAGACAGTATGTCGTCTATGACGGCGGGAGATACTCTGTAATAATACTCATAAAGGGATTTTTTGATCTGCTCCTTATCCTCGTTAAAAAGGCTTCTTTTGCGGTAGCAGATTATAATGTTGGACAGATCCGACTGTCTTAGAAATATTTCCTTCAGACTTTTTGCTTCCTCGCCCTTGTATTCCTTATCAATAGCCTTAAAAGCCCACTTCACAAAATAACTGTAAAGCGCGACTGCGCATTCATCAAGTCCTTCGCCTTTTTTCGAGCCGTTCAGCAGCGGTTTTAAAACCTTATAATAAGGAGTATCGGAAATTACCTCCAGAACCTCCTCATAGCTTTTGGCTTTTGACAGCTTCATCAGGTCGAAGGAGAGATAGTCTATAAGATAGGCGGGCATTTCCCACAGATAGCCTTCTCTGTAATCCGCATTTATATAAGTAAGCGCGGAAACTATCTGCTTTATCTCCAATTCCTTAATCATATAATTGCAAAAGCTGTCCTTGTCCGCAGACATAAAGCGGCAAAGCTTGGTATAAAGCTCAAACACCTCTTTTGCCAAAAGCTGTTCCACCTGACCTCTGTGTATCTGCGTTTCGTTGACGTTGGCAAAGGTGCTGCGGTATTTTTCGGTGGTTTTGAGGTAAGCCACAACTCCGCTTACTCCTCTTTTGTGCAAAAGATTGTTATAATCCTCTTTGGTAAGGCGTTTTCCGTAAATGGCTCTGGCTTTTGCAGTAATTGCGTCCGCCATTGTCAGCGCCTCCGTTCACAGCCAGTGACTTCACGAAAGATATTATCCTTCATCATTTCACGGTTTTCGTTCAATTTTTTATCAATTTCGGATATTTTTTTATCCTTTTGAGCGTTGATTTCCGCTATTTTTTTCTCCGACTCGGCACGAAAGGACTGTTCAGCCGTTTCGATCTTACTTTCGGAATGCTTGCGGTAATCGGACAGCAGTTTCTTTTTTTGCTCATCCGCCTGTGCGCTGATTTCCTCAGCCTGCTTTACTGCGTCTGCAACTCTTTGTCTTGCCTTCTTATCCATTTCAATGATAGTCTGGATAGACCTTCCGTTGACAGTGCTTTGCATAATGTCGCCACCCTTCCTAATTTGATGACTTTTTATAATTACAACCAAGATTTTGTATGTTGGTTAATATTTTTTTTCGGTATATATTTTAGACCTATTAAAATATTTTTTCAACAGCTAAAGTATCTTTTCAGTAATCTTTTTAAAAAATTCGGTGATTTTGGCAATTTTTTGTGTGATGTATACAAGAATTTTGTTAAATATTTAACTTGAATTATTTTTGGGAGTGTATCTAAAGTAAAACGGTCAGTATACTTTAAGCAGAATTCTAAACAAAGGGGCTGTCTTTTTTACAGCCCCGAAATATGTTAATTTTTAAGGCTTTGCAGCGGAGCAGGAATTCGTCCGCCCCTGTCAATAAACTTATAGCAGTCAAACCTGTTGACCTTCATAACAGGACCGCTGCCGAAAAGACCGCCGAATTCGAGAGTTTCTCCCTCTTTCATTCCGATAGCGGGAATAACACGCACTGCCGTAGTCTTGTTGTTAACCATGCCAATAGCTGCTTCGTCCGCAATAATGCCCGAAATAGTCGAAGCGGGAGTATCGCCGGGAACTACCACCATATCAAGTCCTACCGAGCAAACAGCCGTCATTGCTTCCAGCTTTTCAAGGCAAAGGGAGCCGCAGTTAGCTGCATCGATCATGCCTGCGTCCTCGGAAACAGGGATAAATGCGCCTGAAAGACCGCCCACATGAGAGGAAGCCATAACTCCGCCCTTCTTTACTGCATCGTTGAGCAAGGCAAGAGCGGCGGTAGTGCCGTAAGCGCCGCAGCTTTCAAGTCCCATTTCCTCCAGAATATGCGCCACACTGTCGCCAACGGCGGGAGTGGGAGCAAGTGACAGATCTACAATACCGAAAGGTACGCCCAAAGCCTTGCTTGCCTCGGTACCTACAAGCTGTCCCATACGTGTTATTTTGAAAGCAGTTCTTTTGATAACTTCCGCAATTTCGCTGATATTTGCATCGGGCATCTTTGCAAGAGCGGCTCTGACTACTCCGGGACCGCTTACGCCCACATTGATAACAGTATCGGGTTCTCCTACACCGTGAAATGCTCCAGCCATAAAGGGGTTATCCTCAACGGCATTGCAGAAAACAACTATCTTGGCTGCGCCAAAGCAATGATTATCGGCGGTAGCCTTTGCGCTGTCAACGATAATCTGTCCCATAAGCTTTACTGCGTCCATATTTATTCCCGCGCGGGTAGAGCCTATATTAACTGAGGAGCAAACGTTTGAGGTTTCTGCAAGAGCTTCGGGAATTGATTCAATAAGCTCCTTGTCGCCTGCGGAAAAGCCCTTGTGTACAAGAGCGGAATATCCGCCGATATAGTTGACCCCCGTGCCCTCCGCCGCCTTTTGCAAGGTCTTGGCGAATTTGATGGGACTGCCCTTGGCGGCAGCCGCAAGCATGGCGATAGGCGTTACCGAAATACGCTTGTTTATGATCGGAATACCATAACGCTTTTCGATCTCCTCACCTGTCTTAACGTGGTTTTCCGCCGCCCTCATTATCTTTTCATAAACCTTATCGCAGGCTCTGTCAATATCGCTGTCAATACAGTCAAGCAGCGAAATTCCCATGGTTATGGTGCGTATGTCAAGATTTTCCTCTTGGATCATCTTTATTGTTTCAAGTATATCGTTTGTGCTGACCATAAGTGTCCCTTTCCTGATAGTTTTTGTTTCAGAGAATAAGATTTTCTGTAATTTTAAACGTGATGCATAGAATTAAAAATATCCTCATGCATAACATGAACCTGCAAATTCATTTCCTCGCCTGCTTTTTTCAGCTTATCCGCAAGAATGCTGTATTCCTCGGTGCATTTTGAAATGTCTATAAGCATAGTCATGGCGAACATATCCTGCATTATCGTCTGGGTAACGTCCATAACGTTGACATTATCCTTGGCGCAGATTGCACTTATCTTTGCCAGAATTCCTACTGTATCCTTTCCTATTACCGCTACTACCGCTTTCATAAATTCATATCCTTTCAAAATTTTATTTTACCAATACATTATAGCGAATTTTTTCGGAAATGTAAAGATTTAGGTAGACAAAATTTTGCATTTATGATAAAATAATAAAGTATATATAAATTCTATAAAGGAAAAAATGCTGTGAACAAAGAAAGAAAAGACCTTATTCCCGCCGACAGCCATAACCACTCCACCCAATCTCCCGACGGAAAAAATACCATTAGTGAAATGGCGGAGCGAGCCTGTGAGCTGGGAATAAAACATTATACCGTGACGGATCACCTTGAGATCAACAAATTTTACGATCCCGAATTTCCGTATGAAGAGCCTGTTAAGCAGTCGTCCCTGCTGCTGCCTTCTTTGATCAAGGAGTATAGGGACAGACTTGATATTCATTACGGTGTTGAGCTGGGACAGCCTGTTCACGATTATGCCCTTACGCAAAGAATGCTGGACAGCTACGACTATGAGTTTATAATAGGCTCCTGTCACATGGTAAAGGGTTGGGACGATTTTTACTTTTTGGATTACAAGGAGGTTGACCCCCACTATCTGCTGGGTCTCTACTTTGAAGAACTGCTTGAAATGGCGGAATGGGGCAAATTTGACGTTTTGGGGCATTTGACCTACCCTCTCCGCTACATAGTCGGTGATTTCGGAATAAAGATCGATATGAGCCGATATGAAGCCATTATTGAAAAAATATTCAGAACCCTTGTGAAAAACGGAATGGGCATTGAAATAAACACCTCGGGATTGAGGCAAAAAATTGGTGTAACTCTTCCTGATGAGCATTATATAAGCCTTTACAGAAAATCGGGGGGCGAGATACTGACAATAGGCTCAGACGCCCACTGCACCGCAGATCTGGGGAAGGGAATTGCCGAGGGCATTACTCTTTCGAAAAAATGCGGCTTTGACAGGATATATTATTACGATCACAGAAAACCCATTGCCATTAAAATATGAAAGGAAAAAACAGAATGAAAACATTGGTCGATTTATTAAGGGAAAACGCCAGAATGTCCAACGATCAGCTGGCGGCAATCTTAGGGACAACACCGCAGGCGGTTGCGGAGGAGATCAGAAAGCTTGAAGAGGACGGAATTATCATCGGCTATTCTGCTATAGTTGATGAGGAAAAATACGATAAAAACGCAGTTACCGCTTTAATAGAGTTGAGAGTTTCTCCAAAGGTGAAATGCGGCTACGATGATGTGGCGAAAGAAATTGCTCAATATGATAAGGTAGACACGGTGTGGCTTATGAGCGGAGGCTTTGACCTTGCCGTTATAGTCAGAGGAAAGAGCCTTCGGGATATAGCATTGTTTGTGTCAGAACGCCTTGCTACCCTTGACGGAATTTTATCCACCTCTACTCATTTTATTCTTCAAAGATATAAGGAAAAGGGCGTGAACTTTTCGGGAGACGATGCTGACGAAAGGAGCCTTGTATCGCCGTGATGGATTATGACAAGCTGCTTTCTCATACGGTGCAGGACATAAAATTTTCGGGAATAAGAAAATTTTTCGACATTGCCTCCACCGTTGAGAACGTTATTTCTCTTTCCGTTGGAGAGCCCGATTTCAAGACCCCTTGGGCTATCCGCAAGGAAGCGATAAAAACACTTGAAAAGGGCAAGACCGCTTATACAGCCAATTCCGGGTTTATACAGCTGAGAGAGGTAATTGCCGATTATATCAACAGAAAAATAGGGGTTTCCTACGACCCAAAAAGCGAAATTATAGTGACCGTAGGCGGTTCGGAAGCAATAGACTGCGCATTCAGGGCAATTCTCAACCCCGGAGACGAGGTTATTGTGGTCGAACCCAGCTTTGTGTGCTACTGTCCCCTTGTAAGTATGGCGGGGGGAGTGCCAGTTGTGGTAGAAACCAAGGTGGAGGATAATTTTAAGCTGACTCCGAAAGATTTGGCAGAGAAAATTACCCCCAATACAAAAGCTTTGGTGCTGCCTTTCCCCAACAATCCCACAGGCGCTGTTATGCACAGAAAAGAGCTTGAAGAGATTGCCGATGTGATAAGGGATAAGGACATTTTCGTAATTTCCGATGAGATATACAGTGAGCTTACCTACTGTGACGAGCGTCATGTTTCCATTGCCGAAATAGAGGGAATGCGTGAGCGCACAATAGTTATAAACGGCTTCTCAAAGGCATTTTCCATGACGGGCTGGCGTATGGGTTATTTTGCCGCACCCAAGCCCATAACCACCCAGATGCTTAAAATCCACCAATATGCCATTATGTGCAGCCCCACCACCAGCCAATATGCTGCAATCGCCGCCATGACCGAGTGCGAGGAGGACGTAAGGCGAATGAAGGATGAGTACAACGCAAGGCGCAGATTTGTGGTAAAGGGCTTTAACGATATGGGACTGACCTGCTTTGAGCCTGAGGGGGCATTTTACGCCTTTCCATGCATAAAATCAACGGGACTGTCCTCACAGGAATTCTGTAAACGCCTGCTTCAGTCCAAAAAGGTGGCTATTGTTCCGGGCGACGCATTCGGAGAGAGCGGGGAAGGCTTTGTAAGAGTAAGCTATGCGTATTCCTTGGCACATCTTAACACCGCTTTGGAGAGAATCAAGGAATTTTTGGAGGAACTGTGATGCCCGATACGATCACCCTGCCTGCTTATGCAAAAATAAACCTTTTTCTGGACATTACGGGAACTCTGCCTAACGGCTATCACTCCTTAAACAATATAATGCAGCAGATAGCTTTACACGATGATGTGACGATTTCTTTTGAAGAAGCTCCCGAAACCGTTATAGAAATCACCTGCAGCGATCCGCAGATACCCTGTGACCAAAGAAATATAGCTTATAAATCCGCCGAGCTTTTTTTGAATAAGAGCGGACTAAATGGCAAGGTAAAGATTGAGATTGAAAAGCTTATCCCCGTTATGGCAGGACTTGGCGGCAGCAGCACCGACGGAGCGGCGGTGCTTATGGGCTTAAACAAGCTTTTCGGAAACCCTTTTTCCAAAAAAGAACTTGAAGAAATGGGGGCAAGCTTAGGGGCAGACGTGCCTTTCTGTATAAGAGGGAATTGCGCATACTGCAAAGGCATAGGGGAGATAATGACCGATATAAAGGGAATTGAAGACTGTTCAATTCTGATAGTAAAGCCCGATTTCTCTTGTAATACAGCCTTGGCTTACGGTCGGTACGACAAAAATCCCATAAAGGCAAGACCCGAACCCGAAAGTCTGTTAAACGCTATGAAAAACGGAGATTTAACCAAAACGGCAAAGGAGCTTTATAACATTTTCGAGTTCTTGAACAACGTTCACGAAATAGAGAAAATAAAGAACGCTTTGACAGATGCAGGAGCCTTGGGAGCATCCTTAAGCGGCAGCGGCAGCGTAGTTTACGGCATTTTTTCGGAAAGAAAAACCGCACTGAACGCCGCAGAAAAACTGGATTATCCTGTAAGAATTGTTACAGAACCCATAAACGGCGACAAAACAAATCTTTCAATTACTCTTGAAAAATTCTGAATAATATGCTAAAATAACATAATATGTATTATCTTTTAATGGGGGATTGTATGGTACTTATTCGAGATCATTTAGGCGAGATAAACATATCCAAGCAATTTTTTTCCCAGCTTATCGGAGAAACGCTTACCGACTGCTTCGGCGTGGCGGACACTAATGCGTGTTCTCCGAAACAGACCTTTTTTGACACTTTATCCATTATGAGGAAGAAAAAAATGGTGGACAAGGGCGTTTCGGTAAGGTCCGTCAGGGGAAAACTTCGTGTGGATCTTCACATAACCGTTATGTATGGTCTTAACATCTCATCAATAGTCAAAAGCATACAGCATAAAATCGCTTATGTCATTGAGGAAGAAACCGATATAAGCGTTGAGTCCGTTAACGTCTATGTGGACGGAATAAAATCAATCACAGTCTGAGGGAGTTGTAATTTTGGAAGTAAGCGGAAAAATGCTCCGCGATGCAATAATATCGGGAGCAAATAATATAGTTAACAACAAAAGCATGGTGGACGAGCTGAACGTATTTCCCGTTCCCGACGGCGACACGGGCACAAATATGTCTATGACCATTAAAAACGCCATGCCCGAATTAAAGCTGATGAACGACGGAGTTACCATCAGTGCGGTTGCCGAGACAGTGGCTTCCGCCATGCTCAGAGGAGCAAGAGGAAACTCGGGCGTTATTTTGTCAATTCTGTTCAGAGGACTTTCCAAGGGCTTGTCGGGAAAAACCAATGCCACAGGAAAGGATATAGCAAACGCCTTGGGAATGGGTGTGACTGCCGCATATAAGTCGGTTATGAAGCCCACCGAGGGAACTATCCTTACCGTTGCAAGAGAGGCTTCTGAGGAAGCTGCAAAAAAAGCCGAGGAAACGGACGACCCTGCAGAAATTTTCAGAACCATTGCAGAAACCGCAAAAACTGCTTTGGACAAAACGCCGGAGCTTTTGCCCGTTTTGAAAAAAGCAGGCGTAGTTGATGCAGGCGGAATGGGCTTTTATGTGATAATGTGCGGAATGATTCAGGTTATCGAGGGCGGAGAGATAATAGCATCTGCCGAAGAAAGCCAATCGGAAGTTAAGGAGCCTGTTATAACCAACGCAGCAGGCAGTGTCAAGGCGGATATCGAGTTCACCTACTGCACCGAGTTTATTGTACAGAAAAAGGCGGACTGCAAGGATTCCAGCCTGTTAAGGGCATATCTGGAATCTATCGGCGACTGCGTTGTGGTGGTTGACGATGATGATATCATTAAAGTCCACGTTCACACCGAACATCCCGGAAAGGCTCTTGAAGAAGGACTTATCTTCGGTTCTCTCATAAATCTCAAAATAGAGAATATGAAGGAACAGCACAAAACCCAAGAGAAAAAGGTGGAAATGGCTAAAAAGCAAAAGGCGCAGCCAGTTAAGCCCGAAAAGGAGTTCGGTTTTGTATCGGTTGTCAACGGCGCAGGTCTTGAAGCTATCTTTACCGATTTGGGCGTTGACAGCATAGTCAGGGGTGGTCAGACCTCCAATCCTTCCACCGAGGATATTGTGGAAGCGATCTTGGCTACTCCCGCCAAAAACGTCTTTGTCCTTCCCAATAATAAGAATATCATAATGGCTGCAGAGCAGGCAGTAAAGCTTATCACCGACAGAAAGGTCATCGTTTTGCAGTCAAGGACGGTACCGCAGGGAATTTCCGCAATGATATCCTTTGATTCCTCCTGCGATGTAAACGAAAACAGCGTAAATATGACTGCTGCTTTGGATAATGTTGGAACAGGCTCTGTCACCTTTGCGGTGCGTGACAGCGAGTTTGACGACAAGAAAATAAAGCAGGGCGATATTTTAGCTATGGAAAACGGCAAGCTTGCCCTTGTGGAAAGAGACCTGACCAAGGCGCTTATCAAGATAACCAAAAAGCTGTTAAAGAGCGATTCCTCCTATGTTACCGTTATATACGGCTCCGACGTTACCGACGATGCAGCACAGCAAGCCTACGAAACGCTTAAATCCAAGCTTGACAGCGATTTAGAGGTAGTGCTGGTAAACGGCGGACAGCCGATTTACTACTATATCGTATCTGTTGAATAAAAATATTGACAAATTAAGGGGCTGTTCCTTTTTACAGCCCTTTATTTTATAAACGAAAGGATCAGTAAAAAATGGATAAGAAAAAAACAGGCGGAATAATTCTGCTGTGCGTTTTGGGCGTTATCGGACTTATCTTTCTCTATCTTATAGGATTTTTTGACAGCGAGGATAATCAGCTGCAAAATACGGACAGTAATACAGTAACCACAGTTTCCGAAATAGCCGATACACCGCAGTCCGCGGAAAAAACCGATAATACACAAGCAGTAACCGAGGGCGATACGGAAGAAATCACGACAGCTATCGTTACAGAATCGGTTAATGAAAGAGAATATAAATTCCGTAATCAGAATCTCTTAAATCAGCACTATGAAAAGCATGGCAAGGATATGGGCTTTAAAGATGCACAGGAATATGAAAAAGCTGCATCAGCAGTGGTAAATAACCCCGAAGCCCTACATAAAACAGAAGCCGAGGACGGAGACGATATTTACTATATTGAGGCAACCAACGAGTTTGTGGTAGTTTCCACAGACGGTTATATCAGAACCTATTTCCTTCCCGACCGAGGAATAGATTACTATAATAAGCAATAGTTTTAAAAAAGCGGGTTTTATGGGAAAAATTTATGTGTTTTATGAGACAGATCATTCCTTGGGAAGCAAAACAGCTCAAAATGCTCTCCGAAACACAAAAAGAGCCTGTAATAGCATTTATTTTTATAAACGAAACTATGCGTCAGGGGCTCACGGGATTTTTTGATCTGTTCGCCAAAGATATAAAAAATGCCGATATTATAAATGCATTTAAGGCATTATCGATTTCCGATAAGTACATAAATGTTATTGAAGAAATGCCCGCGGAGTATGTTGATCCATGGGATAAATATGGGGAAATTCTGAGTGAAGAAGGGTTTAAGGCGGAAATTGAGCGCTTGGATGCTTATTATGATAAATATTACAGATTGCTGATCAAATATGATAATGAAAACAAATAAATATATGAAAAGATAGTTGACTATGTGCGTCAATATCATTTAGAATTTTTTGAATACAAATAATCAATAAATTATGATTTATGTTAGTAATTCAATATTAAAAACAATCCCGAAACGTCTGCTTCATAAACAAAGCCGCCTCAAACTCCGAGGCGGCTTTTAAAATTTATCCGGTGATAGGTTTCCTCACAAATCTATCATAATGATCGATTTCCATTTTATAAAAGTTGTTAATTCCTGCTATTTTAGCAGCTTCGATAATTGTTCGTTCGGCATATTTTGATGTTCTTAAACCGATAGTGATACTTTGCGGCTGACGCCGAATGATGTCACGGTTACATAGTCTGAACGCCGGTATTAAACGCCATTCCTTATCATATTTGTGGCATTTATTTTTTATCAGCGAAATTTTAGTATTTTCCCAACCCAAATAACGAAGCAATTCAGAATATAGAGATGGCGTGGGGCGGCATATATATAAGTATTTCATGAACAGCATAATCGGTAGCATCATATTTCTTATCGCTGTAATATATCGGAAAAAGATTGGCTGATAATACTTTGTATTTCCATAATTCATCTATAAATTCCGGGGAGAAATTGTATTCAAGTACAAATCCTTTGTGATTATCTGCGTATTTCATCCAGCTGCTTTCATTTTTCACGCTCTCGCAGAAGCATATTGAATATGTATCTTCCTGCATATTTTGTCTTAATTTTATTATATCCTCGGAGGAAGGAAACAACAAACTGAGTTTAAGATTTTCCTTGTTAAAATCTTTTTAATCCAAGCTTGGAAACCGTTCTTTTATAATTGATAATACTATGGACGGGTCGCTTTTTATATCATCGGCAATTTTCAGAAGCTTAGGTATATCTGTTCTCATATAAGTGTCAAAAGGATCGTCGTAGTGATCTGCGGAAGAAAAATACATATAATTATTTTCTAATTCTTCCAATGAACTTTCAGTCACGGGGCGAAACCTAAACAAGGATTTAGGGTAATCAACGGTTGCCAATAAGGTCTTTCGTTCTTCTTCCAAAGCTTCTTGTTTTCCGCTTAATCCAAGTAAGGTGTTCCAATAAGATTTAAGCTGTTTTTCGTTCATTATAACCTCCCCCAAATATCATAATCTTTAAAAAACAGTTTCGTTCCGCTGAACAGTTCCTTTGATGTTTTTATATAATAAAAATATTTCCTTTCAGAATTTTCCTTGTTTTTTGACAGCCATATAATTTTCTTATATAGATGTCAAAGAAATTAATCAGCCGATTATCATAAATTTGCAGAGCCAAATTCTGTAACCGCGCCTTGATAATATCCGCATTGTATAAAATATTCTCCGTTTGGAAAAAGAGAAAGCCCATATTTTAACATATCGCAGTAACCTGAATAAATTATAGCAAAAAATTGGTACACTGTCAATGTTCGTAATGGACTTATACTAATCCCCGACTGAAAGGGAACATTCTTTGCGGTCTAAAACATTTTTTATTCCGAAAAAAGATAGTCCGGGCTTTTTCTGCAAACCGAAAGCTTTCATTTTTCGGAATGAAAGTTTGGACTTTTTGTGTAGTTTGGAATAAATTGCAATCCTCTGCAAAGAATATTAAAGCAGCGTATTGACAAATTTGCTTTTATGAAATTTGCAATGCCGTCTTAATGTGAAATGAAAGGAATGAACTTTGTAATATGAAAGCAACAGGAATTGTTAGAAGAATAGATGATCTGGGGCGTGTAGTTATTCCCAAGGAAATACGCAGAACTATGAGGATACGCGAAGGAGACCCTCTGGAAATATTTACCAATTCCGAGGGCGAGGTTATTTTCAAGAAATATTCGCCAATCGGAGAAATATCCTCCACCGCTTCACAATATGCGGAGGTGCTGTCGAAAATCGGCGGCTGCCCTGCGGCGATCTGCGACCGCGACCATATAATTGCGGTATCGGGAATGCAGAAAAAGGAAGTTTTGGAGCGCAGAGTTTCGGGTTCCTTGGAGGATCTTATAGAACAGCGCAAAAGCCATGTGTACCGCTCTTATGAGGACAACAAGCTTATGCCCATTGAAGGAGTTAACAAGTGTGCCATAGTGTGCGCACCTATAATTTCACAGGGCGACGTTAACGGGGCGGTTATGATGTTACAGGGGGAGGGAACCGAATACGCTACCCCTGAGCAGACTGCTCTTGTACAGGCTGCCGCTATGTATTTTTCCAAGCAAATGGAAGAATGATAATCAAAAAATCCTTGTGCCAAGTGTTATTTGACACCCAAAACCCAAAAACGGTAAAACACGGCAAAACCCGAAAACGCGCGGGAAACACATAAGAAAAAGCCCATTACAAGCGGGTTTTCAAGGATCATAACGGCACAAATCGAATTTTATTTATCGACTAACTTGTCAAAAATTAGGGGGCAAATTCGCCCTCTTTTTTCTTTTTGGGCAGGATCCGTCAAATCATTTTAAAAAACTATTTAAAGACCGTTTAAACAGAATTACAATCGTTTAAATCCTTATTGTGAGCGGATTTTATCATTTTAATGTTTAAACGCTACAAGCTAAATATCTTCAAATTGCTCATTCAAATCGCACGGAACTCACGGAACTAAAAAGGGTTTTGCAAGGAACTGGTTCCGCGCAAAAAGGTGGCAACAAAAACCCGCTTCTCAAGCCGTTTTACAAAGAATAATACAATTACTAATGCTTTTATTTATCATCTGAGCAAGCCGTCTACAATCGACTGATCAACCCCTTTAGAGCAACCTTTTTCAATAGGATTTTTGTACACCTTGCACAAACGCTCGAAATAGTAAGATTAAAAATAAAATCATCAAATCCGCAAAATTTTAAATAAATTCGCGATAATTTGTTTAAAAATAATATTTACCCTAACAAAAAACCAATGCTCACCGCATAGGCTTTTTTGTTACTATTCTTATAATCGTTCGGGCTGACAGTCCATATTCTTTACCAAGCTCAGCAGCATTATCACCGTTATATCGCCTCTTGATCTTTTCTGAAAGGTCACTGCGTTCCAGGGTGGATAAGGTGGGAATATAGAGATAACTGCCGCCATATCTGTGCGCTAAAAGCGTCAATTTATCCTCTCCTATCAGCTCCGCGATCTCCCGATCCTTAGCCTTGAGCTTGCTTAGATCCATTCCCTCCTCCTTTCGTCTTGGCGCTCCTGACATACCGTTTAAGCGCATCAATAAGTTTTGCGCCCTGCCGCTCGGAAAAGCCTTTAAAAATATCACTCCGAGGATCAACCTTTATTCCCAGCTCTTTTAAAATGATACCGCAAAGCCTATCCTTGACCTTAGCTCCAGAAGGAGACAACGCCGCCAGCTCGTAAGCAAGCCCGAAAATCTTATTGATCTGAGCCTCGCTTATATAAGCCTTAGCCTCCGAATCGGCGGCGCTTGCTTCTTCCTCCTTCAGGCGGCGAATGACAGCAGCCGCCTGATCATCGGTAAGATCCGATATAGATTCCTTTTTGGTGAACTGATAAACAAGGTTGTGAAGGTTATCCTCCTTGTTTCCCCGCTCTACAAGTCCGCATTTTGCGGCAATAACATAAATACACTGTATTTGTTTTTTGGTAGCTGCTGCCATGGTGCCTCCTTACTTTATACTGATTTTGGTAGTGTCATCAACGGAAACCGCAACGGTAAGTCCCTTTATAATTTCCTCGGGTTCTCCGTCCGCTCCGCTTAATTCCATAAGCCTGCGTAAGGTGTCGTACACAACAGCTTCGGCATATAAATAACAGACAGCTACATCACAGTCGGATATGCCGATGAATACATTGGAGGACACCGCCGAGCAGGAAGCCCCCACCGAGAACGGTGGGAAGCCCTCGGCGAAGAGGAAAAGGAAAGCTTCCTCAAAGCCGCCTGTGAAGAATTAGAGCGGGTCAAATGGCACGGCAGGGCGGTAAGCAAGGATCAGCCGCTGTCTTTTCCCGACTTTCCTATTAGGATAGAACGGCGGAGGAAGCTCCCGAACGTATCAAGAAAGCACAGGCGGAGCTGGCACTGTGGCTGTCCGATGAGCAGGGGCAGGAAGATCTGCAGCAGCGGGAACAGATACGATTGCAGGGAATAAAATCGGTAAATCTCGGTTCTCTTTCAATGACCTTTGCGGAAAAAAGGCGGAAAATGCATACGGTGATTGCCGCAGCATATTCTGTACACTTGACAGCGGTCTTGACGAGCTGCCTGTTAAGCTTACCGATGATAAATGGTGCATTGCCCGTCTGCAAAAAGGTGCGGTGATTATTGACCGTACCGCAGAAACAACAACATACAGCTGTGAAATTGCCCTTTGGGGTGAAAATTGAAAGGAGAAAATTTTATGAACAAGAAAATAGGATTAAAAGGCTTTTCGGGAGCGGGAGTATTTCCCAAGATAACAGATACATCTGCCGAGTACAGTGCGGAGGGTACAAAAATCGTATTTGTGGGAGCTACCAGCGGAAACATTACCGATAACCGTGAGGATTTCAGCATTATGGGAGACGACACCGTTTATGACAGCGGCTCTGAATGGACTTCGACAGATGTTGAGATCACCGTACAGGAAATGGCACTTGATGCGATTGCGGCATTGGCGGGCTGCACACTGAACGAAGCAAAAGCAGCTATTGAGGAAGGCGTTTTTGATATTCCTGCCGCTGTAGCGCTTGTATACCGTGCGTTAAGGAGAGACGGAGGTTACAGGTGTTACCGTTATTATAACTGCAAGCTCAAAAGCGTAAGTGTAAGCCACACTACCAAGGGCAGCAGCAATGACGGTCAGCCTTATACTCTTACCTTTACATGTCTTCCCCGCCTGATAGACGGAGCAATAAGAGGAACTGAGGACGTGGCTGATATTGCCGCAGCAGATACATGGCTTTCTTCAATTCCGACGGTAACAGCGGAGTAAGCAGAGCAAATTGCATTTACCAAACCCTTTTAAACTGACATTTTTAAAATAGTTAGTATTAAACACAGTTTAAGGGGCTGTAAATAGTCCCTTAAATTTTGTGTTTAAAAAACAAAAGCTGCATTTTCGGCTTTTGCAGCAGGGTCATCAAAATATAATACTAATACCTATTTAAAAAGTAGCCAAGCTACTTTTTAAATACTCTGCCGCAATAGCGGCAGAGTGAGGGAGCAAAGCTCCCTCAGGTATTGTATTGAACGTACATACCCACCGCCGTTGGCGGTCCTTCGGCAAAGCCGAAGGATTTTGACAGTAGATTTTATCTACTGTCAAAATGGGTATTAGTATAAGAAAGGAAAAAGTACAATGTTTATAAAAAAGGATAGAAATAAATCCCTGAAAATAAGCGCTCCCAAGGAAAAAACTCTTTACGGAGTGCGTATCCGCAAGCTTCCTATTGCAAAATACATTAATTTTCTGCGTGCGGCGGAGGAGCTGCCTCAGCTTTTAGTAGGCAAGATATTTCCCGATAGCAGCATTGGCGGTATTATGGAATATTTAAAAAGCTTGGACAAGGACAAGGTTTTTGATTTGCTGACAAGATTGCTGGCGGTCGTACCCGAAGAGCTTATGGGATTGCTTTCCGAACTGCTGGATATTCCAAAGGAACGGCTTACGGAGGATACTCCAAACTCGCTGTCCCTTGCCGAGCTGCTTGAAATTATTTCGGAGTTCTGGGAGCTTAACGATATGAGCGGTTTTTTTGTGACCGCCCGTCGGCTGGCGGGGAAGATGAAGGCAGCGACTATTGGTTCCAACGTTGGATAGCCATTGCTCAAAGCATAGGGATTACACGCTCCGAATTAATGAATTATTATTTTGATGAGTTTATTGCGGTTATGGAGGAATATAACAATATGCATGATACTGAAAGGATCACCGAGGCTTATGCTGATGAGATTGAGTAATTGTATATTATGGCAAAGATTGACATAAATGATAAAAGATGATAAAATTAAACAAATAACTTTTTGGGAGGAGTTTATGAAAAAGATAGTTATTTCATTTTTGTTGATTGTTGCTATTACAATTACGGGCTGCAGCACCGAAACCCCCGATGACCCTAATGCAAAGTTTATCAAGGGAGAAAATGGTGATTGGATCTTTAATTTCACAGCTGAAGAGTTTGTTGAAAAATGGACAAATGATCCTTTTTTTAAAAACACGGATTTTGAAGTTAGCAGTAATGAATCTGAGATTTGTATGATAGACAGGGAAGATAATATATACATTATTGTTTTCAAAGATCTAAAAAAATCCAAGGCGTCAGGATTTTGTGTTGCTGTGGACTATGAAATGACGGCTGATCAGTTTTTATTTATGCTTTTAGATACCGTAAAGATATTAGGGTATCTGAACGATGAAGATCCATTTGCAGATGATGTTGTATATAATCAAATACATGAAGCTCAAAATGCTGTTGCATCTCATAAAGAGGATAAAGTAAGTTTTTTTATCGGTGATTATATATACAGCGTTTATTCGGAGGACAATAAATCTATCTCAGCGCTTATTCTTCCTGGTGTCGATATAAAACAATAATTAGATCAAAATAATATGCAGCACCTAATTGAAGGTGCTGTTTTTATGCCAATTTTTAGGAGGTGAAACAATGGCAAATGAAATTGACGCTGAGCGTATGGCGGATAAAATAAGCCTTGCCGCAGCTAAAACAGATGAAGCTTTAAATAATACTTATAAAAAAATAAGTATATTGCTTACCGTATTTGAAAATATTGTAAGTTCCATTGATGATTTTCAGGTTAAAGCAGGCAGCCTTAATGTTACACTTACCGAATCCACTGTGACCTCAAATCAAATGGCGCATTATATAGAAAGTTTGGCAGGCAGTGCAGACCAAGCCGCCGAATCGGTTGATGATATAAACAGCAAAATGGCTTCGAGTGATATAAAGGAATATACAGATAGTCTCATTAAAGCCAATAATCAGCTTAAAAATGTTGCCAAATCCGAAAAAAAGGTATCCGAAGCTGTCAAGGAACGTTCCATAAGCGAAAGTAATGCTGCCGAAATATCTGATGCTGCCTTTGACGCATTTGGGGAAATTATTTCAACGACGGAGTTAGGCTCTTCACAAATATTGTCTTTGACTAATGGAGTAAAGGATTTAATACATTCTTTAATTGAGGGTGCCTCGGCAGACTCAGTGATAGGTGCAGGGATATCTGTTATTACATCATTAATCACAATCGGTATCGAGGCAATCAAAAAAGCAGAAGAAGAAAGAAAAAAAGCGTTTGAGGAAGGTGTGAAAAATCTGGATAAATATTCTAAGGAATATAATGAACTTAACCGGTCCCTCAATATTCTTTCCTCAGCTGAAGACAATACCAAAGATCTAGCAGAAGCAAGAAATAACTTAGTTTCTACCTTTGGAAGTATGATTATTGGATATACCGATGAAGGTGAGGCAACAGCTTCACTGCCGTGGCTTTACCGATATTCAACGTGCCGCAAGGTATTTTATAAGAATGCGAATTTCTTATGGTTCGGTGGGGGAACACTTTGGCTGTAACAAAAGACCTCTGCAAAAATCAACCGAGTACCTTTCAACTGTAGGCGAACGGTTTTCTTCGGTTGTTATCGAGAATAAAAACTACGACAATTTAATTAAGGTATATGACCGTCCCAAAGCTTTCTTTTATCTTGATCCGCCATACTATGGCACAGAAAAGATGTATGATGTTTCCTTCACAAAAGATGATCATTTAAATTTAAAACAGCATTTAAGCAGCATTAAAGGACTGTTTTTACTGTCTTATAATGACGATCCGTTTATTCGTGATTTGTACCGTGATTTTAATGTTGAACCAATTAGGCGCAGCAACAACCTTTCAACAGGAGATTATAACGAGCTTCTGATCAGCAATTACTAATGTTATTTTTTTTGAACCATATCTAACGTTATCCGTTATGATTTAAACAAAATCACATTGGAAATGGAGGTAAAATGAAAATTCTACTGTCCGAATTGCTCGCAAGCAGGAAGATGACACAGGCTGAGCTCGCAAGGCTTACACATATTCGTCCGTCTACCGTTTGCGATATGTATAATAACAACTGCTCTTTTATTAAGCTGGAGCATATTGAGAGGATCTGTAAGGTGCTTAATTGCAGGGTTGAGGAATTGATCACACTTTAAAAAATAAGCGGTGAGTAAAAAATCACCGCTTGATATGATGTTATTCATTTTTTATTTATGTATACTGCTATGTAAATCTGTATTATCTACAGTTTTTGCTTTTTTATAATCCTTCCAGTCAAGCCTTTGTCCGCATCTGTCGCAATACGACATGAAATCACGTTCCAAGCTTATCTTACATCTTGGACAAATGTAATATAAGTCATATTGATGGGCATAAGTTTGAAGCCTCACCATTTCATTTACTTTCATGGGGATTTGAAAAGATGCCATTTCTTTCAATATTCCAATATCCTCTGGAAGTGTTTTTGGCGGTTTTTTTAAGATCGTTTTCATAGGTAATCATTTTCCTTTCAATGTTTTCATGGCTTTATTAGCTATGAAGCATTGAAGTAACTGATTATGTGTTTAGATTACCTTTATAAAATTTATATCATAACTTTTATATCTTTTCAAGACTTTTTTCATAAGGTGTCAAAAAAGCTGCTCGAAAGGCATTTTAGTGGCAAAACAAATAAGCGGTGAACCGAAAATTCACCACTTATTTTTAAAATAGCTTATTTTGTTTAAGTTGCACAAAATTTTTGAAGTTTTCCACAGCTTCAACAGGCTGTTGAAATTTTGGATTTTGCATGTCAAAATTTTGGATTTTGCGTGTCAGACAACACCAAGCTAACGACCAAGGATTTATTTATACATTTATGCGGGATCACTTGCTGTGTTTACCGCCGCCTTTTTTCTTGTTGAGGGTAACGGCAATAACAACGCCTAAGCCAACCACGATAACGCCTGCAACAATCAATATAATGATCAAGGGATTAACTCCGCCGTTATTACTTTCACTGTCTCCAACGGCAGTGTTTGAGGGATCGGATTGGTTGTTATCTGCGGCTGAGGAGTTATTGCCATCGCTTGGGGAAGATCCTTCTGCATTTTCGGAGGTGTTTTCTCCGTTTTGAGAAGTGCTTTCCGCATTTTGAGCAGTGGTAATGTCAGCTGCAGGCTGTTCAGCTTTTTTAGTCAGCATACCAATAGCGTTTTCCAAAAGCATGAGAGCCTCCTCAATCTGTTCGCTTGAAGGATTGGCACCGTTGAGTATTTCCTTTGCATGAGCAATAGCCTCCTGCAATACTTTAAAGCTTTCCTCGGTGTAATCATCTGCATTAAAGCTTTCCGCATTATCCAGAACATTTTTCAGCTCGGATAAATCCGTAGGCTGCGGTTGCTCGTCACCATCGCTTGGGGGAATTACAACAGGGGGTTCCGCAGTCTCAACGGGAGCCTGTGTTGGGGTGGGCTCGGGAGTTTCGTCCTTTGTTGTGACAACGGGAGGGTCTGTGATAACAGGAGGATCCGCCTCTCCGCCCTTGCCTGCCAGAATCTTTACCGGCTCCGAATAGCTCAGACCGTTATCATAAGTTTCAAGAGAGCTTCCTCTTACAAATTTCAGAGAACCCTTTACAAAAGCCACATTGGCAGCCGCACCGTTTGCCGCATTGGAGGAGATCACAACATAACCCAAGTTAACAATAGGATCTGCCTTGTCAAACAGGGGACTGGTGCCTACCGTGTAAATGTTGAGCACGCCGGTGTCTTTGTGATAGCGGCTTTCCTGTATTTTTGCACCAAGCTTTTCGTTGAAAACAAAGGTTATTTCCGCATCATCGGTATTTGTGCTGACATTCAGGCTGATCTGAACGGAGGAAACTCCTTCAGCCGCGGCTTGGGGCAAGGATAGAATTACATCTGCCTTGTCACCGTTTGCCTTAAGCTCAGCTTTTTCCGCAGTGTCTGCAAAAACCGCTGCCGACAGGCTCATCACGGCGGCGGTAAGCACCGCCGTAATTGCCGTAATTTTATTCTTTGCTTTTTTGAAAGGTATGTTCATAATATTCTCCTTTCCCACAATTTTTAGTGATTATCAGTCAAGGAAATGTTGGGAAGGGTATCGGGAATATCAATAAAGAAGGAGTCGCTGACCATTCTCTGTCCTTCGTTGGTCAAAGCGTTGTTGACTCTGTAAAGCTCCGCTCTGACCTTGCCCAAACTGCTAATGTCAAAATCGGAATCGGGCGCTATCCAGTAAATCCAAGTGCCGTCCGAAACATCAAGTATGTTTCCTGTGTCGGGTACGTCCGCAAGAATTATTTGCTCTGCCTTTAAGCAGCCCTCCTCGTCAAAGCCTCCGACGATGTTTCCGTTCTCATCGTAAAGGAGAACCACATTATAAGCGGGATTGCCCTTGTAGGCACCCACGAATATTATCGAGCCCTCAGGAATGACATATTCGCCGCCATCAGCGTATTGATAGCTTTCGGAAAGTATTCCTATTGCGGCAACGCCTTCGCTTGTGCCTCTGAAGTCAACATTGTCGCCTGTAACGCCCAGAACATCGATTTCCGCAATGGAAATTGTGCTGCCTGCCTGATTGGGGATAATCAGCTTAACGGCGTCGGTCTTGTAGGTGCTTACATACTTGCCCTCTTCGTTGGAGAAGTAGATAGACTTATCTCCGCCGAATGTGCCCTTTGCAGCCTCAACCCAAGCTCCTGTATCGTCCTTAGCCATTATAATGTACTCGCCAATGGGATTTTCGTCTCCTGCCTTGTACTTAAAGCCAGAAATAGTCAGTTTCTTGTTGAACTCAACGGTAATTTCGGCATTTGCGCCGATTGCTGCGGTATAAACAGTGTTGTCGTTTCCGTCAGAGATCTCATAGATTGTATCCTCGGGAACAGGCTCGCAGGGTGAATTGTCATCGCCGATAACTGAGGCGGAGGGGTTAAGAGCCTTTATATCGTTGTAAGAAAGTGTCCAGTTGGTTTTGTCAACGCTGCCGTCAGTGCAGATTTTAAGGGGTTCGAGAACCTTAACCGCGGAACGGTTAAGATACTTGTCAATCAAGGTAACTTCATAAGTAACTACACGGTTATTCATAGTAGCCACATAGTCGGTGAAGGTGCTTTGTGTGGAGAATCCCACAGCTTCCTTGGTTACAACACCGCCCGAGGTGGTGCAGCGTACTATTTCATAGCCCAAAATATCCTCTTCGGGAATATTTTGAGAAGTAAGGGTGAAGTTAACTTGGTTTGAGTTGGGAGCAGCAAGTTTTGCAGTCGTTTCGTCGCCTACCGCAATAACATCGCCTTCGGTGCCTAAAATACCGCCGTCGGGATTTTCAATGCGGTAAACCTTGGAGTTGTCGTCCACATAGTAAATTGCTCTTGTTTCTTCCTCGAACTGTTCTGCATAAGCAATAGTATCGCTGTTAGGAACTTTGCCCCAGCGCTCAAAGAATGTAAGAATATTCTTTTCTGCCGCTGCGCATGCAAGGCGCATAAGAACCTGATCGGTTCCGCCGCTTAATGTGAGTGCAATTCCGTCCGGAGCGGGAGCAAGGGAAGGAGTGCGCGCATAGGTGTCAACTCTTGCATAGAACAGGCTATTGAACTGTTCTGTGGGATCCTCAAAGGTCTTATAGTTATAAACATTGTCATAATCCAAGTGGAGCTGCCAATACATACCAAGCTGTGTAAATACATTGGAGCTGTTTCCGACTGTGCCTGAGGTCACCTTGTCATAAACATTCTTATATTTAAATCTTATGCTGCTGTTGGAATCCTTAGCCTGTGCCAGCTGTGCGAAATAGTTATTGGTGATTTCCGCAACGGCATAGCCGCCCTGATTTATGCAGTGTCCTATTTCATGGGCAATACCCCAGCCGAAATAGCGTCCGCTTACATATCTTCCGTCCTCATCGGAAATAAGGGAAGAACAGTTTACCATACCCGCACATTCGTTCCATTCGATACCGATATGGTTGCCCGATGCGTACATAAACGCACCGCCGAACATTCTCTGATAACGGATATTCAAATGTCCCTTGGGTATTCTGTCAATGTCCTTTTCAGCATTTGCGTTAAGTCCCTTATGCTGATAGAAAAGATACATCATATCTTCCATAGCCTTAAAGGAGTTTAACATTCTTTCCGCCTTTTGCTCTACGGTGCCCGATCCTGCACCTGCAACGATTCTCTTAGCGGGAAGGGAAAGCAGCATAGTGTCAAGCATAATGTCCGCTGCGCCTAAAACACAGTTTCTTTCATTGTATTCATATCTGCTGACATTTTTGTTTTCCGAATTTTTATGAACCTCGTTATGTAATTTTTCCATTTTGCTTACATAATCGGTTAATTCTGCAATAAAGGCTTCGGTGCGGTTTGCCCTTTCCTCCTCGTCCGTAATCTTGTACAAATCGAGAGTGGGAACGGCATTTCCTCCGCTTACACGAACTGCGTAACGCTCATTGGGGTTGTTGCCCGTATACTGGATATAGAGCGCTCCGCCGCTTTCCGCATCGGTAGTCCAAAGCTTGGGAATTTCAATAACGTTTACGCCTGTTTTAAGGGTAGCCACTGTTTTGAACATCGGGCTGGATTCGGAGTGATACTGTGTGGCAACAAGCTGCAAGTTGGTGTTTTCGCCTGACTTCTTGCTGCTGTGACCTACATAAACGGTAACACTGCTGCCTGCGTCTGCGGTAATGCCCAAGGGTTGCCAAGCGTTGATGCCGCCAAAGCCTCTGCCGGTATCATAAGTGCTTATCGTGGTATGTATTTCCTGTGCGGGACGGAGGCTCTTGTTGTTTAAAATGTCCTCTGCATTTTTAAGCTCTCTTTCCCAGATATCCAGCTCGGGATTTAACTCGCCGCTTACCTTATCGGGAGCGTTGAGGCTGGTTCTGAGAGCATCAATAGTGCTTTGTGTTACATCGCTCTTTAATGTGGTGTGCAGATCGTCTTCATAAAGAGCGTAAATATCATCTCCGATAGTATCGTAGCGGTAGAAATAAACCTCGGAAACATTGATGTTGCCGTAAGCCAGATAACGGGCAAGACCTATCTGTATTTTCTTGACCTGCGCCTTTTGAGGGAAGGTAATAACATAGTAGGGGTGACCGTCCTTATCGGTTTTCTTGCGAATTGAAGCTGCATTTCTTCCAAGAGAGGTTAGATTGCCGTTTTCGTCCCAATAGTTTATCTTATCATAAAAATAGCTTAAATCCAAGGGAGTGATTTCCTGCAATGCGATCTGCTGAATGGTGTATTCCCGGTCAAATTCATAGTACAGACCGTTATTTCCCAGTGCGTTGAAGCCGCCACCGTCCCAGGAGTTAAGGAGATAATGGGATAAGGGAGCGTTATCAACAGTACCCCAAGCGGTTTTACCTTCTGTGTCAAGTTCGCTGTCAACCATAGAGCCCTTGTTGTACCAAGCAGCAATAATATGCTCCGAAACCTCGCCGGGCTGGCTGAAGTTGATAAGGTTGTATTTGGGAACTACCGCAGGCTCTAAATCCGTAGTAGTGGCAAGAGCGGAAAGGGAAGGACCGCTTTCGCCGATTTCGTTAACAGCAGTTACATAAGCAGTGTATTCGGTTTTGTCCTCCAATCCGTCAATGGTATAGGAATTAACGGGAACGCCTTCGATCTTGTGATATGCGTCCTCATCTGTTCTCTTGTAGAATATGTTATAGTAGTCGGTGTCCTCTGTTTTCTTCCAGGAAACCACAATGCTCTTATACTTGCCCACAGCCTTAACATTGTCGGGTCTGTCGGGACGCTTGTCGGGCTTGGGAGTTACGGTAACGGGTTCGCAGTATCCGCTGCTCCAGGTGCCGTTTACCGACTGAACTGATACTACATAATCCGTATTGTTGACCAGATCCTTGCCGCCGAAAGATGAAACGGAAAGAGAATTGCCCGTAACCTTAACTGTTTCATACTTCTCCCCAAGCTTTATCATAACCTCATAGCCCGTAACATTTACACATCCGCCCCAGCTTAAAGTAAACTTTTTGCTTCCTGCAACGGCGGTAAGGTTTTCGGGAATATCCAAAGCGGGTTCGGGAATCCTTTCTTCCATACCGTTGACGAATTCAACATAGGAGATCTCTGCCAGATTGTTGTTGTTCTGCATTCCGACGATAACGATAGTTACCTTTTTAACGGCGATCTGAGAGCCCAAGTTGATCTCAATATTACCGTGATCGTCCTGTTCGACGGTAACGTTTTCGCTTTCCAGCAGATGATGAACTCCGTATTCAATGGGAGCCTGAACAGTATATTCTTCTCCGTTTTCCTCGTAAACTATGTCAAGAGTACCCTTGGAAATGGGGTTGTTCTCATTAACGCAGATAACCAAGCCATCAGTATGGGAGGCAGAACCGTGCTGAGCAATATTTATTTCCAGGGAAACGGGATTTTCGCTTGATATGGGCTGACCGTTTTCGGCGGAAAGTCTTACTGCTCCGTCGTTAGTGAAAAGAGCGTCAATATCGCCCTCAACCTCTGTACCTTCTCCCGCATTTGCGGAAATAACGGAGGATGGAATGGATATTTCGGGAGCAGCCAAAACGTCCGCGTCGGTTTTATAGCTCTTTGCCAGATACTCCAAATCTACTAAGTTAAATTCACCGTCACCGTTTAAATCGGCAGCGTTTTCGGTTTTGTCGGAATCGACAGCTTCAATAAGGGTGTCCTTATCCTTGTCGTCAATAATGCCGTCGCCGTTAACGTCGCCTATCAGCAACGCACCGGGATGAACGGTGTTTTCGGTATAGCTGAAGCCCTCAACAAAGCCTGTCAGCAGCTTTACCGATGCAGCCTGTGTATCAACGTCAAGCTTTTGTATGTAATCTGCGAAGCCGGGAGCGCTTACCTTAAGAGTATACTCTCCGGGAGCAAGCCCCTTAAAAGCCGCATTGGTCTTGTTTTCCTCGTCGGAGGAAAGCAGAATGGTCTGAGCGGCTTTCTTGGAATCTGCGCCTGTGATCTCGGCGGTAAATTCCACAGAGCCGCTTAAAGCTAATGCGGGTGCAACTGATACATTGATTTCACCAGTATTGACAGGTTCGCTTTCCGCAGCGGGAAGCTGAGCAATGATCTCAAAGCCAAGCTGGAACAGCATAGCCAAAGATACTGTTATAGCCAATACATACTTCACGATTTTGTTCATATTGTTTTCCTCCTTATTTTATTTTACCGGGAGTAATTTTTAACATAGTCAGACGAAAGTCTTTTCTTTATTGCATTATAGCACATATATTGGCAGATTTCAAGAATTTTTTGGTAATTATAAACAAATTCTGATAAAATGACGAATTGGACGTACCAAAAAAACGTTTATGTGAACAAAATGACAAAATCGCTTAGAATAAGGATTTTTTGATATAAAAGTGAAACTTTTTCATAAATTGCCTTTTTAAGGAACAAAAATGCAGCACAGTAATTCTACTTACAGTATATTTTGAGCTTTGAAAAATCAAATACACTATATTTTGAATAACTGTGCTGCTGAAACTATTTTTTATTGTTTTTTATGGTGTGTGCAAAGATGCAAGGCGGTCATTGTGTGGTGATGCCTTAATTATCCTTTTCCCTAAAGTCCACTCTTACCTCTCCTATTCCTGTATCGATCTTAAACTTGTACTTGCCTCCCGTATTGGAGATCGGGGTATTGCCGTTGACCCGAACGTTGCCGATGCCGCTGTCCACATCAAAGCTGTAGTCGGAGGATTTGCCGTAAACCGTCATTCTGATTTCACCGATTCCGTTGTCAATATCTGCGTTTCCGTTAATTTCTCCCGAAAACTTAAACGAACCGACACCGGCTTCAATTTCCAATCCAGAGCATATCACATCTTCGGCGTCAATTTCTCCCACGCCGCCACTAAACTCTATTTTGCCGCAGTTTATATTTTTCATTTTAACTGCTCCTGCACCGTTTTCAAGATATAGTTTATCCTTAGCCGTAATGTCCGCAAAGGTAAGCTCTCCCGCTCCGTTTTCCATACGGATTTCGTCTGAGGTGATATTTTTAATATCCGTTTTTCCCGCACCGTTTGTAATAAATACCTTTTCAAAAGACATATCCTTCGGGAGAGTTACAGTGATCTCCGAGTCGCTTTTCCAAGTGAAAAAGCTGAAGCCTCCTCTGTATCTGATTTTAAGGGTATCACCCGTCGGCTCCCATGAAAATCTGTTGCTTACTATGTTTTTGGTTTCAACCTTAATTTCGTCCACATCATCGGTTTTTATTATAAGCCTGCCGTACTCCACATCAATATTCAGCTTTTTAATATTGCCCTTATCCATTGTTTCGCTTCCTCCCGTTAAAAAGAATTCATTTGAATCGTTGTCATAATAATGTATTCCGTCCCAATCAATGGTGACCCCGCCGAAATTGAATAAGGTATCCCAGCCTCCGATACAGACTGCTATAAATATAAGCAAAATTCCGAAACCCACCATTGAGCCGCCTACAATATATTTTACAGTACCCTTTTTCATTGTGCGTTCTCCTTTCTGCCCGTAATTTTCCCGAAAAGCTTGCTTATTCCTTTTCCCAAAGCGGCAACACCTTTAGCTGCAAGCTTGCAGAGGGGAACTATCACCAACGGGAACAGTCCCGCACAGACAAACGACATTCCTATCAGCAAGATTCCCTCAGCAGGTTCTTTTAATGCGCTGAGAACACCCGCTACAAGAAAAGCTACCGCACAGCAGCCCAAAGCAGCTATTATTCCTATCAATACGCCAAACAGTCCAACTATCATTCCGAGAATCCCTGCTAAAACTCCGAGCCAGATCGGAGAGGACAAAACCAACAAAACGATCACTAAAGCAATCTGACCGTTAGACCATTTTCCGTTTTGCTGAACGGGAGGGGGATTGACTCCGCCTGCATTGGCATTGTAACCGCCGTTATTATAAGCCGTATTTTCATTATTGAATACATTCCCGCTGTTTTGGTTGGGAGTATTTACGTTATTCTGACCGTAATCGCCGTTTTCGCTGACCTGATTGTAAGCGGGATTATCGCGGTTGTTTTCCTCCACAATGGATTTAGCCAACTCCTCTGGCGAGCCGAACTCCGCAATAACCGACTGCTCGTTTTCCACACCCGCATCGTTAAAAAACTCCTCGTAATACACCATTGCAGCTTCACGCTCATCTTCGGGAAGCGGTGCAATAGCAATTCTCAGGCGGGATAAAAATTCGATTTTATTCATTTATGTTCTCCTCTCCTTGAGAAAACAGTATGTTCTCAATTTTCTTTCTGTGCAGCTTCCAGTCCTCTCTGTACACCTCAAAAGCTGCCCGTCCTTTGTCGGTGACACGGTAATAGCGCCTGTTTCTTCCTTGGAACTCCTTATCGTAGGTTTCCAGAATATCTTCCTTCTGTAATCGCCTGAGTACAGGGTAAAGGGTGGATTCGGATACTTCAACGGCACTTCTTATATCCTGCGTGATCTTGTAGCCGTAGGTATCCTCCTTTGCCACCACCGCCAGCACCAGTGCGTCCAGCAAAGCTGCGTTTACGGGAAATGACATAACAATCTCCTTTCCTTAAATTGTTTTTTTTGACAATTATTCTTATATGTATGACCGTTTTTATTCCTCGTGTGATATTATATCAGATATAATATATGATGTCAATATAATATTGTAAATTTATAACTGGTTTTTATGCACAAAAAATCAAATAAAATTTGGTTAATCTGTTAAAAAACACAATTATTGACAATTCTGTTTATTATGCTATAATTAAATTGTTGAAAAATTTTCCTCATCAGAGAATAATTTTTTATGTTCTTCACAAATTTCAAAAATGTATGGCAGTGCTATACGGAAAAAAGAAAAAATCAGGAGGTCTTATGGGAAAGTTTGTTGTAAAGACAGTTAAAACAGGCATCAAGTTCGACTTAAAGGCTGGCAACGGCGAGGTTATCGCTACCTCCGAGGTTTATACCTCCGATGCAGCCTGCAAAAACGGCATTGAAAGCGTTCGCAAAAATGCACCTATCGCAAAGTTAGAGGATCAGACCGCAGAAAACTACGAAACCGTTACCAATCCCAAGTTCGAGGTTTATACCGACAAGGCGGGCGAATTCCGTTTCCGTCTTAAAGCCCGCAACGGCGAAATAATCGCTGTTTCCGAAGGTTATAAGGCAAAGCCCTCCTGCATGAACGGAATTGAGAGCGTCCGCAAAAATGCTCCCGACGCTGAGGTTGTTGAGGAAAAAAAGGATTAGTTACAAATACAAAAGCACCCCGATAATTAAGGGTGCTTTTGTTATATAGAAACATAGATGAGGTATTATGAAGTCTACTTAATAATCCGCACATTCAGAACGGAATCAACTGCCTTAAACTTTTCAATAAGCCCGTCGGTGTTGCCCCTGACGTCTAAAACGGTGTAGGCAATGTCCTTTTTGGACTTGCTTTCCATATTTTCGATATTGACCTTTGCCTCAGCGGTAACAGCGGAAACCTTGGTGATAAGACCTTCCACATTCTTATGGATAATGCAGACCTTTGCGTCGCCCGCAACCGTTGTCATAGATACATTGGGAAGGTTTACGCTGTTTGTGATATTGCCGTTTTCGATATAGTCCATAAGCTCCCTGCAAGCCATAACCGCACAGTTATCCTCGCTTTCGGGAGTAGATGCGCCTAAGTGGGGAAGTGCGATCACGCCTTCAACTCCAATCAGTGCATCGGTGGGGAAGTCGGTAACATAAGCTGCCATACCGCCGTTGTTAAGCGCCTCGATTACAGCCTTATCGTCAACCAAATCCCCTCTTGCAAAGTTCAGAATACGCACGGTTTTCTTCATTGAGGCGATGGCTTCAGCGTTTATCATGCCCTTTGTTTCGGGAGTAAGGGGAACGTGAACCGAGATATAATCACAGTTTTCAAAAATTTCCTTATTGGACTTGACGTATTTTATTTTTGTGGAAAGGTGAAGAGCCCCCATAACTGACAGGAAGGGATCGGCGCCGTATACCTCCATGCCAAGGTCAACAGCGGCGTTGGCAACCAGTGCGCCTATTGCTCCAAGACCGATTACGCCAAGCTTTTTGCCCTTGATCTCGGGACCCGCAAACTGGCTCTTGCCCTTTTCAACCAGCTTTCCAACCTCATCGCCCTTGCCCTTCAAGGTCTTAGCCCACTCCATTGCTGCGGGAATTTTTCTGCTGCAAAGGAACAGAGAGGCAACCACCAGCTCTTTAACCGCGTTTGCGTTGGCACCGGGAGTGTTGAAAACCACGATACCCTTTTCGCTGCACTTGTCAATGGGAATGTTGTTTGTACCCGCTCCTGCTCTTGCAATGGCAAGAAGTCCGTCGGGAAGCTCCATATCGTGCATGGAAGCAGAACGAACCAGCACGGCGCAGGGGTTTGTTACATCTTCCCCTACCTTGTACTTGCTCTTATCCATTAAATCAGTACCGCAGGCGGCGATTTTGTTCAGTGTTTGTATATTGTACATTGTCTTGTTCTCCTTATAAATTTTCTGTGGGTGTAACGACAGGCTTTCCGTCTTTGTCAAGGAGCGGGGTCAAGCCTCCGGCCTCTCCAGAGGAACGAAAGAGATAGTTTACGCCAGTTTCGGTGTCGACCCATATCTCAATAGTAGAAAGAATACCTTGAGAATAAGCTTTTACAAATCTTTCGTTATCCATTGTTACCTACCTAAAAATCAGCCGTTGTTCTTCTCAAAATCAGTCATAAACTTAACCAAAGCCTCACAGCCCTCAACAGGCATTGCGTTGTATATTGAGGCTCTCATACCGCCTACGCTGCGGTGTCCCTTGATGTTGACAAAGCCGTTTTTCTTTGCTTCTGCAACAAATTTGGCGTCCAGCTCCTCATTGCCCGTTACAAAAGGTATATTCATAAGTGAGCGGTCCTCGCCCTGAACGGTAGCTTTAAACAGCTTGCTGCTGTCAAGAAAATCATAAATGATCTTGGCTTTCTTTTCGTTATGTTCCTTCATGGCGGAAAGACCGCCCTTGCCCTTGATCCAATCCAGAACAAGACCCAAAAGGTAAATGGAGTATGTGGGGGGAGTATTGAACATGGAGCCGTTGTCAACATGAGTCTTATACTGTAACATAGTGGGAACCTTGCTGTCCTCGGGGAACTCCTGTACAAGGTCCTCGCGGATGATAACCACAGTGAGACCTGCGGGACCCATATTCTTCTGTGCGCCTGCATAGATAAGACCGAACTTGCTTACGTCCACAGGCTCGGAAAGAATGCAGGAGGACATATCCGCAACCAAAGGCACATCGCCTGTTTCGGGCAGCTTGGAGAACTTAGTGCCGTAAATGGTGTTGTTAAGGCAGATGTGGAAATAGTCAACGTCCTTGTCAAACTTGCTGCTGTCCAATTCGGGAATATAGGAGAAGGTTTTATCCTTGGAGGAGGCAACCGCATTAGCCGTGCCGAATCTCTGCGCCTCCTTGTACGCCTTTGTTGCCCACTGTCCCGTTACCACAAAGTCCGCCTTGCCTTTTTTCATAAGGTTAAGGGGAACCATTGCAAACTGCATTGAAGCACCGCCCTGCAAAAACAGAACCTTGTAATTGTCGGGAATATTCATAACCTCGCGAAGTGAAGCTTCGCAGGCGTCGATAATAGCCTGATACTCCTTTGAGCGGTGGGACATTTCCATAACCGACTGACCTGTTTCGCCGTACTCAAGCATTTCCGATGCGGCTCTTTTAAGAACCTCCTCGGGCAGCATAGCGGGACCTGCGCTGAAATTGTAAACTCTCATTGTTGTTGCCTCCGTATTCTTTCAATAGTTTCCGTAATCGTTCTTTGACAGCTTTGTTGGCTGTGTTTATTACGGTAGTGTTTTAATTGGTTAAATTGCATGTATATCTTTATCAATATTAAACCGAATACTATTATAATTTAAATTGCTAAATTTGTCAAGGCATTGTGGAAATATTTAGAGGATATTCACTTAATCAATCATTAAGCCATGACACACATTTATAAAGTCCATGCACATAATTTCGGTATCTTTTTCGGAATAGTAATAGTGTCCCGAATGCTTTAAAAGCTTTACTTTTGTTTTAGGGCAGTTTTTAAAAAAATCGGCGGATTTTACCGATACCATTTCATCATTCAATGAAAAATAAGAAATACAGGGAGCAGTTAATCCTTTCAAAAGACCTTTGACACAGCTTATTTCCGAAAACAAATCCAAGTAATTGGGAATCCACCCGATATAATGAAAAATATTTCTGTCCTTTTCAATTCCATAGGATTTTTTTGCTGCTAAGATCCACTTGTCCTTTGGATCCACCTTATCCAGGAAGATTTTAAAACAGGTTATTAACATTGGCAGGGTAATTTGTATTTTAAGGGGAGTATTTATTAAATACAACCTGACAGAAGGGTTTTTTACCGCTTCTTCTATAGCTAACAGCGCACCCATGGAATGTGCGGCAATAATAAGCTTTTGATTTTCATTAAGCAGCTTTTTTACCGCTGCTTTCACTTGCATTTTCCAAATTCTCATGGATGCAGCTGAAAAGTCCCTGACACTGCCTTTGTTTCCTTTAAGCTGTAAAAAATATGCTTTGCAGTTTTTTGGTATAGATGGTTTCAGAAAATCAAAAAATTTTGATGTCTCTAAAATTCCGTGAATAAATAAAACTGCATATTCTTGATCGCCTTTTTTCACAAATTATCCCCTTTTTATTTGTTTATGCTCACAAAAAGCCTAATAAGCATTTTGTGAGCATAAAAATTCAAACTGTCTGTATTATCCGCCCGAAGAAACAATACCCTTTTCCGCGTCAATAGAAACAGTTGTTCCGCTTTTAAGAATCTGTGTAGCGTTTTCCGCTCCCACAATAACAGGAATATCAAGGGACAAGCCCACCACTGCCGCATGGCTGTCCTTGCCCGCCTTTTCGGTAATAATTCCCGCAGCAGCCTTCAAGATCCGCATTAGACTGTTGTCTGTTTCGGGAATGACCAGAATATCCCCGTTGGCAAAGCTTCTAATTGCTTCCTTGGCAGTTCTCGCTACACAAAGAGGCGCAGTGGCTGTCTTATCGGTAATGCCTTCTCCGCTGACCAGCACATCTCCCACCACGTGAACCTTCATCAGGTTGGTGGTACCGCTTACTCCCAAAGGAACACCTGCGGTAATAACTGCCAGATCGCCGTTTTCCAGATAGCCTTCCTTGACTGCGCAGTCAACAGCGTGGTTAAACAAATCGTCGGTGGTTTCCATAAGCTTGCTCATAATAGGAACCACGCCCCAGCTAAGGCTTAACTGGCGCCATGTCTTTTCGTTGGGAGTGCAGCTCAAAATAGGTCTGTTGGGACGGTATTTTGACAGCAGTTTTGCGGTGCCGCCCGTGGTGGTTACCGTCAAAATAGCCTTTGCATTCAGATCGAGGGCGGTAGTAACGGTTGCATGGCTGATTGCATTCGTGACATTTTCTGCCTTGTCCACTTCTCTGTTGTAAAATCTTTTGGAATAATCTATATTGTTCTCGGTGGTTTCCGCAATCAGCGCCATAGTTTTGACAGCTTCTACGGGGTAAAGACCTGCGGCGGTCTCTCCTGACAGCATTATTGCGCTTGTGCCGTCATATATTGCGTTGGCAACGTCGGTGGTTTCCGCACGGGTGGGGCGGGGATTTTTTATCATTGATTCAAGCATTTGCGTGGCTGTGATAACCTGTTTTCCCGCATTATAACATCTTTCTATCAGCATTTTCTGCAGCTTGGGGATGTTTTCAAAGGGAATCTCAACGCCCATATCTCCTCTTGCTACCATAATGCCGTCGGACACTCTCAAAATGTCGTCGATATTGTCAACGCCCTCCTGATTTTCTATTTTGGCAATAATCTTTATGTCCTTGCCGCCGTTTTCCTCCAAGATTTTTCTTACCTCTAAAATATCGGCGTCACAGCTGACAAAGCTTGCCGCAATAAAGTCAAATCCCGTTTTGCAGCCGAAAATAATGTCGTTTCTGTCTCTTTCGCTGACATAAGGCATAGAAAGCTTTGCTCCGGGGAAGTTGCAGGATTTGTTGTTGCTGAGAAAACCGCCGTGGACTATCTTGCAGCGTATATCGTCGCCCTCGGGCTTTGTGTCGATCTCTATTACCTTCATTTCTATAAGACCGTCGTCGGCAAGTATTTTGGCGCCGATGTCAATGTCTTTGGCCAAATTTTTATATGTAATGGAAACCTCATCGGAGGTGCCTTCCACCTCTCTTGTTGTAAGAGTGAATATCTGACCGTCTTTAAGCTCGACCTTGCCTTCCCTGAACTGCTTAACTCTTACCTCGGGACCTTTGGTGTCCAGAAGGGAAGCAACGGGCAGCCCCAATTCCTCTCTTATCCTCTTTACCTGTTCAAAAATTTTAAGATGAGTTTCGTGATCTCCGTGAGAGAAATTTTGACGGGCAACGTTCATTCCCGCTTTCATAAGCTCCCTGAGAACATTATCGTCGGCGGTTGATGGACCCATGGTGCATACAATTTTTGTTTTGCGCATTGTCTTGATTCCTTTCTATTTATATAATACTAATCATAATACTAATCCCCGACTGAAAGCAGACATTCTTTGCGGTCTATGGCGTCAGCCCGCCGTCGTCCTCTTTCTTGCAGGAAGCAAAATATCCTCGCAAATAATTTGTCTGCTTTAAATCGTGAATTAGTATAAAATATTTATTCTTTCCGAAATAATTATATTTGTTAATAACGATTTTGTCAATAGAGTCCAAGGATTAAGAAAACACAAAAATCGTAAAAATATATGCGGAAATAGGAAAATAATATTGACATTATTCAACAAAAATGATAAAATAAATACAATATAGTACGTTTTTTTGGTAATTGTGTCTGCCAAGCCGTTATAGACTTTTCCGAAAACGTTTTATGTTAATTGATATTGCAAAGTTTTTGTTGCTTTGGAGGAAAACCATGAATTCAAGAATTGGAAGAAAGCTGCTTATATCTATTATTCTGAGCATAGTTTTGACAGTGGCTATTGCAATCACGGTAACCATTTCCCGTTCTACGTCGCACAGCGATTCCCTTATGCTTATGCACACACAATCGGGTCTGAATATTCTCAAACAGCGTTTTAGCGATCAGCTGGACGAGCTTGAGGATTTATTCGATTTAATTGAGGCGTCGGATGTTATCCTTCCGAACGATGTGTCGGGCGCACAGGAGGTATGGGATTCTCTGGAGCATGGAGAAAGCGATTTTGTGGCTTTTTATGATACGAACGGCAGTATTTACTGGCAGACCGACAACTATAATCTTGCAAGCTTTTCGGTAAACAAGGTGGGACGTACCGGCTACAGCGGAGTGGTAAAGGATTCGTCGGCAGGTCTCACATTGCAGTATACTCAGCCTATTACGGACAGCGGCGTGACTGTGGGTTCGGCTGTGATAGGCAGGAATTTAAACGAAACCGATTGGCTTGATCAGATCAAAAGCGAGATAAACACAGAGGTGACTATTTTTAACGGAAAAACCCGTTATTCCACAACCATAATCAACGCATCGGGCAATAGAGCCGTCGGCACCGATATGTCTGCGAACGTTGCTTCAGCTGTTATCGATGAGGGAAACAGCTATCAGGGAACAGCCGATATTTTAGGTCAAAAGCATTATGTTTGCTACGAGCCGATAAAGGACGTGGATAATAATATTGTGGGTGCATTTTTTGCAGGTTATTCCTCCGCAGAATCGGACAGCCTCAAAAACTCGATGATCTTTACCTCAATTATTGTTTCAGTTATAGTTGCAGGTATTGCGCTTATAATTATCAGTATAATTTCCGTAAAAGCCATTCTTGTGCCTATCAAAGAAGCGGAAAAGCTGGCTGACAGTATGAGCAAGGGCAATCTCAGCGATCCCGATTTAAATTTCAAATTCGGCAACGACGAGCTGGGCGATTTTGTACGAAAGCTTGAATTCACAAAGAAAACTCTCAGTGAATACATAACCGATATAAGCCGAGTTCTTTCCGATATGGCATTGGGAGACTTTACCTCGGAGCCTCAGGTTGAATATATCGGCGATTTTGCTTCTATAAATACGGCGTTTTATGATATCGAACGTTCACTTAGGGAAATTATCGGCAGTATCGGACAGTCCTCAAAGGATGTTATGATGGGCTCATCTCAGATTGCCGAGGGCTCAAAGGGTCTTGCTGACGGTACCACAAAGCAGGCTGCCGCAATTCAGGAGCTTTCAGCTTCCCTGAACGAGATTGCCGACAAGGTTGAAAGCAGCGCGGCAAACGCAGCCGATGCAAGCCGGGTTTCACAGCAAAGCTCCGAGAAAATCAAGTATCAGAACGGCGAAATTGAAAATATGCTTTCCGCTATGAACGAAATCAAGGAGAGATCGGATAAGATCAGAAATATTATCAAGGCAATAGACGATATCGCATTCCAGACCAACATTCTCGCCCTTAATGCCACTGTTGAAGCTGCAAGAGCGGGAGAAGCGGGCAAAGGCTTTGCGGTAGTTGCCGACGAGGTAAGAACCCTTGCGGCAAAGAGCGCAGAATCCGCACAGCAGACGGGAACTCTTATAACCGCCACCATTGAAGCGGTAGACAAGGGAACTGAGATAGCCAATACCACCGCAGAGATCATGAAGGAGGTAAACGAGCTGTCCGCCCGCACCAACACATATATCGCCGATATTTCTTCCGCTATGGAGGAAGAAGCAAGCTCTATTGAGCAGGTAAAGACGGGAATAGAGCAGATCTCCACTGTTGTACAGCAAAATTCCGCTACTGCCGAGGAGACGGCTGCATCTTGTGCAGAGCTTAGCAATCAATCCTCCAATCTTGAAATGCAGATTGATAAGTTAAAGGTGTAAAGATTTAAATAAGGTATATAAAAAGGGGTTGTAAAAAAACAGCCCCCTTTTTATACACTCAAGAATGTTTGCGGACATTTGCCGATTTATACTAATTCTCGATTAAAAGTAGACATTCTTTGCTGTCTATTTTGTGCCCTGCTGTGTCATCGTTCTCGGCAGGCGTCAGCCTGCTGTCGTCCTCTTCCTTGCAGGTCGCAAAATATCCTCGCAAATAATTTGTCTAATTTTAACCGAGAATTAGTATTAAATAATTCACAAAAATATACTCACTTTTATAGGAGGCAAAACAATGCCGTTTACAATAATCCGACAGGACATAACAAAAATGAAGGTTGACGTGATAGTTAACGCCGCCAATACCGATTTGGCTATGGGCGGAGGTGTCTGCGGAGCGATCTTCAAGGCTGCTGATCCTGTGAAAATGCAAAAAGCCTGTGACAAGCTCTCGCCTGTAAAAACAGGGGAAGCAGTTATTACATCGGGATTTGATCTTCCCGCAAAGTATGTTATTCACACTGCGGGTCCGAGATATAGCCGACAAAACGCCGAAGAGAGCGAGAAACTGCTTCGTTCGGCTTATACAAGCTCCCTTAAACTGGCGTTGGGGAACAAATGCGGCAGCATTGCTTTTCCCCTGATATCAAGCGGTATTTACGGCTATCCCAAGGAAGAAGCTTTACAGGTCGCTGTTTCTGCCATAAAGATTTTTCTTGCTGAGCATGAAATGGACGTGTACTTGGTGATTTTTGATCGTGATTCCTATGAAGTGAGCGAAAAACTGTTGTGCGACGTGGAAAGCTATATTGATGAGAATTATGTCAAAGCCAATTTTATCAGTCGTCTGAGAAATCCTTTTGCAGAGTGTCAAACTGTACAAAAACGCTCTTCTGCCAAAAAAGCGGTTATTTATGCTTCCGATACGCTGGACGATTTTATCAAGGACTTGGACGAGCCATTCAACTCCACACTGCTTAGACTGATAGATGCAAAGGGAAAAAGCGATACAGAAGTTTACAAACGTGCCAACATCGACCGGAAGCTGTTTTCTAAGATACGCACAGGAAAAGGCTACATGCCAAGCAAGCGGACAATCTTGGCTCTTGCTATTGCTCTTGAGCTGACCTTGGATGAAACCGACGACCTGCTGGAGAGAGCGGGGTATGCCCTTTCCCACAGTCAGAAGTTTGACGTTATAGTGGAGTTTTTCATTGTCAATGGTAAGTATGATATTTTTGAGATAAACGAGGTGCTTTTTAAATACGATCAGCCCCTTTTGGGAGCGGGTTCCTGATGTCGCTTTAAAAGCGACCTTTTACAAGCCCTTCTGCTGTATTATATAAGTACAACATAAATACAGCCAAAAACAGGAGGGCATTTATATGAAAAAGAATTTGACAGAACTGGTATTTATCCTTGACAAAAGCGGCTCTATGAGCGGACTTGAAAACGACACTATCGGCGGCTACAACTCCATGCTGAACAAGCAAAAGGCGGAGGAAGGCGAGTGTGTAATTACCACAGTGCTGTTTGACAACAACTACGAGCTGCTCCACGACCGCATTAATATACGTGCTGTGAAGCCCATAACAGAAAAGGATTACTCGGTTGGCGGTGCAACGGCACTTCTGGACGCCATCGGCAAGACTGTCAGCAAGATCGGAACGGCGCAGAAAAACACCGCCGAGGATTACAGAGCCGAAAAGGTAATGTTTGTAATAATTACAGACGGCGAAGAGAATGCCAGCAGAAGTTATTCCTCCAAGCGGGTAAAAGAAATGATCCAAAGGCAGAAGGAAAAGTACGGCTGGGAGTTTGTTTTTCTCGGAGCAAATATTGACGCTGTGGAAACCGCGGAATGTTTCGGAATAGATGCCGACAGAGCCGTGGATTATGTTCCCGACAGCAAAGGCACAAAGCTGAATTTTCTCGCAATAAGCGAAGCGGTATCCTCATTCCGCAAGAACCGAGCTTTTTCAGCAGATTCCTTGGACGTGATAAGAAAGGATATGAAGAAAAGAGGCAGACGAAGATAATCAAGAGCAAATGTCGGATTTGTTTTCATAATAGTTGATCGAAAGGGGCTGTGAAAAGACAGTCCCTTTTAATACTATTAAAAATAACAACTTGTATTTTCAAAAAAATTATGTTATACTTAATACCGATATTTTAAAAAATACTATTAAAAACGGAGCATTAAATGGCAAATAAAAATTACGGCGACAACAGCTTAGTTTCCCTAAAGGGACCCGACCAAGTACGAAAAAGACCCGCGGTAATATTCGGCTCGGACGGAATAGAGGGCTGCGAGCATTCGGTATTTGAAATTCTCTCAAACTCTATAGACGAGGCAAGAGAGGGCTACGGCAAAAAAATAATCATCACCAAATTTTTGGATAATTCAGTGGAAGTGGTGGATAACGGGCGAGGAATCCCCATAGACTACAACAAAAACGAGGAAAAATACAACTGGGAGCTGGCTTTCTGCACCCTGTACGCAGGCGGCAAGTACAACAACAACGAGGGGGACAATTACTCCTTTGCACTGGGCTTAAACGGTTTGGGCTTGTGCGCTACGCAGTTTTCCTCCGAATATATGGATGTTGTAAGCGACAACGGCACATGGAGGTTTGAGCTTAGCTTCAAAAAGGGCTTTAACGTGACCCTTGAAGAAAACGAAAAGGGCTTTGTCAAGAAAAAATCCACAGGCATAACGGGTACAACAATAAAATGGAAACCCGACCTTGACGTATTTACACAAATCGACATAAGCGATGAGTATTACAGGGATGTTTTAAGAAGGCAAGCGATAGTCAACGACGGCTTGGAGTTTGTTTTCCGCAGAGAGGTTGCGGCAGGCGAATTTGGCGAGGAGATTTTCTGCTACCAAAACGGAATAGAGGACTATCTTAAAGAGATAGTTGGAGAAAATGCCCTCACAAATCCTCAGCTTATGCAAGCCCAAAAGCAGGGCAGAGACCGTGAGGATAAGCCCGAATACAAGGTAAAGCTTAAAGTCGCCTTTGTTTTCTCAAACAAAGTAAAGCTTATCGAGCATTACCACAATTCCAGCTGGCTTGAACACGGCGGAAGCCCCGACAAGGCTTTAAGACAGGCTTTTGTGTATCAGATAGACGCATATCTGAAGAATAATAACAAATATCAAAAAAACGAAAGCAAGATCACATTTGCCGATGTAGAGGACAGCCTTGTTTTCGTTTCCTCCAACTTTTCCACCCAGACCAGCTATGAAAACCAAACCAAAAAAGCCATAAACAACAGATTTATACAGGAGGCTATGTCTGATTGGCTAAAGCATAACCTCGAAATATACTTCATAGAAAATCCCGATGAGGCAATCCGTATTTGCGAACAGGTGTTGGTTAACAAGCGTTCCCGTGAAAATGCGGACAAAATGCGGCAAAATATCAGAAAAAAGCTTGAAGGAAGCATAGATTTAAGCAACCGTGTGGAAAAATTCGTGGATTGCCGCAGCAAGGATATTGAGAAAAGAGAATTGTATATAGTGGAGGGCGACTCGGCGTTAGGCTCGGTAAAGCTTGCCCGCGATTCGGATTATCAGGCAATAATGCCCGTCAGAGGAAAAATCCTCAACTGCTTAAAGGCAGGCTATGACAAGATTTTCAAAAGCGAAATCATTACTAATCTATTAAAGGTATTGGGCTGCGGAGTAGAGGTAGAAAGCAAGGCGAACAAGGAGCTTTCAAATTTCAGCCTTGAAAATCTCCGCTGGAATAAAGTGGTAATCTGTACCGATGCGGATTATGACGGCTACCAGATACGCACCCTTATTCTGACGATGCTGTATCGCCTTACACCCACCCTTATTCAGCAGGGCTATGTTTATATTGCGGAATCACCCCTTTACGAAATAGAGTGTAAGGACGAAACCTTTTTCGCCTATACCGAAGCGGAGAAAAACCGCATAGTAAGCACCTTGGAAGGAAAAAAGTACACCTTGCAGCGTTCAAAAGGTCTCGGCGAAAACGAACCCGAAATGATGTCCCTTACCACGATGAATCCCGATACAAGGCGGCTGATAAAGGTTATGCCCTCCGATGTTGAGGCTACACAGGAGATGTTCGATATGCTTCTGGGCGATAATCTTTCTGCTAGAAAAGACTATATCGCAAAGTACGGCAGTCAGTATCTTGATATTATCGATATAAGCTGAATTGTTTATAGTTATAAAAAGTAAATGGAGTAGAAATTGAAAAAGAACAGTAAAAAACAATCACCAAATAAAAACAACAAGGGAAATTACCCAAAGGCATATATAGAGGGAGCGGGAATAGTAGCTGAAAAGCCTATAACGGATACCCTTGAAGAAAACTATATGCCTTACGCCATGAGCGTAATAGTATCCCGCGCTCTTCCCGAAATAGACGGCTTTAAGCCCTCACACCGAAAACTGCTGTACACCATGTACAAAATGGGTCTGTTAAACGGCGCAAGGACAAAATCTGCCAACATAGTGGGACAGACCATGCGCCTTAACCCCCACGGCGATATGGCAATTTATGAAACCATGGTGCGTCTTACAAGAGGCAACGAAACCCTTCTGCACCCCTATGTGGACAGCAAGGGCAACTTCGGAAAGGCATATTCAAGGGATATGTCCTTTGCAGCCAGCCGTTATACCGAGGCGAAACTCGACAAAATCTGCAATGAGCTTTTTTCGGATATAGACAAGGACACGGTGGATTTTGTGCCCAACTATGACAACAGTATGCTTGAGCCCACACTGCTGCCTGCAAAATTTCCCTCAATTCTTGTAAATAATAATGTGGGTATTGCCGTTTCTATGGCAAGCAATATCTGTTCCTTCAACCTTACCGAGGTGTGTGAAACCGCCGTAAGTCTTCTGAGAGACCCCGATCACGATATTATTTCCACCTTAAAAGCCCCCGATTTTCCCGGAGGCGGATTTGTGCTTTATGACGAAGATGAATTGCGGAAAATTTATCAAACGGGCAGAGGTTCGGTAAAAATCAGGGCAAAGTATAACTTTGACGCCGATTCAAACGTTGTCGAGGTTACGGAAATTCCCCCCACGACCACGGTTGAAGCCATTATGGACAGAATAGTTGACCTTGTTAAGCTGGGCAAAATAAAGGAAATTTCCGACGTACGAGATGAAACCGACCTATCAGGCTTAAAATTAGCTATCGATCTGAAGCGGAGAACAGACCCCGACACCCTTATGCAAAAGCTGTTTAAGCTGACCCCCTTGCAGGATTCCTTTGCCTGCAACTTTAACGTGCTTATCGGGGGCAATCCGAGGGTAATGGGCGTAGGCGAAATTTTAAAGGAGTGGACGGATTTCAGAACAGGCTGTATCAAACGCCGAATTACCTTTGATTTAGGCAAAAAGAAGGAAAAGCTCCATTTGCTCCTTGGTTTGCAGAAAATTCTTCTCAATATAGACAAGGCGATAAAAATAATCCGTGAAACCGCCGAGGAATCGGAGGTAGTGCCCAACCTTATGATAGGCTTCGGCATTGATGAGGTTCAGGCGGAATATGTGGCGGAAATAAAACTGCGCCATATAAACAAGGAATATATTTTAAAGAGATTAGAGGAAATAAACGACCTTAAAAACGATATTTCGGATATGGAGGACACTTTCGAAAGCCCCCGCCGTATCAAAAATATCATTATTTCCGACTTAAAGGACGTTATAGAGAAATATGGACAGCCCAGACGCACCCTTCTTTCCTACGATACCGAGGAAATTGAGATAGAGGAAGAGGAAGAGCCTGACTTTACGGTAAATGTTTTCGTAACAAGAGAGGGATATTTCAAGAAAATAACCCCCCAGTCCCTCCGTATGAGCAATGAGCATAAGCTTAAGGAAAACGATGAAATTATCCTGTCACAGGAGATATCCAACAAATGTGATATGCTGTTCTTTACCGATAAGGCAGTCGTATATAAAGCCAAGGTAAGCTCCTTTGAACAGACCAAGGCAAGCTCCATGGGCGATTACATTCCCGCAAAGCTTGAATTTGACAGCGGTGAGGGTCTTGTTTTCTCAGCAGTGACCTTGGACTATACCGAAACTCTTATGTTGTTCTTTAAAAACGGCAAGGCAGCGAAAATACCTCTTTCTTCTTTTGAAACCAAAACCAACCGCAAAAAGCTTGCCAACGCCTACAACACTGACAGCCCCTTGGTAGTGGCTTTTGTTATCAAGGAAGCCACCGACTTTTTGTTACAGTCAACAGCGGGAAAGATACTTATCTTCAATTCCGATCTGTTGATGTCCAAATCCACTCGCGACACACAGGGCGTTCAGGTAATGCGCCTTACCAAAGCCGAGCTGGATTTTGTAAAAATTTACACCGAGGGCAGTCTTGAAAACGGTGAAGAGTTCGTGGTAAAAAATATTCCCATGGCAGGAAAAGCGGCAGACTTTAACGCAGGTCAGATGACCTTTGAATAAAATTTTTTTCCAGCCAAAACAGCCCTCAAACCCCTCTGTAAAGCCGATGCAACTGTCAGTTGACAAATTGTAATGTACAGGTTGGTGGCAATTATTCCGAAAAAAGGCTAAAATTCTATCAAAGAAAAAATTACATCATGAAAACCAATTTTCACGAAAGGAAAAAACTATGATTTTAGCCGACAAAATTATCAAGGAAAGAAAAAGGCTTGGTCTCTCACAGGAGGAGCTGGCGGAAAAGATGAACGTTTCCCGTCAGGCAGTGTCGAAGTGGGAGGGCGGTCAAAGCATACCCGAGATCGAAAAAATATTGCAGCTTTCCTCACTTTTCGGAGTTACCACAGACTATTTATTAAAGGACGAGATAGAAGCTGTTCAATACACACCGCCAAATATCACGAGCGGCACAAACAGCACGAACAACACACAGGACGAAAGTGCGGAAACCGAACAAGCCCCCGTAATTACCCCCGAAAAAGAGGACGTGACCTCGGAAAACCCCTCCGATCTCGCCGATACAGGCGATACCGACAATGTGAGGAAGATCACTGCCAAAGATGCGGAAGAGTATATTTCATGGCGCAGAAAGGCGGCAAAAAATATAGCTTTGGGTGTATTTTTGTGTATATTGTCGGCGGCTGTTATATCATTTGTCGGTTTATCTGTTATTTTACGCAACCCCGATGCAAATGTTATATATCCCGAACCTGCAGAGAGCGCCGATTATGCGGAAAATCTTATAAGCGGAGAAAATATTATACCTGTACCTGCTCCCGATACAACAAATATAAATGTGGTGAGCGGTTTCCTGCTGATTCCTCTGATCCTCCCTATAACTATGTCTGGGGTAGTATTACTGGCATACACAGGCTCAAAAAATTCCCGCTGGACGTTCATTGAAACAGGCAGCTTTGAAACCGAAAGAGCCGCTCGGGAAACGGTCAGGGAGCATCAAAGGCGTTTCAGCGGAACTTATATTGCACTGAATGTAGTAGGCGCAGTCATTTGCGTACTATCAACTTTTTTCACCTTAAAAATATTGCCCTTTTTGATAGGAACAAATGTTAGTTTTTCCTTGCTTTTGACAATTTTACTTGCAGGAGCAGGCACAGCACTGTTTATTACAGCGGGCGTCCGCCACGCAAGTATGCAAAAGCTGCTGAAAGAGGGCAAGTATTCGGTAAAGGGCAGAAACAGCAGCCTTACATTGATAACGTCACTTCTCTACTGGGTATCGGTGATCGTGGCTCATACTTTATCAATTATTTTTACCGATACAGGCTGGCGGGAAAGCCGTTTTTGGGTGTTTCCGGTTGCGGCTGTAGTTGTTTTCCCCTTGGTTTTGCTGGTCTGCTATGTTTTTGAGAATAAACACGGCAAGGTGTGAGGACGATATTTGCAGTCCGCAAATCCCTTTATAAAGCCATTGCAACTATCGGTTGACAAATTGAAAGGTCGGGTTGGTGGATTATTTTTTTGGGAAAGGCTAAAATTGATTACAGAAAAGCAATAAGCTAACCGCATAAAAGAAAGGAAAAAACAATATGATTTTAGCCGATAAGATTATCAGAGAGAGGAAAAAGTTAGGACTGTCACAGGAGGAACTGGCGGAAAAGATGAATATTTCACGTCAGTCCGTATCCAAATGGGAAAGCAATCAGAGCCTGCCCGAAATTGATAAAATATTGCTTATGTCCTCGATTTTCGGAGTTACCACTGATTATTTGTTAAAAGATGAAATAGAAACCTATGAAAATTCAACAAATAACGGTTCAAGCGATGAAAGAGACGATATGGAAAATGAAAATAATTCTGCTATTGTTCTTGAAAAGGGAGGAAAAGCTCTGACAATTTCCTCCGAAAATACAAAAGAAAACCGCAGACAATTTATAAGAACCGTCACCATGGAGCAAGCCAACGATTTTCTTTTAAGCCGCAGTAAGGCAGCGAAAAATATAGCCCTTGGAACATTTTTGTGCATTATGTCCGTTATTCCGCTCTTTTTGGTGACAGCAGCAAGCGAAAACCAACTTGGGAGTTATTCGGAAGATACGGCAGGAGCATTGGGTCTTGTATTGATGTTTCTGATTCTAATACCCGCAGTAGTTTTGTTTGTATATACAGGCTCTAAAAATTCACCTTATGAATTTCTCGAAAAGGAACCCTTTGAAACAGAGCAGGGAGTAGTGGAAATGGTAAGAGAAAAGCAAAAGGCCTTCAGCAGCAAATATACTATGTTTAATATTGCAGGAATCGTTTTTTGCCTGCTGTCACCCATATCACTCTTTATTGGTTCTTTCATCGTAAATGATGCTATTATGATATTTTCTTCTTTGACAGTTACATTGACGCTTGCGGGAATAGGCACAGTATTCTTTATATTGGCGGGGGTACGCAATGAAGCTATGCAAAAGCTGTTAAAGGAAGGGGACTACTCCGAAGCGGCAAAAGACGTAAAAAGCATAAAGGGAGCAGTAGGAACGATTTATTGGCTTGTCACAACGGCAATTTTTATCATGATGCTGTTTTTATCGGGAGAACAATGGGAGGGAAGTTGGAAAAACGGCTACAGTTGGATAATATGGCCTGTTGCAGGAGTGCTTTTTCCCGTAGTTATGCTTATTTGTGATATGATTCAGAAAAACAGTAAAAAGAGCAAAATAAACACAGAAAATAAACAGCAATAAAGTAAATTCTAAAAAAATAAAAACAGAAAGAATAGCAATTAAAAGATGTTGCTATTTTTTCTTTTTTATGGTATAATTCTAATATCACTTTTTAATCTACAACATCTTGATTCGGCGGAGGTAAAAATGCTCACAGATATTGAAATTGCTCAAAACGCAAAAATGAAAAAGGTAAAGGACATTGCCGCAGACTTAGGCATAACCGAGGACGAACTGGAGCCCTACGGACACTACAAGGCAAAGATCACCGAGGAGTGCATTCAGCGCCTTTCCGACAAGCCCGACGGAAAGCTTATCCTTGTTACCGCCATAAACCCCACCCCCGCAGGAGAGGGAAAAACCACCACCAGCATCGGTTTGGCTCAGGGTATGTATAAATTGGGCAAAAAAGCGGTGCTTGCCCTCCGTGAACCTTCTTTAGGTCCTGTTTTCGGAATAAAGGGCGGCGCGGCAGGCGGCGGCTACGCGCAGGTAGTCCCCATGGAGGATATAAACCTGCACTTCACTGGAGATATGCACGCCATAACCTCCGCCAACAATCTGCTTTGCACAATGCTCGACAATCATATCCAACAGGGAAACGAGCTTAATATAGATCCCCGCCGCATTCAGATAAAACGCTGTCTCGATATGAACGACAGAGCATTGAGAAACTGCATTATCGGACTTGGGGGCAAGGTAAACGGCGTACCCCGCGAGGACCACTTCTGCATAACCGTTGCCACCGAGGTAATGGCGATCTTGTGCCTTGCCGCCGATTTAAAGGATCTGAAGAAAAGATTGGGCAATATCCTTGTTGCCTACACCTATGATAATAAACCCGTATTTGCCAAGGATTTAAAGGCAGTTGGCGCAATGGCGGCGCTCCTGAAAACCGCCGTAAACCCCAACCTTGTACAGACCTTGGAGAACACACCCGCCATAGTTCACGGCGGTCCTTTCGCCAACATAGCCCACGGCTGTAACTCGGTAAGAGCTACAAGGCTTGCCCTTAAATTAGGGGATTACGCAGTTACAGAAGCAGGCTTCGGCTCGGATTTGGGCGCGGAAAAGTTTTTCGACATAAAATGCCGTTTTGCAGGTCTGAAACCCTCCTGCACCGTTCTGGTTGCGACTATCAGAGCCTTGAAGTACAACGGCGGCGTTCCTAAAGCAGAGCTTACAACGGAAAATCTTGATGCCCTGAAAAAAGGAATAGTAAACCTTAAAACACATATTGAAAATATGCACAAGTACGGTGTTCCCGTAGTAGTGGCAATCAACCATTTCTACACCGACACCGAGGCGGAAATTCAATATATAAAGGACTTTTGCAAGGAAATGGGAGTTACCGTTGCATTCTCAGACGTATTTCTTAATGGCGGAGAGGGCGGCAAGGAGCTTGCACAGGCGGTAATTGACACTATTGAAAAGTGCGAGGGCTGTCAGAGCAACTTTAAGCCAATTTATGACGAAAAGCTTCCCATAAAGGAAAAGCTTGATATAATTGCAAAAGAAATCTACAGAGCCGAGGGAGTTACCTATACCTCCGCAGCAGAAAAGGCTATAAAGGAGATAGAGGACTTGGGTTATGGCGATATCCCCGTATGTGTGGCTAAAACACAGTATTCCTTGTCCGACGATCCCGCAAAATTAGGCAAACCCGAAAACCTCACCGTTACTATTCGTGACATTAAGCTTTCCTCGGGAGCGGGCTTTGTTGTGGCTTATGCGGGCGATATTATGACGATGCCCGGACTTCCCAAAATCCCTGCCGCCAACAATATAGATATAGACGATCTGGGCAATATAAGCGGCTTGTTCTGATATGGAAAAATACATCTCAAACAGCCCCGGTGATACCGTTAAGATAGGCACGGACTTTGCCGAAAGGCTAAGGGCAAACGACGGCATTTTGTACAGGGGAGAAATGGGAGCGGGAAAAACCTATTTCACCAAGGGAATTGCCAAAGCCTTTGAAATAACCGATGAGGTTACAAGCCCCACCTTCGCCCTTATAAACGAATACTACGGAAAAATCAATATATTTCACTTTGACCTGTTCAGAATAGACAGCTTTGACGATTTATACGCAATAGGATTTTTCGATTATTTTGACAGGAACGGAGTTCTTTGCGTAGAGTGGAGCGAAAATATACCCGACCTTGCCGAAAGCTTTGATACCGTGTATCGGGTGACCATAAGCAAGACCGGGGAAGAAAGCAGAGAAATTACAGTAGAAAAAATTAAAGGGAGCGTCTGAAATTTCCTTGCGGGATTTTTTCGGAGGCTCACTAAACTAAATCGGGAATAAAAATGCTGATATTAGGATTGGATTCATCTGCCGTTGCAGGTTCATGCGCTCTTTGCGAAATCGACCCCGAAGACAGCGGCAAAAACAAAATAATAGCGGGCAGCTTTATCAACACAAGGCAGACCCACTCACAAACCTTGATGCACATGGCAGAAAATATGCTGAAATGTGCGGAAACAGACACGAAAAGCCTTGATTGCATAGCCGTCACCGCGGGTCCCGGCTCCTTTACGGGAATACGGATAGGAGTGGCGGCAGTAAAGGGCTTAGCCTTTGCTTTGGGAATTCCTTGTGTGGGAGTTTCCACTCTCCACGCTCTCGCCTATAATCTTATTGGAATAGATTGCATAGCTTGCGCCGTTATGGACGCAAGGTGCAGTCAGTATTACAACGCACTTTTCAGAATAAAAGGGAATAGTATAGAGCGGATAACCGAGGACAGAGCAATCTTTAATGAAGATTTGGCAAAGGACTTGGTACAGTATAAGGGAGAAAGGATAGTCCTTGTGGGAGACGGCGCAGAGCTCGCCTGTAAGTCACTGAACGTTGTTCAGATTGATGACAAAAAAGATAAAGTGAACAATGTTCAAATAGAACTTGCACCCTTAGGATTGCGGCTGCAAAGAGCTGAAAGCGTTTGCCTTGCTGCAGCGGAATACAAAAAGGTGTCGGCAAAGGAGTTGCTGCCCATATATTTAAGACTTCCGCAAGCGGAAAGGGAAAGGTTAGCAAGGGAAAAGGCAGACGGCAAATAGAATGAAATAAACACAAAAAAATGCAGCGTAAAAAAATATAAAAACTAAATAAGGAAAGGCAAATACTATGATAGTTTTAGGCAGCGACAGAGCAGGAACCGAGCTGAAAAATCACCTTATTGATTTTCTTAAGGAAAACAATTACGAGTATTTTGACTGCGGAGAAGAACCCGACTACCCCGACATAGCAGAAAAGGTGTGCAAAAAAATAACCTCGGGCGAGGCGGAAAGAGGAGTTTTGATCTGCGGCACGGGAATAGGAATTTCCATGTCAGCCAACAAGATAAATGGGATAAGAGCCGCCCTTTGCTCGGACTATTTTTCAGCCAAGTATACAAGGCTCCACAACGATTCAAACGTAATCTGCTTTGGCGGCAGAGTTATGGGGCAGGGCTTGGCAAAGGAACTGCTTGACGTATTTTTGAACACGGAATTTGAGGGCGGCAGACACGCCCTTCGAGTAGATAAAATGATGAAATTGGAGGAAAAATAACTCTTATGGAAATGCTTAAAATTCTCGATCACCCCCTTTTGCAGCACAAGGTTTCCCTTCTGAGGGACAAGAACACAGGCTCAAAGGAATTCCGCGAGCTGGTTTCGGAGATCGGTATGCTGATGAGCTATGAGGCCACCCGCGATCTGCCGTTAAAGCAGGTAGAGGTGCAAACTCCCGTAGCTATTGCCAAAACCAACATTATTTCGGGCAGAAAGGTAGCTTTTGTGCCCGTTCTCCGCGCGGGCTTAGGCATGGTAACAGGCGCAGTTGAGCTTGTTCCTGCCGCAAAGGTCGGACACATCGGCATCTGCCGCGACGAGGACGGCAGCGGAAACGTGCATGTTTACTACTGCAAGCTTCCCTTTGACATAAAAGAGCGTGAAGTAATCATAATGGATCTTATGCTCGGCACAGGCAAAACCGCCGTTAAGGCAATAGAGGCAGTTAAGGAAAGCGGCGCAAAAAATGTAAAGTTTATGACGGTTGTGGCTTGTCCCGAAGGAGTAAAGGCTATCCGTGAGGCTCACCCCGATGTAGAGATTTACTGCGGCGCGCTGGACGAGGGACTTAACGAAGATTTGTATATTGTTCCCGGTATCGGCGACGGCGGCGACAGAATTTTCGGTACAAAATAAAAAATGGGGCATAATTATGGTATACACGGCTAAAATCGAGCAAACCTCAGCATATCAAAAGCGAATGAAATATATAGCCGAAACCGATTCCTTTATTCAAAAGGATTATGACAGCCTTTTTTATGCAAGAAGCTTTAAGCAGCCCTACGGGTGGATAAAAGAATCAGGCACTCCTCCAAATAAACACCTTGATGTTATTATAATGACAGACAAGGAGTATAATCTCGGTGATGAGGAGCGTGTCAGAATAATCGGCGTTTTCTGCCGCAATGACGGTGACAATAAGCTTGTGGCTGTTCCCGAAAACTGTGATATAGGTGATTTATCGGAGCTTTCAGAGAGCGAAAGGGAGGATCTTCACCGACTTTATCCGAGAGCGGATAAGGGCGAGGGCTGGTTTGGGCGTGACATGGCCGAAAAGGTGATAAAAGATTTTCAGAAATAATTATAACAAAACGGTATCTTAACCACCAATTAAGATACCGTTTAATTATAACTGAATTAAGCTTTTCCGATAGTCTTTTTAGGCTTATCTTCAAGCGTTCCCGAAACCACCTTGCGGAATTCCTCCAGCTTCGGTCTGGTTACGGTGCGGGTAAATCCGCCCTTAACATAGCTTCTTCCGCATTCCTCGCAGCGATCGTTCATAATTCTGACCGATTGGCTTACGACTACCTTATTTTCCTGTTTTGCCTTGTGTTGTTCACTGCGCACGTGCTCCATTTCGTGCGACATAACACGGGATTTTGCCTTAACGGGATCCATTACGGTAGGCATCTGGAAAGAAACTCTGCTGTCATTTGAGCCGTCCTGATAGCGTCTGGAACGGCACTTTTCGCATTGGCAGTCTGGGCAGTCTCCGATAAAGCCGTCCTTTTTCTTGTCTGCCTGCTGGACCTTTACCGTTTGAGCAATTTGATTCGCCTTCGCTGCTTCCTGCTTAATGGTTTTTGATACTGCACTTACTTCGGCTGCTTTCTGAGCCGCAAGTGTATCAAGCATAACTCTCCCTCCTTCCGCAAAATTGACGAATTTGCAATTCCTACATAATAAATACAATTCCTACTTTTTGTGTATTATATTACAATTCCTCAAAATAAATATATCATATTATTTTTATTTTTGCAATATATCCGCTTACATAATTGGTAATAATCACATAAATTTCTGTCATTTTCTACAAAACATTTTAATATAAAAAGGACTGTTTTTTTACAGCCCTTTTTAATAACAATTATGTTTTATTCTGTTCTCAACGCCTCTACAGGATCCTTCTTAGCCGCCAACCGAGAGGGAATTACACCCGCAATCAATGTCAAAGTCATACTGATTGCAACCAATATCAGCGCAGCCACGGGAGGAAGATATGCCGACAATCCCTCTATGCCAGTTGCACTGTACAAAATGGCGTTAATGGGAATAAGCATAAGCAGGGAAACGCCGATACCTATTATTCCCGAAACCAATCCGACGATAAGCGTTTCTGCATTGAACACTGTTGAAATATCTCTCTTTGAGCCGCCTATAGCACGGAGTATACCGATTTCTCTTGTGCGCTCCAGAACGGAAATATAGGTGATGATTCCTATCATAATCGAGGAAACCACAAGGGAAATGCTTACAAATGCGATAAGCAGATATGAAATTCCGCTGATAATGTCGGTTATGGAGGACATCAGCAAAGCCACATAATCGGTGTACTTTATCCCGTCATCTTCATCGGCTTTTTCATTGTACTCTGCGATAGCGTCCGCAATCTTATCCTTCTGTTCAAAGGTCTTGGCGTAAAGCTTGATTGCGGAAGGATTGGAAAAATCCGCATAGCCGATCTCGGACAGATTATCGTCATAGGATGACTCCGAGAACTTATCTGGAGTATACTTGTTGAACATCTCCTCATACTGCTGATCGGTGATATCCGCCATATCCATAGCCGCCGAAAGCTGTTCTAAAGTAAGTGCCGCCAGCTGCTGCTCCACCATTTGCGCATACTGCTGAACATATTGGGAGGACAACATTTCCGCTGCATATCCGAATAATTCCTCATCTGTCATCTTGGATATATAGGAGAGAATCGCCTCGGAATCCACTCCCATTTGTTCCGCATACATCTGTGTTACCTGCTGTATCAGATCCTCACGGCTGACCTGAGCAAGAATGTTTTTGGCATACTCCTCAGCTTCTCCCTCCTTGGGAATAGACATCATAAACTTGTATATCTCCGCCTTTTCGGAGGTTGAGCAGTTCTTCAAAAACTCGTTGATCTTGTCGGACATCTCTTTAATTGTAGGCTCTGTGTAGGTTTCTGTTTTAAAGGGAAGTCCCGAAATAACATCGTTAAGCTTATCGTTCATTTGTGCCTTCAGCAGGTCGCTGTCGTTGGTTTTCTGAATAGCATAGTCGGTAAGCGCCTTTGTATAGCCCAGATAGCCTGTAAGCATTGTGGAGGTGGCATTTTCGTTGGGACGGATAATTCCCGTTATTTTAATCTTAACTCCAACATCGCTTGATTCAAAAAGGTAGTCAAGTCCCGTTTCGTTTTTGGTAAGATTGGTATAGCTTTTGCCGTCTTCGCTCTTTTGGTAGTATTCACAGGGGAGAATAAGCTTAAATTCCTTATTGCAGATATCCTCATAGCTCCATTCCGTCTGACCGTAGTCGTCAACAGTTTCTCCCGTCATTACTTTTTTGAACAGCTCCGGCAGGTTTTCGGAATCCTTCAAGCCCATAGAATACAGTACAACGTCGGGGAGCTGGTTGCTTCTTGTTGCCACCAGCACCACTTCGTCATAGCTTTTGGGCCAGCTGCCGTAAATCACATCATATTGATTAAAGAGGATCTCGTTGACGGAATTGTTGGTTTCACCCGGCAGCATTTCTTCCCACATCTCCATACCGCCCATTGACATGGAGGAGATAGCGCTCATAGGGTTGGAATCGTCAATACCCATCGACAAGCTCATCATTTCCGAAAGGTCAGATTTTATGATCTTGTTTCCCGTATCACGGGTGAAAATCGGTATCTTTATATCATAGGAATAGTCAATAGCACTGATATTGTTCTGTATATCCTCGCTGCTGTCCAAAAATACCTTGAAGTCCTTCATATTGTTCTTTTGCTTGGCAGAGGAGTTCAGTGCGTTGAATACCTCGTAAATATCGGTATTGGCCTTGATTTTTTCGGGCTTCTCGCCGCTTTCCGCCTCACTCTGGTGTCTGTCCATAATAGTGGCGAAAGCTCCCGACATATCCGTAGTTTCCTTAAAAATGCTTATGGGATATGAGGACAGGGTCTCTTCCTGTACCGAGTTGATATAGCTGTTGATACCCGACGAAAGGGAAAGTATAAGGGCAATGCCGATTATACCGATAGAGCCCGCAAAGGATGTCAGCAAGGTTCTGCCCTTTTTGGTGAGCAGGTTGTTCAGCGACAGGGAAACGGCGGTGAAAAACGACATTGAAACACGTTTTTTCTTGCCCTTTTCAGGCTCTTTGGTTTCCTTAGGCTCAAAAGGATCGGTATCGCTTAAAATATTTCCGTCCTTTACTCTTACAATTCTTGTAGCGTACTGCTCGGCAAGCTCGGGGTTATGTGTAACCAATATAACAAGGCGATCCTTTGCAATCTCTTTCAAAAGCTCCATTACTTGAATGCTTGTTTCGCTGTCAAGTGCGCCCGTAGGTTCGTCTGCCAGCAATATATCCGGGTTATTTATCAACGCTCTTGCAATAGCCACACGCTGCATTTGTCCGCCCGACATCTGATTGGGCTTTTTGTGCAGCTGATCTCCCAGTCCTACCTTTTTTAACGCTTCTATCGCCTTTTTCTTTCTCTCCGACTTGGACACTCCCGAAATGGTAAGCGCCAATTCCACATTTGCCAGAACCGTCTGGTGGGGAATAAGGTTGTAGCTTTGGAAGATAAATCCGATAGAGCGGTTGCGGTAAGCGTCCCAATCTCTGTCCTTGTACTTTTGAGTGGAAACGCCGTTGATGACCAGATCGCCGCCTGTGGCATGATCCAAACCGCCGATTATATTCAGCATTGTGGTTTTTCCGCAGCCCGAATGACCTAATATAGCCACGAATTCATTTTCACGGAAGGATATGTTTATGCCGTTTAAGGCAGTCACCTTGTTATCCTTTTCTCCGTAGGTCTTTACTATGTTTTTCAGTTGCAGCATTGTATGTTTGTTTCTCTCCTTCTGATATTTCATTCTAAATTACTTTTACCCATTTTTTAATTATAGTTGAATTTTAAAATTAGTCAAGCAAATGCGTTTATTTTTCATTAAACTGTCATAAAGCGTTATTATTGACTTCTTTGGTTTAGAACAAAAAATCAGCCTTGCGGCATAAAAAATTTACACCAACAAAGCCGATTTAATTTTTTATTTTATCATACCGCTCAAATTAAGCGCGCTCAAAAGTCCTCTGACGGAAGAAGTGATAATATCGCTGTGAACTCCCGCACCCCATGTGATAACACCGTTCTTGTCGGCTATCTCCACATAGGAAATTGCCTTTGACTTTGATGTCCTGTCAAGGGCGTGTTCACTGTAGGAGTTAATGGTAAAGGAAATGTTAAGACACCGCCTTAAAGCATCGCTGACAGCGTCAAGTCTGCCGTTGCCCTTGCCTGAAATTACTCTCTCTGTATTGTTCTGAATAACGGTAAGCTTCGCCTCATACTCGTCCCCCTGAACAAAGTGTACCTCCTTGAATTTAAGAGCGGTCTCCGCATTCACAAACTTATCCATAAATGCGTTGTATATCTCATCGGGCATAAGCTCCTTGTGCTGCTTGTCTGACAGATCCTTTATGGCATAACCCACCGCTTCACGGAATTTGGGCGGAAGGTCTATACCGAATTTCTTTTGAAGAAGATAGCCGATACCGCCCTTTCCGCTTTGGCTGTTGATACGGATAACATCGCCGTCGTACTGTCTGCCGATGTCCTTAGGGTCAATGGGCAGATAGGGAACCGTCCAGTGCGGAACATCATTGTCTTCTCTCCACTTCATACCCTTAGCGATTGCATCCTGATGTGAGCCCGAGAAGGCTGCAAAAACAAGCGCACCGCTGTAAGGCTGCCTGTCGTATACCTTCATACAGGTCATTTTTTCATATACGGAAATCATTTCGGGCATATTGCTGAAATCAAGTCCCGGGTCAACGCCCTGTGAGTACATATTAAGACCCAATGTCACAATATCAACGTTGCCTGTTCTCTCTCCGTTGCCGAACAATGTACCCTCAACACGGTCAGCTCCTGCCAGAAGTCCCATTTCCGTATCCGCAACGCCGCTGCCTCTGTCATTGTGCGGGTGGAGGGAAACGATTACGTTTTCTCTTTTATAAAGATTGCCGCACATATATTCCACCTGACTTGCGTAAACGTGGGGCATAGACAGCTCTACCGTAACAGGCAGATTTATGATGACCTTATTTTCTGGGGAAGGCTCCCAGATCTTCAGAACCTCATTGCATATTTCAAGAGCAAATTCCATTTCAGTTCCCGTAAAGCTTTCGGGGGAGTATTCAAACTTAAAATTGCCTTCAGTGTTCTTGGCGTATTCCAGAAGAAGCTTTGCGCCGCTTGTGGCTATGTCGATTATCTCATTTTTAGGCTTTTTGAAAACCTGCTCGCGCTGTGCAACGGAGGTAGAGTTATAAAGGTGAACAACAGCGTTTTTTGCCCCTTTTAATGCCTCAAAGGTCTTTTTGATAATATGTTCGCGGGATTGAGTAAGCACCTGAATGGTAACGTCATCAGGAATGAGCTTTCTCTCGATCAGCGCGCGGCAAAACTCGTATTCCGTTTCCGAGGCGGCAGGGAAGCCTATCTCAATTTCCTTAAAGCCGATTTTTACAAGGTACTTGAAGAACTCTAACTTCTCCTCCAGATCCATAGGAACAATCAAGGCTTGGTTTCCGTCCCTAAGATCAACACTACACCAAACGGGTGCTTTGTCGATATGATCCTTCTTTGTCCATTCAAAGCAGGGGTAGGGGGGCATAAAATAGTTGCGTGTGTACTTTTCTGTGTTTTTCATAGTATTGTCCTTTCTCTGTGTGGGAAGGTCAATTCAAGTGGATTTAAAGCAGAGCCGTATGTAAAGATTCAGGTAACTGCCAAAAAAATAAAAACCCATCTCTTCCAAGTAAAGAGACGGGGATAATCCTCGCGGTACCACTCTTTTTAGCGTATAAAAACGCTCACCTTAACCACATCAATCAATGTGTTACTCTGTAACGGGAGTACCCGATGAAGCCTACTGAAATTTCAGCCCACTGCTCAAGGGCGAGCTATCACAATTCCGCTTTACCGTTTCACATCACCCAACGGCTTTCTGAAAAAGCTAAATTGCTTTTTTCCCTGTCATAGCATTTGTTTTTAATATTATATTTGATTTTTCGGGATTTGTCAAGGGGTTTTGAAATTTTTTATGAAATTGTTGGACAAACAGTTCAAATTACAGTAAAATAAAAAGGATAAAACCCAACCTTTCCAATCAGTATTCCGTCTTACGGTTGAAGCTTCAAAATGAAAGGAAAATGCAGATGTTTAACGATTTCATAAATAAAAACGATGAGGCTTTGGTTGAAATGACCCTGCTGGGAAACAACAAAGCTTTTGAAGAATTGGTAAACCGTTACCAAAGCAAGGTTTTCGGTACTGCCTATAAGGTGACGAAAAACAGGTTTTCTGCGGAGGACGCTTCGCAGGACGCCTTTGTCAGCGCATGGATAAAGCTGAACAGCCTTAAAGACAGAACAAAATTCGGATCATGGGTATGCGCCATAGCCAAAAACCACGCCGTGAGCTTGGTAAGGCATTACCGCAATGCGTCCTCCGATGTTTGCTTTGAGCTTTTGGAAAATATTGATCTCAATGAAACACAAACCGAGATCATAAACTTTTATGAGCAGGAAAGCCGCGAAAATTTATACGAAAGCGTGGAAAACCTGTCGGAAAAAATCCGTGAAACCGTTAAGCTGCATTACTTTGAGGAAATGTCTGTGGAGGAAATTGCCAAAAGGCAAAATATTCCGCAGGGTACAGTAAAATGGCGGCTCGCAGAGGGTCGAAAAAGACTGAGAAAGGAATACGGCGTTATGGAAAACAACAGTAACAGAACTTTGGTTCAAAGGGTTATGGAGCAGGTGGAACAGCTTAAACTGTGGAATCTTAAAAAAGATAAAACAGGGTTTGAAAACGTGTACAGACAGCTTTTAAAAAATGTTGAGGATTTGGAGGATAGCCCTCAAAAGCACCATGCTATGGCTGAGGTTTTGGCAAGAGGGTATTGGTGGCTTGACGGTGAAAACAACGACGAGATGTTTAAGCGGATAAAATCCGCTGCCGAAAAAAGCCTTAATGAGGATATTATGTCCTTTGTTGTCACTGCCGAATGGAATAAATGTAAAGACGACGAAAAAAGAGAATATATGGAAAATGTTCAAGCACCATATCTTATTCAAAAGGGCTTTAAGAGATCACTGAGTTATTTGTATTTTTGGCTTGCTTATGAATGCTGCGGGAGCGGGCAGCTTGAAAAGGGAGTCGGTTACTTTAAAAGGGTTTTGGATATTTTACCGAAAAGTGATGAGTTCTATGCTGCGGCATCAGGGGCGGCTAATATTGAGGAAAAAAGGCTTCGTGAGGGAAAAACTCCTTGTTCTTACGGAACTAACGGAGTTGTGCTTGAATACAAGGACAATAAACTGCTTATTCAGTATGGTCCCGGGTACCAGCAAGGTGGAGTTATAAACAGCAGACTTTTTTATAATTGTGCTTGCTGTGATGGCATCATGTATGATGAAAGCATGAAAGAGGGAGATAGCTTTACTTCCTCAACCGAAATCATGAGGTTTGTTCAATTAAAGGACGGAGAAGTTATGACTCCCTCCGAAAAGGGGATCAAGGTCACTTGTAAAAATAAAAATGCAGTTGTGGAAACTCCGAGCGGGATCTATGAAAACTGTATTTGCTATGTATGCGAAGGGGATCATTACGGCTTGAAATACTGTGAAACCTATTTCTGCTGCGGAGTAGGCATGGTAAAGCAAATTGTAGACAGTCAGGGCAAAATAGAGGAATGGCAGCTGTCAAAATGCACTATAAAAGGCGGAAACGAAATAATCCCCTTCGCCGAGGGCAACCGCTGGGAATATTGCTTGGTGCAGGATACGAACAAAAGGTTTGATACGGAAAATGTATTTGAGATAATTTATACCGACTGCGGAAGGGCTGTGTTTTCTTCTTACAGCTATGTTAGGGAGATTTAACAATACAATGATAAACCGATACCGCACAGTTATTGCTGTGCGGTATCGGTTTTTATGTTTTTTTCACAGGAAAGTGTTTTTTCACGCAGAAAACAATGCTTTTCGCAAAATCGACTTGTAAATATTTGTCTGATTTGTTAAAATTTTTATAAATATTTTGTTTTTTCAGAAAACGAGGTAACATTTATGAAGATATTAAAAGACAATGAGACAAGTGCAAATCTTGCTGTGGCAAAGGTTATGCGTATAAGTGCTATTGTGCTTACCGTAGTGTTGATTTTAAATATTGTGGGCATTTTTATTGTGGATATGACACAGATGACTATTGCGTACATAGCGGGAATGATCCTGCTTTTTATACCTACCTTGGTTTCAAATGTTTTGAAAAAAAGCGGCGAGAGCTGGGTAAAATATTTGTATGCAGTCTGTGCGATTCTTTTCACGAGTATTCTTGCCGTGATTCTGACAAAGCATGCCGTTCTGCTTTACGTTTATCCCATAGCAATTTCCAGCCTTTATTTTTCGAGCAGACTAAATATTTTTTCAACCGTACTGACTATTATCGCAGTGTCTGCTGCACAGCTCATTTCCTTTTATATTCCCTGTGACAAGGACGCCAACTTTTCGGATCTCAAGGGTGTAACCTTGTTTGGTATATTTCCAAGAGCAATGGTATTATTTGCAATCGCAATGATCTTCACCATGCTGTGCAAACGCACCGCCACACTTTTGGGCAGTCTGATGAGCGCCGAACAGCAGGAGAAAATACGCGAGAAGTCGGCGGAGGTATCAAACACGCTTGTTAAGGCGGTGACGGAAATGGACGAGATCTCGGCGCAATCCGCCGTATCGGGCAAAAATGCTGCCGCAGAATCCGAAAGTGTTCTCCGTGACAGCGAAACAAACGCCGAGCATATCAAGTCCGTCGGAGAGAATATGAATGCCATTGCCGAAAATCTTCAGAACCTCAATAACCGAAGCTGCGAAATTGAACGTCTGCTGAACCATTCAGACAAGATAACTGCTGAAAACAATTCCGCAATGTCTCTTGCAGAAGGCAGTATGAAAGAGATATTCAGCCGCACCGAGAATACCTTGAAAATCATTAAGGAACTTTCCAAGCAGTCCAAACGAATTTCCGAGGTTGTCAAAATGATTGAAGACATCTCTATGCAAACGGATATTCTTGCGATAAATGCCGCTATCGAAGCCGCCCACGCAGGTGCGGCGGGAAAAAGCTTCGCCGTAGTATCTGAGGAAATCGGAATCCTTTCTGCCCGCACAAAAAGCTCTGCAGGAGAAATCAGCACTATAATTTCTCAATTCACAAATGAATTTGCCGAAGCTGTGTCGTCAATGGAGCAAAATTTCACTCTTACTATTGACGGTATGGAAAATATGAAGCATGTTAAAAGCTTGGCTGAAAATCTCAGCAGCTCCAACAGCGAGATATCCGAAAATGTCGGGTACATAACCGACCTGATTTCCCAAGTTGCGGAAAGCAGCGATAAGGTCACCGGACGTCTTGCAGATGTCAGCGAAAATATTTCAAATAACTACACCGCCGTATTATCCGTTTCCGAAACGATTATGCAAAACAGCAGAAATATAGAAGCAATGAGCCGCTTGGTCAAAAGTATCAGGGAGCTTTCCGAGCAGCTTAATGCTCTTGCTGTGTAATACTGTTTCTTTATCAAACTCTACAGTTTGACAGATGGTAAATACAAAAACAGGGGTTGTCTTAATTTTGCAATCCCTGTTTTTACTTTTCCTTTACATTGTCTTTGGAACTTGTATTTTTGTGAAACAACTCCTTACACCCCACAAAAATCAACAATCCCCCAAACAGCTTTTGCAAGAAATCCACATTCAGATGAGCGGCGATAAACGTCCCCAGAAGTATACCCAAAATTCCCCCGGGCAAAAGCCTTAAAAGAGTTTTCCAGCTTATAAGATGATTTTTTTGGTGAATTATCAGGGACACAAGCGCCACAGGCAGAAAGAAAAGCAGATTGACCCCCTGTGCGGTTATTTGATTTGTGTCTGCAAAAACCGTAAGATATATGATCAGTACAAATCCGCCGCCAAAGCCCATTGAAGCGGCAACCCCTGAAAGTAAGCCTATAATAATATTCATATTTTTTTCACTTCATCATTATTCTGAATGCCGCAAACAGTATTACGCCGCCGAATATCCGTCTTAAAAGGGAATTGGAAATTTTATTAAGCAAAACCGCCCCTATCACCGCCCCGATAATTCCACAAGGAATATACTGCCACGCCAAACCGAAATCCAGCTTATCTCCCAAAAGATAGCTTACGGTGGTGGCAATGCTCAGTAAAAAAATAAGCGCAACAGAGGTGGCATGGCTTTTCTTAGGTTCAAGGTCGGCGGCTTCCAGCATCGGAACGGCAGCCACACCGCCGCCCGAACCGAACAATCCGTTTAAAAGACCGCAGATTACTCCCATAAGAATTTTTTTCATACAGCACTCCAAAAGTTAATAATGAAATTATTTTTTGCAGCGGGGGAGTTATTATTCATGTGACGTCAGATAATAAAGGAGCTTTACCATTCAATCCCATAAACGCCATGTTTAATAAAATCCTCGGCAATCCCTCCTTTAAGCATTGACCTGCACTCCGATTTGTCAACCCAACGGCTTTCGGTATGTTCATCGCTTAAGGTGATCGTTTCCTCATCGGTCAGGCAAAGATAAACAATAAATATCAACCTTTGCTCACTATGCTCATCTAATGAAGCATATAATAATTTTTCGGGAATGACTCTTAATCCTGTTTCCTCATAAACTTCTCTGATTAACGCATCTTCAAGGGTTTCGCCTTCTTCAACCTTTCCGCCCGCGCTCTCCCATGTTCCGCCGCCAAAATCGTCTGATCTGCGGCGAATAAGCAAAGCTTTATTAAACTTATGATTAAGTATCACGGTTTTAACGATTACCGAAGCAAGCATTTGCAATTACCTCCAATATTTTACTCAAAAGTAAATTAAGCACTGTACCAATCCGCAAAAATCATTTATCAATAAAGTAAATCACCTGTCCCATATCTTTTGTTTTGTCAATAGCGTCCTGCATACGGTCAAATAATTCCGAATAGCTAATGCGGTGGCTGCCTTTTCCCAATTTAAGAGCACCCACTCTCACCGACAGCGGAATATCATTTCCGTCAGCCTTAATGCTCTGCCCGTTAAGCTTGATAACCCTCTGAGCCGTTTCCTCAACTCCTTTGACATCGCTTAGTCCAGTGACTATCGCAAACTCATCTCCACCTATCCTGAACGCAGTCATATTGTCTCCCGCCGCCGAATCTATGCGGTGGAATATCTCTGTCAATGCAGCGTCCCCCGCCTTTCTGCCGAAATTCTTATTGACCGAATCAAAATCAACAACGTCAAAACACAGCACCCAGCTGTCATGATCTGTTTCCTGAAGCTCCCTGTACAGCTCCGTAATATCAACTCGTCTGCCCATATAAATACCTCCTTTGAGCTTTTGTTCATCGGGAATGATTCTCGGAAAAATCCCCGTTGAACGCCAATTATTCTTAAATTCGGAAGGAGCAACGCCCCAAAGTCTGCGAAAGGCTCTTAAAAAGACCTCGGGAGAATTATACTGATATTTAAGGGCAATTTCGGTAATTGTCATATCCGTGCCGACTATATCCTCTGCGCTGCAGGTAAGCCTCCGCTTGGCTATATACTCTTTAAGTCCCATATCGGTACAGTAATGCCATACCTTTTGCAGCGTGGACAGCGAACAGAAGCAAATTGCCGCAATATCCTCCTGAGAAATGGGATTGCAAAGGTTCTTTTCGATATAATCCACCGTATCAGCAAAAATACAGAAATTCTTCATATTGTCCTCCCGATAGGTATAAACGTTTATCCTGTATTGTATTATAGCATAATACATTTTCATCTGTCTTGATTTTTTGAGTAAAAACAACCGCTTTCAGTAAAAAACGGCTTTTGAAAATTCAAGCATAAGCCAATTTCCAAAAAGCCGTAATATAATAAAATAATGTAATTATAATGTCTTTAAATATTCCATAAAGCAATTTTTGTTCTCAATAGCAGTGGTGGTGGGTCTGCCCAGATCCTCCCTTGCACCGATAGAGCATTTGACCTCGATCAGACAAAGCCCCTTTTCTTCCTTCGCCTTCAAAAGCTCCTTATCCAAACTGTCAAAGCTGTCAACGCAAACCGCCCTCGGATAACCGCAAGCCTTGGCAGCGGCGGTGATGTCGATCTGTGAAGCCACTGTGGGCATTCCGCCCACAGTTTCGTGGGCGCCGTTATTTATAACAATATGCACTAAATTTTTCGGAGCGTTTGCACCGATAACCGCCATTGCCCCCAAGTGCATCAAAGCCGCTCCGTCGCCGTCTATGCACCATATTTTTGAATCAGGCTTGTTAATTGCGATTCCCAAAGCAATAGAGGAGCTGTGTCCCATAGAACCCACCGTCAGAAAATCCCGCTTGTGGCTCTGTCCCTTGGCTGCACGTATTTCAAACAGCTCACGGCTTGCCTTTCCCGTGGTGGAAACAATGGGGTCGTCACCCGTAACGGCGGCAATATGGCGAATAATGTCCTCTCTTTTCATAGAGAAATCGTTTTTGTATTCAACCTTCTGTTCATAAGAAAGAGCGCCCTTGCGGATAACAAAAGCCACGCTTTTGCCTTTGGATAGCAAGGCTCTGAACTCCTCCATAGCCTTCTTCACTTCCTCCTCGGAGGTGTCCTTTCCTATCACAAAGGTTCTTATATCCATATCCTCAAGAAGCTTTACGGTTACCTCTCCCTGATAAATATGCTGCGGCTCGTCATGAACGCCCGGCTCGCCTCGCCAGCCCACAATAAAAATCACGGGGATAGCATAAACCTTATCATTTAACAGCGAAGCCACAGGGTTTATTATGTTTCCCTCACCGCTGTTCTGCATATACACTACGGGAACTTTGCCCGTTGCAAGATGATATCCCGCGGCAAGAGCGGTGCAGTTTCCCTCATTAGCGGCAATTACGTGGCGGCTCTTGTCAATTCCGTAGGTGTTCATAAGATAGTCGCAAAGGGGCTTTAATTGTGAGTCGGGGACTCCCGTGTAAAACTCCGCCCCGATAATTTCCAATAGATTTTCAACCTTCATAAAGAATCAGCCTTTCATAAATTATAAAGTATCGATCAATGAAATAATATCCTTTATCGACATCAGCTTATCGTCAACCTCTTTTGCCCTGTGGCAGCGCAAGATCTCCTTTGCGGTTTCCTCCATGGCGGGAAAAGCGCTTCGTGTAAGCTGATTTGCGTAAATAACAATATTCACTCCATGCTGTGCAAGCTCTTCCTCGGTTATCGTATTAAATGAGGTAGGCACCACCACAATGGGAGTTTTGCTGTCCTCAGCTCTGAACCTGTCGCAAAATTCCAGAATTTCGTCTGGGTCTTTTTTTCGGCTGTGAATCATAATGCCGTCTGCCCCTGCGTTAACAAAGGCTTTAGCACGGGTCAGAGCGTCCTCCATTCCTCTTTCGAGAATAAGGCTTTCAATTCTTGCAATAATCATAAAGTCGTCGGTAAGCTGAACCTTTTTCCCCGCGGAAATCTTCTCGCAGAAATGCTCAATGGAATCCTGCGTCTGCTCAACCTCCGTACCGAAAAGGGAATTCTTTTTCAGCCCCGTTTTATCCTCGATTATGACAGCCGAAACCCCAAGCCTTTCCAAGGAGCGGACGGTATAAACAAAATGCTCGGTAAGCCCTCCCGTATCGCCGTCAAAAATAATGGGCTTGGTAGTTACCTCGGTAACATCTTCAATGGTGCGGAATCGTGAGGTCATATCCACCAGCTCTATATCGGGCTTGCCCTTGGCGGTGGAGTCGCAGAGTGAGGATATCCACATAGCGTCAAACTGATCCAGCATGCCGCCGTGAGAAACTACGGTTTTTTCCGCTATCAGACCTGTAATTCCGCTGTGAACCTCCAAAGCTTTAACTATAGGACGAAGCTCCAAAAGCTGATGCAGTCTTTTTCTTCTGAACTCGGGCATGGCGAGCTTTTCTCTAACTCTTGCATCAATTCTCTTAACATTTTCGTTATAGGTATAAGGCACATCAATAATTTTTCCTCTGTATTCGGAAAGAAGCCCTTCCACATTGTCACGGATAGCCCTTGTTGCGCCAGTAAGCCAGTTGTCACCGTGGATAACGTAATCGGGGCGGATCTCCTCAATTACTTTGTCATACATAATATCATCCTGCTTAATAACTCTGTCAACGCCAGGGGTGGACTTGATAAGCTCCATTCTTTCCTCAAAGGGAATGGCGGGGAAACGGTCAAACTTTACCATTGCCTCATCGGAAAGCACGCCGATAATAACTTCACCGTACTCCTTGGCTTTATTTATAATATTCAGATGCCCTTCGTGGATAACATCTGTTGTAAAACAAGCATAAACCTTTTTCATATATCCTCCCTATTATTTATACATAGCAGGAATTGAGATATTGTAATGTTCCAGAGCTTCCTTAAAAACCTTAAAGAAATCCTCAATATCCTGCCTGTCAATGGCTCCCAAAGCGCAAAGTCTGAATGTATTTGTGGTGGAAATTTTTCCGGGATAAATGGTAAATCCCCTCTCATAGCAGTAATCGTGAACCTTCATAAAATCCCAGTTTGGGTCATCAGGGTAAATAACCGAAACCACAAGCCCCGACTGCCATTCTCTTTTAATGACATTCTTAAAGCCCAGCTCCTCAAGCCCCTTATGGATGGCCTCAAACACGCGGGTGTGTCTTGCCCACTTGTTTTCCTCTCCCTCTTCCCAATACTCCTTTAAAGCCTGTTTTGCGGCATATATGGTTTGTACCGGGGGAGTGAAGTGCATTTCCCCTGTCTTTTCAAAGAAGTCATACTGCATAAACAGATTGCAGTAATAGGATCTTTTCGGATACTCCGCAGACTTTTTGATAATATCCGTTCTGCCGATAACGAAGGACAGCCCTGTCATTGCCATAAGACCCTTTTGAGCGGATGCCATGCAGAAGTCTATGTTTTCCTCATACACATTTATAGGGCGCAAAGCGTAGGTAGAGGTGGTGTCAACAGTAAATATTGCTCCATACTTGTGTGCTAATGCTCCTATCTCACGGATAGGGTTAAGGAGACCGGTTCCCGTTTCGTTGTGGGTGGTATGCACCAAAGCAATATCAGGATTTTCCTTGAATGTTTTTTCCACAAGCTCAAGATCGGCGGGACGGTCTATAGGCAGCTGTAAATCAATATGTGGCATACCGTAGTATTGGCAGATCTCAACGGCTCTTGTACTGTAAGCGCCGTTATTGACTACGAGGATTTTTTTGCCCTCGGGCAGCAAGGAATTAAGACAAACGTCAATATTTATCGTACCCGAACCGCAGAACAGAACCGCCGTATAATCCTCCGTCTTTCCGTGGACGATTTTTACCAGATCCTCCCTTATCCCCTTCATCATAGAGCCGAACTCTCTTTCTCTCGGACAGATATCGGGAACCACCTGCGCCTTTTTTACCGTGTCGGTGGTGGTGGAGGGACCGGGATTAAGCAAAATATTTCTTTTGATTTCCATAAGTTTCTCCTTTACTGATTATATCTTTGACAATATTTGTTTAAATATTTAACCGCGTTTCATTATAGCACAATCGAGAGAATTTTGCAACATAAAATTCAAATAAAATATAAAATTTTGTTTTCATATACCAAGTAGATATGGAGCAATGAAACACCGCAGGACAAAATAAAACAGAGCCTTACTATTAAGACTCTGACAGCCCGTATAAAAATCCGACCAACGGGAGATTTTTCAGCAATATAAAACGGAGTCTTCTGAAGAAGACTCCGAGTTACCGCCGCGCCGTCGCATGATGAAATAAAAACCCGCTTATGAGCAGGGTGGGTAAAGATCGCCTCGCAGGTTCACGCTCCCTTCGTCCGCAGTACGGGAGGTCTGCAATCCGCTGCAATGGAGAAATCCCTTTTAACTATGTGTTGGATTTTATGAACCATCACACTAACAAAACGAAGCAGTGATTTTTAAAATTTGTAAAAGGAATATATTATTTTGAAAAATTCATTTGGAAAAAATAACGGTATCAAAACACCGACTGATTATATTTTGGAGCAGCGCCCTCAAAATATACTTAGGCTTTGTGCCAATTATTTGCAGTGATCGCAATCGCAGTCATCATCGCACTCTTCGCCAAACACGGTTTCCAGATGCTCGATAAACGCCTGACCGACTTCGTCATACAGCTTGTCATCGTCCACAGTGGCAAGCATATATTCGCCGTTTTCCTCAACTTCCTTTAAAATAAGGAATTCCAGATCATCGCTCTCCAGCTCGTCCTCTTCGGTAAAGGGAACAAGGGCAACGTAGTTCTGTCCGTCATAGCAGATAGCGTCAATGACCTCGAAGGATTCGCCGTCCAATTCAACAATCTGAGGCTCGTACTCCTCAAATTCCTCATTTTCTTCTTTCTTGATATCCTTTTCTTCCGACATATATACTGCTGCCGCAAAAACGGCAATCTCCTTTCAGATTTTTATGTTCAAACACCTTGCTGAGCTATATATCTTTTCACTCAAACAACATTATAATTATATTATAAATCGCTCCTTATGTCAATAGAAATATTTAGCTTTTCAAAGATTTTTAATGAAATCTATAAAAAATGCTACAAAAAGTTTCAACAAAAGTTTAAAATTATATACAATATCACTATTAAAAAACTGTTGACAATTACACTTCCTTATGATATTATATAATCAAGGAAAGGGAAACAGAAAACCTCAAAAAATAAAGCTCTTCAGTACAAAGCAAATCGCTGATGAAAGACAGGATTGATTTAAGGCTAAGACGAATTTTGAGGGAACTGCAAAAAATGAAGGAAGCGTTCAATAAGGCTTCCAAATAACGTAAGATAAAAGAATCGGCAGAATTGCAGTCAATGTTATTTTTTCCTACGATGAATAAACCCGAATATACCGCTTATATGACAACAGCATAGTACGAGGTATAGGGAGAGTTAATTCGATGTACAGCCTGGCAGTTGTACAAATTTATCGGGAAAGGTGGCGAGTCCAATGGAAACAGAATCATCACGGAACGGGTTTTATATTGCGGCTCGTGCTTATGATGAATGATTAAAACAGCGAGATCGAGAAAATTTCAGCTCAAACGGCTGCAACATTTTCAAGGCGGCTTAAACAGGAGCATTTAGCTCAATAAATAAAGTCATAATCATCGGTTGGGTATAAAACCTTTTATGTCGCAGAGAATGATCTGCGAAACCGCCGAAGGCGATAAAATAAAAGGCAATTTGGTTCAAAACCCTGTTAATTAAAGAAATGAGAGTGATTCCAATGGAAGGCGAATACTTACCTTTATAGAATCGTTTCAACTGTTGTTAGAGGGGATTACGCCAATGGACTACTAAAACTGACAATTTAATATAATGGACAGGGGCTGATTTTTCAGCCCTTGTTTTATGCTCTCAAAAGACTAGGCGCTGATTTATGGTTATCTCAAGTTTTGAAATTTGTGCTATCAGAAAAGCTGTATTATAAGGAAACCGTTTTAAATATGTTGTGCTGATTTTTACAGCCATTTCAAGGGTGCTGCTGTAATTCGTTTTTTTCAAAAACTAAGATAACAGAAAAAAGAGGCTGCTTTTTTTCAGCCCCTTTATATCTTCACATTATTTTTCGCATTTCTCAGTATCAACAGATACCCCATACTCATCAAGATTCAGTCCGTCACCCTCGGCGGCAATAATGAATGAACCTCCGTAATCGCCGACCTTGCCGTCTTCATCAAGCTTAAATTCATAGCCCCATTCGTTCTCATCATCAAACTTAAACTCATATTCGTAAACCTTCTGACCGTCACGTTCATAGGTACGGCACTCGCCCTCAACCTCGCGCTCTTCTCCGTTTACCGTTACCTTAAACATCTTTGTGAAGGACTGAAACAGCTCACCGTCTGTTGCGGCATTGGCGGAAACCAGCGAGCCCGCACCTAAAGCTGCCACTGCTGCTGCAATAATAAAAGGCTTTACTATATTGATTTTTTTCATAGGTTTATCCTCGCTTTCTTTTAATTCATTCAAAACAGCGGCTTTGATCTTGTCCGTTCTCTCATGGGAAACCGTGTTTGAATTTAAAGGCTCCTTGTTCTCAAAAAATCCGTCAAACATTATCAAAGCCCCTTTCCGTTAAGTATTTTTTCAGTTTTTCCCTTGTTCGGGTAAGCTTGGACCGTACCGTGCCGTCTTTTATATTCATTGCCAAAGCTATATCGGAGGTTTTCTCGCCGTAAAAGTAAAAGCGCATAAACATTTCTCTCTCCTCCGCCGAAACTGTCATAAGCCCCTTGTCAAGGCATTTTAAGGTCTCCGTCATTTCAACGCTTTTTTCAAGATCGAAATCGTCTGCCGCGTCAATGTCCTCTATATCCTCCGCAGTAGGGCGCAAGGCACGAAAGCGGTTCTTTACCGCATTCCTCGCAACGGCGGAGATATATGGCTTTAGTCCGCAGTGAGGGTCAAGACGTTTTCTGCTTTGCCACAGCCGTATAAAAACATCGGCAGTGGTCTCGTCTATATCGTCCTCGGTCAGCATTCCTCTTGAAAAATTTCTGACTACCGTGCATACATAGGGTGTAAACTCGGTTATCACCTTTTCCAAGGCGGCGGCTTCTCCTTTTTTAAAGGAAGATACAAGTTCCTTTTCTTTGTTCATGTTATCCTCCGATTGCTGCGCAGCTCAGGGGGTTGGTTCCTTTTCCCCTTCGCTTACATATACACGGGTTTTTGTAAAATGCTGCAATTTATTTTACACATTTTTCTCGATTAGTCAATTATTTGTTTCAGCAACGACATTCCCATCCTTTAAATCCCCTTGACATTTGAACAAATTTCTGCTATATTATTTAAGTATAAAGGCAGGCTGATTTAGCTTATACAAGGCTAAAAAGGAAGCTAACAAACTTAATTAAGGTATAAGCATATAATGCTGATTTTCCAAAGAAATCTTATGCTTTAGGAGGAAGTAATGAAGTTTAAAAAATTAACGGCAATTATGTTGTCAACAGCTTTGCTGCTCACCTTTACCGCATGCAGCACAGAAAACAATAACCCCTCTGATACCGGCACACCCACGCAGGGCTCAAATGCAAATACTGAGGGCTCCGCTGAAGGCGAGGGAACCCCCGCAGGAACAGAGGGCAATGAACCCGGGGGAGAGGGTCTTGCAACTGTTGCTGAGGAAGCGCCTCCCGCAAATGTTCCCGATCTGAACGATTACAGCTATGCAGACTCTGCTGCTGATTCCGAGTATGTTATAGACAACGGAATTACTGACAGAATGATCGCGTTGTCCGAGCTTAATTTGGGCAACACCGTTCGTTTGGCAAATGCAATGAAAAAGGCTGCGGCAGGCGAGGAGATCACCGTTTCCTTTATCGGAGGCTCTATCACCCAAGGCTCTTCCGCAGGTGACAACGACTGCTACGCTAAGCTTGTACATCAGTGGTTCTGTGATACATTCCCCAATGCCAAGGTTAACTACAACAGAGCAGGCATAGGCGCAACAGGCTCATACATAGGTGTTCACAGAGTTGAGCGCGACGTTCTGTCCAACAATCCCGATGTAGTATTTGTTGAGTTTTCCGTTAACGACACCACCGAAAACACCAGACGCGACGTTGACAGCTACGACAGCCTTCTCAGAAAGATCTGGGGCAGCGATTCCAAGCCCGCTGTCGTTTGCATCGGTATGACACAGGAAAACGGTACTTCTGTACAGAACTATCACTACGACATAGCTAAGAGCTACGACCTTCCCTTTATCTCTTACAGAAACGCTATTCTTGATGTTATCAAGAAGGGCTATATCAAGTGGACAGATATTTCCGATGACAACATTCACCCCAACACTGTTGGTCACAAGGTACTGAGCCAGATAATCACTCACTATCTTGACAAGGTAAACAGCGAAAAGGACACCGTAGACGGCGCTGAAAGCGATTTCTCCACCGCTTACACCTCCGATAAATACTCCAATGCAATTACACTTACTCCCAATGAAATAGAAGCAGTTGACGAAACAGGCACCTTCAAAGCCAATAAGGACTCTGCGTGGAGCAACATGACAGGCTACTGGATGGTAAGACAAAAGGGCGGCTTTAACGGAGCCAAGCTGGTATTTAATGATGTCGAAGCTAAAAATGTGGGAATCCTTTACGGAAGAATGACAGGCGGCGGCACAATTTTGGACGTTTATATAGACGGAGTATTGGCTAAGTCTATCGACACCCGTTTCCCCGGTGGTTGGGGCAACTATGCGGAGGCAGCCTTCGTTGCTTCTTTTGAAGAATCCGCTAAGCACACTATCGAGATCGTACCTAGAGACGAGGAAGATGCGTCTATGATCTACATCAGCGGATTGCTTATAAGCTAAAATTTTTTGAACACTTAAAATAAAAGGCTTTGCGGCAGATTTGGAAAGTTATTTCCGATCTGTGCAAAGCTTTTTTCTTTGTTTTTGATTTATGCTGATATTCTTCGACACTTATCAACATTTTAGGTTACATATCAACATTTTTGAATACAATTCCTCATAATTCCTATAAAAATTTCCTTGAACTTTATGAGAAAAACTTTATAAAACGTTATTATAAGCTATTTTACGCGGATATTGGCAAATTTGGGTTTTTCTTGGTAAAACATATTGAAAAAAACAAAATGTTGCGGTAAAATAATGACTGTCGGTACAAGATATCGAAAAAACAGCAAAAACAACAAAAAAGGCGGTCAACCGACTGCCCGTGAAAGGAAGGTTTATAATGAAAAATAACGGTTGCACATTTATAGCATCTTCTTTGCAAAATCTGAGTTTCGGATATGATTTTGAAAGCCCCGAATGTAACTATCTGATATCGCAGCTGAATGAGAATATAACTGAATTATACAAATCGGGAGTGAGGGATTTTTATTCGGTCTGTGAGGAGGGAGTTGACCTGTGGGCGGCAGAAGATGTGCTTGGGCTTATCAAAACGGATAACAGCGTAAGACTTCACTGCATTCTGCCCTTTGAGGAACAGGCGGCAAAATGGCATTCAAGCCTCCGCGAGCTTTACTACACCGTGCTTGAGCAGGCGGAAAGCGCCGAGTTTGTCTCCCTGAGATACCGCGAGGACTGTATGCAGAAAGCCCGTTACCGCACATTGGATCAGTCGGGGTATGTTATTTCGGTGTGCGGCTCGGAGGAGACAGAAAAGTATAAGGATTACGCTTTGGATAATGGAAAAAAAGTACTTAATCTTTTGTAAATCGCAAATAACAAGGGGCTGCGAAAATTCAGCCCCTGTTGTTTTTATACTATTTATTTATCATACTGTAGACTATGTCTACAGTATGATTCGCCGTTAGTATTAAAAAACAGAACAATATTCAGCAGTTTCCTTGATACCGTAAGGGTTTTCCAGAAGATTCTTTCCCCAATCGGAAAGGCTGTTTCCCGCCCAGTCATTGGAGATATCCAGATACTCAACTCCGCCGCCGTTGCCCTTCCATGACCATGCAATATAGCCTACATTTTTTTCACAGCAATACTGCATAATATAGTCCTCGTCCACATCTCCGTCGGAATGATCCCAGCCGAATTCTCCGATAACAAGGCAGAGATCTTTATTCAGAACGTCGTCAATGTTTGTTTTGATCTGTCTTTTGTTTCCTCCTGCACTGCCGTACATGTGGATAGAAAACATTGTGTTCTTGTCGGGATCGGCGTCAAAAATCTTCTCGCCGAACTGCGGAATGCTCTTTGCGCACTGTCCCCAGCCTGCGGAGTCCACCATAAGGGTATTATGTATACCCGCACTGCGAAGCTCCTTAACGGCGTCCACATAAGCGTCTCCCCATTTTCTGAGATTGTCCCAGCTTCCGAACCATTCGTTTGCGATGTTTATGATAACATATTTTTCCTCGCCCACAAATGTACTCTTAACGCTTTTCCAGTATTCAACCGCTTTGTTAAGGTCGTCGGCATTATCCGAGCCTGTGCCGTTATGGGATTCCAAAATGCAGATGAGATTTTTGCTTTTGCATTTTTGAATAATGTCCTTTATCTCGCTTTCGCTTGTAGGACCCCAGCCGTTGGTGGAGTTGCCGTCGCCTAAAACAATCCTGACGCAGTTGGCACCCATATTGGCTATACCCTGTAATGCTTCGTCAAGATTGTCCCTGAACCACACATGGGCATGGTTGATACCTCTCATAATGAACTCGTTTCCGTTAGCGTCCAGCAGCTTTGTTCCGCTTACCTGAAAACCGCTTTGGGAAACAGGCTCTGTATCATTGGCGGAGGTGCTGTTTTCCGAAATCATAACATCGGCATTTCCGGAGCTTTGTTCTGCATTTCCTGCCTCCCGATTGCTGCAAGCGGAGGCGAACAGCACAGATACCGCAAGAGCCAAGGAAAGCAAGGCCTTTTTAAGATTCAATGTAAAATCTCCCTTCAGTGAATGCATATAGGATCAAGCTTTTTATCAATACAAACTTCCGTAATTAGCACAGGCTCTGTAATCCGCGCCTTCAAGATCCTTTGTGCCGAAAGATGTCCAAGCATGAGGACGGTAAATTCTATCCTCGGAAATATTATGGAGCGATACGGGGATTCTCAGCATAGAAGCCAGAGTGATCATATCCGCGCCTACATGACCATAAACAAACGCGCCGTGGTTAGCGCCCCAGTTAGCCATAACGGAGTAAACGTCCTTGAAGCTGTCGGAACCTGTGAGAATGGGAGTGAACCAAGTAGAAGGCCAAGTCTTATCGGTTCTTTCCAGCAAGATCTTGTTGACATTTTCGGGCAGCTCAACGGTGTAGCCCTCAACGATCTGAATTGCGGGTCCAAGTCCCTTTATAAGATTAACTCTTGCAAAGGTGCAGGGCATAACTCCCTTTGTGGAATAGCTTGAAGAGAATCCGCCTCCTCTGAAATAGCCAAGGTTAGCACAGGGCCATGTAGTAGCCTTAAGGCAAGCGTCAATGTCCTTGTCGGTCATATCCCACCAATTCTTCATGCAGTTCTCGCCCTTTTCGTTAAGGCAAGCGCCTGTGCCGTCAAGAGCAGCAGCGCCGCTGTTGATAAGGTGGATAAATCCGTTTTCGGCAACGCCCTCGGGCTTCCAGCCTGTAACGCGCTCAACTGCGTCGGGTGACCAATAGGTTCTTACATCGGCAAAAACAGCGGCTCTGGAAGTGACCTCGTGCAGCAAAAGCAGGGTAACGCCGTTAAGTCCGTCATTTTCGGTAGCAAAGGGGATAGGCTCGCGCTTGCCGTTCCAGTCAAAGGAGGTGTTGAGAATTGCTTCCGTGAAGTCGGCGTTAGGCATAAAGTCCGTCCAGTTGCGCTGTCCCTGGAATCCGCCTAAAATAGCGTTTCTGCCCTTTGACTCCTCCAGCCAGCCCATTTTTGCCAGCTTGGGATTGCCCTTCATAATATCCATTACGATACAGGTCATCTTTGCGATAAACTGCCAATTCTCTTCCTTTTCTTCGGGGGAAAGAACAGTGCGCTGATAGAACATTCCGTCGGTGGGATTGATGTCAATACCTTCCTTGCAGTTAGCCTTTATCCAAGCCAGCGCCTTTTCGTATTCGTCCTTGTCGTAAATTCCCAGCTTCTCGCGGCGGATAATTTCGGTCATATCCACCCATTCGGGGTGCATTCCAAGATAGTTGCGGAAAAAGTCCTCATTGCAGTAGGAGCCCGCAATGCCCATAGCAACCGCGCCGATATTGACATAGCTCTTGTTTCTGATATCGCCAACAGCCACGGCACAGCGCGCAAAACGCAGCATCTTGTCCTCAACGTCGTCTGGAATTACCTTGTCGTCAGCGTCCTTTACGTCATGTCCGTAAATGGAGAAGCAGGGCATACCGATTTGTGCATAAGCGCTCATAGCGGCAGCCAAAAATACTGCGCCGGGTCTTTCCGTTCCATTAAATCCCCAGATTGCCTTAATGGTATTGGGATTTTCGTCAATAACGGTGGTGACGTAGCACCAGCAGGGAGTAACGGTGAGGGTAGCCACAACGTTTTCCTTGCTGAATTTTTCCTCGCAGGCAGCGCTTTCCGCAATACCGCCGATAGTGGTGTCTGCAATAACACATTCCACAGGCTCTCCGCTTGCATGGCGCACCTTAGAGGTGATAAGCTCCGCCGCAGCCTTTGCCATATTCATGGTCTGTTCTTCAAGGCTTTCGCGGATACCGAACTGGCGTCCGTCGATTACGGGTCTGATTCCGATTTTTGATAGCATTTTAGTATCCTCCTGTAGTTTTATATTTTTATTATATCCACTGAATAAATGCTGTTTTATCGTTGCGATTATAGCCCGCTTTTTGATAAAAATTCAGCGTACTTTCCTGCTTAGAGCCGGTCATTAGCATTATTTTATAGCAGTTTTCCTTTGACGCAATTTCTTTTGCAAAATCAAGACAAGCCGTTGCGTATCCCTTTTTCCTGTATTTTTCATCTGTAACAACATTTTCGATAAGCGCGTAAGGTCTTTGCTCATGGGTTAGGTTGGGAACAATAACGCATACACAGGAGGAAATTATTTCTCCATGCTCCTCACACACTATGATGTGATGATTGCGGTCTGATAAAATATCGCTCCAAAGCTGCTTTAGTTTATTGGTTTTTTCGGGAAAGGGGTTGTCGTGAAGCTGAGTATAGAGCGTTAAAAGTCCGTCAAGGTCTTTTTCTGTTATTTCTCTTATCATTGTCTCATGCTCCTCCAATTACTCAAAAAAAGACTTATCTGTGAGCAGGGAATCATTGCGCTGTACTGAAATTTTCCCATAAAGTTTGTTCCGCCGCCTATATTTATTCCCACTATCTCCGCCTTGCCGTTATTAAAGCACAAAACCGCACTTCCGCTGCTGCCGGGAGCAACATAAGCGTCATGCTGCACTGCTAAATTTGTGCTTTGATCGTCGTTTCCCGAAAACATAATCGGACTGTCAGAAGTAATGGTGCCATAGGTGCGGACAAACTTTTTTCCCTCGGGATTGCTTATAACGACAATTTCGGTGTTCTTTTCCGCATTAAATTCCGCAATATCAAGAACACCCAATTCCTCGGAAATACGGAAACTTATAACTGCCAGATCGCAGCTTTCGTCAAAGTATTCGACCTTTGCGAAAGGGAACTGCCCGTAATACTCCTCAAGAGATAAATGTCTGCCGTTTTCATTGCTCTGTGAGTAAGGCAATGTGCCATAGGGCTGTATCAGAAATTTTGTGTTTTCTTTGGGATTGGAAACCACATGATAGGCGGTAAGGGCATAATATGTGCCTTGCTGTTTATCATAGATAACACCGCTTGCACCCAAGGAATAGCTAAAATTTGTAATATTTCCTTTTGTGGTTTCTTCATACCTTACCACACAGATATTTGCAGTAAGCACCGAGCTGTCAATATGGCTGTCAAGCTCCGTATTGAACCTTGTTCGGCACTGCTTGTCGTGTATTTCGGGGAGAACAAACAAGACCGCAATTATTGTAATCAAAAGTACGGCTATAAAGATCAGCAATATTTTTATATACAGCTTGGAGTTATCTTTTGACATGGCTTTTTCCTTTTAAAAGTCTTTTCACAGCATTTTTGTTTTAATGACAAGGTTAGATGCGTCATGGTATCCTAATCTTTCGTAAAAATGCTTATGAAACTCATCATTAACCGATTGAAGCTGTATGAGCATAGCACCTTTTTCCTTGACTCTTTTTTCAAGCTCTTCCAAAAAGTCCGTTCCAAGACCTTGATTTTGAAGTTGTGAATCTATAACTATTTCAATCAAATCGTAAGCAAAACAGTCGTCATACTGCTCAAAGTATCCCATAGCAAAGCCCGAAATGCTTCCGTTGTTCTCCAATAGCAAGCAGTAAGAATCCTCCCTTGTAAGCACCTGATGAATGCGCTTATAAACGGTTTCCTCTGTCCACTCGCCCTCTTCTTTATTGTTATAATACTCGATATAAATCGGGATAACCGAAGCAATGTCCGATTCGGTCATAATCCTGTAGGTCATTATGATTTTCCTTTTTCTTTACTCGGTTTTTCCTTATTATGAACCAATTTTTCCGAGGCGCTCACAACAAGGCTTATCTTATTTGTCTGCTCTGCTTTCACGGAAATAATATACTCCTGTTCCTCTTGAACATCTTTCAGAATAATGTCAAAATCAGCGTCACTTTCATAAGAAAAACTGCTTACCGATTCTTTGGAGTTAGAGCTGATAACTTCAACCTCCGCTTTTCCTCCGTCTATTTTAAGCGAAGCATTTAAAACAAGCTCGTCCTTGCTCTCGTTTATATAAATGCTTTTTTGTTCGGAAAAATCGCTTCCTTGGCTGTCATTGAAGTTAAACTCAAACCGTGTGTTATGCTCCGCGTTTTTGCAAGCCGTCATAAAAACACAGGCAACAACGGCGCAGATCCCTTTTCTTATTTCCGGTTTATTTAAACCTATCATTTAAAGTAATCCACACCGCCCTTGAACAAAGGCTGGAGCTTATTGCCCTCCACATTGACAGCGCATTTCTCATCACTGATACGCTCGCTGTGACCCATTTTGCCAAGCACACGACCGTCAGGGGAGATAATACCCTCAATAGCGTACATAGAGCCGTTGGGATTGTAAGCAAGCTCCATTGTGGGATTGCCTTGCAGATCTACATATTGTGTAGCCACCTGACCGTTTTCAATAAGCTTTCTGATAACATCTTCCTTGGCAACGAAACGACCCTCGCCGTGAGAAATAGGCACAGTGTGAGTTTCTCCCACCTTACAGTGCATGAGCCAAGGAGATTTATCAGTACATATCTTGGTGTAAACCATCTGCGACTGGTGTCTGCCGATTGTGTTAAAGGTAAGTGTGGGGCTGTCGGCGGACAAAGGCTTGATCTCTCCAAAGGGAACAAGACCCAGCTTTATCAGCGCTTGGAAGCCGTTGCAGATACCCAGCATCAAGCCGTCACGGTGATAGAGCATATCGTTTACAGCGTCCTTTACACGGGGATTTCTGAAAAACGCGTTAATGAACTTGCCCGAACCCTCAGGCTCGTCACCGCCGCTGAAACCGCCGGGAACGGCAACGATCTGGCTCTTTTCTATAAGCTTTGCAAAGGCTTCAACGGATTCCTCCATAGCCTGCGCATTAAGATTTCTGATAACGAAAATTTCCGATTCTCCGCCGTTTCTGTTGAATGCGTCCGCCATATCATACTCGCCGTTTGTGCCGGGGAATACGGGGATAAGGATCTTGGGCTTAGCGGTCTTGTTTGCAGGAGCGCAAACTATGTCACAGCCCTTGTCATAAGCAATGATCTCGGGAGCTTTTTCGGCAGGAGTGGTATTTCTGAATATTGGTTCAAGCTTGCTGTTCCACTTGTCCTCCAATGACCCAATATCAAGCTTAACATCACCGCAGATTATCTCATATTCGGGAATAGTTTCGCCGATAATGCGAACGCCCTCAAGGTTTTCCTCACGGTCTATCTCAAACACAAATCCGCCGTACACGGGAGTGAAAAGCTCCTCATCGGTCAACGCTTCAAGCTTAGCGCCGATACGGTTTCCCAAAGACATCTTAAAAATACCCTCGGCAATACCGCCGCCCGCAATGCTCCAAACGGAGATAACATTTTCGTTCTTTATAAGCTCCTCCACCTTGCGGAAAACAGCCTTGACACTTTCAAAGTCGGGCAGTCCGTTTTCGTCATACTTAGGAGCAATATATCCTATCTTGCTGAAAGGAATTTTAAATTCAGCCGAAATAACATCCTCAGCCCTTGCAGTGGAAACTGCAAAGGAAACAAGTGTGGGAGGCACGTCAATATGCTCAAATGTACCGCTCATGCTGTCCTTGCCGCCTATCGCTCCGCAGCCCAGTTCAAGCTGTGCCTTATAAGCGCCTAAAAGCGCCGCAAAAGGCTTGCCCCAGCGTGAGGGATTGTTCTGTGTTCTCTCAAAATATTCTTGGAAAGTAAGCCAGCATTTTTCATAAGTACCGCCCGCGGCAACCACCTTTGAAATACTTTCAATAACCGCCGTCATTGCTCCGTGATAGGGTGACTGTGTGCTTACCGCAGGGTTAAAGCCCCAGCCCATAACAGAAGCTGTGCTTGTGTTTCCGCCGATAACGGGTATCTTGGCAGCCATAGCCTGAACAGGGGTCTGCTGCGTTCTTCCGCTGAAAGGCATCAGCACGGTGGAAGCGCCTACAGTGCTGTCAAAACGCTGAATAAGACCCTTTTGTGAGCAGATATTAAGATCGCTCACCATTTCCTCCCAGCATTCCTTTGTATTCGTTCTGCCTGTAGAGTAGCTTACTTCGGGGCAGGGAACAACTATATCTGTGTGCTTTTCAGCGCCGTTGGAGTTAAGGAATTCTCTTGAAATATCAACGATAGTCTTTCCGTTCCATGTCATCTTCAAACGCGGTTCTTCCCTAACAACTGCAACGGGAGTTGCTTCTAAATTTTCCCTGTTGGCAAGGGCGATGAACTTATCTGCATTTTCCTTTTCAACAACAACAGCCATTCTCTCCTGTGACTCGGAGATAGCCAATTCAGTGCCGTCCAAGCCGTCATATTTCTTTGGAACAGCGTTCAAATCTATTTCCAGACCGTCGGCCAGCTCGCCGATAGCAACGGAAACACCGCCCGCACCAAAGTCGTTGCAGCGTTTAATCAGCGTGGTTACCTCGGGATTTCTGAACAGTCTCTGCAGTTTTCTTTCCTCAGGAGCGTTGCCCTTCTGAACCTCTGCGCCGCAGCTTTCAAGGCTTTCAACGCTGTGGGACTTTGAAGAGCCTGTTGCACCTCCGCAGCCGTCACGTCCCGTTTTTCCGCCCAGCAGAATAATAACGTCTCCTGGAGCAGGTCTTTCACGGCGTACATTTTCTATGGGAGCAGCGCCTATTACCGCGCCTATCTCCATTCTCTTAGCCATATATCCAGGGTGATAGATTTCCGCAACGTGACCTGTAGCAAGACCGATCTGGTTTCCGTATGAAGAATATCCCGCCGCGGCAGTGGTGGTTATCTTCCTTGGAGGAAGCTTTCCGGGAATGGTCTTGTCCACAGGCAAAAGAGGATCGGAAGCACCCGTAACACGCATAGCCTGGTACACAAAGGAACGTCCCGAAAGGGGATCGCGTATAGCACCTCCAAGACAGGTAGCCGCACCGCCAAAGGGCTCGATCTCGGTGGGGTGGTTGTGGGTCTCGTTCTTGAACATCAACAGCCATTCTTCGTCCTTGCCGTCCACGTCAACGGTTATCTTAACGGAGCAGGCATTGATTTCCTCGCTCTCGTCAAGGTCGGGCAGAAATCCGTCAGCCTTAAGCTTTTTAGCCGCCATGGTAGCAATATCCATAAGGCAGATAGGTTTGTTTCCTCTGCCAAGCTCCTCACGGTGGATCTTGTATTCCTTATAGGTATCGGCAATATAGGGCGCATTTATCTCCGCATTGTCGATAATAGTGCCGAAGGTGGTGTGACGGCAGTGGTCACTCCAATAAGTATCTATCATACGGATCTCGGTAATGGTGGGGCAGCGGTTTTCTTTCTTGAAGTAGTCCTGGCAGAACTTGATATCGTCATCGTCCATAGCAAGGCCGTATTTTTTTACGAAATCGTCCAAGCTCTTTTCGTCCAGATCCAAAAATCCCTCCAAAAGGGCAACCTCTGTGGGAATATCGTATTTTACTTTAAGAGTATCGTACTTTTCAAGTCCGCACTCTCTCGCTTCAACGGCGTTTATAAGATAATGCTTTATCTTGCCGAACTCCTCATCGGAAATTTTACCGCTCATAATATACAGCTTTGCGTATTTAACAACGGGTCTGTCGCCCTGACAAAGCATCTGTATACACTGCGCCGCGCTGTCTGCTCTCTGATCGAACTGTCCGGGGAGAAATTCCACGGCAAAAATACGCTGCCCCTCCGACACCTGGGGAAGCTCGTTATAAATATCGTCAACAGGGGGTTCGCTGAAAACGGTGGGGATCGCTCTTTTAAAGTTCTCCTCCGAGATTTCCTCAGCGTCATACCTGTTGATTATCCGTACATCGGTAACGCTTTCAATCCGCAGAGCTGTGCGGATATCCTCCATAACGGATTTTTCCTCGACCCTGTATTCCTGTTTTTTCTCCACATAAATTCGATAAACTGCCATTTTTGTGTTCCTTCCTTTTTATGTTGATCTGATTTGAAAATTTTGCCAATGGATCTACACGCTATTTTAATTATAACTCTTTTAAATGTTTTTTGCAATAGTATTTGGGGGTATTTTGGGGGAATCTAGTTTCAATCTTCAATATCCCAATCCACATTGTAGACCCCATCTATCAAAATATATTCCAAACCGTATTTCTTACAGCCCTCCAAGGACTTTTTGTTGTCCTCGATAAGCCATTCCGCCCCGAAGTCAGCTTCTTCGCCCCGATTTTCCACAACACTATTGTATTTCCGAATATCGTCAAAATGGCTTCGTATATAATCCTCGCTCATAATAAGCCAGCGACAGCGTATATGTTCAAGGTAGCTGTCCTCAAAGCTGTTTTTCCAGTCAAAGGGGATATAACAGCCTTCAACAATAAGGTTTTGCTCATTCTCAACGGCTGTTTTTATCATCTCTTTCACAATGTTCCACAGGTATTCGGTCAGCTCCTCATCATCGCTTTCGGGTGTCAGATCAGTGTTTCCGCTGCGTATAAGCCCCATTTTCAAATGATCTATTGAGAGATAGGGGAACTTGTATTTTTCAAGCAATCTCTGCGCCAAAGCGGTTTTTCCCGTGTGGGAAGCTCCTGCTATCAATAAAACCATAAAACGCTCCTTTCAGACAATGATTCCTTCACAGTATCCCTCGCAGGCTTTAACCAGCTTCACCCTCACAATATCATGCCTTTTGGCGGTTCCGCCGTACACCCTCACAGGAATATAGTTTTCGGTATGTCCGTTGATAAATTCGGGTTTGGTCTGACGCTCTACAAGAATGCTGTAAACGGTGTTCAAATTTTTGGAAAAGAATTCCTTTTGAGCTTCCTCAGCCGCTTTGCTCATTCCTTTATATCGAGCTGCCTTTGTTTTTTCGTCAATATGTCCTTTCATTTTTTCGGCGGAAGTTCCCGGTCTTACCGAGTAAGTGAAAACGTGTATCCGAGCAAAACCAACGCTTTGAACAAAGTTCAAACTTTCCCTGTATTCCTCCTCGCTTTCTCCCACAAACCCCACCATAACATCGGTAGTAATAGCGCAGGAAGGGAAGTACTTCCTTAGATTATCCGCAATTTCCCTATATTCCTTTGAGGAATAATGCCTGTTCATTCTCTTTAAGGTCTCGTCACAGCCGCTTTGCAGTGACAGGTGAAAATGAGGACACAGCTTTTTCACCTCAGAAAGCTTTTTTATTACATCTTCTGTAAGCAATTCAGGCTCCAAGGAGGAAAGCCGTACTCTCTCGATCAAAGGATTATCCGCTGCAGTTTTGACCGCGTCATAAAGGGAAAGCCCCAAATCACTGCCGTAACAGGAAAGATTTATACCCGTCAGCACGATTTCCTTGTGACCGTCCTTTGCATGAAATTCCGTTTCTTTCGCGATATTTTCGAGAGTTCTTGAACGGATTCTGCCCCTCGCAAAAGGAATAATGCAGTAAGAGCAAAAGCGGTTACACCCCTCCTCTATCTTAATATAAGCTCTTGTCTTTTGGCAGTGGCTGAACTCCCTCGGCTCTTCATACTCCCCGCCAAGCTGACTGATACTTGACGACTGCTCCTTTTTATCTATATACTGCCGAATTAACAGCGGGATCTTTTCCTTTTCACCGTTTCCCACTGCAATATCCGCGTCCTTTGGAAGATCGTCGGGAAATGCCTGCGGATAACAGCCTGTCAGCACCGTAATTGAATTCGGATAGTCCCTTTTTATTTTTGAAAGAATATGAAAGCCTTTTTTATCCGAGGAGGCGGTGACGGTACAGCTGTTGACTATGACTATATCAGGAATATCGCCCTCCTCCGCCGCAGAAAAGCCCTCTCTTATCATAGCTGCCGAAATAATATCGCTGTCATATTGATTGACCTTGCAGCCTTGTGTAATAATTGTAAAATTCATAATATATCCTTTTGTATTCTGCAAGACAATAATTGCAGATTGTTAATTATCAACAAAAATTTTTTCCATTCCTTTTCATTATACATCATTTCTGATATTTTTTCAAATTTATTTTTTCTTTTCTCAAAAACGCTATTGACAACAAAATTTAAAGTGATATTATATTCACAGAAAGCAATGCTTTCAAAGGATACCGTGTATACCGCTTATGTTGTATATTCGGTTAAATGCTGAGATTATTTCAAAAGCACAGCTTACTCTTTTGGTAAATTAACCAAAATTATCAAAGCAAGTAATATTTTTCCGCAAATGTATTGATTTTTGAGGAAGAATTTGTTACTATTAAGAAAAACAACAGGAGGATTTTATTATGGTTGAGTACAAAGTAAAAATCAACACAATCAACGATGTCAAGAAGTTCGTAAACGCAGTATCCCTGTACGAGTTTGATGTAGACCTTATTTCCGGCAGATATGCTATTGACGCTAAATCCATTATGGGTATTTTCAGCATTGATCTTTCCAAGGAGCTTATTATGAAGGCTCATACCGATAATGCTGATCAGATCAAGGCTGATTTGGCTGAGTACATAGTAGACTGATTTTGTCTGCTGTGCAAATATAAGGTTAAGTTCACCAAAAAGGGCGAAAAGTGTACTGTGTATACTTTTCGCTTTTTTGTTTTTGAGAAAGGAGATTTTATATGAGTAAAACAATGAAACAAATAGCTGCAAGCCGAGAGGTTTGCAACGGTTAAAAATTGCAGAACCTCTCAGAGAATAGATAAAAACATATTCTTTCGGAGGTATTTACATTGAGTTACAATAAAAGAAACAGAAACAAGGACATAAACACAAATTCAGCCAATAAAAGCGAAGAGCTGCCCCAACCCCAAAGTTTTATCTGTTCAACTTGCGGGAGAAAGGTTTTTTCGGAAGGTGCAGGCAGCAAGCACAGAAACCACTGTCCCCACTGCCTTTCAAGTCTGCACTTGGACAACATTCCGGGTGACAGAGCGTCGGGATGCGGCGGAATAATGGAGGCAATAGGCGTTTGGGTGAGAAAGGACGGCGAATGGGCAATAATACACCGCTGCAAAAAATGCGGTCATTTAAGCTCTAACCGCATAGCGGCTGACGACAACCCCGCAAAGCTGTTATCCATAGCCTTAAAACCGCTGGCATTACCGCCTTTTCCTTTGGATAGGATTGAGGATATGATAATCAATTCGTCCAATAACGATGAAAGCTGAAAAACGTTGTTAAAATCAATAAAAGACTGTTGGATCGTATCTGATGGTCTTTTTGTTTCAGTTTTCATCTATCTCTGCATTGTCAAAAATATCCGAGTTGAAAAATTCCCACAGGGTTATACCAAAGCCATAGCAAATTATGTGCAATGAAACAATGCCGGGATTTTGACTTTTATAGTTAAGCATACTGTAAATCGTTGAGGGTGATACTCCCGCAGTGTTTGCAATAAAATTTAGCCTTCACAACTCCTTAATGTTTTCAGCAGATATGTATTTCCTTGGATTTTTTTGACCTAAAACAATTTTTCCGTTATTTTCCTCATATTTTTCAATGCACTCACGAATCAAAACGATAACCTGTCTGTTTGCGGAGCGTGCTTCATAGTCAGCCACTATGTGAAGTTTATCAAGCATTTCTTCGTCAATTCTTATAGATAAGTTTTTAATAGCCATATTATTCTATTCCTCCTTTTAGAAATAATAACATATATTATTGGCGGGGGTTGAGAAATTAAATATATTATGTTATTATTGTAATATTACCAATGATATATTATGAAGAAATATAGTATATATTTATATTGAAACGAAGAATTAAATGATATATAATATAATTAAGAAGAAGTCGTATAATCAGTAAAGTTATTTTTTTACAATAATTAAAGGAGAGAATATGAAGATAATATATCCCTCAAACACTATCCGAGAAAAATACGACGAAATAGCCGAATTTTGCAAAAAAACGGAAACAACCTGTTTTCCTCACAGAAAACGACAAGATAGATTTAGTGGTTATGGACATAGATACATACAAAAATTTAAAAAGAGAATTAAAACTAAGAGAGGAGCTTTTAGAGGCAGAGAAATTAAGACATCTTAAAACGGGCGTATACCTGAATAGTTTTAAGAATACCTATGACTCATAAATTTATAATAAAATATATAAAGCTCACCCAAGGCAAAGCCAAAGGTGAGCATATTTTTTTACCCAAAATTCAAAAATCACTTCTCAAGAAAATGCTCCATAAGCGTATGACCGACACCAACAAACCGACCCGTCTTTTCTGCCTCTTCCTCACAAAACCTATCCACACCGTCAGCATTTTTACGGCTGTCATAGATCAAGTAGGGCACAGGCGCATTGGTATGAGTTTTAAGCGTCAGCGGAGTGGGGTGGTCGGGGCAGATAAGAATTTTAATATCCTCCCCCTCAAAAGCCTTTAAAATGGGAGCAAGAATAAGCTCGTCAATAAGCTCAATAGACCTTACCTTATTCTGAATTTCAAAGCGGTGTCCGCACTCGTCAGGCGCTTCCACATGAATATAAACAAAGTCATTACCCTTTTTAAGAGTATCAATAGCCGCCTGCGCCTTTCCGCTGAAATTGGTGTCTATATAGCCCGTTGCCCCCGGAACATTGATAACCTCCATACCTGTAAACTTGCCTATACCCTTAAGCAGATCCACAGCGGAGATCATAGCGCCCTTAAGCCCGTACTTTTCCTCAAAAGGTGTCAGATCCTTACGCACACCCTCGCCCCAGAGCCAGATACTGTTGGCAGGGCGCAGCCCCTTTTCCACTCTTTTTTTGTTTACAGGGTGATCCTTCAGCAGTTCATAAGAACGAATCATCATATCAAGCAGCTTTTGCCCATTTTCATTAACGCCTAAATACTCTGCTATCTTTCTTCCCGTAATATCATGAGGCGGAGTAAGAACGCCCACATCAAGAGTACCCCTATTCCAGATCAAACAGTGACGGTAGCTTACACCGCTGTAAAAGCTGAACTCCTCATTGCCCATTTTCTCCTGAATAAATGCGATAAGCTCCGCAGCTTCCTCGCTGGAAATATCTCCCGAGCAATAGTCCACCATTGTTTTGTCCTTATAGTCGGGCTCATCGGAAAGTGTAACAAGATTGCACCTGAAAGAAACATCGGTAGGCTTCATATCGATTCCGATACTGCCCGCTTCAAGAGGGGAGCGTCCCGAATAGTAAACAGAAGGGTCATAGCCCAGAACCGAAAGATTGGCAACATCGCTGCCGGGCTTTAAGCTGTCAATAACGGTTTTCACCAAGCCTACCTCTGAAACTTTGGCTAACTTGTCCATATTGGGCTTATTGGCGGTTCCCATTGGCGTTTTGCCTGTCAAGTCTTCACGGGGAAGGTCTGCCATTCCGTCACAGAGCAATACTACGTATTTCATTTGTTTTGTTCCTCTTTCTTTTGCATTTTTATTTATTTAACCTAAGGCTGTTCCAGAAGCCTCTGAAAGGTATATTTTTGACCTCAAAGCTCTTCTTATTCAGATAATCCAAAGCTCCGCCGTCGGCAGTAAAATCAAAGGTCAGCTTATAACTGCACAAGGCCTGCTTGTCAAAGCCGTATTTCATATTTATACGGTTATTTCCGTACTTTCCGTCCCCCAAAAGCGGGTGACCAATATAAGCCAAATGGGCTCTTATCTGATGAGTTCTTCCCGTCAGCAGATCAATTTCGATCAAGGAAAGCCCTTGACAGCAAGACAGCACCCGATACCTTGTTTTTATTGTGAGATTTTGGGGAGTTTTGACATTGCTTATCTTGACCTGATTGGCAACGGAATCCTTTTGCAGATATGCCGTCAATGTGTCCTCTTTTTTGGGAAGCTCGCCTACCGCAATACAAATATATTTCTTTGACAGCTCGCGGTTCTTGATTTTTTCGTTAAGTATCCGCAATGCTTCGGCATTCTTTGCTGCGATTACAATACCGCAGGTGTTCCTGTCAATTCTGTTGCAAAGTGCGGGAGCAAAGGCATTTTCCTTTTGCGGATCATATTCGCCTTTATTGTAAAGATACTTTTTTATTCGGTTTATCAAGGTGTCAGCCGTTCCGTCATTGTCGGAGTGAACCACCAAGCCCTGTTCCTTGTCGGCAAGAATTATGTTGTCGTCCTCATAAACGATATTCAGCAGATCCGCCGCTTTCATAAAATCATCTTGGGCAAGGCTTCTCAGCTCAACAAGGCTGTCGGGAAAGAACATATAGAGCCTATCCCCTTTTTCCAGACGGTAGGCGGTTTCAGTCCTCTTTCCGTTTATCTTTACGTCCTTATTGCGAACCGCCTTGTTGATAATTCCCGATTTAAGAGCGGGGAAAGCTTTGATAAGAAATCTGTCAAGCCTTTGTCCGCAGTCGTTTTCGCCTATTACAATTTCTTTTTTCATAGATTATCTTTGTATACGTGTAAATCCGTATTTATCAAAGTGCTTAACTGCCTCGTTAAAAAAATCGTTAGAATTGGAGCAGTGATCGCCCACATCTTCAAGGCTCTGCTTAGCGTCTGTCCACCGCCTTTCGGCGCTTTCCTCGTCGCCTGTATCACAGAACCAGATCTGATTCTGCCAAGTACCGAATGCAAGGTCGATTATGTATGATTTTTTAGCCACCTAACTTACCTCCCTTTGCTCCGCCTAACTTTGCCTCAGCCAGAATATTGGATTCAAAGCTGAAATTGATATTTTTCATTTCTCTGTCACGCTTTAAAGCAAGAGAGACCATTATATCCAGAAGCTGTGAATACTTTGTACCCAAAGGCTCCCACAGATAAAAAGCAAGACTTCCGGGAATGGTGTTTATCTCGTTAAGATAAATTTTGTCATTGTCAACATCAATCATAAAATCGATTCTTGAAACTCCCGAACAGCCAAGGCACTTAAAGGCTTTAACTGCCATTTCACGAATTTCCGTCCTCGTTTCCTCCGAGATCTCGGCAGGTACTTTTCTGTCCAAAGAAGCCATTCCGCTTGATTTGGAGCTTTTTGAGCCGCTTGTATATTTATCCTCAAAGCTGAGTATTTCGTGATTGCTGATAGGCTCTTCACATTCGCTTGCTTTCGCCTCGTCGCCGTCGCCGCATACAGAGCAGTTGATCTCACGCAAATTTACAATAGCCCGCTCAACCAGCACCTTTCCCGCAAAGCCGAAAGCGTAATCTAAAGCGTCGTTCAGCTCTTCTTCGTCCCTGCCTATCTTGATTCCCACGCTTGAACCGAGGTTTATAGGCTTAACTATTGCAGGCAATCCAACTTTTTCTTTTATTCTGTCAATTACCGAGCTTGAATTTTTGGCATATTCGTTTGCAGACACCGTTACACAATCCAAAACAGGTATACCGTTATCCTTAAGCACAGCCTTCATAACATACTTATCCATTCCAACAGCGGATGAAAGTACGTCGCAGCCCACATAGGGAATATTCATCATCTGTAAATAGCCCTGAAATGTTCCGTCCTCAACGTTAGTTCCATGAACAATGGGAAAAGCAACATCAATTTCCGCCATTGTACTGTCGCCGAATTTTTTCATGGGGTAGCACACAAGCTTTGTCTTATTCTGGTCGTTCACCATAATAACGCGGGTGCTTTTTTTCAAAAGAGCGGGAATATTGCGGTATTCCTCGATCTTTCCCACACCCTCTCCCACATACAGTTCATTGTTTTTGGTGATATAAACGGGGATAACATCGTATTTGTCACGGTTAAAGGCATTGACAGCCTGAATAGCGGAAATAACCGACACCTCGTGTTCAACGCTTTTTCCGCCGAAAAATACGCCTACTCTTATCTTCATATTTTCTCCTTTCACTTGTGCTTGGCACAAAAAACATAGGCAAATTCTGTTTCAAAAATATCTTCTATAATCATCTCTGTATTTTTTATACATGAGGAAATAACGTTTGGGCTATCGGGATACACTCTGATTTTGTTTACACCCGTGTCGATATATTCATCTTGGTTTTTATCAATGGATAAAACGAATCTTCCGCCGTTGGAAAGCAGCGAAGCCGCTTTGTCGATTGCCGCTTGTTTATCTTTGATATGCATAAAGGTTAAAGAAGAGTAGATAACATCAAAAGAACACGCAAAGCTGTAAGTTAAAAAATCACCGTGAATAAGTGAAACATTATTGTATTTTTGTAGATTTTCCTTAGCTCTGTTTATTGTTTTTGGAGAAATGTCAATTCCGCAGAAACTTCCGCACAAGGGTGCAACACGCACAGCAATTCTCCCTGTACCCACTCCGATTTCAAGAACCGATGATTGCTTGTTAAGGTTCAGCTTGCTTATAAAATCGCTTCCGTCCCATTTGTCCATATAAGCTTTAAGCGGCTCGGGGTCAAAGACAGGATCATTATTTTCATCTATCAGTTTATCATAATGACGAACCACATCTTCATTCATTATCAATACTCCTTTATATTGTCATTTCCATTTGAATATAAAGTCCCTGTTGGAATACTATTTCAAAGCCAGACTCTTATATAAAGAAACAGCAGGCTCAAGAGTTATTCGGGTATCCAAGAACAGCTTACAGCAGTTCTGCGCCTTTGCATGGCTTTCCAATACGGAAAACAGCTGTTTTGATATTCCTTTTCCTCGGCAGTCTTTTCTGATAAACAGCCTCTTGACCTCGCCGGCATCGGGAGATTTTTTGCGGAAAGCAATACACCCTATCGGCATATCCTGTTCATAAGCGATCCATACTCTTTCTATATTTTCATTTTCGCTGTACCTTGTATATATTCCTTTATCATCACCGAGAAAATCAAGCATAAAATCGTCATGCTCCGAAAAAAGCCGTAAAACCTGCGGATCTGATGTATTTGTCAAAACAATATTCATTTTATAAGCTCCAATTTAATAATTATCGGGCAGATCGTTTTCCAGCAAAATGATCTTTTTAAGCCCGCCTGTTTTCAGCATATCGCATTTAGCCAGCGCCTCATTAAGATTTTGTGCCACAAAGGTTTTTTCCTCGGGGTATCCCGCTTCTTTAAGTCCGTCCACAATAGGCACAGCCCGCTTTTCTCCCACGGCGATAACAAAATCGCAAGCCTCAGCCGCCTGTTTTCCGAATTCCTTGTTAAGCTCGTACTCCCTTTCCCCTAAATCAACCATCCCGGGGGAAACAAGGATTCTGTATCCCTCCATAAGTCTGAGGGTATCAAGTGCCGCCTTAGCACCTGCGGGATTGCTGTTAAAGGCGTCGTCGATAACAACGGAACTACCCTTATCCAAAATCTGCATACGGTGGGAAACTGCTTCAAGACGGTGAACAGGCATTTTCAGCTCATCAAATGAAACCCCCAATTTATTGGCAACCGCAATAGCTCCCACTATATTCTGAACATTATGCTCACCGATAAGCTTAGTGGAAAAATCGGCGGATTCCTCACCGTGATGAACGGTAAAGCTTGTTCCCTTGGCTGTTACCTTGATATTGTCCGCATAGTATTCGTAATCGGAAGAAAAGCCATAGGACACAACATTTTTATCTATCCTATGTTCTCTTATAAAATCATTATCATAGTTTAAAAACACCATACCGTCGGTAATGCAGTCGGCAATCTCAAACTTGGTTTTTATGATATTGTCCACGGATTTAAAAGTTTCAAGGTGCTGTTCACCGATAGAGGTTATCATGGAGTGCTTGGGGTGAACAATGTCGCATATCTCCTTTATCTCACCCACGCCCTTTGCGCCCATTTCGCAGATAAAATATTCATAAGTGGCATTAAGTGAACCTCTCACCGTTTTAACAACTCCCATAGTGGTATTATAGCTTTCGGGGGTCATCAGAACATTATATTTGGCGGAAAGGAGCTTGTTAAGATAAAACTTTGTGGAGGTCTTTCCGTAGCTACCCGTGATTCCTATTACGGTAAGGTCGGGCAGTTCGTTTATAATTCTCTTGGCATCGTTGATGTAGTGATTATTTACGCCTTTTTCAACAGGATTATTGATAAAATTGACGATCATAGGCATAAACAGGGAGAAAAGCTGCCATAAGCAAAGCGCAAAAAGACAAAATCCGTTGTAAAAAAGGAAAATCATTGATAATGCGCAGACAAAGCCGTAAACAACGGCAGTTGTCACGCACATTCTTATAACACGGGGGGTAAATACCAGCTTTTTCTTAGCAGGTTGTTTCCTTTTGCAAAAAAAAGTTCCCAGAATGATCAGAAAACTGCATATTATCAGATCCCAGGTGCAAACCTTATAAGGAACGCTGACATCTATCAAAGAATTGCTGAAAATATGCTCCTTGTCAATATAAGTCACACCAAAAGGATTTTCCCCAAACAAAGTTCCGTTCATGATAACACAGGAAAAAAGCGCAAACAAAGCGGCGATCAAGGGGAAAATATGCCTTATGATAACGTCCCTGAAATTATTCTTTATCCAGTGAAACTGCTCCTCTGCGCTGTAAGAGTTGAGCTGAAACATATGCATATAGTGAACAAAATTCAAGCCAAAGCTGAAAAGCAGTGACAAAAAGAAAACAACATAGCCGATTATAAATAAAGCGTAGGTCATAAAAGTTCCTCCAAGCAAAATTTGGCGTATCGGGCATTATGTATCAGATTCATGATCCTTATCCTTTTTTATTACAAACCATACCGCCCACACAAATGCTATTCCCATAATTATCCACTGTAAATAGTTGTCAAAAAAGACAAACAGCGGCGTTTCGTTAAATTCTGCCACGAAACCGAATGTGTTCGCGGGAACATCATACAGAAAATGCAGCAGCATCGGCATTAAAATATTGTGAGAATAAAGATATATTGAGGAAAAAGCAAATCCCATTGCTCCCGTCTGAATAAAGCGGTAAAGTGCTTCATCAAAACTTCCGCAGCCGATAATATGTATCATACCGAATATCAGAGCGGAGATTCCCGCATATATAAACCGTCTTTGCACGGTACGTTTTCCCGAAAAATAACCCTCTGAAACAAATCCTCTGAATGTCAGCTCCTCAAAAAATCCTGTGGTTATCTGCTGACAAAACAAACGGGAAAAAACTATGGCAAAGGTGGTGTTTATAAACGATTTTACGCCTACGCAAAGAAAAAGCACCGAAAAGGCGGTAAGCAGTATCAGTCCCAATCCCGCAAACGCCGCATTTTTAAATCCCTTAAAATTAATTACATTTGTGGGTTTTTCCTTATGAAACAGCTTAACGAAAATAATAAGCTCTCCGACGCCGAAAATCAACCTTGTTGCACTGCTGAAAAAGTACCATTGTGCACCGTCAAGACCCAATGATCTTCCGATTTCGGAAATTCCCCAAAACACAAGGAAAAATACGATTGCCAAGGGAATCCCTATATTGTTTTTTATAATCTTCATTTTTGTCGCTCCTTTTAGTTAACGTCAAAAAACGAATCAAGAATACGGCAGAACCGCCCGCCCTGTTCAAGAAAAGCGTAATGTCCGCACCCCTCAAGCACCACCAGCCCCGCATCGGGGATCAGCTTTTCCATAAGCTGACCGTCGGAAAGGGGAACGGCGTCGTCCTTTTCACCCCAGATAAGCAGTGCAGGCACATTTATATTGTGGATAAGCTCGGTAAGATCCTCGTTTACCACCTTTACAAGGCACTGCCGCATTATAGGTGAAGCGGCATTATAGTCCGCTGAGCCGTTTTTCTTCCTTAGATTTTCCAAAGCGTCCGGCATAAGCTTTTGACAAAGCTTTGAGGAAAGGATCCTTTTGCTTATTTTGTAGCATTTTGTCCTGAATTTACTCTTTGCCGACTGTTTGGGACGGATACCCGCAGCACCTGTAAGCACTATCCTTTCAACAGTAAAGGGCAGATCCTTTCTTGACATCAGCTTTATTGTAATTCGTCCGCCAAAGCTGTGAGCGATAAGAAAACAGCTCTTTATCCCCATTTTTTCACAGAACTTTATAACAAAATCAACATAGTTATCCACGTTCCACGGCTCTTTGGGCTCGTCACTTTCCCCAAAGCCCGGCAAATCAATGGTGAAAACTTTAAAACGGGGCGACAAATGCCCGATTATCTGATTAAAAAGGGTAATATTAGCGCCCCAGCCGTGCAGGAGCAGGACATTTTTCCGTCCCTCGCCCTTGCAGACATAATTTATATTAAGACTATCTATTTCGGTAAACAAAATTTTCCTCCAAATTGAAAAATTTCCATATACTTTATTATTATATAGCTATGTTTGGCGTTTGTCAAGAAAAATATGGCATTGTGCAGCACTGCATTTTGCCGGAAATAAAAATTCCTCCGAACAACATCATCGTTCGGAGGAAAAATAGGGAGGGTGGAGGAATTTATATTTAATCGGAATGTCCGTAGCCTTTAGACGTAAGGATTTCCCCTCGCAATACTTCACAAAAGAAAATCCATTACTTTTGGGTTGCTTTTATTGTATACTCCGAATATGATAATTTTATGACAATTATATATGTGTTTTTAAAAAATTATCCCAACAGGCTGGAAATTATTGCATTTGACACCAAAAACCCCCTTGGAGTAAGAGAAAATCTTTCACCGTCATAATAATAACATTCATTTGGTATTTTCGCCGCAGCGTACAAAAGTCTCTTAACATTCCCCCCGCGCCGTTCAAATTCCTTAAGATAAAGCCCTTCGGCAAGCCTCAGCCTCAGCATTGCATATTCCTCAAACCCGCCGTACTTTGCCGCTTCCTCATCTTCCTTAAAGGTCATCTGCCTTTCGGAGCGGATAAAGCCGTCAATATCCCTGTCAACAAAAAAACGCTCACCATTATAGTATGAATGGGCGGCAGGTCCTATTCCCAAATATTCTTCACAATTCCAATATTTCATATTATGCCTGCAAACAAAACCTTCCTTGGAAAAATTGCTTATCTCATACTGCTTAAAGCCAAAGCTGTCAAGCTGTCTTACGGTATTGAGATACATTTCACAAACGCTGTCCTCATCCGGCAAGGTCAATTCTCTTTCCGCAAAGGGCGTGTTCTCCTCTATTTTCAGCATATAGGCGGAAATATGCGTCACAGGCAAGCTTGCAAGTGCCGAAACAGTTTCAGCAAGACTGTCCGAGGTTTGCAGAGGAGTAGCAAGCATTAAATCGGCAGAGATATTTTCAAATCCGCAGTTATAGGCGGTTTCTATGGCTCTTACGGCGGTTTCCGCATTGTGCCGCCTGCCCAAAGCTTTTAGCTCGCTGTCATTAAGGCTCTGTACTCCCAAGGAAATACGGTTTACACCCGCAGTTTTCAACTCCCTTAAATTTTCTTCAAGGGCAACACAAGGGTTGGCTTCCAGTGTTACCTCCGCATTTTTGGCAAGAGAGACATTATCCAATATCTCACATATTTCTTTCCAAAGCAAAATCGGTGTACCTCCTCCGAAATACACCGTATCGAACACTTTATCCGAATAATGCTTTAAATTGCGTATTACCGCCTTTTTATACTCCTCTGCCAATCCCTTTCCGTATTTTACCGAGTAAAAATCGCAGTAAGGGCATTTGGTAAGACAAAAGGGTATATGAATATACAGTCCCGTTACATCTGCCATATTATTATTCATCTAATTTCAGCACAGCCATAAACGCCTCCTGTGGTACCGACACAGTTCCCAGCTGGCGCATACGCTTTTTGCCCTCTTTTTGCTTTTCCAAAAGCTTTTTCTTTCTGGTGATATCTCCGCCGTAGCACTTGGCAAGAACGTCCTTTCTCATAGCCTTTATGGTTTCTCTTGCTATAATCTTTCCGCCGATTGCCGCTTGTACAGGCACTTCAAAAAGCTGACGGGGAATATTTTCCTTTAGCTTTTCACAGATCTTTCTTGCCCTCGGGTATGCCTTATCCGTATGAACAATAAAGGACAAAGCGTCCACCACATCGCCGTTAAGCATAATATCAAGCTTAACCAGCTTGGAGGGAGAAAATCCGATTATCTCATAGTCATAGCTTGCATAGCCTCTTGAACGTGATTTAAGAGCGTCGAAGAAGTCGTATACTATCTCGTTTAACGGCAGTTCATAGTGAATATCAACTCTCTTGTCATCAAGATATTTCATGTCCTTGAAAACACCTCGTCTGTCCTGACAAAGCTCCATAATACTGCCCACAAATTCCGAGGGGGAAAAGATATGAGCGCAGACGATGGGTTCTTCTGCAAGCTGTATTTCCGATACATCTGGGTAGTTGGTGGGGTTGTCTATCATCACAACCTCGCCGTTGGTTTTGGTGATTCTGTAAATAACCGAAGGAGCAGTGGTGATAATGTCAAGATTATATTCTCTCTCCAATCTCTCCTGAATAATATCCATGTGAAGCAGTCCCAGAAATCCGCATCTGAAACCAAATCCCAAAGCAATAGAGGTTTCTGGGTCGAAGGACAGGGAAGCGTCGTTCAGCTGAAGCTTGTCAAGAGCGTCACGCAGATCCTGATACTTTGAGCCGTCGGCGGGATAAATACCGCTGAACACCATGGGGTTAACATTACGGTAGCCTTCAAGAGGCTCATCGGCGGGATCTTCTGCAAGTGTCACCGTGTCGCCTACCTTTGTGTCGCCGATGGATTTTATCGAAGCGGCAATATATCCTACTTCGCCTGCTCTCAGCTCCTCGGCGGAAATAAGCTCGACAGCTCCCATATATCCCAGCTCGGTAACCTGAAATTCCGCTCCCGTAGCCATCATACGGATCTTATCACCGACCTTGACGGTGCCTTCCTTAACTCTTATATGAACGATAACGCCTTTGTAAGCATCGTAGTAGCTGTCAAAAATCAGTGCCTTTAACTTAGCGTCCTTGTCTCCTTTGGGGCAGGGAATCCCCTTTACTATCTGCTCCAAAACAGCTTCAATATTGATACCCATTTTAGCGGAAATGCAAGGCGCATCATCGGCAGGAATGCCGATAACGTTTTCTATTTCCTCCTTGGCTTCATCGGGACGGGCAGAGGGCAGGTCTATTTTGTTGATAACAGGCACTATCTCAAGATCCTGTTCAACCGCAAGATAGGTATTAGCCAAGGTCTGCGCTTCTATTCCCTGTGAAGCGTCAACAATAAGTATTGCGCCCTCACAGGCGTTAAGGGAGCGTGAAACCTCATAGTTAAAGTCAACGTGTCCGGGAGTATCTATAAGGTTAAAGATATAATCGTTTCCGTCCTCGGCAGTGTAGTTCAGTCTGACAGCGCGGGCCTTTATGGTGATTCCTCTTTCACGCTCCAGCTCCATATTGTCAAGGAGCTGCTCCTCCATATCCCTTTTGGCAACGGTTTTGGTAAGCTCCAGAATCCTGTCCGCCAAAGTGGACTTACCGTGATCTATATGGGCGATAATGCAAAAGTTTCTTATATTCTTCGGATATTCAAGTGCCATTTTATACTTCCTTTTATTTTAATTTAGGGTATTTACGGGGTTTCCTCTCCGCCCCTTGCTCCTAAAATATGAATAAGCCTTGCTTCTATGTAATAGTAGGTGTTAAGAGGTCTGTCAAAGGAATCGTAAGAGTGAGATGCGATAAGAATATTTTCTGCTGAAGGGAACATTCCCGCCGAGGTAACTATGAGAGTATGAGAAAATTTTTCTCCGTCAAAGGAAAGCTGTATCACATCACCTATTTCGGCAAAATTAAGGGGCAGCTCCTCTCCGTAGGGTCCGTCTTCCTCATTGGAAACAAGGAAATTATACAGATATTCAACTCCCGTCCAAGCGGCGCTTCTGTCATCGGGACTTATGTAATACCAGCCTAAGTCTGGGGTGTAGTTCATAACTCCGCAGCCCGCATAAATGCACTGTGAAACAAAATTGGTGCAGTCTCCGCCTATTTCGTCAAAGGAATAAAAGGCAGGATTCCTCTCATAAGCCCATTTTTCCGCATATTGAACGGCTTTTTCTCGGTTATACATAGGTTTTCCTCCGTTAAAAGATGTAGTATAATCTTTATGGAGAAAAATACTGTGTTATTCTGCTTACCTTGTACAGTTTCGATTTTTGAGCGATTTTATTTTTGAACCGCTCGGTTTTTCATTCGGATTTACATTTTTCGGAAAGGAATTCGTTTATTTTATAGAGAGAGTCTTCCGTCAGCTCAAAATGCTCTTCCTTGATATCCTCTGCGCATTCAAGACAAACGTCCTTATACCAGAAAAGCACCTTTATGTCCTCTCCTCCGAAGGCGGCAAATCTGAAACTGCCCTTGCTGCCCTTGAAAACATTCTTATACTGAAAAAAATCAAGTCCGGGAAGATCCCAGATACCGTATTTTAACATTATCTCTACCTCATTTATTGCATAACTTTACATTATAAAAATATACCATATTCTTTGGAAACTGTCAATATAAAATTTTTATTGGTATATTCAGGGGGTTGTTTGAAAATAAGGGAAGTGACGGATTTTTGACACAAAACAGTTATCTTCAAGTAAAAAACGCAAGGCAAACCGGCGTTTTCCGAGGATTTTTGACGCAGAAGATGACCGTTTTGGTGCAAAAAAGGCGGTGATTCCAATTTTTCAAGCAAGCCCCATGCAATAAATATTTTAACAGCTTGTATGGTTCTTTTTATACCTATACTTTGAAAGCCTTTGTATTATTTATGTAAAACCTTTTGAACCAAAAATATTGACTTTTCTTTAATAATAGAGTAAAATATATAATATATAGCGACTTGAGGTCAATCATTTTTTTCAAATCGGTCTGCAAGCTTTTTCAACGCCTTCTTTTCTATCCTGCTTACATAAGACCGCGATATATTGAGTTTTTGTGCCACCTCCCGCTGCGTCAGCGCTTTATTGACTGTTCCCTTGGTGGAGCTTAAGCCGTAGCGCTGGGTAAGTATAAGCTTTTCCCGCTCGTCAAGGCTTTCGTTTATGTATCTGTACAGTTTTTGAAGGTCGATTTTCAGATCAACCTCTCTTGACACATCTGTCAAGTCCTTAAAAACATCTGCAATGGTGAGAGAGTTTCCTTCCTTATCCACCTCTATGGGAGCGTCAAGGTACATTTCGTTTTGCTGATGCTTGATTTTTCGGAAATACATTTTTATCTGATTGTCAATACATTTTCCCGCATAGGTTGAAAAGTTGGTATTTTTCTCCTCGGAAAAGGTTTCCACTGCTTTGATAAGTCCTATCGTTCCTATGGAGATCAGATCCTCCTGCTCCCTCGATTCGGAATAATGCTTTTTGACAATATAGGCGACCAGCCTTAAATTGTGTTCTATAAGCTTTTCCCTCGCTTTTTCGTCCCCCTGAGCCACCTTTCTTATACATTCCGTTTCCTCTTTTTTGGATAAGGGTTTGGGAAAATTGTTTATTCCCTCAAAGTGGAGAGCAAAGAACATCAGATTTTTTAACACCGCTTGGATCACTGCCATAAACATAACTGCCAACCTGCCTTTTTAAGTATTGTATATTTTATATATTTTATTTTTCCGATATGTTGTACTATGTTTATTCTAAATTAAAATATAAAGGGTGATTTTATGAAACTTCATTCTATCAGGCTTCCCCACAGAAAAGCTTCTGCCGAAATGCCCACGCTTAAGACCTTAAATCCTCCGAGAGTAGTGATAAGTATGTCACAGCACGGAGGAGTCCCCTGTACGCCTCTTGTTCAGGTAGGGGACGAGGTAAAAACGGGACAGCTGATAGGTATAAGCGACGCCGTTATTTCCTCTCCCGTTCATGCCAGCATTACGGGAAAGGTAACGGAAATAACCGACATTATCAATATTGCGGGCAAAAGAAACACCGCCGTGGTCATCGAAACCTCACACCGTCAGGAGCTCCACGAAAGCGTTAAGCCTCCCGTAGTCACCGACAGACAATCCTTTATTGAGGCAGTGAAAAACAGCGGCTCGGTAGGACTTGGCGGCGCAGGCTTTCCCACCTATGTCAAGCTGAACTACGACCCGAAGCAGAGCAAAGCGGACACACTGCTTGTCAACGCGGCGGAGTGTGAGCCCTATATCACCTCCGATTACCGCGCGCTTGTGGAAAGCTCCAACGAGCTTATAGGCGGTATCAAGCTTATAATGAAATACCTTGAGATTCCAAGAGCCTTTATCGGTATCGAATCCGACAAATCCAAGGCTATCTCCATTCTTTCCGAGCTTTGCCAAAAGGAGCAGGGAATAAGCGTTAAAAGGCTTCCTCACACTTACCCCCAAGGTGCGGAAAAGATATTGATATACAATGTGACGGGACGGGTGCTTAAAGAAGGAGAGCTGCCCTTGTCGGTGGGCTGTCTTGTGATGAACTGTTCCTCGGTGATCTTTATCAACGATTATTTAAAAACTGGTATTCCGCTCATCAGACGGCGTATTACGGTAGACGGAAATATCGTAAACAAGCCCCTTAACATATTTGTACCCGTAGGTACGCAGCTTTCCGAAATAATAAAGCTTGCCAATCTTCGCAAAACCCCCGACCGTGTTATTTTCGGCGGTCCCATGATGGGCAGCAGCATTTACGACCCCGAAATGCCCGTTATGAAAACCACCAATGCGGTGCTTTTCTTAGAAGGAGCTGTTGCCACCTCCGAGCCAACTCCGTGTATTCGCTGCGGCCGGTGTGTCAGAGCCTGCTCGCTGAATCTTATGCCCACGGAATTGGAGTCTGCTTATGACAACAAGGACGTTGAGCGGTTAAAGAAACTCAAAGTTAATATATGTATGAACTGCGGTGCGTGTTCCTATGTCTGCCCCGCAAAAAGAAATTTATCGGAAAAAAATCAGCTTGCCAAAATTCTGCTGAGGAACGGAGGAAATGTATGACAAACTATCTTGTTGAGCCTGCTCCTCATATTAAAAGCAGTCTTACCACTCAAAAGGTAATGCTCCATGTGATAATAGCCATGCTGCCCACTGTTTGTGCAGCTTCCTACATATACGGTCTGAGAGCACTGCTTACAGTTGTGGTATGCTCTGCCGTCTGCGTTTTGTCGGAGCTTATTTTTGAAAAAATCACAAAAAGACCCCGCACCATAAACGACCTTTCCGCCGTGGTAACGGGTATTCTCCTCGCATTTAACCTGCCTCCCACGCTGCCCGTATATATGGCGGCAATCGGCAGCGTTGTGGCTATTGTGGTTGTAAAGCAGTTTTTCGGCGGCATAGGACAGAATTTTGCCAACCCCGCCATTACCGCAAGAATCGTTCTGATGCTGTCCTTTTCGTCCTATATGACCACATGGTCGGAACCCTTTTATTACAAAAACACGGCGGATGCGGTTTCAACCGCAACTCCCCTTGTATCTGATAAAACCTACGAGCTTTTTGACCTGTTTTTTGCCAAAAGCGGCTGTATCGGTGAGTGCTGCAACGCGGCTCTCCTTCTTGGCGGACTTTATCTGATAATAACAAGGATAATCAACCCCATGACTCCTATAGCCTACATCGGAACGGTTGCCCTTCTCACTTGGGTTAGCGGCGGAAACGTTACCTTGCAGGTATTGTCGGGCGGACTTATTTTAGGAGCATTTTTCATGGCGACAGACTACGCCACCACCCCTCTCAGAACAAGCGGAAAGCTTATTTTTGCAGTGGGCTGCGGACTGCTGACGTTTATGATAAGAAGCTTCGGTTCAATGCCCGAAGGCGTTTCCTTCTCGATTCTTATTATGAATATTCTTACCCCCTATATTGACAAGCTCACAATTTCTCATCCCTTCGGAGCGAAAAAGGAGGTAAAGAGCAAATGAGTAAGCAAATGAAAAAACAGTCAAATAATCCGATGAACAATAAGGAAAACAAACAGGCGAACAAGCAGGAAAAGCAAATCGTCGAACAGACGGATAAACAGGAAAATAAGCAACCGGTAAAACAGACCGATAAACCGGAAAACAAACAGACTGAAAAGCAAGCGGTGAAGCAAGCCAAAAATCGGACAGCCAAGCCAATTGAAAAGCAGTCAAGCAAATTCGACAATTTCAAGCCCACAGTCGTTTTGACCTGTGTTACCACTATTGTGGCAGTTTTGCTGGTGTTGACTCATCAGTTCACCTATGTGGACACCTCCAATATGATAACGGATAAGCTGATGTCCGCATTGACGGAGGTAATGGGGGAGGGCGATTATTCCATTGTATCCGACTGGAACGAATACGGTGCCGAAAAGCCCGATAATGTTGAAAAGCTGATAAAAAAATCCGACGGCAGTCTTGCCTTTGAGATTGTTACCGACGGATATTCCAAAAAGGGCTTGGATCTGGTTATCGCAATGAACAGCGACGGCTCCGTCAAGGGCGTTTCTGTGGTTTCACTTGGAGAAACTCCCGGCCTTGGCACAAAGGTGCAGAATGAAAGCTTCCTGTCGCTGTTTACAGGCAAAAAAGGCGAAGTTGAAATAGTCAAAAACACTCCCACAAAGGACAGCGAGGTTCAGGGCGTCACAGGCGCGACCTATTCCTCAAAGGGCGTTGCAAAGGCGGTCAACATAGCCATAGATACCTACGGAAAATTAAAGCTTGAAGGGGAGGTGAAGTGATATGAGCTATTTAAAGGAATTTACAAAGGGTATTTTAAAGGAAAATCCCAATCTTGTAATGCTCCTTGGCATGTGCCCCACTCTGGCGGTAACCACCATGGCGGTAAACGGTCTGGGTATGGGTCTTGCCACAACCTTTGTACTTGTCTGCTCAAACCTTGTAATATCACTGCTTAAAAGGATAATCCCTTCACAGGTCAGACTTCCTTCATTTATCGTCATCATTTCGGGATTTGTTACCTTAGTGGGAATGCTGCTGCAAAAGTTCATACCTTCCCTCTATGACGCCTTGGGACTGTTTTTGAGCCTTATCACCGTTAACTGCATTATTTTGGGCAGAGCTGAAATGTTTGCCTGCAAAAACAAGGTGCTTCCTTCCGTATTGGACGGCTTGGGAATGGGCGTGGGCTTTACTCTTTCTCTTTTGACGGTTGGCTCCTTCAGAGAGATATTGGGCTCGGGAACATGGTTCGGAATTACTCTTCTGCCTGACTTTATTGAGCCTATGACCATATTCATTCTTCCCGCAGGAGGATTTTTCTCCCTTGGAATAATAATTGCCATAGTGGGAAAAATCAGCAAGAAAAAGCCCAAGGATATCACCTGTTCCGCTTGCCCCAACAGGGAATCCTGCCGGTTTTCCGATATCGAAACCGCGGAAGTTGTAAAGGAGGATAAGTAATGGAAATTTTTAAAACAGTTGCCGCTATCCTCTTAACGGGAATTCTTACGGAAAACTTTGTATTAAGCAAATTTTTGGGAATATGCCCCTTTCTGGGCGTTTCAAAAAAGGCAAGCAGCTCTCTCGGCATGGGCGTTGCGGTTACCTTTGTAATGATCTTTGCCACCGCCGCTACATATCCCATTTATTACGGCATTCTTGTCCCCTTGGAGATCGAGTATATGCAAACTGTGGCGTTTATTCTGGTAATTGCTCTGCTGGTTCAGCTGGTGGAAATGGCTATGAAGAAGTATATGCCTCCCTTGTATAAGGCTCTGGGTGTTTATCTGCCCCTTATCACCACCAACTGCGCGGTTTTGGGCGTTACCATTCTCAACATTGACAACGGCTACGGCTTTGGCTATTCCATTGTCAACGCAATGGGTGCAGGAATAGGATTTCTGCTTGTAATGCTCATCTTCTCGGGAGTAAGAGGAAGAATAGAGCGCTGCAACGTGCCCAAGGCTTTACAGGGAACACCTATTACCTTGATTGCCGCGTCTATCGTTTCTCTTGCTTTTATCGGATTCGGCGGTATTGTTGACAACATATTCGGTTAAAAAAGCCTGATCGATATTAAATAACCTTTTTGGGGGCTGAAAAATGGATTTTGTATTAAGAATTTTGTTCTTTCTGCTTATAGGCGCTGCGGCGGGCGGTTTGCTTACTGCGGCGGGAAAGCTGTTTTTTGTAAAAACCGATGAAACGGTGGAAAAGATAACCGAGGCTCTGCCGGGAGCCAACTGCGGCGGCTGCGGCTTTGCAGGCTGTTCCGACTATGCGGACGCAATAGCAAGGGGTGCGGCGAAGCCAAATCTTTGCTCTCCCGGCGGACTTGAAGTCAATAAGAAAATAAGCGCGATTATGGGCGTTGCGGTAGAGGAGGCTGAGCCGATGACGGCTTACGTTCACTGCAACGGCTGTGAATCCGCCACCTCGGACAAATATGTCTATGCAGGAACGAAAAGCTGTGTGGCGGCAGAGAAATTTTATAACGGAAAGGGAAGCTGTTCCTTTGGCTGTATCGGTTTCGGCGACTGTGCTAACGTCTGCGATGAAGGCGCGATCGAGATAAAGAACGGAACGGCGGTTATCAATCCTTCCAAATGTATAGCCTGCGGAAAATGTGTAAAGACCTGTCCCAATCACCTGATATCCTTAAAGAAGAAGACTGCGCTTACCGCTGTCAGATGCTCCTCACAGGATATGGGAAAAATTACCCGCACGGTATGCAAAAACGGCTGTATCGGCTGCGGAATCTGTGTGAAAAAGTGTCCCGAGGGAGCAATGAGCCTTAACAGCAATCATGCGGAAATAGACTATAAAAAATGCACCTCATGCGGAATATGCGCGGAAAGCTGTCCCGTCAAGTGTATAGAAATGCTGCAAAAGTGCAGTTAAATATATATTTGCCGAATTTAACGTGGTTTCAGAAGATGTTCCGCTATTGACTTTTTATTTGTTATATGATAAAATAAAAAAGTGTTAAGCCCATTATACAGACTTAACACTTTTTAAATTATACGGCTGCGGTTTTGATGACTTAATTCAAGAAGTTACGGAACGAAGTTTTTGTACATATAATCAAAACCGTATAGTAACAGAAATAATCTTAAGCAGAGGAAATTAAATTGACCGGTTTTATAAATATTGTAAAAAGTGTTATTAACGATTACGGAAAGCACCTGACGGGCAGCAAGATCCGTGAGTTCGAGGAACAGGATGCGCTGTCAAAAAGCCTTTTGCAGCAGCATTTGTGTACCGCCAACAGCAGAAGGATAGTGGTTTTTTCCGTTCCCGCGGTGATTGTTTCAATAGCATTTGCGGTAATGACCATAGCTTCAATGTCTGCGCAGAGTATCAGAGAATCGGTGCTGTCATTATTAGGACTGCTGGCTGTTATTGTAGGCTGCGGCTCCTTGGCGGTGCTGGTTTACCGTGAATTTAGAAAGAAAAAGCTTAATCTTAAAAAGCTGCAAAAGCTGATCTTTTTCTTCTGGCTATGCTTTTCTCTGGCGTTGATGCTGATTTCATTAGCGGATATGTCAGTTAACGTTTACGCAAGACGGTTTTATCTGTTTTTGACGGTGATGACCGTCTTTCCGCTTTTCGGTCTGAAACAGTCTTTGCTTGTAATAACGCCGTATCTTGTGTTTTCTGTTATTTTGGGCGCAGTTTTCGGCGCCGATTTTCTCACGTTGTTCTTAACAGTGGTGTTTTCTCTTGCCTACCTTTTGATATCTTCCCTTGTGTACACTTCCTACTGCTGTCTTTTCATAAGCGACAGAAAGCTCAACACAGCCAACGAACGCGTCCGCCAGATAAACGAAAAGGACTCTTTGACAGGTGTACTTAACAAAAAGGGACTTTTGCACCGCCTCACCGATATAATAGATCGAGGCGCTGACGAAAACATAGCCGCCGTTTTTTTCGGAATAGACAACTTTAAGGAATATAACCGTAATCACACCGATTCCGAGGGTGACGAGTGCCTTTACAACATCTGCAAATGTGTTCAGATAGTGGCAAAGCCCGTAACGGATATAATAGCACGCTACGGCGGTGATGAGTTTGTACTTATAGTTCAGAATACGAAGGAATACGATCTGGTTTCTTTTGCGGAGCAGATAAGAAAAAATGTGGAGAGAATGGCTCTTTCGAACGGAAATGACGGTATTATGACCGTCACAGTGGGAGTTTCCTCCATAGCCCAAGGTGACTTCTTTGATTATTCCAAACTGCTGCAGGAGGCGGAGGAAAATCTGACTCTTGCCAAAAAAGGCGGCAAAAACTGTGTGGGCTATATGGGAAATGTTTTTAAGGTAAAATAAAATGATCTATCTTTCATCTTTTACATATCCCAATGACGATGATGAATTTAACTTTTTTATCTCAGAAGGAGTCGAACGCTGTTCCAATCACTATCCTTTCGGAATATTCAGATTGAAAGAACTTCCCAAGTTTGAGTTTTCCCATATAACCATACTTTACGGAGGAAACGGCAGCGGAAAGACCACCGCCTTGAACGTGATCGGAGAAACTCTTCATCTGCAAAGGGATTCCGTGTACAATCGAAGCAGTTATTTTGAAGATTATACAAAGCTTTGCAAATACGAGCTCAACACCTCTATACCCGAAAACAGCCGTGTTATCACAAGCGATGACGTTTTTGACTATTCGCTGAATATAAGAAATCTCAACAGCGGTATTGACAGCAAAAGGGAAGAGCTGTTTGATGAATACAGAGAAGCGAAGTACGCAAAATTCCGCCTGAACTCCTTTGAGGATTACGACAAGCTGAAAAGAGTAAAGAATGCAAGAGGGCTTTCCCGAAGGCAATATGTCGGAAAAAACCTTATGGATAACGTCCGAGAGCGTTCCAACGGCGAAAATGCTTACTATTACTTTTTTGAACGGCTGAAAGAAAATGGCTTGTATCTTTTGGATGAGCCCGAAAACAGCCTGTCTCCAAAGCGTCAGTGTGAGATTCTGGAAATAGTAGAGGACAGCGCACAGTATTTGGGCTGTCAGTTTATAATAGTCACTCACTCTCCTTTTTTGCTGGCAATCAAAGGCGCAAAAATATACGATCTGGACAGTGAGCCTGTTGCGGTAAAGAATTGGACGGAGCTTGAAAATGTCAAGGTCTATTATGACTTTTTCAAAAAGCATTGGGGAGAATTTGAGAAATAAAAAGGTCCGAGCGTGTTTGCATAGTACAGACACGCTCATATTAAATAATTACGGAGTTTTGCTATGAACAAAAAGTTAGGCTATAATTTTTTTCACCGTGACAAGCTGACAGTAGCAAGGGAGCTGGCGGGAAAGATAATTGTCCGAAAATCCCCCGATGGAAAAATAATAAAAGTGAGAATAACCGAAACGGAAGCCTACGGCGGTGAGGAGGACAAGGCGTGCCATGCGTCAAAGGGCAGAACTCCCCGTACCGAGCTTTTGTACGGCAAAGCAGGGATAATATACGTTTATCTTTGCTATGGTATGCACTGGCTCATGAACATTATCACGGGCGAAGAGGGAACTCCCGAAGGCGTTCTGCTGAGAGCGGGAGAGAATTACACGGGACCCGCCAAGCTTACCAAGGCTATCGGTGTGGATAAGCACTTCAACGGGCAGCCTGTCTATGGCAATGAGGAAATATGGATAGAAGACGACGGAAAGTCATTTGATATCGTTACCGATGTGAGAGTGGGCATTGACTACGCGGGAGACGAGTGGAAGAATAAGCCTTGGAGATTTATTATCAAAGAAAAATCGGAGGGCAAAGAGAAATGACAACTTCGCGCATTACCGAAAGCTTTAACGGCGGCTGGAAGTTTTTAAAGCTTCCCCAAAAGGACGGCTTGTTCAGGCTTCCAATAGAAAAGGTTGATTTTGACGACAGCGATTGGTTAACACTTTCACTTCCTCACACATGGAATAATGAGGACGGCTGCGGAGTTGAGCCGGAGATTCAAGAGGGCGGAGAACGTTATTACCGAGGGTTGGGAGGTTACAGAAAAGTTTTTGGTTTTTCAAAAGAAGATTTTTCCGACAAGGAGATATTTCTTGAATTTGGAGGAGCAAATACCGTTGCTGAGGTTTTTGTAAACGGAATATCGGCAGGCATACACAAGGGTGGGTATTCTTTATTCAGATTTGATATTACCGAGCTTGTAAAGCTTGACGAGGATAATGTGATTGCAGTAAAGGTAAACAACGCACCTACCGACTATATCGTCCCTATAACCGATCAGGGTGATTTTACCAAAATGGGCGGTCTGTACCGTAATGTAAACCTTATCGCTGTTAAAAAGGTACATATTGACCTTACAGACTTCGGTTCTTCGGGAATTTATGTTACTCCCGAAAATATAAGCGAGAAAAACGCAGATATAGATTTGCTTGTAAAAATCGCAAATGATTCGGGAACAGACGAGAAAATCACTGTAAAGGCGGAAATAATGGGAACAGACGGAGAAGTTTCCGCCGAAGGAGAGGAAGCTTGCAGTATCACCGCAAAGGAAAAAGCTGAAACAAGGCTCAATATAAAAATAAATAATCCAATTCTATGGAATGGAACAGAAAATCCCTATCTTTACAGTGTAAAAATAACCTTTCTAAAAGAAGAAACCGTTATTGATGAATACACGCAAACCTTTGGCATAAGAACATACTGTATAGATACCGAAAACGGTTTTTTCCTGAACGGAAAATACACAGATCTGCACGGAGTAAATTATCATCAGGACAGCTTTGAAAACGGCTGGGCAATGACAAATGCACAGCGTGAACGTGATTACAATATGATGCTTGATATGGGCTGCAACACTGTTAGAATGGCGCATTATCAGCATAACAGCCATGAATACGATATATGCGACAGACTGGGCATAACCGTGTGGACTGAAATAGGAATAGTAAACAAAATGTCGGCGGACGCAACCGAAAATTTAAAAATATCACCAAGCTTTAAGGAAAACGCAAAACAGCAGTTGACCGAGCTTATCAGACAGAATTACAATCACCCTTCGGTAATAGTTTGGGGTATTTCCAACGAGCTTCACCAGATGTCCGATGAAATTTTTGACATTTACAGGGAGCTGAACGCCCTTGCAAAAGCCGAAGACGGAACAAGGCTCATTACCTTTGCGGATAATCAGTTATGGGGGCGGTTTCTTGAACTTCCCGCAGATGTTATGGGCTGTAACAGGTATTTCGGCTGGTACAAGGACGCAGGCTCTGCGGAAATGTTCGGAGAATGGCTGGACAATTATCACAGAGAAAAACAAACCCGCCCCGTATGCGTTTCTGAATACGGCGGCGGTGCGGCAATTTCACAGCATAAAGACAATATAGATTGGGAAACCGAGATCGATCCGTGGGGGGAAAGACATTACGAAAACTATCAGTCTGCCCTGCATGAAACAATATGGGCGCAGTTTTCCCAAAGACGTTATCTGTGGGGAAAATATGTATGGTGTATGTTTGATTTTTCCTCCAACGGCAGACGGGAGGGTGATACCAAGGGACAGAACGACAAGGGTCTTTCCACCCGTGAGCGTGTGCCTAAGGATTCCTTTTATTTCTATAAGTCAGTGTGGAATGACGATCCGATGCTGCATATCACCGAAAAAAGGTTTAAAAAACGTCCCTCGCTTATTCCGAAAATGAAAGTATACTCCAATGCCGAAAGGGTGGAGCTGTTTGTAAACGGAAGCTTTGTAGGTGTTGTTGAGAGAAAAAATCTTGATCCCAACTATTCAACAGTGTTTGTATGGGAAAACATTTCCATAAACATTAACAGTGAAAACGAAATAAAAGCAAAAGCATATTTTTCGGACGGAAAAACTCTTGAAGATACGGCATTGTGGTTTGGTTTATAACAGATATAAAAAATTTGGCTTGCAGAAAAATCCGATTAATGGGATTTTCTGCAAGCCGTGTTTGTAACAAACATCAAAAGCTATACAGCTGTTCTGTTTCCGAATTTTACTTTTTCCAAAGAATATGGGGCAAATCGCTGTGCAAAATGTATGTCGCCATTTGACAAAGGAACTTGACTCCGCTGTCTATACTGCATTCGTCAATCATAAACATATAAACTCCGCAGCCGAAGATAAGGGAGGTAATGTATTCCTCTGTTGAGGCAAAATTAGCCTTTGCCTCTTCGGTAAGGGACATCATACAGCTTATATAATGCTCCTGAGGAATGTAATCCACAGCGTAGGCGCAGCGCAAGTATCCGATTTTTTCACAGATATCCCAAGCGTGAGTTCCCGCCTTGGGAAGATATTCTGCAAAGGCGTTGACAAAAAGCGTAGTGTCCTGAAACAGGCGTTTTCCCTCGCCGTTAAGCTCGGCTATCTGAAAATTGGGATTTTTGTTGATCAAAGCTAATGTGTCATCGCCGAAATGCGCCATATTGCAGTAAATGCTTTTTTGCAGAAATGCCTTGAAGCTTTCGTTATCGCTGATGTTAAAAAGCTTTTTCAGCCAATCCTTTGCCATTTCCTTCTTTTCGCCTTCAAACCGCTTGAAATACTCGTCAAAGCCAAGTCCCCGCTCCTGACCGGGGATTTTCCTTATTCCGGGAAGAAAGCCCAATTCCAAGGTAAACTGTTCGTCGCTGAGCTTGATCTTGTCGCTGTCGGCTTTTTCTGAACAATTCAGCTTTATGTCCTTTACAATATTGTCCGAGATTTCATGAAGGGTTTTCAGATCCTTCTTTATTTGTACCCAGCAGTCGTCAATTTCCTGCTGTAAATCCAGTTCGCATGTGTCCTCGGGGTCGGCTGCATGGCCGTCCTCATAAAGGTGAAGAGCGGAAAAGATTCTGTTGTTCATAAACTGAATATAGCCGTTCATGTAATACCAATGAGCTATGTCGGCGGGACTTTCACAGCGTGATTTCAGCTTTTGCAGCTCAAGTCCTGCCTTATCGAACTGCTTAAGATTGTTATATGCGCTTATCAGCCTGAACCAAAGCCGATTGCTCCACCTTTCAAAGGGTATGTCAAGAACAGCCTCCGCGATTTTATCGTATTCTTTATCGTCGTACCATTTGTCCAGTTTTTCATAAATGCTGTCACTGTCTTTGATAATACCTGTGCTGTCCTCAGCGGCTATATTTTTGTCCTTTTTCTTCTTGCCAAACAATCCCATATATAAAAATCTCCTTATTAAGAATGTACAATTCATTTTACCAAAATTCCGATTTTATGTCAACAGCTTGATATTTTTGGAGTAATATGATAGAATGATAAAAAAAACAATCTGAAAGGAAGCATAAATGGAAAAGGAAGTTTATCCGAAAAAAGATTTTTACAATATTGATGATTTGCTGGCGATAATGAAGATACTCCGCGGTGAAAACGGCTGTCCGTGGGATATGGAGCAGGATCATCACTCCATAAGAAAAGACGTGCTGGAAGAGGCATACGAGGTTGCCGAGGCTATTGATTCCGAAAATCCCGATCTGCTTAAAGAGGAGTTGGGGGATTTATTGCTCCAAGTGGTATTTCATGCAGAAATAGAAAGCGAAAAGGATTCCTTTGATTTTGACGCAGTATGCGACGGGATCTGCAAGAAGCTTATATACCGCCACCCTCATGTTTTCGGCAATATACACGTTAACAGCTCAGCAGATGTGCTGAAAAACTGGGATTCGCTGAAAAGCCGCTCCAAGGGAGAGGAAACTGCAGGACAGCGCCTTGACAGCGTACCCAAGCTCCTGCCTGCCCTTATGAGAGGTGAAAAGGTAAGCAAAAGAGCGGTAAACGCGGGTTTAAAGGGCATAACCGCTGTAAATGCCGTTGATAACCTGAAAAAAGCTGTTGAGCAGCTGGAAATTTCTGTAAAAACGGAAAATAATGTCGAAATTGAGAAAAACTTGGGCAAATTACTGTTTGCAAGCTGTAATTTGTCGAGTTTGTTGAAAAAAGACAGTGAGGAATGCTTGACAACTTCCATAAATAGGTTTATAATGCAGTTTAAGGCTATTGAGAAAAATGCCCTTAAAAAAGGCATTGCTCTTGATGAAATACCGCAGGATGAGGTATTGAAGCTTTTCGATACAGGCAAATAGCCTATTAAAGGGTTAAATAAACTTTAATAAATGCCTGAATCAGGAAATGGAAAGGAAAAGAAAAATGACAAAAACAGAACTTATTTCAGCAGTAGCTGAGAAAACGGAAATGACAAAGAAGGATTCGGAAAAGGCAATCTCCGCATTGCTGGAAGCAATCACCGAATCTCTTGAAAAGGGCGAAAAGGTTCAGCTGGTTGGCTTTGGCACTTTTGAAGTGAGAGAGCGCGCAGAAAGAACCGGCGTAAATCCCCAGACTCATCAGAAGATCACAATAGCTGCCACCAAGGCTCCTGCATTCAAGGCAGGAGCAGCATTGAAGGAAGCAGTTGCAAAGTAAAAACCAAGAACATGTTCTAAAAATGGCGGCTTGTTGTTCGGTTATCGAAAAACAGCCGCCTTTTTTCGGAGAAGGAAATCATTTGAAAGAACTCTTGAAAAACGGGATTTTTCAAAAGAAAGGAATATTATAATAAATATGCGACTTGATAAATACTTAAAGGTTTCAAGGCTGATAAAGCGCCGCACTGTTGCCAATGAAGCCTGCGACGCAGATAAAATACTTGTAAACGGAAAGCCTGCCAGAGCCTCTTATGAGGTCAAGCTTAACGACATAATTGAGATACAAATGGGAAAAACTCCGCTTAAAGTGAGAGTGCTTAAAATTGTGGAAGTAGTTGGAAAAGAGGGAAGCTCCGATCTGTACGAAGCACTATGAAAATTTTGGGGCTGTAAAAAAACCTTATTTTATGCTCCCAAGAAAGTTGAGCTGATTTATGGTTCTCTCAGGAAAGTTGGCGGTAATTTACTGATTTAAAAAGAATTTCAAAACCGACAAGATTTTAAATTTGCTTGAAAAACCGGGCAAATTTAAAATCTTGTCTATCCAACTGAGTTTGGAGTTTTTGCTTGAAAAGCCGGGCAAACTCCAAATTCAGTTGATTTTTGAAATTCGTGCTGTCATAGCAGTTGTGCAAATTGTTCTAATTATTCCGCTCTCTGAATAAGATTATATCGGAGGGATTGTCCCTTTGAAAGGAGCGTAATTATGTCAGAACAAAAAAGCGTCAGGATAGGTTCTTTGGGAAACGGCTTTACCCAAACGGGACAGAACGTTGTATTGGAAAACCGCAAAAGGGCGGTCATAACGGGAGTAAGAGAGGTTGAGGGCTTTACCGAAACCGAGGTAAGCCTTTACACCGATATGGGACAGCTTACAGTAAAGGGCAAGGCTCTCCGCGTAAGTCAGGTGAATACAGAAACGGGAGAGCTGATTATGACGGGAGATATGATAATCTCCATGGTTTATTCCGATAAACCGCGGAGAACTCCCGATAACTTTATAACCAAGCTTTTCAGGTGACCGCTATGTTTGAAGATATAAGCCATACTTTGCAGCAATGCGGCTGTTTCTTTATCTTTGGGGCATTTATGGGGTTGTGCTATGAGCCCTTGCGCGTTTTGAGAATGCTGTTTAAGCATAATGCAGCTATTGTATTTGCAGAAGATCTGCTGTTCTTTTCCCTCAGCGGTCTGGCGGCATTTATAACCGCTCTTTGGGTGGGAATAGGATATTTTCGCATTTATTATTTGATTTTTGCCTTTTTCGGCGCCTGCTGTTATTTTTTGACCTTGGGTATGCTGATAAACCGTGTTTTCAGAAGGGCATCCAAAACAATAAAAAACGGAATTTGTGCAATTTTCAGGAAAATAAAGTCGAAAACAGACAAATTTTTTGGCACTATTAAGCAAATATTAAAGCCTTTGTTTGTTAACATTGCTGAATTTTTACGTAATAAAGTATTTACCGGTAAAAAAGCCTTGCCAAACACCGATGAAATAGTGTATAATAATAATATTCCATCTAAAAACGGAGGCGAAAGCGGCAGTGTTATCAAAGCTCAAATCAGAAAAAAAGCATAGATCGCATTTACTGATGATCGGTTTGCTTGCTGTTGCTCTCTGTGTAGGGGTGGAGCTGTGTATTATGCGTGAGGATATTAATCAGAAAAGAGTGGAGCTTGAAAAAATCAACCAAGATCTTAACGACATAAATGTTCAGAATGAACAGCTCAGGCATTACAGCAGCAATGAAAACCGAATGGAATATATTGAACAGATTGCGAGAGATCAGCTTGATTATTCTCATTCCGATGAAACGGTTTATTACTTTGTCCCGAAATAAAATTTAATAATTTTAAAAAATATGGAGTTGTATTTTACAACTCCGTATTTTTTATGTATTTTTATAAAACTCAGTTTTTAAAGCCCTTCTTGTCAAAAAATCGGTTATACAAGATCAGATCCGAGCTGTCAAGCACTTCCGAAAGTTTTTTACAGCCGGAAAAATTCAAATCAAGATCGCTCTCGTTGAAAAATGCGTTCTGTGCTGCGGAGAAAACGTCATAATTCTCATCTTTTCTGCCTGTGTTCCTCTTATACCTCTGTTCGTCATAAACCGCGCTGTCCGCGTTTATTACAGGCTTTTTGTAGGTATCGAGAACATTCACGATATTATACAGCCCCTTGTTGAATTCATCGGTCACAAGGTTATACCTTGCGGCGCAAATCAAAAGGTAGGGAATCAAAGTAATCTGGGGGTGAATTCTGAAGGAATCGGGGAAATACATCACAAAAAGCTCATAGGGAGTATAAAAGCAGGAGGCGGCAAAGCCCATAGTAAGCATGTTCACTCCCTTTGAAAAAGCCTTGTACGCCGTGTCAAGCCCCGTAAGGCGGGAGTTAAGGGGACAGATATCCAAGGGCAGCGTAAATTCGTCATAATAGCGGTCGACAAAATCCGAAAGCTCTTCGGTGTCGGAATCAAAGTTTTTGGATATCCGTATTGCTCCCGCAAAGTTCTTTTCCGAAATCTCCCCGCATATTTTCAAAAGCTCGTCTGTATTATACTTATCTCCGTCTACCTCCACAAGATATTTGGATTTTTTTAGCTTTTCGGCAAGATACAGCATGCTGTAAGGTATAGCAATATAGTAAAACTCCTTAAGCTGTGCATACAGCAGATCACCTGGGGCGTCCACGCGCATAATGAATCTTTTCGAGGTGTTTATGTCCTTAAAATAATTATAGGTCTTGAAGTCGATCTCCACAAGGTCAATACCGCTTTCAAACAGCGATACTATGTATTCATGAATATTATTCTCCTTAACTCTCGGTGAAAAGTCAATGTTGCAAAGGCTGTTATCTGTAACGATCATTTAAAAAACTCCTTTTTGACGTGTATAATGTAATTATTTTAACACATATCGCATATTTTTTCAATAAGAAAAAATATACAAGCTTTTTGGGATATAGTTCCAAAAATAAGCTTTCCCAAAAGATTTTTGAAAATTTTTGTTTTCCTGTGTCAAAAAAGGGACAAGAGCAATAAAACTGTTTACTTTTTTACAAGATTTTGGTATAATATATAAGGTTGCTTTGCTAAGACCGATTTCAAGTGAATAATTTACCGCTTTTTGAAAAAAATATCTTAAACAGAAATTTTTTGAAAAGGTGGTTATTATGTCTAACAAAAAGAATAAGCATAACGAGAATACAAAAACGACCGAAAACCAAAAACCTTCCTTTGCAAGTGAAGAGAATGAAGAAAATGAAGAAACGGAAAGCTCTCCCGTCAGCAATCAGAATCAGATGATAATCGATACGGGGATCGTGGCTACCAACGCAAAGCACTCAATTCATTGTTTAACAGTGATAGGACAGATAGAGGGACACTATATTCTGCCTCCTCAGAACAAAACCACAAAGTACGAGCATATAATCCCCGCCCTTGTGGCTATTGAACAGGATCCCGAAATTGAAGGACTGTTGATCATTCTCAACACCGTAGGGGGCGATGTAGAGGCGGGACTTGCCATTTCCGAGCTTATTGCGGGAATGAAAAAACCCACGGTTTCCATCGTGGTAGGCGGAGGTCACTCTATCGGAGTACCTTTGGCAGTCAGCGCAAAGCACAGCTTTATCGTACCGTCAGCCACAATGACCGTCCACCCTGTGAGAATGAACGGAATGCTCCTTGGAATCCCTCAGACTCTCTCATACTTTGACCGAATGCAGGAGAGAATCATAAATTTTGTTACCAAAAACAGCGGTATGTCAGCCTCAAGGTTTAAAGAGCTTATGATGAAAAAAGATGAGCTGGTTATGGACGTGGGTTCCGTGCTGGACGGCGAAACTGCAGTAAAGGAAGGGCTTATCGACGGCTTGGGAGGACTTTCCGATGCGGTCCAGTGCCTTTACGATATGATAGAGAGCAGTGAAGAGGAGGAGAAAAAGCCTTCCACCAAGAAAAAGGGAAGTGCCAAAAAGCAAAATACCAAAACCAAAGCACGCAAAAACGCCGTACCTCATGAAATAGACGAGCAGAGGGCGGTTTCCCTTCTCAATATGATTTGCAGCGGCGATCTGATTTTCGAGGACGGAAAATTTGTTTCGGCGGGGGAGTGGTAAAATGCTTTACACGATCATAGACGAATACGATATATTTTGCCCCTCGGAAATGCCCGAATTTTCCGAAAAGAGGACAAAGAACGGCATAGTGACATCAATAAAGATAGACGGAAAGCTTAAACCTTACAGCTTTTTTTCCACCGATCCAAAGGCTTATCTCGATCCGAAAAACAAAGTAAATTCGCTTTATTATAACTAAGGAAACAATGTCTGCTCAAAAAGGGCAGACCGTACATAAAACAGGAGAAATTATGGAATACATATCGATTATCATTCAGGGAATAATTCAGGGACTTACGGAATTTCTGCCCGTGTCCAGTTCGGGACATCTTTCGGTGGCACAGCACTTTTTGGGTGCTCAGCAGGAAACAACACTGCTTATTTCAATAGTTCTTCACTTAGGAACCCTTGTGGCGGTATTTATCGCTTTCGGAAAGGACATTTGGGGACTTATCAAGGAATTTTTCCTCACTTTCAAGGATATTTTCACAGGACAATTCCGTTGGAGCCAGATGAACGACAGCAGAAGAATGCTGTTTATGGTGATAATCGCCACAGCTCTGTTGGTGCCTGCTTATTTTGTAAAGGATTTCTTTACCTGTATGGAAGGCGACAGCGACATAATTTTTGAGGGCTGCGCATTTCTGTTTACCGCCATGCTTCTGTTTATGTCCGACGCCTGCGTTAAGGGCTTGAAAACGGGCAAGGATATGAAAGTGCGTGACGCAATAGGGGTGGGTTTGTTCCAGTGTGTTGCGCTTTTCCCGGGTGTTTCCCGTTCGGGCTCCACCATAACCTCGGGACTTTTCTGCGGTCTCACAAGAGAAACTGCCGTTAAATTTTCCTTTATTTTGGGAATCCCCGCTATCTTGGGCGGCAGCTTTTTGGAGATAAAGGACGCCGTAGAAACGGGAGTGGAGTTTGACATTCCTCTTTTGGCAGTAGGCTTCGCTGTGTCCGCAGTGGTGGGCATTTTGGCTATAAAATTGGTAAAGCTTATCACCAAAAAGAACAAGTTTAAAATATTCGGAGTATATCTTTTGATAATCGGCATACTTTGCGTTTTCGGCGGAGTTTATGAAAATGTCACCGGAAATATGATAAGACTTAATTTCTAAAATTTGTACAATGTGTAGGACGGTTAAAATTTGGGAGGTAAAAAATGGCAGCGTCACAGAAAGAGAAAACCGCAAAAACGACATCGGCAAAAGAAAAAAACACAGCTTCCGATGCAAAGCGCACAGAGGTTATGGAAAAATATGCAAGACGAAAGAATAAACAAGCGGCAATACTGTTTGCAATAGGTCTGCTTGTCACCTTTATTGCCCTTTTCGGCAATGTGGACGCAGAAACGCCCAACGCTTGGGATTACATACACGGTTTTTTCGGCGGCGTATTCGGTATAACGGTATTTTTCATAGGTCCGCTTTTAATTTATTTTGCGGTAATGATAGCGCTTAAAAAGGACAAAAAAACCATAGCGGTCAGAATAGTTCAGATAGTTATGTTTATTCTCCTTTTTTCTGCCGCAGTACAGATCATTTTTGTGGGACAGGCGGCTTCCCCCGACGCGGAGGGATTCGGCGGTGTGGTTTCGGAGATATTCACTAAAGGGCAGCACCTTTCAGGCGGCGGATTCTGCGCTCTTGTGCTGGGATATCCCTTGCTCCTCTTGGGAAGAGCGGGAGCTACCATTACCATTTTGCTGATAATCTTCGTCATAGTTATGGTTATGGCGAATATTGACCTGATAACCTTTTTACGGTTGATATCCAAGCCTTTTATCGCCTTTGGAAAATACATTAAAAGAAAGAGAGCCGAGTATGAGGAAGAAAGCAGGCTGATACGCGAAGAGGAAGAAAGAAGAAGGCAGGAAGAAGAGGAGGAAAGACAGCTTGCGGGCGAAACCGAGGAAGAAAGGGCGGCAAGGAAATTCAAAAGCTTTGAAGCAATGGCAAACGATTCCCGTGGGGAAGGCTCCGACGACAAGCATGCAAAGGAGCTTGCAGAAATAGACAAAAAGGCAAAGAAGCTTGTAGAGGAGCAAAGACAGGAATCTGACGAGTTCCTGATAAAGATAGGCGCAAAATCCGCTCTTGTTCCTCCAAGGCTAACCGATGATGATTACAGAAGGAGCGATGAAGGCGGCGAAGAAGCGGAAAAACAGAAAACTGTCAAGGCTGAAAATTCTGCAGCAGAAGTCTCTGTTCAGTCCACTGCAGCAGAAAACAATCAAACCGAAGCTTCCATTCAGTCCGCTGTGACCGAAAGCAGAGAACCTGAAAAAACAGTACAGATCACTGCATCGGAAAATGCGGCGGAAGAAAAGCCCCTATCAGAGCAAAAAGCGGAAAGCTTTCCAGTACTTACATCCGATGACAGCGTCAAGACCGAGACCACGGGATCAGCTGCCGTTTCAGAAGCTGCGGCAGCTCCTGCGCCCTCCGCAAATGCAGAGCCCGTTAAGCTTGTAGGTGACAGCGAAGCTAAAACCGCAGACAGTAACAGCGGTTTAAACGAGATAGAAAAGGCTATTGCAGATTACAACCGTGAGCTGGAGGATAGGAACAAGAAAAGCGGCATAGCAGTCGAAACAACAATAAACACCGAAAATAACGGACAGCAGTCTCCCGAACAGGCGATAGCAGCGGCGGAGGAATACACCCTTCCTCCCGTTATGCTCCTCAACGAGGTTAAGAACAAGATAAGCGATGAAAACAAAAACGCCGAGATAGAGAACAACGCATCTACTCTTGTAAACGCTCTTAAAAGCTTTGGCGTGCAAACCAAGTTTCTTGAGGCTGTAAGAGGTCCTTCGGTAACAAGATACGAATTACAGCCCGCACCCGGTGTTAAAATATCCAAGATAACCAATCTGGTTGACGATATTTCACTCAATCTTGCCACGGCGGGAGTGCGTATTGAAGCGCCCATACCCAACAAAGCGGCTGTGGGAATCGAGGTGCCCAACAGGGAAAAGGATACGGTATTTATCCGTGAGATGATAGACAGTGACGCCTTCAGAAGATGCGAAAGCAAGCTGGGGGCGGCTCTCGGAAAAAATATTTCGGGAGAAGTGGTTATCTGCGATATCGCCGATATGCCTCATATTCTTATTGCGGGAACCACAGGCTCGGGAAAATCCGTATGTGTAAACTCCATTATTATGAGTATTCTGTACAGAGCCACACCCGAAGAGGTCCGCCTTGTAATGATAGACCCTAAAGCGGTTGAGTTTATGATATACAACGGTATAGGACATCTTCTTCTGCCGGTAGTAACCGATCCCAAAAAGGCGGCGGGCGCTCTTGCATGGGCTTGTACCGAAATGGACAAGCGCTATAACATACTCAGCACAAACAATGTAAGGGATATTAAATCATACAACAAGCTTGCCGCCACAAGAGACGATCTCCCCAAAATGCCGCAGGTGGTAATTTTCATAGACGAGCTGGCTGATCTGATGATGTGTTCAAAGAAAGATGTGGAGGACAGCATTATTCGTCTTGCGCAAAAAGCCAGAGCGGCGGGAATGCACCTTGTAGTGGCTACTCAGAGACCTACCGTTGACGTTATCACGGGACTTATCAAATCCAATATTCCTTCAAGAATCGCTTTAAAGGTCGCCTCACAGATCGACAGCCGTACAATAATCGATATCGGAGGAGCCGATAAGCTTTTGGGTAAGGGCGATATGCTGTTTAAATCCGTAGCAATGCCTAAGCCCATGCGTGTACAGGGTTGCTGGGTCTCCGATGAAGAGGTTGAAAAGGTAACCGAGTTTATCAAAAATAAATTCGCCCTCGAATATGATGAAAGCGTTATGGACGAGGTTGAGCGTCAGGCTGAAAGAGTGGGCTCCGATGATAAAAGCGGTGCCGCTTTTGACAGTGATCTTGACGTGTCCGACGATAAGCTGGACGAGGCTATCGAGGTAGTATTTGCTAACGGAGGAGCCAGCACATCTTCTCTTCAGAGAGTATTAAAGGTAGGCTACGGACGTGCGGCACGTCTTGTGGATATGATGGAGCAAATGGGTATTGTGGGACCTCCCGACGGAAACAAGCCCCGACAGCTTTTGATGTCAAAGGAAAGCTGGTATGAAAGAAAACTGAACAGGCAGGAGTAAAATGAAAACAGACCGTAATTTAAATGAACAGCCAAACAAAAGGGAACGGACGAATAAAAACGAAACCTTTGATAAAATCGATCAAGCGGTATATCAAGCGGCGGGAAGCAAAATACTCAAGTCAAAGTACAGAAAATATATTATCCCTATACTGGCAGTTCTTCTGATACTCTCATTTCTGTTTATCGAGCTGAACACCAGATTTTTCAAGCTTGAGGGAGTACCCACTTGGGACGAGGTTTTTCAGGCGGCAGATCTTGCTTCGGGCGGAGAAAAGGTTGAAGGGGATTTAACCGTACACTTTATCGACGTGGGACAGGGCGACTGTCAGCTTATAAAATCGAAATCAAAGTCAGTTCTGATAGACTGCGGCGAAAAGGAATACTATCCCGATGTGATAGAGTATCTGAAAGCTCAGGAAATCACGCGTCTTGATTATGTTATCATAACTCACCCCCACTCCGACCATGCAGGGGGAATGAGTTATATTCTTGAGGAGTTCGACATAGGCACCCTGATAATGCCCAAGCTTAAAGACTCAATGATCCCCACAACAAACACCTATATGCGGATATTGAAGGCTATTGAAAGCAAAAAGATAACCCTTGAATACGCAGAGCCCGGCAAGGAATACAAGCTTGACGATGCAAAGATGACAGTGCTGTCGCCCCTTAACGATTACAGCGATCTGAATAACTATTCCGTGTCGGTTAAGCTGGTTCACGGCGATAATTCCTTTATGTTTACGGGAGATATGGAATCCAAAGCGGAAAAAGACCTGCTTCAATCGGGGGCTGATGTTTCCGCAAAGGTTTTAAAGGTGGGTCACCACGGCAGCAGTTCTTCCACTTCACAGGATTTTCTGGACAAGGTAGATCCCCTGTATGCCGTAATAGGCGTTGGCAGTCCTAACGACTACGGTCATCCGCACAAAGAAACCGTGAAAAGGCTGGAAAGCAAGAATATTGAGATATACAGAACCGACCAGAAGGGAAATATCATTTTTGTAAGCGACGGAAAAACCTTTAACATTCTTACTAAGGAGAGCGATCATGCTGATAATTGACAGATTTGAGGGTGATTTTGCCGTTGTTGAGGACAGCGAAAAGGAAACTCACCAAAATATCCGAAAGGAATTTATAGAGGACTGTGCAAAGGAGGGAGATGTGATCGCTCTTTTTGAAAGCTTTTATATGATAGATCATGACGCAACAAAAAAGCGCAGGGATGAGATCCTTGCGCTTGAAAAGCTTTTGAGAAATGATACTGTTTCATGATCAAAATCAAAAAACCATATAAAGAAATTTTATTTGTCGCTGTAATGAGAGCCGCATTCGAGTATTTCTATCGTTTCTTTGCAAATTCTAAATACTATTCGATTCTTCTCATCAATACGAACGCTCCATGCCCCGGAAAGATTTCCTTTCAGCGGTTCCGGCTTTCCTATACAATTATAGCCGTTTCGGTCAATGTCTTTCAGAAGGCTGTTAATTTTCTTCAACATTTTTTTGTTTTGTGTTTGCCAATACAAGTAATCTTCCCATGCTTGATCATGCCAAACCTTTTTCATTCGTCATTTACCTCTATCAATTCATGCTCGTGCATATTACGCCCCGCTTTTGCATCTGCAAAGCGTTTTTCAAGCTCTGCTATATGCTCGGGATTATAGAACGGGTCTACATTAATTTCAAAGGGTATGCGTTTTTCTCTTCCAACCTTTACAAGAAACATATTGATAGCGGTTGACATAGATAGTCCCATTTCCTTAAGAGCTAACTCGGCATTTAATTTAACGTCATCTTCAACACGGAAATTCACCTGTGCCATATCATCACTCCTTTCACAACAATTATATCATAAAGAGAGAATTTTGCAGTGCAAAATTCGATACCTCAGAAATGATAAAATGTTCTCAGACACTAAAATATTTTTTCTCTTTCCGCTGTTTGAGGTTATTATATCATATTTTTATATACATTGTCAAGCGTTTTATTATAAATAGCTATCCTTAATAAACATATTCATAATCTTTGTAACAATATCCGAAGGCTTTTCATAAAACCGCTCGCGCATAAGCTTTGCCTGTTCGTAATCGGGGGCATAAATTTTCAGGTTCATCAGCTCATCACCATTGATCTCATTCAGAAACCTTACGGTGAGATAGCAAGGCTCTCCAACGCCGTTCCGCTCTATTCTGCAGATTATGGAACGCTCCAGATCTGCCATTTTCAAAACATACTGTCCGTATTCAAAAGTTTTTTCCCTTATTGACAGCGGAATACGTCTGAAAAATTCCCTTGCCATGGTTAAGCCTTGGGGAAGAAGTGAAAGGATTTTTACACCTTTTTCCTCTTTGGTACCGATAAGCTGCTTTTCAATCGAAACGCTTAGAGCCTCGAAAAACTCAAATCCGCTTACCGCGTCTATCTCGGTAACAATATCGCTTAGCTGATCCTCGGTAAGCTCGCCTAACTGCTCCAATATAAAGCATAAATAAATCTGTATGGTAAGCTTTTCATCTATGGTAATTTTGGGAGATTCGTACATAGCTTTTTCCTTATACTATTTCTTTATCATACTGTAGACAACGTCTACAGCATGATTCGCCGTGCTATGCACGGCGTTGGCGGTGAAACCGCCAAGAAAGTTAGTTCAATACAATAACTGAGGGAGCTTTGCTCCCTCACCCTGCCGCACAGCGGCAGGACATTAAAAATCGGTTTATCCTATTTTTAATGGTTATTAGTATTATATTCAACAAAAATATGACATTAGAGCAATATTGAGAGCCGCCTCCATACAAGGCACTGCTCTCGGAACGATACAGGGGTCGTGTCTGCCCTTTATCTCAATAACTGTATCTTCTTTTTTAACAAAGTCCACTGTGTTCTGCAACCTTGCAATAGACGGAGTGGGCTTTATTGCTGTGCGAAAAATCAAAGGCATACCGTTTGAAATACCGCCGAGGATTCCACCTGCATTGTTTGTACGTGTTTTAACTTGGTCTCCGTCCATATAAAACTCATCGTTGTTTTGGCTGCCGAAAAGGGAAGCGGCTTCAAAGCCTGCGCCGAACTCAATTCCCTTAACGGCGGGGACTGCAAATACCGCCTGTGAAATTCTGTTCTCCAATCCGTCAAAAACAGGTGAGCCGATACCTGCGGGTATCCCAACAGCGGCGCACTCCACTATTCCGCCTACTGAATCCTTGTTTTTCCTCGCATTGTCTATCACCGCCCGCATTTTTTCGTCCGCGGAGGTGTCTATTAAGGGAAGATAGCGCGTTTTGACCTCGTTCATCAGATTCTCCGAAACATTTACAGGGTCAAAGGCAGCGTCCTTTTCATTTCCGATGGAATAAATATGAGCGGCGGTAGTTATGCCGAGATTGAGAAGAAACTGCTCGCAAACTGCTCCCGCAAACACCAAAGGCGCAGTAAGTCTGCCCGAAAAGTGACCTCCCCCCCTCATATCATTGCTGTGATTGTACCTGACATAGCCTGTAAAGTCGGCATGTCCGGGGCGTGCAAGGGAGGAAATGCTCTTATAATCCGAGGAGTGCTGATCGCTGTTTCTGATAACGGCGCATAAAGCCTCTCCCGTGGTTTTTCCGTTGTAAAAGCCGCTTATGATTTCGGGCATATCCTTTTCGTTTCGGAAAGTGCTTGTGCCGTCCTTTTTGGGCGCTCTTCTGGACATAAATTCGTTTATCCTGTCGAGAGAAAGCCTCTTTCCCGCAGGCAGATTGTCGATAACAACGCCGATTGCGGGACCGTGAGATTCCCCGAAAACCGATACCGAAAGGTTTCCTAAGTTAATTGTTGATGACATTTATTTTTCCTCCAAGGAAAGTAAAATCTTCAAAAAATGAGGGGTAGGATTTACCGATACATTCCGTACCAATAAGAGTAACAGGTTCCGTGCAGCAGGTAGAGGCTATTGCCAGCGCCATAGGTATGCGGTGATCGTTGTGGCAGTTGCACACGCCGCCCTTAAGCGTTTCCACACCTTCGATCTCCAAGCTGTCGGGATATTCCTTTACTCTTGCCCCCAGCTTGTTCAGTTCAGCCGTAATTGCCGCCAAACGGTCGCATTCCTTTATCCTCAGTCTTCCGCAGTCGGTGATATGTGACGTCCCTCTTGAAAGAGCGGCTAAAACCGTCAAGATCGGCACCAGATCGGGAATTTGTGCCGCGCTTACATCAAAGCCGTTTCCATGTGAATTGTCGATTATATCTAAAATTTCTCTGTCACCCTGCAAGCTGTTGAGGTTAAGACCCTCAATTTCAATATCCGAGCCTAAGGCAGTAGCAACAGCAAAAAATGCAGCCTGTGACATATCTGCCTCAATAACTGTGCTGCAGGGCTTATAGCTTTGACCGCCCTTAACAAAATAGCCGCAGTCCGTTTCGGTAATTGTAACACCGAACCTTTTCAGCTGCGCTGTTGTGATATCCACATAGGGCTTGGATTGCAGCGGCGAAGTGATATTTATTTTACTGTCGCCCTCCAACAGCGGCAAAGCAAACAGCAAACCGCTTATGAACTGGGAGGAGATATCGCCTGCAATACAGTATTCCCCGGATCTGAGCTGACCGTCAATAATATATGGCATTTTTTCGCTTTCAAAAGTAATACCGTTTTTTGTAAGCTCGGAAAAGTAGGGAGTTATAGGTCTTTCGGGCAGCTTGCCTTTTCCTCTGAATTCAGTGCGGCAGCCCAAAGCGGCAGCCACAGGCATTAAGAACCTTAAGGTGGAGCCGCTTTCGCAGCAATCTGCAATCGCCTCTTTACTTGGCTCATCTATTCCCTCAACAACGGTGATTTTGCCCGATTGAGTGATTTTTGCTCCAAGTGCCTTTAAAATATCCATAGTTGCCCTTGTGTCGGCACAGTCCAAAAGCTTTGTTATCTCCGATCTTCCTTTGGCAAGGGCAGCGCATATCAAGGCACGGTGTGAAATGCTCTTGGAAGGCGGAACGGAAATTTTTCCGTACAGCTTGGAGGGGGTTATGGTAACGGTTGTACCCATTATTATCTTCCTTTCAGACAAGGTTTATCAAATCTCTGTATTCGTCAAGTGTCAAAGAAGTGATTTCGCAAGTGGCAGGCTCGGGGCAGATAATGACTCTGATTTTGTTTGAAGTCCTTTTTTTATCTCCCACCGAAAGCTTATACAGATCGTCATGTGAAATGTTGTAACCGCAGGGCAGGGAATTAGCTTCAAGACACTTTTTAAGCTGCTCCGCCGTACCTTTTTTTACTTTGCCCTGTTTTTCCGCCGCTGATGTTATCATATACATTCCTATGGCGACAGCTTTTCCGTGGGGAACAGTACCGTAGCCGGCATGTTTTTCAATAGCATGTGCAAAGGTGTGACCAAAGTTCAGTATCATTCTTTCCCCTGTGTCAAACTCATCATTCTGCACCACATCACGCTTTATACTTACGCACTCGGAGATTATCTCATCTATATATTTGCGGGAATCTCCTTTAGACAGTTTTTCAAACAGCTGCTCAGATCTTATCATACCGTATTTTATCACCTCGCCCATACCTTCCGCATAAGTATCCTCCGAAAGGGTGGAAAGGGTGTCAGTGTCGGTTATGACCAAGGCCGGCTGTTTAAAGGCTCCCACAAGATTTTTTCCCGAATCTATATTTACGGCGGTTTTTCCTCCTACTGAGCTGTCCACCTGCGCCAAAAGGGTGGTGGGAATCTGAACATAGTCGATTCCTCTCAGATAAGATGCAGCACAGAAGCCTGTCAGATCTCCCACAACTCCTCCGCCCAAGGCAATGAGAAAATCTGTTCTTGTGATATCCCTTTCACAAAGGAAATTGTAAATGGCAATAAGCTGTTCATGAGATTTGGAGCTCTCACCATGAGGAACGACAAACTTAGATACGGTAAAACCATTTTCTTCAAGGCTCTTTACGGTGATATCACCATACAGCTTGTCCACAATGTCGTCTGTGACAATAGCGCATTTTCCGGATTTTTCAACTTCCGATATCAGTTCGCCGCATTTGCTTAAAAGCCCGCTCTCGATCAGTATGTCATAGCTTGCCGAATTGGCGTTTACGGTAACTTTTTTCATTACAGAGCACCAACCTTTTTACCCAACACTTCGCCGATCTGCGAGCATTTTTCCATACACTTCTCAAAACGCTTGGGAGTAAGAGACTGTGCGCCGTCGCAAAGCGCCTTTTGAGGATTGTTGTGTACCTCGATAATAAGTCCGTCCGCTCCTGCTGCAACCGCAGCCATGGAGAGGGGTTCAACCAGCTCATATTTTCCCGTTGCGTGACTCGGGTCTACCACAACAGGCAAGTGGCTCAAGGTTTTTATAACAGGAATTGCGGAAAGGTCAAGAGTGTTTCTTGTCTGTGTTTCAAAGGTCCTTATTCCTCTTTCGCAAAGAATAATGTTGGTGTTTCCTCCCGCAATAATGTATTCCGCCGACATCAAAAGCTCTTCTATGGTGTTGGCAAGTCCCCTTTTCAGCAAAATGGGCTTGTTGCATTTTCCAAGCTCCTTAAGCATTTCAAAGTTCTGCATATTTCTTGCACCGACCTGAATTATATCAACATCGTTAAACAAATCGATATGGGCAAGGGACATAAGCTCGGTAACAATGGGCAGTCCGGTGGCTTTCTTTGCCTTAAGAAACAGCTTTAAGCCCTCGTCGCCCAAGCCTTGGAAGGAATAGGGGGAGGTTCTGGGCTTAAACGCGCCGCCCCTAAGAAGATTTGCGCCCGCCGCCTTGACCTGCATACAGGTGTCTATTATCTGCTCTTCCGTTTCGATAGAGCAAGGACCCGCAATAACAGCTACATTTCCGTCGCCGATCTTTGCGCTTCCCACAGATACAATGGTATCCTCGGGGTGGAATTTGCGGTTGACCTCCTTATAAGGTTCCTGAACGCGCTGAACGGATTCAACGATTTCTCTTGCTTCAATAGCCTCTGTATCAACCTTATGTGTGTCGCCTATCAAGCCCAAAATGGTGGTGTGGGAGCCCACAACCTCGTTGATTTTAATATTCTGTGCCTCAATATCATGCCAGAGCTTTTCCACCTCGTTTTTCGGCGCGTCTTTTTTCAGAATAATAATCATCTTTTTTGTTCCTTTCTTTTGTTTTTCTTTATCTAAGCTTCAATAAAAAAGCCTGCACCAAGCGATGCAGGCTGAATTTGTACAAGGGTAAAACCGCATTGTTCAAATCTTCTACACCACAGCTTTAATTTTTGGTACGGAAATAATACTTGCTGCTAAAATAAAAGCACAAGCCGCTAAACCAAAATATAAAGCTTTCAGTGAAGAGATTTAACATATTTTACTCCGTTAGAATTTAAGTGTTGACTTAATTTTAATACTTTATGACTTTTTTGTCAATAGTTTTTTAAAAATAAATTCTTATTAAGCATTTACGGATTTGGATTTTCCGTTGATTCTTTGACTGTTTCTGCTGCAGTCTCTTCAACAGATTTCTCAGCTGAATCCCCGACCGTTTCTTCAACAGGGGTCGCCTCAAATACAAGAATGATCTTGATTTGATCTGTTTTAGAAACTTTGTCCCAACTTACTTCTGGCTCAGTCTCCATATCACCGCAGATCTTTACATTTGTTACTCCGTCCTTTTCCCCGTCATTGGGAGCGATGCAGAAGAGGTTTTTGGTAGTTTCTTCATTTCCGAGGAGCATTTGATTTTCGTAATCCCTGTCATATACTCCTTTATAAACTCCGTGTACTCCGGAGGAATCGAACCGAGAAGTAGCCTCAAGATAAAGCAGAATGGCGTTTTTCCTTGAGCCGTAGTCTGTAGTGTAGGAATCAATAGGCTTGTCAACGAAAACAATGTTCTTGCTTGGCTTTGTAATGAGATTTCCTTGGCTGTCCAACAAGGGATTTCCGTAAGCGTCTGCTGAGGTAACAGCGGATACTGAGCCGGTTACGGTTACCTTAACCTTGCAGTCGCCCTTGTTGATAAATGCCATTTCGCTGGACAATACGGTTTCCGAAATTCCGTCGCTGTTTTCCGCAAATGTTACCGAGTGATCCGGGTTTTCGGTGGCTTTTATCTTTAATCTGTACGGGTTAAAGACTACGCTGACGCTTGTGGGCCAAACAATATTTATTGTTGATACCTGAGAAATTGTTACATCAACGTCAACCTTGATTTTATCATCTTCATCGGGAGCCGTTTCATCAGGAACTGTCTCATCGGGTTCGGTATCGGAAGGATCCATATCCTCTGAACCGCTTAAGCCGCATTCCTCAGCGGTATGAGTGTCAACGGCGGTACAGCCTTCCGTTGTACAGCTGTGAACGTGCTTTTCTCCGTCAAGGGTGTATTCCTTTGAGAAGTTATGCTTGCCTGTGGGCTCACCTGTTACCTCGTCATAGCTGTGACCGCAGATCTTGCAGGTGTAAACCAGTTTTCCGCCTTCAAAGCAGGTTGCCTTAACGATCTCAATTTCATAAACGTGTTCGTCGGGCTGATTGGGCGCTCCGCAGAGACTGCAAACTGATGCATGCTGTTCACCCAGATCCTTTACGTTGTTCTGATCAAACTCATGAGGTTCAACCTCTCCGGAGGACAGACCGCAGTCTGTACAAACCTTGGAGTGTGTATGCTCATCAACTTGAACATAAGTATCACCGAAATTGTGAGTATTTGAAACGGGAATGGCTTCTTCTTTTGTATGTCCGCAGATTTCACAGATGTGATTCAGTACGCCTTCCTCGGAGCAAGTGGGGTTCTTGACTATTTCAATTTTTGTGTAGCTGTGTTCGGTCAGCTGATATCTTTCGGTGCATTCTTCATTGGTACAGCTGAACCAGTGATACTCTTCATCGGAGGAGTATTCCTCGGCAAATACATGCTCGCCTGTTGCGGGAAGAATTTCAACCTCAACGGTATATCCGCAGTCATGACAAATATTGTTTAGAACACCGTCAGCGCAGCAGGTGGGTTCTGTACGTTCCTCTTCGATATTATGAGCCTGAACGTCCTTCTTATCGCCGCAAAGAGTACATTCCTGCCAATGCTCGTTTTCATCGTATCTTGTTTCATACTGATGTTCAAGCTTTTCAATTATCAGATCCGAGTAAGAAACTTCCTCGTTTCCTTCGCTGTCTGTAAAATACTTTTTGCAGTCATCGCAGTAATAATGTTCCTTTAATCCTTCCTCGGCACAGGTGGGCGCCTTCTCTTCCACAAATACAAGCTGGTGGTGATGACGCTGGATAGTCTCGCCGCAGACAAGGCAGACATCGGAATCGCCCTCAAAGCTGTGATCCTCTTTGCCGACCTCCTGTCCGCAAACCTGACAAACCTTCCAATGCTGATAATCATCAAATTCGTAACTGTCACCGGTGGTATGGGGAAGCATTTCAATAGTTTCTCTTTGTTCGTGTCCGCAAACCGTACAGGTTTTAAGCAGAACGCCTTCTTCGGTGCAGGTTGCCTCTTTTTCTATAACGCCTTCGTTATAGCTGTGACCGATCACGGCTGCCGCCTCAGCGGTGCCTTCCTCGTCGGAGTAAAATCTTCCGCAGTCGGTACACTGCCAAAGTTCAGCAGAGGCAGAGCAAACCTCGGTTCTGTCTTCCACCTTTACAAGATTGTGTCCTTCTTCAAAGGTAAGTGTAAACTCAACGCTTATTCCACAGCCGACGTCGTAGGTATAAGTTACGGTGTCACCGTTTTTTATGCCGTTAAGCACTGCATCAACAGGCTCGGCACCGTTCCATGCAGACGCTTTCTCAATGTTGAAGCTTCCGGGCAGAGTTGTCAGATCAAGGTCATAAGCCTCGCCGTTACAGCTGAAAACAGGGTAAGAGCTGTTGTTAAGCTCGAAGAAATCAAATTCCTTTTCGTTTTCCGCGTCAAAGGGGATATGGTTTTCGATATTGAGAGAGGTAAGCTTTGTGTTTGAGGCTTCAAACCGCTGCAAGCTCGGATTATTGCGGATATCAAGCTCAGTGACAGGGTTGCTTGAACAGCAGAGCTCAGTCAGGAGCGGATTATCGCTTACATTAAGCTCTGTAATACTGTTATTTGCGCAATCCAGCTTTTCGAGAGCAACAAGCTTGCTTAAATCCAAGCTTTCAAGCTCGTTCTCGGAGCAAATCAACTCTTTGAGATTTTTGAAGTGAGATAAATCCAACTCCTTTATGCTGTTGCCGCCGCAATTCAGAATTTCCAAGTATGTAAAATTTTCAATACCCGTTAAATCCTGAATTTCAAGAGAGCTTGCCATAACGGATTTGATCTGCTCAAGCTCCTCTTTTTCAAATATGCCGTTGCCCGCATTGTCTCCCGTAACGGTTGCTTCAAGTTCCAATATATATTTTCTGAAACTCTCATCGGGGAAATTGTCTCCGTTAATTACCACAGAGTCGGGAGTCTCCTCGGGCGTTTCACCGGAGTCCTTAACCGTCTCATACAGTGACGGCAAAAATACCACCGAAGTGATTATCAGCGCTAAAGCGACAACAGAAGAGATTATTTTCTTTTTCATAGCTGTTATCCCTCTCTAAAAATTAAAATTATGTAAGCTGCCAAAAGGCAAACGGTTATTGCAAAATTGTCAAAACATCAATAGGAATGCACATTCCTATACATACTAGAATTATACTATATAATAGAGTATTTGTCAACATTTGTATTCCAAAAAATTTAAAAAACACAATATATTGTCATAATCACCAATAAAAGGGTCAACAATTATAAAGTGATTGACATAAATTTACAGCGGTGATATAATCAAAACAGATACTATTAGGAGAGCGCACGAGTTTTTCCGTTTTGCGGAATTGCCGGATACTCTCAAAACAAAACGCAGTACAAAGGAGAATCTGTTATGATTTGCAATGATATTCAGCTTTTAATAAATTATTCGATCGAAAACGGACTTATACAGCCCATTGACGAAACAGTCGTAAGAAACAGCTTTATGAGTATTTTCGGACTTTCCGACTGGACGCCGGAGGAAACCGGCAGCGAAGGGAAGCTGACAATAGACGAGATTCTCGAACGTCTGGTAAATTACGCCTGCGAACAGGGAATTATTGAAGATACCGCCAACAACCGTGATTTGTTTGATACCAAGATAATGGGAGTTGTTACCCCTCTGCCCCATGAAGTAAACGACAGATTTTGGCAAATGTACAATTCCGTATCGCCCAAGGCAGCTTCCGACGATTATTTTTCCTATAATCAAAAGGTAAATTATGTAAGGGCGGGAAGAATCGCCAAGGATCTGAAATGGAAATATAAATCCGAGTACGGCGACTTGGATATTACAATAAACCGCTCCAAGCCCGAAAAAGATCCGAGAGATATAAAAAATGCGGCGCAGAACAAATCCGTATCTTATCCCAAGTGCCAGCTTTGCCCGGAAAATGCGGGCTTTGCGGGAACTTCATCTCATCCTGCCCGCCAGAACCTGAGACCTATTCCCGTGAAAATTCACGGCGAGGACTGGCAGCTGCAATATTCACCCTATGGCTATTACAATGAACACTGCATACTGTTTAACGAGCAGCACGTTCCTATGAAGATAGACGAGGCCGTTTTTGAAAAGCTGTTTGATTTTCTTGAATATCTGCCTCATTACTTTATCGGTTCAAATGCAGATCTGCCCATTGTAGGCGGTTCTATATTAAGCCATGAGCATTTTCAGGGCGGACACTACACCTTCCCTATGGAAACCGCTCCTATCGAAAACAGATTTTTGATGTCAAAATTTCCCAACGTAGAGGCAGGAACAGTCAAATGGCCCATGTCCGTTATCAGAATGAGAAGTCTTAACCGCAGAGAGCTTGTGAAGGCGTGCGGCTATGTGTTGGACAAATGGCGGGGTTACAGCGACGAAACAGCGGGAATATATGCCGAGACCGAGGGTGTTCCTCACAACACAATCACACCAATAGCAAGATTAAGGGGCGACATATACGAATGCGATCTTGTTCTGAGAAACAACATCACCACTGAGGAAAGACCTTTGGGCGTTTATCACCCCAATCCCTCGCTGCACCATATCAAAAAGGAGAATATCGGACTTATTGAGGTCATGGGATTGGCGGTTCTGCCCTCCAGACTTGCCGCCGAATTAAAGGCAGTTGAAAAAGCGCTTTTGGAAAAGAAAGATTTGACTCAAGACCCACTGACTTCTGCGCACAGTGAGTGGGCAGAGGAGGTTCTGAAAAATCACCCTGAATTCTCGGCGGAAAATGCCGAGGATATCATAAGATATGAGGTAGGAAGAGTGTTTGAACAGGTTTTGTGCGATGCGGGAGTATTTAAGCGCAATGAACAGGGTCAGAATGCCTTTATGAATTTTATCGGCACAAAATTGAAATAATTTATAGCAGCTTGTCGAAAAATCTTGCCTTGGTCGGTTTTTTGACAAGCTGACGCCGTTTTTGAGGTAAATCCGTAAAAAATAGATAGTGCAGAGCGAAATTCCTGCTTCCGCTCGTTTTTCGGAAACAATAGGTCGGATCATGCTTATTATATAAAATGTTGGGTAATCCGATTGGAGAAAACATAATGACAGAGCTTTTTATTAAACTGTTTATCGGAAAAAAAGATATCGAAAATTCCCAAGTAAGAAAAAAATACGGTTTTTTATCGGGCATTACTGGTATAGTGCTTAATATTCTCCTGTGTATCGGTAAGCTTGCGGCAGGAATTTTTTCGGGAGCAATATCGGTTATTGCCGACGCTTTAAACAATCTCTCCGACGCCGGCTCATCAATCGTCAATATGGCAGCCTTTAAAATAGCCAATACTCCGCCCGACAGAGAACATCCCTTCGGACACGGCAGAGCGGAATATATTTCGGGACTGATTATTTCCTTGATTATAATTCTTATGGGTTTTGAGCTTTTTCAAAGCTCTTTTGGAAGGATTTTTGAGCCGCAGCCTCCGAGAGTAAGTTTTTTTACCGTTATCGTTCTTTTTATTTCCGCAGCCGTTAAGCTTTGGCTTTTTGTGTTCAACAGAAAGTTAAGTGAAAAAATAAACTCAGTCGCTTTAAGAGCCACGGCGACAGACAGCCTTTCCGATGTCCTGTCCACAACGGCGGTTATTGCGGGAATGCTTGTGTGTTATTATTTCGATGTTAATATTGACGGATATATAGGCTTGGCGGTTGCGGCTTTTATAGTTTTTTCGGGAGTAAAAACCGCCAAGGAAAGTCTGTCCCCGCTGCTCGGTCAAATGCCAGATAAGGAAACGGTGAAAGGTATACAAAAATATGTCTGCGGCTATGAGAGAATTATCGGCATACACGATCTGATAATTCACAATTACGGTGCAGAGACGGCCTTTGTTTCCTTTCACGCAGAGGTGGATTCCGATACGGCTCTGACCGAAGCTCATGAACTGATAGACAGGATAGAAAAGGATCTGAGGGAGAAATTCAACTGCTTGGTGACGATACACATAGATCCCGTTGATGTGAAGGATCGGGAAACAACGGAGCTTTGCCAAAGGGTAAAGGAGATAGTGGAAGCTATTGACAAGGAGCTGTCCATTCACGATTTCAGAGTGCTTAAAAGCGCTGTAGGAAGGTCAGTAATATTCGATTTGAGTCTGCCCTATAATTACAGACTTTCCGATATTCAGGTCAAGGATATGGTCATTTCCCGAATCAAGACCTTATACAGCGATACGGAGGTAATTGTCTGCGCCGAAAGACAGCTGTCAGAGCTTGACTAAACAAGCAAAATGTGGTAAAATTATTTTTAATAATGATATTTACAAAAAACAGTAAAAAACGGTGAAAAACAATGAGCAAAAAGCTTATTATAATCGAAGGTCTTGACGGCAGCGGAAAAACCATGCAGCTTGAACTGCTGAAAAAGGACTATCCCGATTTCAGATTTATTACTTTTCCGAATTACGAATCCCCCTCGGGACAGATCGTCACAAATTATCTTGAAGGAAAATATAAGGAAGAAAACGATACTGTAAGCGCCTATACTGCCAGCTGCTTTTATGCGGTGGACAGATACACAAGCTATAAAACCGACTGGGAAAAGGATTATCTTTCGGGAATTCCCATATTTTCCGCACGCTATGTCAGCAGCAACGCCATATATCAGATGACCAAGCTTCCCCGTGACAGGTGGGATGAATATATGGAGTGGCTCTTTGATACGGAATACGGCAAATTTGCCATACCAAAGCCTACGGGAACGGTTTTTCTGGATATGCCGGTGGAGGTTTCGAGAAAGCTGCTTTTGAAAAGATACGGCGGGGATGAAAAAAAGCTGGACATTCACGAAAGCGATCTCGAATTTATGAGCAGATGCAGGGAAGCGGCGCAGTATGTGGCAAAAAAAGAAGGCTGGCGGATCGTAAAATGCTCCGAAAACGGTGAGCCTTTGCCCGTTGAAGTGATTCATGGCAATATAAAAAAAGAAGTTGAGGATTTGTTAAAATAAAAGTATGCTGGAATTCAGAGAAATAAAAACAGAGGATAAGGAAAAAATCAGGGAGCTGCTTGCATATTCGGATTTCAGAGGGTGCGAATACACCTTTGGAAACAACTTTATCTGGAGCAAGCCTTATAATATGAAAATAGCCTTTTATAAGGATTTTTATCTTGTGGAAAGCGATGGAGAATATTTCTATCCTGCGGGCAGAGGAGATATCAGTGAGGCAATTTCTCTGTTAAAGGAGCATTGCCGCGGACTGGGAAAGAATCTGGTACTTTGCACCTCGCCCAAAAGCGGAATGGAATGTTTAAAGGAGCTGTACGGCGAAAGCATAGAAATTCAGAGCAAGTTTGATTATTTCGATTACTGCTATAACCGTGAGGATCTGGCATATCTCATAGGCAAGAAATATCATTCAAAGCGGAATTTTATAAACCGTTTTATCCAAAATAATTGGAGCTATGAGGAAATTGCCGAAAACAACATAAAGGATTGTTATACCCTTTTGGACAAATGGTTTGAGGAAAACTATGAAAGCCGTGATCAGTCAATGGAGGATGAGGTTTTTGCATCGAAATTGGGCTTGGAGCATTTCAGAGAGCTGGATTTTACGGGCGGTCTGCTGAGGGTTGAAGGAGAGCCGGTGGCGTTTACCTTCGGCGAAAGAATAAACAGCGACACCTTCGATATACACGTTGAAAAGGGACTTGCCCTTTATGACGGCACTTATCCTATGATAAACAGGGAGTACGCAAACCGCTTGCCGTCGGACATCAGGTATATCAACCGCGAGGAGGATATGGGAGAGGAAAATCTGCGAAGAGCAAAGCAGTCCTATCACCCTGTTTTTATGGAAGAAAAATTCAGAATAATTTTCAAATAAGCGATAATATTTTAAACTTTTGGCATTTACGTTTGAAAGGAGAACACAATATGGTTTACTGTTTTTTGGCAGGCGGTTTTGAAGAAATGGAGGCGCTTTGTCCCATTGATATACTTCGCAGAGGAGAATGCGAGGTCATGACTGTGGGAGTAGGAGAGGAGGTAATCACCGGCTCTCACGGAATAAGTGTGTACACCGACATAACAGACGGCGAGATCGTTTTGAATTCCGACCTTGAAATGATAATACTCCCCGGAGGAATGCCCGGTACCCTTAATCTTGAAAAAAATGCAAATGTGCAAAAGGCTATTGATTTCTGCATGGAAAACAACAGATATATCGGCGCTATCTGCGCGGCTCCGTCAATTCTCGGACATAAGGACCTTTTAAAGGACAGGGAGGCTATATGCTTTCCGGGCTTTGAAGGTCAGCTGAACTGCAAAAAGCTTTCCGAGGATTTTGTTTGCATGGACGGCAGCATCATCACCGCTAAGGGCGCGGGAGTTGCTCAGGAGTTTGGCTTAAAGCTTTTGGAATGTTTAAAGGGAACCGCTGTTTCCGAAAAAGTCAAGTCCTCAATGCAATGCAGATAAAGACCGAGCTGAGAAAGCAGACACTTCTTTTAAGAGCGGCTTTTGACGAAGAGAAAAGATGTGAATGCTCCCAAAAAATCGCCCAAAGGCTGTACAACTTAAAGGAATACAAGGAATGTATCGAGCTGTTTTGTTATTTTGGCAAAAAAGAGGAAATTTCCACCGAAGATATTATTCAAAGGGCGTTAAATGAAGGTAAAAGAACGGCTTTACCCGTCTGTATCAGCGATAAAATGATTTTTCGGTACATTTGCGGCTTTGACGATCTGGAAAAAGGCTCCTTCGGTGTTAACGAGCCGAAAAGCCGATGTGAACAGGCGTATGCGGATAAAAGCACGGTTTGTATCACTCCCGCTCTCTGCTATAATCGGGACGGATACAGAATAGGCTACGGAAAAGGCTTTTATGACAGATTTTTTGCGGAAAACAGCTGTATAAAGATCGGCTTATGCTATGATGAATTTATAAAGGATTTTGAACCGTGGGAAAAGGATATTTCGGTTGACATAATCGTTACCGAAAATAAAATAATTTACGCTAACGGCAACAGGCAACAGGAAGGAAGATAAAAATGGATAACAATCAAGATAAAAATTCCTATAAAGACGAGTTATCCGCAATACTCGACAGAAACAGAGAAAAATACGAACAGAGCGCAAAGCCCGAAGCAGTTAAGGACGATGTGAAGTCCTATTATCCCGAAAATCAGACCGCTCCCAAAACCGATGAACTGAATGGGGCAGAGCCTGAACGGGAGGATAATTTGTCGTCTCAGGACGTTTTGTCCGAGGAACAGGATTTGCATGATGTGGATTTAGCGGATTCGGATTTTGAGGATAAGCCAAAACCCGTCAAAAGGAGCAGACGGGCTATTGAGGCTGAGAAAAAGCTGAAAAAACACCGTCAGGCGAGAAATACCGCCATAAGAGTTGTTCTTGGAATTGCGGCGGCGGGCTTCGTTATGTTTTTCGGAGTAAAGCTTGGAACTGGGATTTACAGCGCTGTCACCGACTATGCAGGTATCAGCAGCAACGAGTTTGAGGTACAGGTAGAGCTTCCCAATAATCCCACCGTAGATCAGGTGGCGGAGGTGCTTTCCGAAAACGGAATAATTTCCACTCCCGACTTTTTCAAGTGGTATGTTGAGAAGAAAAGGGAGGATAAAGAAATCACGGATTTTGTGGGCGGACAGTTCACTCTCTCCTCCTCAATGAACTACGGAACTATCGTCAGCACTTTGCTGGCGTCCAGAACACAGACAATAACCGTAGAGGTCACCATTGTTGAGGGTATGACCGCCTACGATATCGGACAGCTTCTGGAGGAAAATGCCGTCTGCAAGGCGTCTGATTTCCAGAAGTTTTACCGCGATAAAATGGACGTTTACGATTTTGAGAAGAGAATACTTGTCAATACTCATAAATTCAATCAGATGGAAGGCTATCTCTTTCCCGACAAATATGAGTTTTATGTCTGCAATGAGTTAAAGGACGATCCCAAAACCGACAAGGACACCACCAAGGAAGCGGAGGTTGCCGCAAAGAAGATATATTCCAACTTCAATTCAAAAATCAGTAAATCCATGTACAAAAAAATGAACGAGCTGGGGCTTACCCTTGACGAGTTTGTTGCCCTTTCCTCCATGGTTCAGGCGGAGGTAAGCAACCCCGATGATATGAAGCTTGTAGCTTCGGTATTTCTTAACCGCTTAAACAGCAACGGCGAGATCCCAAAGCTTCAGTCCGACGTAACAGTATTTTATGTTCAGGACTATATCGAGCCTTACTATAAGGAGTACGGACTTACTACCTCATTGGCGGTCATTTCCAATTCCTACGACACCTACGAATGTGACGGAGTACCCGCAGGCGCTATCTGCAACCCGGGACTTGATGCCATGAACTCGGTACTTGACGCGGCGCAGACAGAATACTACTACTTCTGCGCCAATATGGAAACGGGAGAGACCTTCTACGCAAAAACAATAGAGGAGCATGAAGCAAATCTCGTATTGGCGGGACTTACGGAAAATTGATCCGATTATTTCTGATTAAAAAGGACATTGTAAATGACAGAGCTATTAGCGCCCGCGGGGGACTTTGAGTGTCTTGAAGCGGCAATAAACTACGGCTGTGACGCCGTATATCTGGGCGGCAAGGGTTATGGAATGAGAGCCGCTTCCAAGAATTTCGATTTCGATCAGTTGAAAAAAGCCGCAGAACTTGCCCGCAGCAAGGGAGTAAGAGTACATCTTACCTGCAACACACTGCCCTCCAACGATGAAATAGACAGGTTTCCCGACTTTATAAAAAATGCGGAAGCGGCGGGAGTGGACGCGGTTATAGTATGCGATATGGGCGTAATGGGTATGGTGAAAAAATACGCCCCCTCTCTTGAGCTCCACGTTTCCACCCAATTCGGCATAGTGAATTATGCTGCCGCCAACGAGCTTTATAATTTAGGTGCTAAGCGTGTGGTTTTATCCCGCGAGGTAGATATTGAAAACATAAAGCGGATAAGGGAGAAAATCCCCGACGATATGGAAATAGAAGCATTTGTACACGGCGCAATGTGCGTTTCCTTTTCGGGACGCTGTCTTTTGTCCGCCTATATGACAGGCAGAGATGCCAACAAGGGTGAGTGCGCGCAGCCCTGCCGCTGGAAATACAGCCTTATGGAGGAAAAACGCCCGGGACAGTATTTCCCCATAAGCGAGGACGAAAGCGGAACATATATTTTAAACGCCAAGGATATGTGCATGATACATCACCTTGACAAGCTGATAGAGGCAGGAGTGGGCAGTTTTAAAATAGAGGGTCGTGCAAAATCCGCCTACTATGTTGCCACTGTCACCAATGCTTACAGCACAGCTTTAAGGTACATCAAAGAGGGAAAGCAAGTTCCCGATTGGGTAGAAAAAGAGGTCTATAACGTAAGTCACCGCGAATACTGTACAGGCTTTTACTTCAACCGAGATGACGCAGAGGAAATATACTCTCACAGCGGATATGAAAGAGACTGCGACTTTGTGGGAACGATAGACAGGTGTGAGGACGGAAAGGTTTATCTCACCCAAAGGAATTATTTTACGGTAAATGACGATTTAGAGGTGCTTATGCCAAACAGAGAGCCTGTTAAGTTTAAACCGAGGGCATTGTATAATTCCGAAGGACAGGAAATAACCATTGCCAACAGGGCTACCGAAAAGCTTACCGCTGTTTGTGATGCGGAGTTTGCAGGTAATTCTGTTTTAAGACGTGTAAATAAACAATAACAAATACAGCTATTTTAAGCTGTATTGCATTTGAGTTAAAACAGACATATTATAATTTAATAAAATTTATCAACCAAAGGTTTGAACTGCGTTCTGTATCAACCTTTGGTTGATTTTTTCAACTATCAATCCCTTGTATTCAACTTACGATTGTGCTATACTTTGAGACAGTAAAGCAAGTGAAAGGAATTACAGGTATGAAAAACGAGTTTAACACAGCTCTTAAAGAAATAAGAAAGAAAAAGGGAATTACACAGGAGCAGTTAGCAGACGCAGTGGGAGTTTCGGCGCAGGCGGTTTCAAAGTGGGAGATGAACGGTTATCCCGATGCCTCACTTTTGCCTGTTATTGCGGATTTTCTTGAAGTATCTATTGATGAGCTTTTCGGAAATCCCATAGATAAAGCCGATACATTGAACGAGGTTGTTAAATATATCATGGAAAAGCCTCACAAAGAAAGATTGCAATACGGAATGTACGTTTGCAGAGCCATAGGCTTGGGAATGACGAATACGGAAGAGGGATATTGGGGAATTACCGATAACGCTTTTAATGATCCGAATTTGGATCTTTATTCCGAGTTCACTTCCGCAGAAGGCTTTTTTCAGTCAAGACTTTGTGAAAGTCTGCAATATTTTCTTATCATGCCCGAACCTAAAAATGGCTATGACGATGTTCTGAAGTATGATGAAAAGTATGTAAAGCTTTTTAAATTTCTGGGAAAGCCTGATGTTTTAAGGGCAATGTATTATTTGGCAGGAATAAGCGGCTGTGTCTATGTAAATGTCGGCTCGTTAGCCAATTCCCTTGATATTTCTGTTGAACGCTCAAAGGAAATATTGGAGGAAATGGCGGAGCTTGGTATTGTATCCTGCTGCAGACTTAACTCGGAACGGGGCGAGGAGAAAATATATCAATCTCACCTTGAAAATAATTTTGTTTCCTTTATGACCTTTTGCCGCACTATGCTGAATTTGCCCTGCAGCTTTAACAATCAGTCCAACAACAGAGAAAGAAAAGCTTTTTTTAAAAATAATACACAAACTAATAAGTCCGAAAAGGATAAATAATTTTTGAAAACCCGCTAACCTTTTTGATTTTTCTGCGACTATATAAGCGGAAAATAAAAGTCGGTGCAGATTACAGCAATATTTATCAAGAAATTTTTTTAATTTGGGCGTAAAATTATTAAAAGTCACGGAAAAGGAGTTATCATAAATGTTTAAAAAGAAGAAAAAGGAAGAGGAAAACAAGCTTCACACCGAGTACGGCATAGCGAAAAATACCTTTTATATGCTGAAAAAGGTAAAGGAGTACCGCCCGCTGATGCTGGCGCTTATGGGGATAGGAATAATCAGCCATTCTCTTATGAGCTATTTGTGGACATTTATCAGCAAGTTTATTCTGGATATTTTGGAGCAGCAGAGTGTGACCGATAATACGGATATTATGCCGCTTATACATACTCTTATTTGGGTAGCAATCGTTGAGCTGGTTAGTACAGGACTTAATGTGCTTACGGACAACCGCTGCTGGCTTTATATGATAGAGGTGCGGCTAAGAATGATTACCGAGCGTGTGGCTAAGGTTCTTTCAATGAACTATCAGACCTTGGAACAGCCTGATATTCTTGATATGCACAGCAAAGCGTCTCAGGCGGCAGGCAGTAATGATGAAGGCTTGGAAGGAATGCTGCATAAAATATACGATATAGGAGCCAATGTGCTGACCTTTATTGTTACCCTCGCCACCATTTCGGTGCTGGATATAAGGCTGATACTTATTCTTGCCGTTATATCCTTTGTACAGTTTTTGTTTTTCAGATATACTGTCAAAAAGGACAAGAAAAAGGTTTGGGACAAGTTAGCACCTGTCTGGCGCAAGCTGAATTACATGGAGTATACTCTTCAGAATTTTGACAGCGCCAAGGATATAAGGCTTTTTGGTATGAAGAAATGGCTTTCGGGGAAGCAGCACGAGATAATTTCCGAAAAGCAGGACAGAATGCTTTACAGCAAGACCCTTTGGACTTATAACAGCCTTTTTGCTCATTCGATGCTTGTTCTTTCAACTGCGGCGGTTTACGGTATTCTGATCTTTATTATTTTGGGTACGGATATGTCAATAGGCGACTTTACCCTTTATGTGGGACTGTCCACCACCTTCACGACTGCCCTTACCGCCGTACTTAACGACATAGGCGGATTTAAGCAATGCTCCTTAAAGGTAGACGATTTCCGTTCCTTTATTGATCTGGAAATGGATAACGAGGAAGACTGCATACCTGTTCCTCAAACGGATAAGTATAAGTTTGAGTTCAAAAATGTTTCTTATCAATATAAGGGACAAGAGGGTTATGCCCTTAAAAATATGAGCCTTACCCTTGAGGCGGGTAAAAAAATGGCAGTAGTTGGACTGAACGGAGCGGGAAAGACTACCTTTATAAAACTGCTGCTTCGGCTTTACGACCCCACTGAGGGAGAAATTTTGCTTAACGGTACGGATATTAGAAAGTTTAAACGTAAGGAGTATTACGAGCTTTTCTCTCCCGTATTTCAGAATGTGGAAGTATTTGCTTTCCCCATGGCGGAAAATATTTCCATGAAAAAGACGGAGGAAACGGACAGAGAGCTTAGCCGTCAGTGTGCTGAAAGAGCTGGACTTAAAGAAAAGCTGGAAACTCTTGAAAAAGGCGTAGATACCGAGCTTTTAAAGGTTATGCACGATGACGGTATCGACCTTTCGGGCGGAGAGAAACAGAAGCTTGCTCTTGCAAGAGCCTTGTACAAAAACGCCCCCGTAATAGTGCTTGACGAGCCTACCGCGGCTTTGGATGCCTTGGCGGAGTATAATCTCTATAAAAGCTTTGATGAGATTATTGGGAACAAGTCGGCGGTGTATATTTCCCACAGGCTTTCTTCAACCCGTTTCTGCGACAGCATAGCTATGTTCAAAGCAGGAGAGCTTGTAGAACAGGGAACTCACGAGGAGCTTTTGGCAAACGGCGGAGCCTATGCGGAGATGTTCGAGATACAGGCGCAGTATTATAAAGACGAAAGCAATAACGAAAATGCGGAGTTTGGAGAGGAGGCGGCAGTAAGTGTCTAAGGATAATAAGAAGAAAGAAAAAAAGGAAAGCGGATTTTCCGTGGTAAGGAAAACTCTTAAATATTTTTTCCCTATTGCGTGGAAAGTTCATAAGGGGTATTTCTTTGTCAACGGTATTATGACTGTTATTGACGCCATACAGCCCTTTGTGGCAATTATTGTATCACCTCTTATCATAAGCGAGCTGCTTGGAGAGCGTGATATAACAAGGCTGATTATTTATGTGGCAATTCTGGCTGTTGCAGGACCTTTGCTTTCCTTTGTCGGTTCGTGGCTTGGTATGGTAGTTCAGAAATACAGTGAAAAGTTTGATAATTACATTACCGAGGAAATGAGCAAGAGGGTAATGGATCTGGATTTTCAGGTCACGGAGGATAAAAAGGCTCTGGATCAGCTTGAAGCGGCAAGAACGGGAATGCAATGGTATTCGGGCGGCGTTGTGGGTGTTTTCTACCCTGCTTTTGAGATCATAGGGCAGATAATCAAAATTTGCGGCACGGTGATTCTTATAGCCCTTAACGCTCCCTTGCTTTTTCCTATAACGCTTGTAGTGGTGATCATAAATTCCCTGATACAAAACAAGCAAAATAAAATAGAGATAGAGAGATTCAAGGGAATGGCCGGCATTAACCGTGCTTTTAGCTATTACGGCTGGCAGATCAGCGATTTTAAGTACGGAAAGGACATAAGACTTTACGGTGCAAAGGATCTTATGGTTGAAAGGTGGAATAAATACACCGACGAAAGTATCGGAGCATGGAAGAAAACGTCGGATATGCACCACCCTCTTAACCAGTTTAAAAATGTTTTAAATGTGGCAAGGGATATTGTTTCCTATCTGTATCTCGGAATATCGGTATTATCTGGCGGTATCACCATAGCTGTATTTACTCAGATGATAGCGGCGTCTGCTGCCTTTAACAGCTCTATGGGTTCACTGCTTTTCAATATTCAGGAGATAGTGAAAAAATGTAATTATGCTTACGAATATGTTAAGTTCGCCGATTTCCCCGCAGCTATCGAAAAGGGAACACGCCATATCAAGGCAGGCGAACATACCCTTGAATTCAGAAACGTTTCCTTTACATACCCAAATACCGATGTGGAGGTGTTAAAGGGAGTAAACGTCACTTTAAGACAGGGCGAGCATCTGTCGGTAGTGGGACTGAACGGCGCTGGCAAAACCACCTTTGTCAAGCTGTTGTGCCGTCTTTACGATCCCACCGAGGGAGAAATACTTCTGGACGGAGTGAATATCAAGGAATATGACTATAACGAGTATATGAATCTGTTTTCTCCCGTCTTTCAGGATTTCAAGCTGTTTGCTTTTTCAATAAAGGAAAACATTGTTCTTGACGATGATTGCAGCGACGAGAAGCTTAGCGGGCTTATTGAACAGGTGGGACTTGGGGATAAGATAGCCTCCCTTGAAAAAGGAACGGAAACAATGCTCTTTAAATCCTTTGACGAAAACGGTATCGAGCCTTCGGGCGGTGAACAGCAGAAAATGGCTATTGCAAGAGCCTTGTACAAAAAAGCTCCTGTTGTCATTCTTGACGAGCCTACCGCAGCCCTTGATCCCGTGGCGGAGTACGATATTTACAGGCAATTTGATTCGCTGGTAGGGGGCAAAACGGCTATTTATATTTCTCACAGGCTTTCAAGCTGTAAATTCTGTGACAGGATAGCGGTGTTTTCCGAGGGAGTAATAAAGGAATACGGAACTCATGACGAGCTTGTACTGATAAACAACGGAATATACGCGGAAATGTTCAAGGCGCAGGCTAAATATTACAATTAAACAACCAAATCGGGGCAGTATCAAAGTTTCTGCTCCGATTTTTAGCAATTATATACAAAAAGCCTAAAATAAATAGTAGAGATTTCTATATTGAAATATACAAAGAAATGTGGTAAAATGAAGATATATTGAGGTACTATGATTTTATTTTATGAAAGACGGTGAAAGCATGAACAGCTTTTTTGCCAAGCAGCCGATAATTGATTTAAACGGCGTTACTTACGGATATGAGATGTTGTACCGTACCGCTCCCAAGGTTCCCTATTATGACGGAGAGGACGGCGACAAGTCATCGGCAGATGTTATCAACAATATTTTCTTTGGTGACGGTGATAAGGAATATTTAAATAATAAAAGAGCCTTTCTGAACTTTACAGAAAATCTTTTGCTGCAAAAGACGGCATTGCTTCTTCCAAAGGATCAGATCGTTGTAGAAGTGCTGGAAAATGTGGCAGTGTCGGATGAGGTTCTGAGTTGCTGTAAGGAGCTTATCGAAAACGGTTATATGGTGGCTCTTGACGATTATGTCTTCACTCCTGAAAAAGCCCCTTTGCTTGATTATTGCCAAATGGTAAAAATTGATTTCAGAAACAATTCCAAAGAGGAAATCGAAAACACTGCCGCACATTGCAGACAGAAAAACAAGATTCTTCTGGCGGAAAAGATAGAGACCAACGAAGAGGCGGAATACGCAAAAAGCTTAGGCTGCACTCTTATGCAGGGATATTTCTTCGCAAAACCCCTGATCGTAAAGGGAAGTGCATACAGTCCTATGGCTCTCACCTTCTCAAAGCTTATCAATGAGCTTAGATCTCCCGATGCGGATATGGACAAAATTGCGGATATTATTTCCTCCGACCCCTTTATGACTGCCAAGCTTTTAAGACTTGTCAACGCATTAAAGGGCGATATGGCTAACAGAATATCTACAGTCAAGCAAGCACTTTTGATGTTGGGTCTGAAAAAGCTTACCGAGTGGATCTACATTGTGGGCTTGCAGAGCCTGTCTCCTCAAGGACCCGATGAAAGAGTCCGTGTTGCGTTGTTCCGCGCTACCTTCTGCCGTCTTGTGTCCATTATGATTTTGGACGAATTTTCCTTTGATGATGAAATGTATTTAATGGGACTTATGTCCGTGGTGGTTGACCTGAACGACAAGGAGACAATGACCGCTATGAGACTGTCCAACAATATTATTGACGGTCTTTCCAGTATGTCTGGTGTGTACGGCGATACCTTCAATTTTGTACTTGACTGCGAGCAGGCTAACTGGGCGGGCGTCGACAGATTTGTCACCACCTACAACCTCGACGGTCAGGAGGTTTTGAGAAAGTATATCGAGTGCCTGAACAAGGTTCAGATGATGTGTTTTTTGACCGCATAATTCTTATTTTAAAAATGTCATTTTTCATAATTTGTCGTCCATGCATAAAAAACCGAGGGAAGTTTGCTTTCCTCGGATTTTTATTGTGGAGATTTTTAGAAAAATATTTTTTAGACAATACTATTTAATATTCTTATTATCGTAACTTGTTGTGTTTTGGAAAATATGGCTTAACAAAGCCGCTTAAGGCATTATTAAGTTTACAGTTTTTTGTAACTTTCACCATTTTTTGCACTTATCCAATAATGAACAAACAATGGACACGAATTCACAAAAAACGCAGCGATTTCTGCCGAAAGCCTCTGTTATTCAAATGAGTAACAGAGGTTATCAATATTGCGGGATATACAAATATATAAGCTCAACCCTTTAATACCTAAACGGATAACTGCCCCGACGGCAAGCGCAATACATTTAAATAGACAAATTATTGGGCTTAGTGAAACAAAATAGCTCATTCTTTCCAACAAAGTGCCTTGAAAAATGAAAAATTCAATATTTCTATTGACATATATATCAGATTGATATATAATAGATGTATCAGATTGATATATTGGAGGTATCTCAATGAAAAGGCAGAAAATAAGAAAATTACTGATTATAGTTTCGTTACTTTTATTCCCAATAACGCTTTACTATTTTAGTCCTGCTCTAATCATAAATGCAGGACTGAACAGAATAATCAACGGCAGCTTTATCATATTCATTTTGATGTTCCTACTTTCCATTCCTTTTGGAAGAGTGTTTTGTGCTTACCTTTGTCCTGTTGGTGGATTACAGGAATGTGCTTTTATAATAAATGAAAAAAAGCCAAAACAGGGTTGGAAAAATAATATTAAGTACATAATATGGTGTGTTTGGATAATTACAGTCGTACTTTGTTATTTTTGTAGTGATAGTAATTTAACAATAAATTTTTTCTATGAAACTGAAAATGGCATTTCGGTTTCCTCTATTCAAAGTTATATTATATACTATGGAATTATATCTTTAACACTTATTCCTGCTGTCCTATTTGGATAGAGAGTTTTCTGTCATTACTTTTGTTGGATGGCTCCATTTATGGCGTTAGGAACTTAACTTCGCAGATTTTTACATCTACCCGGAATACACATCAAGATCAAAGAAAAAAACAAGTGCATTTCTTGTGGAAAATGTAATAAAATTTGTCCTATGGGGATCGATGTTGTAAACGAAATAAAAAAACAAAGTATTAACAATTTGGAATGTATTCAATGTGGTGCTTGCATTGATAATTGTCCTAATAATGTGCTTTCTTATGGAATAATTGAAAGAAAGGAAATTGAAAATGGCAAATGAAAAAAAACTTGATTGTGTAATTCTGGGTTTATTAAGCCACGAAGAACTAACAGGGTATGAAATAAAGAAGAGAATAGATACAAGACTAAAATATTTTTGGGGTGCAAGCTACGGTAGCATATACCCGACACTAAATGATTTAGTTAATCGTGGATTGGCTACAAAAAGAGAAGCTGTAGAAGACAAGAGGAACAAATTGATTTATACCATAACAGATAAGGGGATAATTTATTTAAAAGAGTGGTTAAAATCCCCTGCTGAAAAGGACGAACTACGTTATGAAACATTGTTGAAATTATTCTTTGGAAACGAACAAGGATCAGAAACGGCAATTCAACACATTGAAGCTTTTCAAGCAAAGATAGAAAAAGAATTACCGTTCCTTTTGGGTGCAGAAAAAAATTTAAAAGGCTGCTTGAATGAAGATACTGCTCACAAATATTACTTGCTTACCGTCGAATTTGGAATAAAAACATATCGTGCTTATTTGGAATGGTGCGAAGAATCAAAAAAATTTTTAATGGATAGTGAGGGGTAAACAAATGTTGGGACATTTTGGATTTTCATATATAGGGTTGATATTTTTACTCTTATTGTTCATTCCTAATATTATTTGGGCTAGAAAAAAACCACAGGGATATAACTTCGAAAATGAAAATAAATTGCTTTTAACCTTTGAAAGAATTGGACAAGTATTGACTACAATCTGTACATTAATTTTTGATGATTTTAATTTGCATGGTTGGTCAAATAATTCTTTATGGCTTATTGCGGCTTTTATCTTAATGGCAATGTATGAATTGTGGTGGATACGATATTATATAAGTGAACGAAAAATGTCATATTTTTATACCAGTTTCCTTGGTGTTCCCCTTGCAGGAGCAACCTTACCTGTAATTTCTTTTTTCTTGCTTGGCGTATACGGTAAGGTTATATGGCTTTTAGTGGCTACAATGATTTTAGGTATAGGACATATTGGAATACATATACAACATAGCAAAGAGCTTAACAGTTCGAAGTAGAAGAGGGGGTATTGTAATGGGGCTGTTTACAAACTATATATTTTGCGAAAAAAAGCAAAATTAACACCCTGTAAACCCGCATTGCTTCGTTGGAATTTCGGGCGATTTTTCAAAAAACACCCAAGCCCCGTAATAACATCACATTTTAAGCAATCAAATATAATAATACCCTCAAAGCAGATTTGCCTTGAGGGTATTTTATATTTATTGCTTTTTAGGCGATATTAGTACATTCCGCCCATTCCGCCGTCCATACCTGCGGGAGTAGCAGGAGGTGTGGGCTCCTTCTTGTCGGCAACAAGGCTCTCGGTAGTAAGAACCATAGCCGCAACGGAAGCGGCATTCTGAATAGCCGAACGTGTTACCTTAGCAGGGTCAACGATACCTGCGTCAACCATATCAACATATTCTTCCTTAGCTGCATCATAGCCGTAGCCAATCTTGCCGTTTCTTCTGATATTGTCTATAATTACGCTGCCTTCAAGACCTGCGTTAACCGCGATCTGACGAACAGGCTCTTCCAAAGCACGAAGAACGATCTTAGCGCCTGTCTTTTCGTCGCCTTCAAGCTTTTCGATTAGCTTTTCAACAGCGGGCATAGCGTTGATAAGCGCAGTGCCGCCGCCTGCAACGATGCCTTCCTCAACAGCTGCCTTTGTAGCTGCCAAAGCGTCTTCTATACGGAGCTTCTTTTCCTTCATCTCAACTTCGGTAGCTGCGCCTACCTTGATAACAGCAACACCTCCGGAAAGCTTTGCAAGTCTTTCCTGGAGCTTTTCCTTGTCGAATTCGCTGGTAGAGGTCTCAATAGCTGCCTTGATCTGAGCAATTCTTTCCTTGATATTCTTCTTAGCGCCTGCACCGTCAACAATGGTGGTGTATTCCTTGGAGATCTTGACCTGCTTAGCAGTACCAAGCATTTCAACGGTAGCGTCCTTAAGCTCTATTCCCAGATCGGAGGTAACTACCTGACCGCCTGTGAGAATAGCAATATCCTGAAGCATCTCCTTGCGTCTGTCGCCAAAGCCGGGAGCCTTGACGGCAACACATACAAATGTGCCTCTCAGCTTGTTGAGAATAATGGTGGAAAGTGCCTCGCCCTCGATATCCTCGGCGATGATAAGCAGCTTTCTGCTCTGCTGAACTACCTGCTCCAGCAAGGGAAGAACGTCCTGGATATTGGAGATCTTCTTGTCTGTAATAAGAATGTAAGGCTCGTCAAGCTCTGCAACCATTTTTTCCATATCGGTAGCCATATAGGGGCTGATATAACCTCTGTCAAACTGCATTCCTTCTACGACCTCGCAGCTTGTTTCTGCAGTCTTGCTCTCCTCTACGGTAATAACGCCGTCAGCGGTCACCTTTTCCATTGCGTCAGCAACAAGCTTTCCTACAACCTCGTCGCCGCTGGAAACAGTGGCAACTCTTGCAATGTCAGCGCTGCCCTTGACTTTCTTGGAGTGCTTCTTTACCTGCTCAACGGTTGCTTCAACAGCCTCTGCAATACCCTTTTTAACAACCATGGGGTTTGCGCCTGCCGCAATGTTTTTCATACCCTCGCGGATAAGAGCCTGTGCAAGAAGAGTAGCAGTGGTGGTACCGTCGCCCGCTGCGTCGTTAGTCTTGGTGGAAACCTCTTTAACAAGCTGTGCGCCCATATTTTCAAAGGGATCGTCAAGCTCTATTTCCTTCGCAATGGTAACACCGTCATTAGTGATAAGGGGAGCGCCGTACTTCTTGTCGAGAACAACGTTTCTGCCTTTGGGTCCAAGTGTAATTTTAACGGTATTTGCAAGCTGGTCGATACCGCTTAACAGCGCTTTTCTTGCGTCTTCACCGTAAATAATCTGCTTTGCCATTTTAATCATATCCTTTCAAAATGTAATATTTTTATTTTATTCTACAATAGCCAAAACATCGCTCTGACGGAGGATTGTGTATTCCACGCCGTCAACCTTTACCTCAGTGCCCGCATACTTGCTGATAAGCACCTTATCGCCTACCTTAACTTCCATAACAACCTTTTCGCCGTCAACAACACCGCCGGGTCCAACCGCAACTATCTCAGCAACCTGGGGCTTTTCCTGTGCGGAGCTGGTAAGAATGATTCCGCCCTTGGTGGTTTCTTCGGCCTCCAGCATTTTGATTACAACTCTGTCAGCCAATGGTTTAATTTTCATATATATGCCTCCTTAAAAAATATTAACCTTTTTATGTTTAGCACTCTTACCCTTGGAGTGCTAAATACTATTTTATCCATTTTATAGAAAAAATCAAGGGGTTTTTGTTAAATTTATATTTTTTAGTAATTGTGCCATAATATTATGACATCTTTTTAGCATTTATTAACAAAAGCTTGTTTTGATAGAGAAAATCACATTCTATAAACTCAGCAAAAATTTCCTCATATATAAGCCTGTTTGTGCTGATTTTACAAAATCTGTTTTGAACATGATGAAGTTTACATTAAAATTATTGTCAATATAATCAAAAACAATCAACATTAAAATTAAAAATAAGTGAATCGCTATAAAATCTAAAACCAAAAGAAATATTTCGATCAATTTGCATTGTGCAGGTTTAACGATTAAAATAAAAACAGAACAAAAATACAAAAAGGGAGATAACTATGGAACGCTCGTCAAGCAAAAAAATAATGAAAACAGTAACCATAGGCTTAATGGCAGCCTTGGTCTTTGTGGGAAACTACCTGTCATTTCCGATACCAAATGGTATTCTCGTAACACGAATCCACTTGGGCAACTCAATGTGCCTTCTGGCGGGACTCCTTTTCTGCGGAAACACAGGCGGTCTGGCAAGCGGAATAGGCGCGGCGCTGTATGATCTGATGAATCCTGCTTACGTTCTTTCCGCCCCCTACACCTTTATTTCAAAATTTGCCATGGGCTTTGTGGCAGGCAAGCTTAACAGACATAACAAGGACGGAAAAATACCTATTGGGACAACGATATTAGCGGCAGTTTTCGGTCAGCTGGCTTATATTGTACTTTATCTGATAAAATCCTTCTTCACCGTTCTTATAATAGGCGGAACAGCGGAGGCGGCATGGGCGGCAGCTGCCACCAATGCGGTAACCTCTTCCATAAACGCCGTTCTTGCGGTGATAATCTCGGTACCTCTCTATGCGGCATTAAGAGCGGCTCTCTCCAAAACTCCCGTAAAGCCTCTTATCAACGAGCAAACCAAAAGCAATGGCTACTTCAATCCCGTAACGGTGGGACTTATCGCCTTTGCCTTTGTGACGGTTACCGTTTATACAATGAATTTGTCTGCACAGACAAAAATAGAAAAAGCGGAAGCGGAGGAAAAGGCAAAGCTGGAGCAAAGATTGGAGGATTATGAAAATAAACTGAATAATCTTTATGAACAGCTGGGAATAGAGCTTCCAGAAGTGACCTCGGGAGAGGAGTAAATAAAAAATATACCTCGAAGTTTAACCGGTTCGAGGTATTTTTTATTGACTTAACGGGCAATTTGGGATATACTAATAAAAGAAAAAATTTTGGAAGGAATTACCGATATTGATACAACTGTATACTCTGAAATTTGAAGATCTAGCTTTTCGTCAAAAACTGCTGAGCGACCCCGAAACAATGACCTATAACCAAAAATGGGGCGGTACAATAGATTTTTCCGAGGACAGGTGGCAGGATTGGTTTGACTTTTGGATAGTAAACCATGAGAACAAGCGTTTTTACAGATACCTGCAAAATTCCCGAACAGGGGAATTTGTGGGGGAGATCGCCTATCACCTTGACGAGGAAAGGAATGTTTATATCGCAGATGTGATAGTCCTTGCTAAGTATCGCGGAAATGGCTTCGGAAACCAAGGTTTACAGTTTTTGTGCAATGCCGCAAAGGAAAACGGAATAAAGATTCTATACGATGATATAGCCGTTGACAATCCCGCAATAACCCTGTTTTTAAAAAACGGTTTTTACGAGGAATACCGCACTGAGGACTATATTATGTTAAGAAAAGATTTATCGGAATAGAAAAGGATTCATAGCTATGAGAATGAGAAAGAAAAAGCATTTAAACGAACGCTGGGAGCAATGCGGAAATGTGTTTTTGGGCTGGCTTCCCGACTACATTTCAGAACAGAGAGATCAGGAGGAGCTTGCTGAAAAATTCGACTGCGAAAAGGTTTTCGGAAATAACAATCCTGTCTGCCTTGAAATAGGCTGCGGCAAGGGAAAGTTTGTACAGCAGCTCGCCGAGGAAAACCCCGGCAAAAACTATATTGCCATTGAACAGACTGCCAATGTGTTGGTAGCAGCTATGGAAAGGACGGAAAAAAGCGGTATCAAAAATCTGAAATACTATGCAGGCAAGGCGGAATATTTGGAGAAGATATTACCGCAAAAATCGGTGGAGCTTATCTATCTCAATTTCAGCTGTCCTTATCCAAAGGAAAGCTACGCCAAGCACCGCCTGACTCACCCGCTTTTTTTGAACATTTACAAAAATCTTCTAACTGACAGCGGATATATTAAACAAAAAACCGACAACAGACGGCTTTTTGAATTTTCAATAGAAAGCTTTTCTCAAAACGGCTGGATTATGCAAAATGTTTCTCTCGACTTACATAACAGCAATATTGAGGGGAATATTATTACAGAGTATGAACAAAAATTTACCGAAATGGGAATGCCGATTTTTTATTTGGAAGCTTTTTTGAAAAAATGACCGAAAAAGTTTTACAGGTATTTACATTTTTGGGAAAATATGTTAAAATATATTTTAACAATATAGGCGGAATTATTGAATATCCGTTCTGAAATAATTATAAAGGGGTAAAAAAATATGAAAGCATTAACAGCATTGTTGGCATTAGCAAGCGCAGCGGGAATCGGCTACTTGGTTTATAAAAAAATGAACGAGGAAAAGGAAGACGTTGAGGCATACACCGAATACAGAGAAAAGGAAGAGCCTCACAAGAAGGGCGGAAAGGTTCACAGAGCATCTATGTACGCAGTAGGTACCATCAAGACCACTGCCGATAAGATCTCTGAGGGTATCAAGCAGGTGAAGTCCGAGGACATGGTAGAAAAGGGCGAAAAAACCGTCGAACAGCTCAAGGAAAACACTGTTGCTATCAAAGAGCGCGTAAAGGAAGGCGCAGACAACGTAAAGGAAGGCTTAAAGGGCAGCAAGGGCAACATTAAGGAAAATATCAAGGACACCACCGATAATATAAAGGGCGAGCTTAAGGACGCAGCAGGCAGCATCAAGGGCGAGATAAACGAGATAAAGAACCTTGTGGCGTCTATCAACAACACTCCAGACGAGGAAGGCGTACAGGACGATAGCGATGAGGGCGACAATATCCCTGTTTCCAACGGAATTCCCGAGGCGGAAAGCGTAGAGCTCGATAACGAAAGCAACCTGTTTGAAGAGATCGAGATCGTGGATCAGCTTTAAAAATGTGAATATAAATAATTAGGGGGCTGTAAATCGGACAGCCCCTTAATTTTTTATACATTTAAATCATATGGTAAATACCGCTTAATCACTATGTTTCTTTTTTCCGAGTGATAGCAAGAACTGTTATCAACATAACAACACCATACTGCAAGACAATGAAAATCGCCGCTGCCCAAGAGGGCATTGCAGGGTGAGGCTCTCCAAAGGCTATACTCCATCCTCCCGTATATAAAAGCAAATATATTGATGAAGGAGAATAAACCGCGAACAGCAAATACATGATAGGAATTGAAACGATCAAACCCTTGATTTTATATCCAAGCTTTTTTACTGCAGCTATTGTAATCGCACTTATGATCAGCAGTTGAATTAAGGTGTGCAGAATAAAGCTCAGAAAAAACGGTGCAGAAACAGAAAGCATGAAATCCGAAAATGGTTTCAAAACAACACCGTGATATAAAACCATAATTATCCAAATGATCACGGGCAGCATAATAGGAATTAACTTCTTAATCATCATTTATCTGCGCTTTATTGTATTGTTTGAGCATTAAGACAGCAAATCCCCATACAAATCACCATAACCCGTAAGCTGACTTATATAAGCATAAATATCTTCCATAAACTTGCTAAGGTTCTCGCTTGTTTGGCTATTCTCATCATTACTTATAATAGCAAGCTGACTGTCGGAAAGCTGGGGTTCTTCCTTATACCCCAATGCGGAAGGCTCAGCCTTAACAGTCATAGTGAAGATATTCGGGACAGTGATTGTTGTTGTTTTAACATTGCCCTCGGTTTTCAGCTCAAGACTTGCGGCAAAGGCAGGGTTATTCTTTATGGACAGATTGGCTTTTCCTTGGAAAAGTGTGTCGGTAACTGCAAAGTCGCTGTAGGTCAAAGTTGCCTCATTGCCGTTTACCTTGAACTCGACAGTTCCGCTGTGAACATCACCGCTTACACTGTCCTCATTGTTAATGCTGAACAGTGTCTTTTCGTCCTTGCTTGCAGAAACAAAGCTTACATTGCCGTTTTGCTGAGGAATATTATAAACCTCAAATCCGCACTTGTTATCTTCTGCCTTAATAGCAACATTTCTGCCGATTATCTCCTTGTTTCTCATATAAACGGTCATATCTATGAACCAAGGATAATTCTCTTCGGTTTCAGCTTTTTCCAAGGTTTCAAAATCCATTGCCTTGTCAAGGGCTTCCTTCAATTCGTCCTTGTTTTCATATCCGAGAGAATCGCAAAGGAGCTTTACGGCATCATTGTTGTCCAAAATATTGTTGTAAAAGGCTCTGATGATTGCCGCGATCTGCTTGGCGTTCAGATGAATTTCGGATTTGTCGGCGGTGTAGGTTTTTACGCCTACAACAAAGCTCTGATCCTTTTCAACCTCAACATCGCCGATGACCTCAAAGTATGTGTCGGCAGTTTTTGACAGTACCTCGGAGAAAATTCTTAAATATTCGGATGAGTCAGCGGTATTGCTTTCGTTTTCGGTTCCGTTGGCGTCAAGCATCAAATAAATATCGGAGATCTGGGGAAGTGCCAGCAGAACGGTCTTTTTTGCGCTGTTGAACCAATACTCGGTGCTGATATCCACATTTCCCATTTTAAAGCTTGCGGTATTGTAAAGATCCTTGCCATTAACCGCACCGTCAAAAACAAAATCAATATTGGATATGTCGAGAATATTGCCTGTCAGGTTGCTTAAAGGACTTTGGAAGTTAAGAGAAACCTTTTGGGGATCAACATTGCTTTCCTGTTCCTCGGCAGAGGAAAGAGCCGTGCTGAAAAGGTTGTCAAAGTAATTCTTTTCCGATTTTTTGTAATCGGTCTTGTTCAGCAAGAATACCAAAAGAACTGCCACGGCAGCAATTACCGCAACGCAGACGGGAATAATGACAGCCAAGGGATTGAAATTCTTTTTTATGGGTTTAAACTCCGAGGCATAAACAGGAGCTTGATACTCCATAAATGAGGGATCGGGCATCTGTGTGCCGTTATTTGTCTGAAAATTCTGTTGTACACTGTTGTTTTCAGTATATACAGACTGATTTTCGGGATTTTGATTCTGATCCATTTGTTTTCCTTTCTCTATGTGCAAAAATTGAATAAATTGTATCAGAACCTGTCTTTACAAGCTGCTGCACGTGTATTTTCGTCAGATATTGCAAATGACCGGCGTTTGTTTGGTCATTCGCATTGCTGTCGTCGCTTCCGTGCGCCGGCTTTGGACGAATGACTGATCACATCGTGTGTTAAATCTTCTTGATTCGTGTCAGCAAGCCAGCGAAGATTTGCCATGCCCTCAACAAAATTTGCCGAAAACCACGCACATATTTTGTGAAGACAGATTCTTACACATTCCTATGCACTTTAATTATAACATTTTACTTTTCATATTTCAAGACCTTGCATTATTTTTCCTTTTGTGATAATATAATAGAATACTATTATAAATTTATCAAAAAGCGAGGGAAATGCCATGAAAGTAATTGCCATAAACGGAAGTCCGAGAAAAAGCGGAAACACCTACACCTCCATAAAGCGTATTTGTGATATTTTGGAAAAAGAGGGAATTGAAACGGAGATAATTCAAGTGGGGGATAAGGCTTTCGGAGGCTGCCGTGCCTGCGGAGCCTGCGCCAAGCTGGGAAAATGCGCTTTCGGCGACAAGGACGGACTGAACGAGATCGGCGCAAAAATGTCGGATGCTGACGGAATAATAATCGGTTCTCCCGTTTATTACGCAGATATAAACGGCACATTAAAATCATTTTTGGACAGAGTGTTCTATACATACGGACAGAATTTCCGTTTCAAGCCCGGAGCTGCGGTGGTTGCTCTGCGCAGAGGCGGAGCGATACATGCTTACCATAGCATAAACAACTATTTCGGAATTACCGAAATGATCCAAGTTCCTTCTATTTATTGGAACGATGTTCACGGCAGAGCCGAGGGCGAGTGTGAACAGGACATAGAGGCAATGCAGATGATGGACGCCCTGGGTCAGAATATGGCTTATCTGCTGAAAATGAAGGCGGAAAGCAAGGTTCAGCCTCCCGAAAAGATCAACAAGACAGCATTTAATTACATCAGATAAAAATCCAAAATAAACACCGCACAGCAGAAGGAATTTTACCTCACGCTGTGCGGTTTTTTATTCTTATTATTGTTCCTCTTTGTATCTCCAAAACAGTTTTTCCGCAATAACATAGGTACAGTTATATCCGTTTGGCGAAATAAGCTCACGTTCGCTGTATTTAACAGGGTCAAAGCTGTTGTAATCTGCCCAGACTATCAGTCTGTCGTCGCGAGTTTTTCCGAGAAATTCTTTATTGAATCCTAAATAAGCGTCTAAAATCTCACAGAAAAAATTATCCTGCCAGCCCACTATACTGCACTTTCTTACACCCTTGAACAAAAGGTCTATGGGCTTGCATATCTGGCTGTTCAAGGTCATGAGTAAGGTATGTTCATAAATATCTCCGTTTCCCATTGCGTTGCTTTCGTCCACAAAAGCGCCGCTGGAATAATTCATTGAAACTATGCAGCTGTCGTGAAAACCGCAGTATTCCGTCATAAGGTTTTGTATGTCCTCGTCGTTTTTTATCTCATTCCACATTTTTCTTCTCCTTTCATGTACAGTATAGCATAAGAACTGGCAAACCGCAATACAGTGCTTGTCATTTTTCACCAAATACAAGCATATACTCATACTAATACCCGACTGAAAGCAGACATTCTTTGCGGTCTATTTTGTGCCCTGCTGCGTCACCGTCCTCGGCAGTCGTCAGCCTGCTGTCGTCCTCTTCCCTGCAGGACGCAAAATATCCTCGCAAATAATTGTCTGCTTTCAATCGTGAATTAGTATCACAAGCAAAGGGACTTTTTGCGAAAGGAAGAAAACAATGCTTGAATGGCTTAACGACAATATAATCTGGGGCGCTCCCATGCTGGTGATATACCTGTTGGTGGGAATTGTTTTTTCCGTAAAGATAAAATTTGGACAAATCACCAAGCTGGGAGAGGTTTTTTCAAGAACCCTTTTCAGCAAAAACAAGGGAAAAGCCGATGAAAAAAACCTTTCCCCTCTGCAAACACTTACCTCCGCATTGGCAACTACCTTGGGAACAGGAAACATAGTTGCGGTAGGCTCTGCGGTGGCAATAGGCGGAGCGGGAGCGGTTTTTTGGATGCTTGTTTCCGCCTTTTTGGGTATGGCGACCTGTTACGGGGAAAATGTGCTGGGTATGAAGTACCGCCAACGGCGAGATGACGGCAGCTGGTTCGGAGGAGCATTTCACTACATTACCGCCGCCTTCGGTTCAGTCAAAGCGGGAAAGATGTATGCTTTTTTCTGCTTGGCGGCAAGTGTGGGTATAGGCAATATGACTCAGATAAACGCAATGTCTCAATCCCTTGAAAGCGCCTTTGGCATTTCTACGCTTTTCAGCGGTTCCATAGCGGCAGCCCTGCTTTTATGGCTGATTTTCGGCGGTGTAAAGCTGTTTGGAAAGGTGACTGAAAAGGTCATTCCCATAATCTCGCTTATTTATATTGCGGGCTGCGTTGGGGTGATTGCCGTTAACATTTCCGCTTTGCCCTCAGCGGTAATAAGAATTTTTTATGAAGCCTTTGATTTCCGGGCGGTCAGCGGCGGTTTCTTCGGTTCGGCAATGATGCTGGGAATGAGCTGGGGAGTAAGGCGGGGTATTTTCTCCAACGAAGCAGGTCTTGGCAGCAGTGTAATGCTGAATACTGCGACCTTCTCCGACAATGAGGAAAAACAGGGCTTATGGGCAATGCTGCAGGTCTTTTTTGACACCATAGTTATGTGTACCTTGACCTCTGTCACCCTTCTTGTAACAGGAGCGGACAAAATAGCCACAGACGGAGTGAGCAACGCCGTATATGCCTTTAGATGCGTATTCGGAGATTTTTCCTCGGGGTTTGTGGCGATAGCAATAACGGTCTTTGCTGTTACAACGGCGGCGGGCTGGTCGGTTTACGGCTCAAATTCCTTGGAATATTTAACGGGAGGGAAGGGCAAAACCGTTTTTTTGCTGATCTTTGCCGCCTCAACGGTTTTGGGAGCTGCTATGAAGATAGAGCTCGTGTGGCAGCTTTCGGATCTTCTTAACGGACTTATGGCGATACCCAATCTTCCCGCAATGCTTATCCTGTCCAATCAGGTCAAGGATTTTCACAGCAGTGATTTCAGCAAAAGTGTAAAAAGAAGAGTCCTTACTTGATAAATATCTTCTTTTGAATTGCAATATACTCAAAAAATATCCTCCGTCACATTGACAGAGGATGATTTTTTTTAAACCAAGTTAATTCTTACATCATCGGGAATATCCAAATAAGGGTGCGGTTCAACATTTTCATTTCCTATACGAACACCCAAGTGAACGTGCGGTCCCGTTGAATCTCCCGTAGAGCCCACCAGCGCTATACATTCACCCTGAGCAACGTGCTGACCTTCATATACATAAATAGCGCTGTTATGTCCATAAACAGAGGTGATACCCAGATCCTCATGATAGATGAAGATGTGATAACCTAAGCCGTAGTAGGAATATTCAACTCTGGTAACAACTCCGGCTGCACCCGAATAAACAGGGGAACCGTAGCGGGCGGCAATATCTATTCCCGTATGTCCGTAATATCCGCCCTCCCAATGGGTCCACTGGCTTATTTCGCCAACACCGTCGTCCAAAGGCCAAGCAAGCTTTCCGTAAGCGGTTGGGGAGTCTTTTATGGTGCCTGCGGGTGTAGGCTTGCTTCCGATAGCTATTATTTCGGTGACAGGTTTTTTGAGGGAAACAACCTTTGTAATATCTCTGCCTGTTTCAACTCCGTTTACATAAGTGACATTGGCAGTGATCTCATTTATTCCGTATTCGCCCTCCTGCATGATTCTTGACTGACCTTCATAGATAGTATCTTCATCATAGGTTTCGGTGTCATAAGGAATATTGTCCTTGGTGTAAACCTCAGTTCTTGTGGTGCTTATTGACAGGAATGGAACTTCCTCGCTTACCTTGATCTTGTCGCCTATTTCAAACTCCATATCGGAAAATCCGGGATTAAGCTTTTCCAGCTCTTCTATATCCATATCCAGCTTTTCAGCAATGCTGTCGGGATCATCGTCCTCGTCATCAACGGTATAGTAGGAGGATTGCTCCTTGGAGCCTGTAAGCAAGTCAATAAGCCAGCTTTCGTCAATAAAGCTGTCGGCGAGATAAAGACCCGCTTCGTCATATCTGATGCTGTCCACGAAAGCTATTCTTTCGCTTTCGTTATTGGTTTCGTACCGATTGAGCAAATTTTCCAAAGTTTCTTTGACATTGGTAAAATCCATAAGAGCGCCGTAAAAACGGTCGTTGATAAAAAAGCCGTAGCCGTAATCCAGATTAACTCCCGACTTGCCCAATATCAAGTCTGCTATTTGATACTTTGTGAGAGTATCGATATTTCCCACCTGTTCAACCGAATAAGAGGGCTCCGCAGGAATATCAATACCGCCCCCAAAGTAGCTTATTCTTTCGTTTAAAACTTCTCTTGCGTCAAGAAAAGTCTGCTCGTTTTCAATGTAACCCAAGAAATTTCCGTTGACAGTAAGCTTAACGGCATAGTTTATGGAGGTTGCATAAGCGATGATACTTAAAAGGAAGAAAACACTGATAATGGGGATAGCAAAGCTTACCAGCAATACTGCGATTCCGTTTTTTCCGAAAAGAACGTTTCCTGCGAAGCCAAAACCTGATTTTATGCCGATTTTGCCGCCGTTTTCCTTTTTGGATTTTCTGAATGAAAAATATATGTATTTTGCAGTATCATAAAAGGGACGGAAAATAAATATAAAGAATTTTTTAAGCCCGTTTCCTATCCTTTTTCTGAGCTTGTCCGTAGCATTCCACAGAGTTTTTCCCACAGAAGCCAAGCCAAGACCGATAAAGCGGAAAAATATGTACAGTGTATTTGTTATGTATCCGCCGAATAAGGCGACAGCAGTGACTATAATATCACCCAAGTTATTTTTGTTCGTAGATTTGTCTGTATTTTTCATTGTTTTAATGTCCTAAAATTATTACAAAATTATTACAAATTTTTTATAGTATACCATAATATTCTTTTTTTTGCAAGTAGGTTAACCGTTAAAAACAAAAAGGGCTGTATTTTTTCACAGCCCCTATTTTTGTGTTGTTTAAACCAAATTGATCCGCACACCATCGGGAATATTAAGATAAGCGTGTGGATTTACATAAACGCCGTCAATAATTACGCCCAAGTGAACGTGAGGTCCCGTTGATTTTCCCGTGCTGCCCACGTTGGCTATATGCTCGTCCTGAACGACGCGCTGTCCCTCATGTACAAGAATTGCACTGTTGTGTCCGTAAACGGAGGTGATTCCCAGTTCCTCATGATAAATGAAAATGTGGTAACCCAAGCCGTAGTTGGAATACTCAACCTTAGTAACGATTCCGTCTGCGCAGGCGAAAACGGGAGTTCCGTAGCTTGTGGCAATATCTATTCCCGTATGTCCGTCATATCCGCCCTCCCAATAGGGCCATTGGCTTATTTCGCCTACGCCGTAGTTCAAGGGCCATTCCAGCATTTCATAAGCAGAGGGGACGTCCTTTATGGTTCCTGCGGGAGTTTGCTTGCTTCCCAAAGCGATTATCTCGGTAACAGGCTGTTTGAGATTGACTACCTTCAGTATATTTCTGGCGGTTTCAACGCCGTTGACATAGGTGACATTTGCGGTGATCTCATTTACTCCCGGTTCGCCCTTCTGCATAACCTTTGACTGTCCCTCATAGATATCATAGTCATCATAGGTTTCGGTATCAAATGGGATATCTTCCTTGTTATAAACCTCGGTTCTTGTGGTGCTTATCGACAGGAAGGGGATTTCCTCGCTTACCTTGACCTTGTCGCCTTCTTCAAGCTCCATATCCGAAAAACCTGGATTGAGCATTTCCAGCTCCTCTATATCCATCTTCAGCTTTTCCGCAATGCTTTCGGCGTCCTCGTCTTCTTCCTCTACTGTATAGTATGAGGATTGCTTGGAAGTGCCCGTAAGCAGGTTAATAAGCCAGTTTTCATCGATAAAGCTGTCTGCAAGATAAAGACCTGCCTCATCATATCTTATATTGTCCACAAAATCGATTTTTTCGCTTTCATTATCGGTCTTATACTGATCCAACATATTGTCCAAGGTGTCTTTAACCTTGGTGAAATCCATAAGTGCGCCGTAGAAACGGTTGTTGATGAAAAAGCCGTAGCCGTAATCGAGGTTGACCCCGGATTTTCCAAGTATCAAGTCCGCGATCTGATACTTTGTGAGAGTGTCGATGTTGCCCACCTGTTCAACCGAGTAAGAGGGTTCTGCAGGTATTTCAATACCATCGCCGAAATAGCTTATTCTTTCGTTGAGAACCTCCCTTGCGTCAAGAAAAACCTGTTCGTTTTCTATGTAGCCGAGAAAGTTTCCGTTGACGGTAAGCTTAACCGCATAATTTATCGAAGTTGCATAAGTAATGATGCTGAAAAGGAAAAAAACGCTTATAACGGGGATAGCAAAGCTTACCAGCAATACGGCAATTCCGTTTTTTCCGAAAAGAATATTTCCGAATAAATCAAAACCCGATTTTAAGCCTATTTTACCGCCGTTTTCCTTTTTGGATTTTTTAACGGATATGTATACATATTTTGCGGTATCGTAAAATGGGCGGAAAAGGAAGATAAAGGCTTTTTCAAGCTTCTTGCCTGCTTTTTTTCTAAACTTGCCCGTAGCGTCCCAAAGGGTTTTTCCCAAAAAAGCCAAGCTTGATCCTATAAATCGGAAAAATATGTACAGCGTGTTTGCTATGTATCCGCCAAATAAGGCGACAGCAGTGACTGTAACGTCAATCAAGCGATTTTTGTTGGTAGATTTGTTATTTTTCATCGCATTAAAGTCCTAAAAATTATTACAAAATGGTTACAAATTTTTTATAAGTATACCATAATATTCATTTTTTTGCAAGTAGGGAAGGTTCAAATTTATGTATGAATCGTTTTTACTCAAAACTGCAATTTTCCAAAAAAACATTCCAAAAATCCGCTTTTATATACAACTGCAACAAAATTTTGATAAATTAAGGCAGTTTTGGATATTTTTGTTGACTTATATTACAATAATATGGTATGATATTACGGTATGATTTTACAATGGTAATTTTTGTGAAAATGACAGACAGGACATATATAGGAAGGAAAAAACAACTATGATTACTGTTTCAAACGTAAGCCTCCAATTCGGCGGAGATATGCTGTTTAAGGATGTGGATCTGCTTTTTACCGCGGGCAACTGTTACGGTGTAATAGGAGCCAACGGCGCAGGAAAATCCACCTTTTTAAAGATACTCAACGGGGAACTGGACCCCACCACAGGCGAGGTTGTAATACCCAAGAACCTTCGTATGTCGGTGTTAAAACAGGATCACTTCGCCTTTGACGAGTACACCGTTCAGGATACCGTAATAATGGGCAACAAAAAGCTTTATGATATTATGAAGGAGAAGGATGCCTTGTACGCCAAGGAGGAATTTTCCGATGAAGACGGGGAAAGAGCCTCTGTTTTGGAGGGCGAATTTGCGGAGCTTAACGGCTGGGACGCAGAGAGTGACGCTTCAAAGCTGGTTCAGGGCTTGGGTCTGCCCGAGGAAATAATGCAAAGTCAGATGAGCAGTCTTACGGGTAATGATAAGGTCAAGGTTCTTCTGGCGCAGTGCCTTTTCGGCAATCCCGATATAATTCTTATGGACGAGCCTACCAACCACCTTGACATAGACGCGGTGGCGTGGCTGGAGGACTTTTTGGCTGAATATTTCGGTACCGTTATCGTTGTATCCCATGACCGTCACTTCCTTAACAATGTATGTACCCATATTGTGGATATAGATTACAGCAAAATAAAAATGTATGTGGGCAACTACGAATTCTGGTACGAGTCCAGCCAGCTTATACAGAAGATGATAAAACAGCAGAACAAGAAAACAGAAGAAAAGATCAAGGAACTGCAAAGCTTTATCCAGCGTTTCTCCGCCAACAAATCAAAATCCAAGCAGGCAACTTCAAGAAGAAAGCTGCTGGATAAGCTGACAGTCGAGGAAATGCCTGCGTCAAGCAGACGTTATCCCTTTATCAGCTTTGAACCCGACAGGGAAGTGGGCAAGGACGTTTTGCAGCTGGACGGCATCACAAAAACCGTCAATGGAGTTAAGGTGCTTAACAACCTTTCCTTCACCATGGGCAGAACCGACAAGATAGCATTTTTAGCGGAAAACGAAATTGCTGTTACCACACTGTTTAAAATTCTTGCGGGAGAGCTTGAACCCGATGAAGGCACCTTCAAATGGGGCAGCACCACTTCTTTAAGCTATTTCCCTGTGGATTCCGACCACTTCTTCAACGGCTGTGAGCTGACTATTCTGGATTGGATAAGACAGTACAGCGAGGACACCACAGAAACATATTTAAGAGGATTTTTGGGCAGAATGCTGTTCAGCGGAGATGATGTTTTCAAGCCTGTAAACGTATTATCGGGCGGTGAAAAGGTGAGATGTATGTTCAGCCGTATGATGCTGTTTAAATCCAATGTTCTTATGCTGGATCAGCCCACCAACCACCTTGATCTGGAAAGCATAACCGCGGTAAATAACGGATTGTCCGAATTCAAGGGCAACGTGCTGTTCTGTTCTCACGACCATGAGATCGTACAGACGGTAGCTAACCGAATTATTGAGATAACCGATGAGGGCTGTTTTGATAAGGTTGGCACTTATGAGGAATATGTGGAATGGAGAAAGGAAAGAAATTTGGGTAAGCTTATTCTTTGAATTAATAAAAGCTCTATATTGCATTTTTATGGTTTAAATCAAAAAATTGACCGAGACTGTTTATGCCTGCCGGATTTATCAAGCAGACATAAGCAGTCTCGGTTGTTGCAATAAATTATTTAACTATGGTTCTCTATCTTGAATAAAGCGTAGCTTCTCCCGTATCCTCGTACCCTGTAAGAATGCCCAATTTGTCAAAGGAATACCGATAAACACTGCACCCTCCGCAAACACTGAAACTACTTGTATAGGGTGAAAAGCTTGCCGAAACAACACTTTCCACATTCCATTTGAGCTGATCTTCCTCAACTGTAATCGCTCCGCCAAGGGAACCCTTTACAGAATAGAAAGTTTTCGGTTCGCCGCCGTCGGGGTCGCACAAAAGCAGTACCGCCGTGTAATTTTCCCTCACTATTGGGGTCAATTCCTCGCTTGAAATCTCCCAATTTTCTTTGCTGAACACATAGTCCAAAATGTTGGCGATCTCATGTCTTCCGCCTTCGTCGGTCTGCTTAGGAACGGCATAAGCGGATAAATAAACCCTGCCCTCAAATTCCGCCATATCAGTGATGTAATAGTCGCATTCCTCGCTCTTATAAACAAAGTTATCCGTGACATTTCCCGCTCTGTCAAGCTTGGCAAGGTGAGCGTGTCCGTCGTCTTCATCTGTACCCGCAAGCTGCACAAGATAACCGTCGCCAAAATGAACAGCGTTCAAAACGCCTGATATCCGACTGAATTGTGTTTTGGTGAAGCTCAGTTCGTTGCCGTTCGTGTCGTATTGGCTCAGGCACAGATATTCAAAATCGCCGTAGCTTATCACTGCTAAAGTGCCATCGCCGTTGTCAAGTACCGCTTTGATATATTCATCTTTAAAGCCATGATCAAGCTCACGTTCCCAAAGTTTACAGCCGCTGTTATCGATACGCGCTATCCGGCTGTAAGTGAGAGAGTTAGCTTTGGAGCTATCGGTCACCTCAGTCCAATGATATCGATGTCCCCAAACGGCAGTGCCCACAGATGTCATTACACAGTCATCAATATAGAGATCGTCATTCTCCCACTCCTTGCCAAGAGCGGGGAAATCCGTTTTCCATAGTTCTTCACCGTCGCGCAGACATTCAACGGTAATTTTATCCAATATGTCATACTCGCCTCCGTGCTGATATTTGTAGTCGATTCGGTATTCCACAGTGGCATTCGCATGCGAACCGCTCCAAAAATTGGAATTGCTGTTCCACAAAGCTGACAGTTCTTCGGGAGTAGGCTCGTGCTGAAGAATTTCCACCCCCGGAACGGAACGTCTGATGACTTCGACGGTTTTGTCATTCATAAAGCGGTTTGTTGTAATATCACGGTAGACCGCCTTCATATCCTCGCGGCTAAGCCCCTCGGCGGATAATCCGTTTTGTGCGAAAAAGTCCACGGCGGCGTTGTATTCCTTTGCTTCGGCAGCCATTGCGGTTCCTCCGATTGTTGCCGTTAATATCAAGCAAGCCGCAGCAGGAGCGAATATTCTGACATTAAATTGCCGCCTGTTATTTTTGAACCCTGCTTTTTGCAAAGCTGTTTTTTCAATGCGCTTTAAAACCTTTTTCGGCAATTTTGCCTCAAAGTTGTCGGGCATAATTTCATCTAACTCGGTTGGCTCCAGCTCTTCAAAAAAATTCTCCAATGTATATTTCATTGTCATTTCCTCCAGTCATCAAGTTTTTCCCGAAGCTTTTTCACAGCACGGCTTGTTCTTGCGTCAATGTTTGAAACAGACATTTTCAGACGCGCGGCGATTTCCTTAGAGGATTCGCCCAAGTAATATTTCCTGAACAGTATTTCCCGATCGGGCTCGTTCAAAGCTTTTATTTCGGAAAGCACTGTGCGGCGCAGCTCGGATTCTTCCAAATCGCTTTCCAAAGATACTCCGCCGATATCTGTGCATATTTCCTCGTCTATGCGTATTTCCTCGTCTAAGGGTAAAACCGCCGCAGTTCGCCGCGCTAAATCAATGGAGTTATGCCGTGCGATAACACAAAGCCATGACTTTATGCTTCCCTTGGAAGGATTGTACTTATCCAAATCAAGGTAAAATTCGCTGAAAACATCGGCTGCGCAAGCCTCGGCGTCGGCATAGCAAAGTGCTTGCGGGAGATTACGCCGCACCACGGTGTAAACTAGTCCGCTGTATTGTGCAATAAGAGCCTTTATTCCTTTTTCCGGAGTCTTTCGCAGCATATCCAGCAATTCCGAATCATCCACCCTATCACCTCCCGATTTGGTCATCAAGCCTGATTCATCTATCTATGCGCAAAAAAACTGAAAATCTTACAGGTTTTATATTGTTTTTTTTTTGAAAAGGTAAATATTTGGCGAAGACAGAACCTTTAAAAATGCTTACATAGCGTTTTTGAATTAGAAACAGTATAATAAACGGACTGCCGTAAATTATACAACCTTCCTTCTTGTTATTATTGAATCAAAACCGTTTTACCTATGATTTTTTAAGCAATAATTTCAGCACCGTCAACCGTCAGTTCTCCCGATAAAACGGTGATCTCAGCTTTATGCTCTCCATTGCTCAAACCGTTTACAAAGCAAACAGTTTCCCGCTTGTCTGAATGTTTAACCTTTTTATTCTTATAATAAAATTTATCGTCAACCCTTACAGAGATTTCACAATCGCTCTTGCTTTCCGCAAAAACAAAAAATCCCTTTCCTTTAAAAGACAAGATCAAAGCGGCATTTTCTTTTCCCACAGACAAAGTTCTTTTATAATCACCAAACCCCGCCATAAGTCTGTGTTCCCACTCTCCGCTATACTCAAACTCTTTATCGGTATCGTCAATTCGCGAAACATAAACGGAACCGTTTTCGGCAGGCTCAATAACCAGATCCTCAAAATAATTATTGTCATAAGAGCTGTACAAAGCCGCTCTGCCCGCTGGCAAAGGACTTTTGTCCTTATAGCTCATCACCTCGCTGCTGTCGATAAAGCATGATATACTGTTCATTTCCACAGACATTTTAATGGGCAATGACCCTTTGACCATATAAGCGCCTTTTTTCTTTATCTTTCCGTTTCTCAAAAATTCCCAATGTCCGTCACCGAAAACCAGCAAAGCATATCCGCTGTGTTCCCGGCATGCCTGACAAAAACGTAAACCTATCCCCCCATAGCAATCGGAAGCATTACCGTTTAAATTGACCCTTGCAGATATCTCATAATTAAACCACCTGTCATCGCCAAGGTTAGTGGTTGGTGAGGGCGTATAACCCCATTCCACCGCCTTTATACCCTTGGTTATCTTCTGCATAAGCACATTTTTGCCGTTAACCTTCTCAACTTCAAAAGCTCCTCCTTGATCGGTGGTGAATAATGGTGTAAAACCTCTGCTTTCAAGAAAATTATTTGGATAATCAGAATAACTAAAATCATCACAGTAGGGAAGTGTTAAAATCTGTGACTGCAAAGGCTTAATCACAGGTCTGTCTGTCTTAACGGAAGAAACCGTCACCAAAGAAAAGGGAAGAACCTCCAGCTCAAATTCAAAACGTCCGTTTTTGTTTTCGGGACTAAAAGTTTTTATCTTTTGGAAATAGTTCCCGTCAAACCGTCCGCCCTCGTTTCCTCTTGTTTCCCAAATATCAAGAGAAAAGCTTTTCTTTTCAAAGCCCTCTAAGCAAAAAGTGTATTCAAGCACTTTGTCAGTGGGATTTGAAATGACTATGCTGATATTTTCCGTTTCGGGGTCATAAGCGGTCATATAGCTGTGAACAGTGTTGACCAAAGCATGTCCGTCGCCGCCCTTTTCACCGTCACAGCCGCATGCACCGTCAATAAACTGCCAGCCTTTTTTTATGAATTTTGAAAAATGGAGCGCCATGTAAAAACCGCTTTCAATGCTGTAACAGCCGCTCCAAGGCTCTTTTGCGTCAATAAGCTGCTTGTGGCAGTAGCAAACTCCGTCATAGTAGGCGGAAACCACAGGCTGAAACTCGTACAAGGTCATAGACCCGCAGGGATACATTGCAATAATTCTGTCGGCTATATCCAAAACGCCGTTAATACCGCTTAATCCGCATCCGTCAAATCGGCTTGTGCCCTTTGAATAGCTCATGGGAGGACATCCCTCGCTGAACCATATCTCTTTTTTGTATTTATGGGACAATTCCTCGGTGTTAGGCGTAGAATGGCTTGTGTAGTGGCTTGCCACGATATCAACAGAATTACGCAGTTCCTCGTCCTCTATCATTAAGTCGGATATTCGCCAAGAGTTTTCCTCATCGGCAGCAACTATTTTTATCTTTGAAAAATCATAAGGACGGTTTTTTTCGGATTTTAGCCTTTTTGACAAATACTTTATCCATTCGGGTTCAACCGCTCTTTCATTACGGTTTCCGCTGATATAGTCAAATTTGATCCCATAAGTATTGTAAGCAGCCCTTAATGTTTCGGTATACCATTTATATCTTGCATTAAAAGCATCATCGGAATCGGTAACCCATTTAGGTTCGCTCCAATAAAGCATATCAAGCGTAAGGGCGGGATTTACCTTTTGTGCGTCACAGGCTAATTGATACCCTGCGCCTCTTGTCACATCGGCTTTTTCTTCTCGGCTGCGCATTACAGCGGGTTCGGTTCCTGAGGAGGAATTTATATCCGACCCCATTTCCAATTTCAAATGGTTTATATTCAAACCGTCCTCACCGAACATAAGCTGTAAGATCTCCCGATAGCGGTCAGGGTGCAGTGCTTTGTAGTCAAGTAAAAGTCTTGAGGAATTATTTCCGCTTACCATGCCGAAACCTCGGAAAAGCCTGTTTTTCTCAGATTTATCGGGCTTTTTGATATTTATTTTCATGGTGTTTCTCCTTACTCATTATTTTGAATTTATTGTATCATAAAATAAATAATATTTCAACAGGATTATGTATTGACAAAAGTGTACAAATGTGGTATAGTTTTACAGTAAGAGAAATGATAAAAAATTATCAATAGTGAATACTATTTTTAATAATATAACAAGGAGCTTTTGTGTATGGTAGCAAACGGAAATCTTACAAAGGAAAGGTATAATGTAGGAGGAATGACCTGCTCTGCTTGTTCAGCCCATGTTGAAAAAGCGGTAAGCAAGGTGAACGGTGTGGAAAAGGTTGAAGTAAACCTTCTTACCAACTCCATGACCGTACTTTATGACAGCAAAATATGCAGCCAGAACGAGATAATCGACGCAGTGGTGCAGGGCGGCTACACGGCGGTTTTACCCTCGGAAAGCAAGGCAAAAGCCGACGGAGCAAAAAGAGAAAGCCCCGCCGAGATCCGTAAAAAAGAGTTTAAGGTAATGCAAAAACGGCTTATTTGGTCGATAATTTTTTTGGTTCCGCTGTTTTACATTTCTATGGGACACATGCTTGGAGCGCCTTTGCCGAGTGTTTTTCACGGCACCGAAAATGCCCTTACCTTTGCTTTTACACAGCTTTTGCTGGCATTTCCCATTGTTCTAATCAATAAGCACTATTTTGTCAACGGATTCCGCAACCTTATAAAAGGCTCTCCAAATATGGACACGCTGATCGCTCTGGGTTCGGGGGCAGCATTGGTTTACGGAATTGCCGCCATATACCGCATAGGCTATGGTTTGGGACATAATGACGATGAGCTTGTAATGCGCTATATGATGAACCTTTATTTTGAAAGCTCGGGAACTATTCTGACTCTTATTTCGGTTGGAAAAATGCTGGAAGCAAGAGCGAAAGGAAAAACCTCCTCGGCAATAGAAAAACTGCTTGATTTGGCGCCGAAAACTGCCCTTGTTGAAAGAAACGGACAGGAGATTGTTCTTTCTCCCGATGAGATTCAAAAAGGAGATATTGTTATTGTCAAGGCGGGAGAAAGCGCCGCTGTTGACGGAGTTATTGTTGAGGGCAAGGGCGTTCTTGACCAATCCGCCGTAACAGGCGAAAGCATAGGAGTGGAAAAAACAGTTGGCGACAGCATAATAGCCTCATCAATAAATAAAAGCGGCTACTTCAAAATGCGTGCAGAGCGTGTGGGAGACGAAACCACCCTGTCGCAAATAATACGACTTGTAGAGGACGCCACAGGCTCAAAAGCGCCTATCGCAAAGCTGGCGGATAAAATCAGCGGAGTATTCGTGCCGGTTGTAATCACAATAGCTTTGATTGCGGGAGCCGCATGGCTTATTGCGGGAGAAGGGCTCGAAACCTCCCTTTCCACCGCTATTTCGGTTTTGGTCATTTCCTGCCCCTGCGCCTTGGGACTTGCCACACCTGTAGCAATTATGGCAGGCACAGGAAAGGGAGCGGAAAACGGAATTCTTATAAAATCCGCCGCGGCTTTGGAAACCGCTCACAAGCTTAATGTTATTGTAATGGACAAAACAGGCACTCTGACCACAGGAAAGCCCTCGGTGACTAAGATCATTGCCGATGCAAGCTCCTCAGAAGCTCATATTCTGGCAGCTGCATCCGCCTTGGAAATAAAATCCGAACACCCTTTGGCTGAAGCGGTTGTAAACTGTGCCAAGGATAACAGCATAACTCCTCCAAATGCGGAGAACTTTGAAGCGGTTTTCGGAAAAGGAGTTATGGCAGAGATAGAGGGAAAGAAATGTCTTGCGGGAAATCTGGCTTTGATGCAGGAAAACGGAATTGAAGCTGGGGAGTGGAAGAACAAATCAGACGAGCTTGCAGACAGCGGCGTTACTCCTCTTTACATTGCGGAAAACGGAAAAATAATCGGTCTAATAGGCGTAGAGGACACCGCAAAGCCAACAGCCGCCGCAGCAATATCCGAATTGAAGCAAATGGGAATAAGCGTTGTAATGCTCAGCGGCGATAACAAAAGAACCGCCGAGGCTGTGGGAAAAAGGCTGGGTATAGACAGAGTGATCTCAGAGGTACTGCCCGCCGACAAAGAAAAGGTCATAAGAGAATTGCAGTCGGAAGGCAAGCTTGTTGCAATGGTGGGTGACGGAATAAACGACGCTCCCGCTCTCGCCCGTTCCGACGTGGGAATGGCAATAGGCGCAGGTACGGATATAGCCATTGACAGCGCCGATATAGTTCTCATGAAAAACAGCCTTTTGGACGTATCAGGTGCGGTAAAGCTCAGTAAGGCGGTTATACGGAATATCAAGGAAAACCTGTTTTGGGCATTTTTCTACAATGCACTCTGTATACCTTTGGCGGCAGGAGCTTTTGTTCCGCTTTTGGGCTGGCATCTTGACCCCATGTTCGGCGCTCTGGCAATGAGCCTTTCAAGCTTCTGCGTGGTAATGAACGCACTGCGCTTGAAGCTGTTTAAGTTCAGGCACACGCAGACCGCAGAAAACATCGGAGAAATCGGCAAATATTATATTGACAGCCAACAGCTGCCAGTATTAAATAATAACAATAACAATCAAAAAGGAGAAACAAAAATGCAGAAGAAAATTCATGTTGAAGGTATGAGCTGCGGACATTGTTCCGCACACGTTGAAAAGGCTTTAAACGCTATTGAAGGCGTTGAGGCAAAGGTTGATCTGGAAGCAAAAACCGCTTTTGTTACAGTAAAAGAGGGCGTTTCCGATGAGGTTCTGAAAAAGGCTGTCGAGGACGCAGGTTACGAGGTAGCCGGAATAGAGTAATTTGCATAACTGAATAAAAAGCACCTTCCTTGTGCATACTTTAAGTGAAAGGAAGGTGCTTTTTTATGCAGCTTGAAGGTTCAAAAACCTTGAATAATTTAAAAACGGCGTTTGCCGGGGAAAGCCAGGCGAGAAACAAGTACCATATTTACGGCGAGATCGCACGAAAGGAAGGCTATCAGCAGATCGGAGATATTTTCGATATGACCGCTCATAACGAGCGTGCTCATGCGGAGTTGTGGCTGTCGCTTATGAGCGGGGGAATACCGGAAAATACCGCAAAGGCCTTGCAGAATGCGGCGGGAGGGGAGCATTACGAGTGGACGGAGATGTATGCCGACTTCGCCAAAACCGCCCGTGATGAGGGCTTTGACAATATTGCCGCGCTTTTTGATATGGTGGCAAAAATCGAAGAGGATCACGAAGCACGTTTTAATTGCTTTCTGGAGCAGCTTAACACGGGAAAGGTGTTCACCAAGGACGGGGAGGTAGTGTGGGTTTGCCGTAACTGCGGACATATTCATACGGGAAAACAGGCGCCTATGGTATGCCCTGTTTGTAAAAAGCAGCAGGCGTTTTTCGAGGTGAAAAGCGGGTTGTGCCAATAAGCAGAAAAGACAGGTACTAATGAAAATGGTTTTGCCATAGCACTTATGTTTTTCAATCAAAAGTGCTATGGCATTTCTATTGACAATATAATTGCTTTGATGTATGATTATTATTAAAGGTGAGCAGATATAATACTGAGAGAGGTTTATATGAATATTGTAAAAATAAATGAGCATAATCTTGCAGATATAAACAAAGCTAATCAGCCATTTGAAATTATCGGAAAAATAAAGCCCGTATTTTCCGACGGAATATGGACTTATACAGAGGAATTATACGAACAGAGTTATGAAAAAACATATCCGAATGATGACCTTGATTATACTTCATACATAGATAGTAATGATAAAACTGTTTTCTTGGCATATTCCGATACAGAGTGTATTGGGCGGATCGTTTTAAAAAGAGATTGGAATAAATACGCTTTAATTGAGGACATAAGCGTTGCGAAATCCGTAAGAGGATCAGGTGTTGGTACAAGCTTAATAAAAATGGCTGTTGAATGGGCTGACAATGCACATTTGAACGGTTTAGCATCGGAAACACAAGATAATAATTTATTGGCGTGCCGTTTTTATGCAAAATGCGGTTTTATAATCGGTGCGGTAAATACTATGCTATACAGAAATTTTGATAATGAAGAATTTGCGGTTTTTTGGTATTTATACTGATCTTCGATTAAAAGTAGACATTCTTTGCGGTCTATTTTGCGCCCTGCTGCGTCATCGTCCTCGGCAGGCGTCAGCCTGCTGTCGTCCTCTTCCTTGCAGGACACAAAATATCCTCGCAAATAATTTGTCTACTTTTAACCGAAAATCAGTATTACAGTTCTGATAGTATATTTTAAATCAAATATTTTTCAGAAAAAAATAAAGCCCAATCAAAAGTTGGGCTTATTTTTTCATATCAGATATACAAAATCCCGATATGGAGTAGTGCAAACCGATAAATCGGGATTATTCACCGCTCTTCATTTTTGCAAAGCATTCGCTGCAATAAACAGGTCTGTCGTCACGGGGCTGGAAGGGAATCTTTGCCTCTCCGCCGCAAGCAGCACAAGTAGCAGTAAACATTTCCTTGGATCTGCCTGCATTCTTTCTTGCGTCACGGCAAGCCTTGCAGCGCTGGGGTTCGTTTACAAAGCCTTTTTCAGCGTAAAATTCCTGTTCGCCGGCTGTAAATACAAATTCCGCACCGCAGTCCTTGCATACAAGTGTTTTGTCTTCGTACATATTGGTTTTACCTCGCTTAAAAAATTTGCGACCTCGGACGGATTTGAACCGACACCTTTGATAAACAACGCTCTATTTAAGCTACCCGGTCATATATAAGAGCAATATAAACTGCTCTGTATTTTTTACTGTTCTGTATTGTTATTGTTAAAGCAATCTCTCAATTTTGTCTTTGCCCTTGATATGGCATTATCCACCGACTTGACGGAAATACCCAGCTTTTCGGCAATCTGATTATAGCTGTATGCGGAAAGATAAAGATAAAAGGCTTCCTTTTCACGGGGGGACAAAAGCTCGTCCACCTGCTTCAGCATCTCGTTATTCTGTTCTTTCAAAATTATCAAATCCTCTGTATAAGGGTTATTGTCGCTGATATCCTCTATTAAGGCTTCGTCCAATGACATTTTTAAATGAGAATCAAAGCTTTTGGTAATCGCCGACCGCATTTTGTTATTGACGCATGCGGAAACAAGAGCTGCAAAGCTTCCTTTTTCTGGATTATATGAGCGTATTGCATTCAACAAGCCCAAAAATCCCTCGGAAACAAGATCCTCATATTCTACATATTTGTTATTAAAGCGTCTGGCTCTGTTTTTGATCAAAGCCATATACTTTGTAATCAATAAAGCGGTATATTTGTTCTTTTCTGCCGTCAATCCGCTTTTTTCGGCATTGGCTGCATTAGCCAAAAGCTGTTCATCGGTCATTCCGATTCCTTTCAATAATCAAAATTATACCATTAAAGCCTTGTATAGTCAACCATTATACAAAAATTTTTTCATTTTTTAACGATTTTCTTAAAATATACCTAAAAAACAATGTACTAATTCAGCAATATTTTTATTTAAGAAAATAAAAATTATTCACCTATCGGAATTTTTCTGCTGTCAAATTTTTCCCTTCCGCTTTTAAAAATGTTTCCTCCATGACAGTCAATAGTAACTATGAGCGGAAAATCTTCTATATACAGTTTTTTCACGCTTTCGCATCCCAGATCCTCAAAAGCTATCACATCACAGCTTTTTATACACTTGCAAGCCAGTGCGCCCGCGCCGCCGATAGCGCAGAAGTACACAGAGCTGTTCCGAATAATCGCTTTTTCAACCTCGGCGTTTCTCCCTCCTTTGCCTATAATGCCCTTAAGCCCCATATCCAGCAGCTGCGGAGTATAAGGATCCATTCTTCCCGAGGTGGTAGGACCGCAGGAGCCTATGACCATTCCTTCCTTGGTTCCGGTAGGTCCTGCGTAGTATATTACCGCGTTTTCAATAGGGAATGGAAGGGGCTTGTTTTCCCGGATAAGCTGTGCGATTCTCTTGTGCGCCGCATCACGTGCAGTATAGACATAGCCGCTTAACTCCACCTTGTCGCCAGCTTTAAGCTTTGGAGCGATATCATCCAATTCGTTGACATTTATTTTCATATATTCATTCTCCTGTTTAATTAAAGAGATAATAAAGAACTGATTTCAAAAATCTAAGGCGTCAAAAAAGTCATAAGCTTGCCGAAAAGCCAACCGAACGGGGTTTTTCGACAAGCCGAAAACTGTAATGCTAATAATATCACAATAACTGAAAATAATCAAGGAAAATAATCACCGAAAGATATTATTGAATAATTCCGAAAATCATTACTGAAAGCAGTTTCTGAAAGTAATCTTCGGAAACATTCGCTAAAAGCAATCTCCGATAATCCACGGGAAATTCACTTACAGCAAGCCGGGGAAGGACGCGTCGGTGCTCATATCGTCCTCGTCATCAGAGTCAGCGTCAAGGAAAGAGAAATCAAACGGATTGTCCTCATCTCTCTTTGGCTTTTTATTTTCGGGCTCTCTGGGGAAATTAGGAGCGTTGTTTTCATCAGCCTCGGTCACAAACATATCGCCGAACTCTTCCAGCTCTTTTCTTTCCTGCTCCTCGATCATTATTCCCAGATCTCCGTTTGTGGAGATATCCTTGGAATCCATAACCATATCGGAAAGCAAGCCAACATCCAAATCATCGCCCTTTAAGTTTTTGGTATCATTTCCCGAAATAATGAAGTCGCTGTCTACATCGTCGCTCTTGCCCAATAAAAGATCCGCAAAATCATCGGTGGCAATAACGGAATTGTTAATAGGTTTGATATCGTTATCATCGGGTTCGTCTGCAAGCAGAGAGCTTAATTCGTCGTCAATATCCATTTTGGGCGGAACCGGCTTAGGTGCAGGAGCGGGCTTGGGAGTAGCTGCAACGGGTTTGGGTGCGGGCGGTGCTTGGTCTGCGTCAGCCATAAGTCCCATCAGATCATCGTCAATATTGCCGTCATCTGCCAGCAAATCTCCGAATTCGCTGTCCATGGCCTCTGCTGCAGAAGCAGGAGAAGGAGCAGGAGCAGAAACGGTTTCCATTACAGGAGCAGGCTCGCTCTCAGCCTTGACGGCAGGTAATTCCTGGGCAGAAGGCGTTTCCGAGTAAGATGAAGAGGTATCATCTCCCAAATCTGCGATAATACCTTTAAGCGGATCGTCCTCTTCATCTGCAAAGAAGTCGTTAAAGGACATCGAAGCAACTGTCGGAGTAACGGGAGCTGCGGGGGCTTTTGCTGCAGCAGGCTCTGCGGGCTTTTCATCCGCCTCCTTTTTTTCTTTTATCTTGTTTTTCTTTGCCGCATTTTTGTCTTCATCGGAAAAAGCAGGTTTGTCAAAAATATCGGAAACATGGGCGGTTTCAATCTCGGTGTCGGATAATTGAGCAGTCTCAACCGCAGGCTTTATTTCCGTCTCAGGCTCTTTCTTGGCTTGAATTGCAGATTCTGCGGCATTTGCAGCAGGCTTTGGCTCAGCCTTTACAGGCTTTGGCTCGGTCTTTACAGGTTCGGCAGGCTTTTCCGCAATGGGAGCAGCCGCTTGTGTTACGGGAACGCTTACGGTATTAACAACGGAAGCTTGTACCTCTCTTCTTGCAGCCTCGTCGTTTTCGATAGCCGCAATTTCCTCTGCAAACTCGCCCTTCCATGTGGCGTCCATTTTGTCAAGAGTTTGTGTGATTGATTTTTGCATGGAGTTCAGCAGATTTGCGAACTGCATATAAGCTTTGGCGGCGCGCGCACTTAATACCGAGCTGTCAGTTGCGCTATCGTCCGAGGTAACGGCGGACAGCTGAGTTTTTAAGGAAACAATGGTTTCGTTATTCTCGTTTATCTGCCTTTCCAGATCGTTAATACGCTGCTGCTGCTGTTTCAGTATAATATTGCGTTCATTGAGTTTATCCGCCCACATTCTGTCCATTTCAGCGCGTATAACCTCACGCTCGTGCTTTAATGCTTCGTTGGAGGCAGCAGGGTTTTCCAGAGCCTGTGAAAGCTTATCTTGGAACTCCTCCTCCATTTGCTTCATCTTTTTTCTTAAAGAAGCTATGTAAAGAGTAACATCGTTTTTATCGAAACCGAAAGCTACGGTTTTAAATCCTCCGGTAGAATCTCCGGCGTTATTGTTTGTTTTAGTTGATGCCATAAAAACCTCCGATGGAATGATACAATTTTTCAAAATAATTATAACAAAAGGGAGAGATAAATTCAATAGTGAATTTATATAAAAACCGAGGTTATATTTTGTGCTGAAACAAATCGGAGATAAAAGCAAAAAAATTGCAAAAAGGGGTTGTATCTGCGTCCGTTTTAGTGTATAATAAATAGGAACATATTCGTGTAATGTTCGGCAAATTTTTTGCGGAATTTTGTCATTTGCTGCAGATTTTGCATGAATATGCTCAAAAACAAGAAAGCAAGGAGGAAAAAGTATGCACGAGAAAACCATGACCTTTTCGGTTCGTGACGAACGCGAGTCCGAGATGAAGGAAATTCTTTCTACTGTATATGAGGCTTTAAAAGAAAAAGGCTATAATCCTATAAATCAGCTGGTGGGCTATATTCTCTCAGAAGATCCCACATACATCACTACTTATAAAAACGCAAGAAGCCTTATCAGACATATTGACCGCGATGAGCTGCTGCAGTCTCTTGTAAGAAATTACTTGGGAGAAGAATAATTTGTAAAAAAATCGGGTAGAGTAATACTCTGCCCATTTTTTATAAAAAACGGTATTTTTAGGTTATTAAAATATTATTTTACAGCTTTTGAATGTTATAACTGCTTGCTTTTAATACAAAATAGCATTGAGAAATCTTAATTGTATTGAAAGGAAAAAATTATGAAAATAAAAGCTGCAACAGTTTCTGTAATGATTGCGGGCAGTGTTTTTTTAGGCGGCTGCGGCAATTCATCTGCAATAGACAACACCCCCTCAACCTTCGACGGCGGCACCTTTGAGGGCCGAGAAAAGAATTTTTCGGACGGCGGTCAGGGATCCGAAAGCATAGGCGAAGGCTTTTCCCGCATAGTGGTTTCGGCGTGGAATGCTGATAATACTCTTATAGGCTGGGGCTTGGGCAAGGATAAGGATAATCTGAACCGACCCATTGACGCAGTGAAGGCACAGGAAAAATACGGTAAGTATTCTTCTCTTTTTATAGACTCTTCCAAACAAAAGACAGTGTATCTCACTTTTGACGAGGGCTACGAAAACGGCTACACCTCACAGATCCTGGATATTCTCAAAGAAACGGGAGTGAAGGCAGCCTTCTTTGTGACCTACGATTACTGCAAAACCTCTTCCAATCTGGTACAAAGAATGATAAGCGAAGGGCATATTGTAGGCAACCACAGCTGGACTCACCCCAGCTTTCCAAAATGCTCGGCGGAACAGGTGAGAGAAGAGATAACAAAGCTCCATGATTACGTCAGGGAAAATTTCAATTATGAAATGACCTTTTTCAGATTTCCGATGGGAGAGTTCAGCGAAAGCACTTTAAAGCAGGTACAGGAGCTTGGTTATACTAGTGTGTTCTGGAGCTTTGCCCACAAGGATTGGGATCCTAAAAACCAGCCCTCCTCGGAACAAGCCTTCAAAGTTATAACCTCGTCTCTTCACAGCGGTGAGATCTATCTGCTCCATGCCGTGTCAGAGGCAAATACTGACTGCTTAAAGGACGTTATAGGCTTTTGGATAACAGAGGGCTATACAGTTGGAGATCTGAGAGATTTGGTGAATAAAACGCATTAACCATAAAAAGGGGCTGTCTTTTTTACAGCCCCTACATATAATAAGGTAACAATATGAGTGAAATAAAGGTTTATTACACACTGACGGAAAAAATCACCAAAGCTGACCTTGATAAGGCATTGTCGATTATCCCCCATTGGCGGAGGGAAAAGGTGCTGAAATACAAAAACTTTAACAACAGAGTAAATGGAGCCTACGCTTATTTAATTCTGCAAAGTCTTATAAAAAGCGAGTTTGGATCATCAGACACCGCCCCTTTTAAATATGGAGAACATGGCAAGCCATATTTTTCGGAAAGCTCCTTTTTTTTCAGCATAAGTCACAGCAAATGCGCAGTAGGAGCGGCTGTATCCGAAATCGAGATAGGCTTTGACGCTGCCGATCACAGGAACGTAAGGGAAGAGCTGGCGGAAAGGATCTGCTCGCCCTCAGAGCTTGCTGCATTTCAGCGGGCAGATAATAAGCAAAGGTTTTTAAGACAGCTTTGGTGCAAAAAGGAAAGCCTTGTGAAAAGAACCGGAGAGGGCTTTTCAAAAGGCTTTACCGACATTGATACATCAAAAGAAAGATTTTTCGTTTACGATACCGAAAAATATTGTATGTCCGTCAACTGGGAAAAGGGCGAAAACTGTGTAGAGATAAGGGAAATCGATTGGAACGAGCTTATATAGCACTTTACTTTATTTCAATATCCTTTTTCAGATCCGAATCATCACTGTCGGACAGACACTCGCTCATGAAATCGCGGAGTCTTAAATAGGTCTCTTCGCTGATCACGTGCTCCACTTTGCAGGCGTCAATTTCGGCGGTGGTGGGATTGACCCCTAACTTGCGGATAAAAAACTCACGGATAAGAAGATGACGGGAGTATACCTCCTTGGCACGCTTTAAACCCGTTTTGGTAAGCTTTATTTCTCCGTCAGGCGCTACGTTGATATAGCCCATTTCACGCAGCAGGCTCATTCCTTTGCTTACACTGGGCTTTGAATAGCCCATTTCGTTGGCTATGTCGATAGAACGAACATATCCTGTGCGGCGGTTTAAAATATATATAGTTTCAAGATAATCCTCTCCTGAACGCTGTATCTCCATTTTTAGCTCCTTTCAATACGGAAATCATTATATAAATTCTACCATAAGCATCAAAATATTTCAAGGATTTTTGTAAATTTTGGTAAAAATGCTTGAATAAGAAAGTCGAAAAAGGTATTTGTACAATGTCCGAAAGCAAAACAAACGCAATGCGCATACTTGAACAAAACAAAATAAGCTATATTTCCCACAGCTACCCTCACGGAAAAGAGCCGCCCGACGGCGCACAGGTGGCAGAGCTTCTGGGAGAAAATCCCGAAAATGTCTATAAAACATTGGTGACAAAGGGCGGTAACAACTACTATGTTTTCGTTTTGCCCGTTTTAAAGGAATTGGATCTGAAAAAAGCGGCGAAGGCTGTATTCGAAAAATCGGTGGAAATGATACCCGTCAAGGATATTAACAAGGTTACGGGCTATATTCGCGGCGGCTGTTCTCCTGTGGGAATGAAAAAGCTTTATAAAACCGTTTTTGCTTCCGAATGTGAAAAGCTTGAAAAAATTATAGTAAGCGGAGGCAAAATCGGGTTACAGATTGAAACCGGAACCTCTGATTTAGTCGGATTGGTGGGCGGAACCGTAGCAGAAATTACCTCAAATACTACGTTATGACTATGTTCGTATAATAAAAGTTGTGCAAAGTGTAAAAAAATGTTATTTTTTATCAATTTTTTTGCGAATAGTCATTGACAAAATATATAAAACCCGCTATAATTCATATATATTACGATTTACGGAGGAATTAAAAATGACAAAGGCAGAACTTGTAACAGCTATCGCAAACAAGACCGAACTTACCAAGAAGAATTCCGAAGCAGCTTTGACCGCTGTATTGGAGAGCATCACCGAAGCTCTGAAGAAGGGTGACAAGGTTGCCCTCGTTGGTTTTGGTACTTTTGAAGTAAGAGCACGTGCTGCAAGAACAGGTATCAACCCTCAGACAAAGAAGAAAATCAAGATTCCCGCAGCTAAGGTTCCTGCTTTCAAGGCTGGTAAGGCTCTTAAAGAGGCTGTTGCTAAGGTTAAGTAATTGCATTTTTATTAAAATAAGCTGTCGTTTTGGACAGCTTATTTTTTTATTTTTTAAATTTTGACTTTTTGCATTAAAACAGTAGATTTTTTCGGAAATTTATGGTATACTTTTTACATAGAACTTTTTTAAAGAGGTGATTTTTTGAACGTTGTTGAAATCATCGAAAAGAAAAGAGATAAAAGGGAATTGACCAAGGAGGAAATCGGATTTTTTGTAAAATCGGTAACCGAGGGCAGTATTCCCGATTATCAGATAAGCGCTTTTTTAATGGCGGTTTACCTTAATGAGATGACCGATTCGGAAATATCCCTGTTGACCGAGGCAATGGCAAACAGCGGAGACAGGGTCGATTTAAGCTATATAGAAGGAATAAAGGTGGATAAGCATTCCAGCGGAGGAGTCGGCGACAAGGCTACCCTTGTTGTAGCTCCCATGGCTGCCGCATGCGGGCTCCCCGTTGCGAAAATGTCGGGCAGAGGGCTCGGTTTCAGCGGCGGTACGATCGACAAGCTGGAATCCATACCGGGATTTCGCACCGTGCTTGCCGAGGAGGAGTTTGTAACCTTTATAAAGCGTGACAGGATCGCTCTTATGGGACAGACCAAAAACGTTGCTCCTGCCGATAAAAAGCTGTATGCCCTGCGTGACGTAACGGGAACGGTAGAAAGCATACCCCTTATCGCCGCAAGTATAATGAGCAAAAAGCTGGCTTGCGGTTCAGACAGTATAGTTCTTGATGTCAAGTGCGGTTCGGGCGCTTTTATGAAAAGCTTTGACAGAGCTGCAATGTTAGCCGGAAAAATGGTTAAAATCGGTCAAAATAACGGCAGAAGAGTTTATGCTCTTATCACCGATATGGATCAGCCCTTGGGAAATGCTGTGGGTAACGCTCTTGAAGTTATGGAGGCAATCGACACTCTTAAGGGAAAAGGACCCGAGGATCTCACCGAGCTGTGTTATATTATCGGTTCATTTATGCTTGTTGCCGGAAAAAGGGCTGAAAACCTGTCACAGGCGAGAAAAATCCTTGAAAAATCCGTGTCAGACTGCTCTGCGTTGGAAAAATTCCGTAAATTTATCGAAAATCAAGGCGGAAATCCCGATATAATTGAGGATTACACCCTTTTGCCCCAAGCTAACACCGTAATTGAGGTAAAAACTCCCTCAAGCGGAGCGGTGACTGCGATCAACGGAGAAAAAATAGGAACAGCCTCTCTGACGGTTAAAGCAGGTCGCCTTACCAAGGAAGATAAAATCGATTACAGCACGGGAATTGTTCTTTTGGCAAAAATAGGCGATAGGGTCGCTGAGGGACAGCCTATAGCAAAAATATACGCTCCCGATGAACAGTCGGCGTTCGAGGCAGAAAAACAGGTTCTTTCCGCTTACAGCTTTGGAGGAAAGGCAGAAAAGAAAAAGATTCTTTTGGGATATATAGATGAGGAGGGATTGCATATTGATTAAGACAACAGTTGAGGACAGCGGCTTTGAACTGCTTTGCCAAAAAGCGTCAGAGGCTTTGGAAAACGCCTATTGTCCTTATTCCAAGTACCGTGTGGGTGCGGCAATATTGGCGGAGTCGGGAAAGATATACAGCGGGTGCAATATAGAAAATGCCAGCTACGGAGTTTCCAACTGCGGCGAAAGAACGGCTCTGTTTAAGGCGGTAAGCGAGGGAGAGAGAAAATTTTCCGCAATAGCCGTTTTTACCGATCCGGGCAACCAGCCGCCGTTTCCCTGCGGAGTGTGCAGACAGGCTTTAAGCGAGTTTTGCTCTCTGAGTATGCCAGTTATTGTTTTTGACGGAGATAAATCCGTTTATAATCTCACTTTGGGCGAGCTTTTACCCTATTCGTTTGAGTTCGACCACAATAAATGATGAAAGGAAAAAAATAGGAAAAATGATCAAAAGAAATTTATTGAAGGCTTTGTCCGCAGCCTTCGCCGCCGCTCTTCTTTTAAGCGGCTGTAACAACAGCAATGAACAGGGAACTGTTACAGGTGCAGACACAGGTACAGAGGCAAGCACCGGGGCGGTAAACGATGTTCCCGTTGCAGAATTGAAAGGCACAGGAGCCGAAATTCCCAAATTTGATTTTGACGCGATGACCCTGCCCGAAAGCGAGGCTCTTACTTTTGTTCAGAACCTGAAAATAGGCTGGAATTTGGGCAACACTCTTGATGCTACGCAGAAAACCTCAATCGATATCGCCTCCGAAATGTCATGGGGCGCACCTAAGACCACGGAGAATATGATACTTACCATAAAAAATGCGGGATTTAATACCATAAGAGTACCTGTGACCTGGCATAATCACGTTGATGAAAACAATAAGATCACCGATGAATGGCTTGCCCGTGTCAAGGAAGTGGTGGATTACGGCTATAAAAACGGTATGTACGTTATTTTGAACATTCACCACGACACTGATAAAAATTATTTTTACCCTACCTACGAAACTCTTGAACAGTCCAAAAAATTTGTAACGGATATCTGGACGCAGGTAGCCGAGGTTTTTAAGGAGTACGACGAGCATTTGATATTTGAAAGCATGAACGAGCCACGCCTTATCGGAACCGATAAGGAATGGTGGGTCGATGTAAACAGTGAAATCGGCAAGGAAGCCATCGACTGTATTATGCAGACCAATCAGGCGTTTGTTGATCTGGTAAGAGCAAGCGGCGGAAATAACGCGCAGCGTTATCTTATGGTGCCCAGCTACTGCGCATCACCCGATTTTGCCTGTGCTGATTTGTTCAAGCTGCCCAACGACAGCGCAAACAGAATCATAATGTCTGCACACTCCTATGAACCTTATGACTTTGCCCTTTCTGACGATATTAGCAAGAACACCTTTTCGGAGCGTACAGGCAACTCGATTGACAATAAACTAAGCGCACTGTACAATAAATTTGTTTCAAAGGGAATCCCCGTTGTAATCGGAGAATTCGGCTCACGCAACAAAAACGATAACACCGAAGCAAGAATTCAGCATGCCGCATTCTATGCTGCCAAAGCCAAGTCCTACGGAATCCCTTGTGTTTGGTGGGATAACAATGCCTTTTCGGGCAACGGAGAGCTTTTCGGACTTTACAACCGCAAAGAAGGAACTTGGACTTATCCCGACATAGTACTGGCATTAATGGAGAATTATTGATATTTCATAATTTTTAAATAATCGGCAGTTGTTTACCGAAAAATACCCTTGAATATTTCTGCTCTAAAATCGGCAGAGATATGCATGGGTATTTTTTAGATTTATAAAGCTAAAAACGGCTAAAAAGAGCAATGCAACGAAAAGTAGCAAAGAAATTTGGCTTTGCTACCGCTATTTTCTTGCTTTAAAAACAGAAAAATGCTACAATCTATATAAATTAACGGAAGGGAATGACAGAAAAATGCAATTAGGCGAAAAAATAAAACAGCTTCGTAAGGAGAAAGGATATTCGCAGGAAAAATTAGCAGAGCTTTTGGGAGTATCAAGACAGGCGGTCACAAAATGGGAAAACGATACGGGAATACCCGACATAGAAAATCTCATAGCACTGTCAAAAGTATTTGAATTATCGGTAGACGAGCTTTTATCCTTGAAAAATATCAGCAAGGAGCAGGGCGGGAACCTTTACGGCAGCTTCACCGAGTACGATATCGATGCGGCAAAGCATTATGACTTTCACCTTGGCTGTGCAAAAAGCATAATAATTACATCGGCGGACAGCGAAAAAATAAAGGTTGAGTTAATAGCAAACACGATCCCCACGATACATAAGGATTTTAAGCTGATAATCGATGACAATAAAAGCCGCATTGACCTTGACCTGTTCTTAAAAAACGGTATGACGGAAAGCAAGGCGAGAGAAAACCTTGAAATTTATGTCTATCTGCCCCAAAATCTCATTTTATCCTTTGAAATAGCCGCCAATACGGAAATAATTGAATTAAGGGACATAAAATGCGGCGGTATAGAGCTTGACGTAAAGGCGAACAAGGCGGTTATAAGCAATGTAGAAAGTAAGATAGAGCTTGACTGCAATCTGAATATGGAGATAGTTTGCGAGAGTTTGGAAGCCTCTTTGGACGTCAATCAGCTTTCCGCCTACTCAAAGCTTTATTTGCCCGAGGACGCCGATTTCAGCGTTGTGGCTAAGGGCAGGAGCAACAAAATTGTTTTTGAAAACGATCAAGATTTCAGCAAGGAAAATTCTGAGAAGATAATAGAGCTGAACGGCAGAAAAAGCGAGCTTACAGTATGTAAACTGATAAAATAATGTACAATAAAAAACGGGGCAGCAGTAAAGAGAGATGCTCATAAAGAAATTTTCGCCATAGTACTTATGATTTTCGGTCAAAAGTACTATGGTTTTTTATTGACAATTTAACGACTTTGATGTATGATTATTACTAAGATAAATCGAAATTTGCGGAGGATTGTTTATGAAATGGGAAAATATAAACAAAGATATGATGTTATCGCCAACAGGAATGGGAATTATTTTTTATTCAGAAGGCGCTGTTAAAGATATTCCTATTGGGGAAGATTTTTTGAACAAAGAGTATGGGGATGCCCAAAAGGTTGGCGATCACATTAGAAAAGGGGATATTGTAGCAATATGTACAGGGTGTGACTCCGAAGAATATGAACTTCGATTCCGCAGCGGATATCCAGATGATGAAATTGCGGAAAAATATCCGGCACATTTGCGTCTTTTTATTGAAGTCGTAGGAAATGAAATAAATGTAGCTGATTTGTATGATTTGATGGACTGGCAAAACAACTGTCCAAAAGGACAGCAAATCGAAGTCGAGCCGGGTTTCTATCATTTGACATTCTCCGGAGAAGAGCCTAAATTTGCCATGAAAGAAAAGCTGAGTGATGAGGAATATGATGAGCTTTTAGATAAACCCAGTATTATTTATATACATATAAACCGGCTGAAAACTGTTCCCGAAAGCAACTGGAAAGGTGGCGTTCCTTTTATATATTGGGCTTATGAAGAAGAATAGTTTATGAATTTTTTAGGTGAACACTGTGAATATAAATTCTGATTTATGCGAGTAATAGAATATTAACAATAAGCCTCTAAGCAGTTATCACAATAATTGCTTAGAGCTTAAACTTTTTATAAGTATCAAACTAATAACCTCGTTTTTTCTTGCAACAAAACAAACTTTATGCTATACTAAGTAAAAAAGCATAAAGGAAAAACAAAAAGATGTACAAAATAATGATAATTGAGGACGATGAGGCCTTAGCGGCGGAAATGAAAAAGCACATTGAGTCCTGGGGCAATGAGGTAAGCTGTATAAGAGAATTTCGTGATGTGATCCCTGCCTTTACCGCTTACGATCCCCACTTGGTGCTGCTTGACATAACCCTGCCATTTTTCAACGGCTACCACTGGTGCAGTGAGATAAGAAAAATTTCCAACGTGCCTATTATTTTTATCTCCTCCGCCTCCGACAATATGAATATCGTAATGGCGATGAATATGGGCGGCGACGACTTTATCCCAAAACCCATAGATCTGAGCGTAATGATGGCAAAGCTGCAAGCTGTCTTGCGGCGTACCTACGATCTGGCAGGAAAAATTCCCGTGTTGGAGCATAAGGGGGCAGTTCTCAATTTAAACGACGCGTCCCTGAATTACAACGGACAGCGGATAGAGCTTACCAAAAACGAGTTCAGAATTTTGCAGACCCTTATGGAAAACAGAGGAAAAGCGGTAAGCCGCGATACCCTGATGATAAAGCTGTGGCAAATGGATTCCTATGTGGAGGAAAACACTCTTACCGTAAATGTCACAAGACTTCGCAAAAAGCTGGAAAGTGCGGGCTTAAAGGACTTTATCGCCACCAAGGTAGGGCTTGGATATATAATAGAGTAATTTTCAGAGGTAAATAAATGGAAAGCAATGGCAGAATTTTTCTGAAATATATTTGGCAATACCGCTATACGATACTTATGTTTCTGATATTTTCGGGAATATTTGCAGCGGTATTTTCTCTTTACGATTTAGAGACTGAGGCGGTTTTATACAGCTTGGGGCTTTGCACACTGCTGACGGCGGCGGTGATTCCTGCACATTTTTATTTCTATCTTAAAAAGCACAGAAACAGAACCGACCTGCTGCAAAATATAGAAATATCCTCCGAAAACTATCCAAAACTCAATACCCTATCCGAAGAGGATTATTGGGAAATGGTGTTAAAGCTGAAAGGGCTGTTAAACCAAAGCATTACCGCAAAAAGCAATCAGCAAAAGGAAAATGTTGAATACTACACCACTTGGGTGCATCAGATAAAAACTCCCATAAGTGTTATGGCTATGATTTTACAGGGCGAGGACACGGCGGAACATCTGGAGCTGTCGGCGCAGCTCTTCAGAATAGAGCAGTATGTGGAAATGGTGCTCAATTACATCAGACTTGGCGAGGATTCTTCTGACCTTGTTTTTAAGGAATACTCCCTTGACAGCATAATCAGACAGGCGGTACACAAATATGCGCCCCAGATCATACGGAAACGCATAGCTTTGAAATATGAACCTGATGAAACATTAAAAGTAATAACCGACGAAAAATGGCTGTTATTCATTATAGAACAGCTGTTATCCAACGCAGTAAAATACACCGAAAAGGGAGAAATAGAGATAAAGGTAACAAAGGACAAAAATCTGATAATATCCGATACAGGCATAGGCATAGCAAGCGAAGACCTGCCCAGGATCTTTGAAAAGGGCTTCACAGGCTATAACGGCAGATCGGATAAAAAGTCAACAGGCTTGGGCTTATATCTTTGCAAGCTGACGGCGGATAAGCTGTCCCACCGCATAAAAGCCCGGTCGGAGATAGGCGTAGGTACGACTATAACAGTAGATCTGAACCGCTATCAGCTCGAGACTGAATAATATTACAAAACTGTCACATAAGAATATTATAATGTCACTCTTATCAATGTAAAGGTATAAATTTTTCTGATAAAATGTCCTTAGAAAAGATGCAGACAAAGGAGAAAGCTATGACGATATTGGAAACAAAATGCTTAAAGAAAATTTATACCACCCGCTTTGGAGGAAATCAGGTGAAAGCCTTATCAGATGTTTCCTTCTCGGTGGAACAGGGAGAATATGTGGCAATAATGGGCGAATCGGGCTCGGGCAAAACCACCCTGCTGAATATTTTGGCTGCCCTTGACAAGCCCACAGGAGGACAGGTGCTTTTGGAAGGGAAGGACATAACCTCCATAAAGGAAAAGAATTTAGCCGCATTCAGAAGGGATAATCTGGGCTTTGTATTTCAGGATTTCAATCTTCTTGACACTTTCACTCTCCAAGATAATATTTTCCTCCCCTTGGTGCTGGGAGGAAAGACCTTTGTGGAAATGCGGGAAAGACTTCAGCCCATAGCAAGAAAGCTGGAGATCAGCGACATTTTAAACAAATACCCTTATGAGGTTTCGGGAGGACAAAAGCAAAGAGCGGCGGTGGCAAGAGCAATTATAACCTATCCCAAGCTTATTTTAGCCGACGAACCCACAGGCGCACTTGATTCACGCTCCACCGACAGTCTTTTGAAAATATTCAACGATATCAACAGCGAGGGTCAAACCGTAATAATGGTCACCCACTCCACCAAAGCCGCCAGTCATGCGGGCAGAGTGCTTTTTATAAAGGACGGACAGGTTTTCCACCAGATACACAGGGGAAACAGCACCGACAGCGAAATGTATCAGAAAATTTCCGATACCCTTACGGTAATAGCCACAGGCGGAGCTTATGTGGCAGGAGGAACATTCGGGGGTGAGGAAAAGTGAATAACAAGCTCTATCCCCGACTTGCGGCGGAAAACATAAAAAGAAACGGCAAGACCTATATCCCCTACATCATAACCTGCGTTCTTACCGTCGCAATGTTTTATATAATAAGCTCCCTTTCTATGAACCCCGGCATTGAAAACATGGGAAGAGGCGGAAGTGTAATGCCCGTTGTTTTACAGCTGGGCAGTGTGGTAACGGGCATTTTTACAGTGATATTTCTTTTTTACACCAACAGCTTTCTGATGAAAAGGCGTAAAAAGGAATTCGGCTTGTACAATATTTTAGGTATGGGAAAAAGACATATCGCAAAGGTGGTTTCTCTTGAAACCGTATATGTTGCCATTATCAGCCTTGTTTTAGGAATGATAGTGGGAATAGCTCTTGACAAGCTTTTGTATATGCTTATCTTAAAAATAATGGATTCAAAGGTCACCTTGGGCTTTTACATTTCCCCTACCGCCGTAATTTCAACTCTTATGCTTTTCGGAATATTGTTTTTTGTAATTCTCCTTAATTCATTAAGACAAATCGTGCTGACAAATCCCATAGAACTTTTAAAAGGCGGAAATGTGGGAGAAAAAGAGCCAAAAACCAAGTGGATAATTACATTTTTGGGAATTATCGCCCTTGCTGCGGGCTACTATATGGCAGTTACGGTGGAAAATCCCGCAATGGCGATCGGTTTGTTTTTCATAGCGGTAATATTGGTTATAATCGGAACCTATATGCTTTTTACCGCAGGAAGCATTTTTATCTTGAAAGCGTTAAAGAAAAACAAAGGCTATTATTATAAGCCCAAGCACTTTATCTCGGTATCGGGAATGATCTACCGAATGAAGCAGAACGCAGTGGGACTTGCAAATATCTGTATTCTTTCAACAATGGTGCTGGTAATGCTTTCATGTACCTCCGCCCTTGTAATAGGCGTTGAGGACGCTATAAAAAACAATCACCCCTATGACCTTACCGTCACCTGTTATCACCCTTATGCGGTAAATGAGGAGAACAAAGATAACAAAGACAACAACATAAAGGCTGTCAATGAGATCGAAAGGATCATCAAAGATTATTCCGACAGAGTGGAGGAAAAAGGAAATTACAACACAATGTACCTCACAGCCTTTTTTGACGGAAAGGCGGCTTCCGCACAGGAAAGCAATCTTGAAGGAGAGCTGTTTCCTACCGACTTGGACATTCAGGTAGTTCTTGCAGAGGAGCATAATAAGTTTTCGGGAGATAACATTACTTTGGAAGATGATGAGGTGTCCCTTTTGGTTTCGGGGCTTGCCTTTAATCTTCCCACAATTAAGATTTTCGGCAAGGAGTTCAATGTAAAGGAAGTATACCAAAATCCCGAAACCCACGTTCTGCCCAATATAACGGTGTTTGTAAAGGATATAAAGACTATGGAAGAGCTTAATACCTATATATCCTTGGATCAGGGCAGGATAGAGGAAACCAATCTGATAAACCGCGTTTTCAACCTTGACGTTATTGATGGTATTGACGAGGAGCAGGGCGACAAAGTGATAGATGAATTATATGATGTTATCGTCAAGGCGTTGGAGTATACGGAGGCGGGCTTTTACGCTCAGATAAGCGACAAGGCTTCCGTGAGAGATGATTATATGGGATTGTACGGCGGACTGTTTTTCTTGGGAGCATTTTTAGGTACGCTGTTTATTATGGCGACTATCCTTATCATCTACTACAAGCAGATCTCAGAGGGCTATGAGGATCAAAGCCGATTTGAGATAATGCAGAAGGTGGGAATGAGCAAGGGAGAAGTAAGATCCGCCATACATTCACAGGTGTTGTGCGTGTTCTTCCTTCCTCTTATCACAGCGGGGATACACACCGCCTTTGCCTTTAACTTAGTGCTGAAATGTATGTATGTTTTAGGCTTTGCAAATGTACCCCTTTATGTTACCTGCACTTTGATAAGCTTTTTGGTTTTTGCGGTTATGTATGTAGTCATTTATATGATAACTGCCAAGACTTATTATAAGATAGTGAGCAAATAAAAAATAAAAATCCGTTCTTTAAAATGCAAGGGCGGATTTTTCATTTTTATATCACAGTAATTACTTGAAAAAAAGGCGTTTATATGGTATACTCTATTATATTCATAAAAAATTAAAATTATAAAAATTGAAAGGTCATACTATGTCATATAACGATGATAAAAGAGAATTACTGAAACTGAAACAGGGGCTTATAGAAAAAAGCGACCTTATCCCTGAAAACGAGGGCGGAGTTGCCGATAAGGCTCATTATGAGGTAAAGGGCTTTAAAAACAAGGTTTCCAACTTTATGTATCACTACAAATGGGCACTGGTGTTTGGTGTGTTTTTCACGGCTGTTTTGGCTTTTTTGATAATCACCACTGTAATGAGAGAAATTGGAGATATCAGGATATTGGTTTTTTCGGGAAATGCCGAAATTTCATCTTCTCTTATGTATAAGAATGACGATTTTTCATTTGCCCTTGCCCAATATACCGAAGATTTTGACGAAAACGGATATGTGCATGTTGAAGTATTCGATATGAACCTGTCCGATGGACAGGACTATAACTACTATTACACCAACCAGACAAAACTTTTTTCCGAGGTGTCTTTGGGTGAAGCACAGATCTTTATTGCCGATAAAGAGATATTACAGACTATTTTAGGCGAGCAGAAGCCTGGAGAAGCCTTTGAGGACCTTTCGGTGCTTTATCCCGACGATAAACAGATTATTGACAATTATTATTATATGCTGAAGGGCTCAAAGCTTGCCGAAGCGGCAATGTATGTGGAAAGCTGTCCCGATGATCTGTATATCGTTATAAGAAAAGAAGGCTTTGACGGTATGAACGGATATACCGATAAAATGGCTGAAAGACACAGAAGATCGCTGATTGTGTTTGATAATATTATCAAGGACAATAAAATTACCGAGATAGAGAATATAAAATAAAAATCGGGAAAGAATAAGCTTTCCCGATTGAATACTAAATCTCAATAAAAATCAGACAAATCCAACGACCGGGGCGTCCCTGCTCTGCGTCAGCCCGACTTGAAATATCTGCATATTCCTGCGTCGGGACTTCCTTGATCAGGAACGCCCCGCCCGCCGGCTTTGCCTTATTTTTATCGAGAATTAGTATAAGCTGTTATTTTTTATTGGCGTCAACTTCGTTTCTGCAAATTCGAGCGTCAATATCGTCCTTGTTTCTGACGCAGCCGTTTTCCGTGGTGATATTGTCGGTAACGATATAGTTAAGATACTGAGGTTCTTTTGTTTTGTTTGGGTAATTACTGCTGTCATTTCCTCTGTTGACGGGAATGTTTTTGTTATTCTTTTTACCGTTCATTACAGAAATCCTTTCAGTCCTTGGGCATAGCGTTCTTCGGCGGACAAAAGCTGTTTTGCCTGAGAAATTGTTTTTTCATCGGCATTTTTCGCCCTGTTGATAGTTTCCGACATATCAACTATACCCATATTGGTGCCGTTATACATTATTTTTGCAATATTGGAGCAGGAGCTGTCCACTGCGGTTTTCATATTGATCCCCATTTCCGCCGCCATTTTATCCATTCTCGGCGGTTCCACAGGCTCTCCGCCAAGCTCTCTTATGCGCCTTGAAACTTTTTCGATGCTGTTGTCATAGTGCATACGCTGTTTTTGTATATAGTCCTTCAATTCCTCGCTTCTGCACTTTTCGGTAATGCCGTCTATACATTCGGACGCCATTTTGCAGTTTTTGTAGATACTGTTTAGTATATCCAGATCATCTTTATGTGACATTTATGATCACCTCCGTTTATATTATCTTACGAAAGGATATTTTTTATGCAGAGAAAACCTTTTTGGAAGCTTTTGCTTTCGGGCTTGGGATATATGGTTCTCGGAAATCTGATGTCTACCATTATGACGGTCGCTGCGTCAGTGGTGGGCAATATTGCGGGAATTATGATAATTTTGTTTATTCTGACCCTGTTTGTTTTTTACTCTCTGTGCTTTACGGCGGCGTTCAAGGACGGACAGCGTGAAAGACTGCTGCTGAAAAATCACCGTGTGGAATCCGCTTCATCTATAAGGTGGACATTGGTGGGATTTATTATGCTTGCCGTAATGCTGATTCCTTCGGTTTTGCTTTTTATAGACGCAAAAATCAGGCTTTTTGACGGATTTCTTATCCCTTACCGTATGATTTGCGGCATGATCTATCCTCTTTCCTTGGCAATGGGCGTTAATTATGCGGAAATAGAGCTTTTGCCCGATTACTATCCCTTGATTTTCGCTGCCTGTTATGTTCTTATTCCTTTGGCAACGACCTTGGGATTTGTTTTCGGCTTTGAGGATAAATTCAATCCCGATAAAATTATGTATGAGAAAAAAAGTAAATAAGAAAAAAATCGTCATAAAATGACAGCTTGTATCATAGTCTTTTGACAAAGGGACAAATTCCCCATATATTGTGAAAGGACAAAAGACTATGAAAACAAAAATTCCTCATACTCTCATATTTCTTGCCTGCTTTATCGTAGCGGCGGTGGTTATTTCCTTCAGAAACAGCGCAATTCCCGCAGTGTCCACAAATGCTGTGGAAGACGGAAGGCGCACCGTTGTGATAGACAGCGGTCACGGCGGTGCGGACGGCGGCTGCGTAGGTGTAAACGGCTGTGTCGAAAAGGATATAAATCTTGCAATAGCAAAGGATTTGGAACAGCTTTTGAAAATGTCGGGCTTTAACGTGGTTATGACCAGAACCGAGGACATCTCCCTTCACAATGAGGGCATAGAGGGACTTCGCAACCAGAAGGTCAGCGATATGGAAAACCGCTTGAAGATAATACAGTCCTATCCAAGCTCACTTTTTGTGTCAATACATCAGAATCAGTACACAGAGCCCGAATATTTCGGCGGTCAGATATTCTATACTACCAACAACCCCGGAAATATGCAGCTTGCCCGTCTCATTCAGGAGGGCTTTGCCGAGCTGCAGGAGGGCAACGACAGGGAAATAAAGCTGATAGACAACGATCTGTATCTTTTCAAAAACACAAACCAGCTTGCGGTTCTTGCGGAATGCGGCTTTCTGTCAAATCAGGGAGATGCCGCAAATCTTTCCGACAGCGATTATCAGAAAAAGGTTGCCTTTACCATATATAAGGGCATTATGAAATATTACAGCTTAAACAGCACGACGGACGTTAAAACAGATACAATACCATTCAATTAAGGTATTGTGTTTTCGGAGAAGAAAATGGCTAAACAAAAGACAGTTTATGTATGCAGCGAATGCGGCAGAGAGTTTCCCAAATGGATGGGCAAATGCTCCGATTGCGGGGCTTGGAATACCTTGGAGGAGGTAGTTACCGATACTTCGGTAAAGACCTCCTCTGTCCGCACGGTAAAATATTCAAAGCTGAGCGAAATAAGTTACGATGAGGACGTAAGATATGACACAGGCTCCGAAGAATTGAACCGCGTTTTAGGCGACGGTTTGGTAAAAGGCTCTTTGGTGCTTTTAAGCGGCGATCCCGGTATAGGTAAATCCACTCTGCTGTTACAGATATGCAGCTATCTGGGAAGAGAACATCAGGTGCTGTATGTTTCGGGGGAGGAGAGCCGCAGACAGATAAAGCTGCGTGCGGAACGGTTAAAAGTTGATTCGGACAATCTGAGCCTTATTGCCGACACCGACTGCAACGCCATAATCGCTGCCATTCACCAAAACAAGCCCGATATAGTTATTGTGGATTCCATTCAGACGGTGCAGCTTGACAACATAAGTTCCACCGCAGGCAGCTTGGTTCAGGTGAGAGAATGTACAAACGCTTTTATGCGCCTTGCCAAAACCGAGGAGATACCCATCTTCATAGTAGGTCATGTAAACAAGGACGGCGGAATAGCAGGACCTAAGGTATTGGAACACATTGTGGATACGGTTTTGTATTTTGAAGGCGATAAGCAGCTAACCTACCGCATTTTGAGAGCGGAGAAAAACCGCTTCGGCTCTACCAACGAGATAGGCGTTTTTGAAATGTCGGAAAGCGGCTTGCAGGAGGTGCAGAATCCTTCCGCAATGCTGCTGTCAGGTCGTCCCGCAAATGTCAGCGGTATAAGCATACTTTGCACAATGGAGGGCAGCCGTCCCATTTTAGCGGAGGTACAGGCTCTTGTGACAAAGACCTCTTTTACTTCTCCAAGACGCGTTTCCAACGGCTTTGATTATAACCGCCTTTGTCTGATTTTAGCTGTTCTGGAAAAGCGGACTGGCTTTATGTTTGGTATGTTTGATATTTACATAAACATTATCGGCGGTTTGCGGATAGACGAGCCCGCCGCAGATCTGGCGGTGGCGGCGGCACTGTACTCGGGGTTGTGCGATCGTCCTTTGCCCGACGATATGTTTGTTTTAGGAGAAATCGGCTTAGGCGGTGAGATTCGCAATACCTCTCATGTTTCCGAAAGGATAAGAGAGGGGGAGAGACTTGGATTTAAGGCGTGCATTGTCCCCAAACAAGCTTTGCAAAACCTTGACAAGGACAAAAAGTATCGTATAAATATTATGGGAGTGTCTAATCTTCAGCAGGTGTTCAAGGCGATCGATCTGTATGAGCAGAAAAAGGCGGCTGCGGCAAAGAAGGAAGCCGATTCGGGCAGTGAATAAAAAGAAATAGTATTTAAAGTAAGAGGAAATATATGACGAAAAAAATATCCATAACAGGAATTATAACCTGTGTTTTATATTTTTTATCAGTAGGTTTATTTCTTATCACCAAATCGGAAGCGGCACTGACGGCATGGGAGCTGATGACCGTTTTCAGCGCACCTGTTGTTCTTTTTGTTTTATTGGAACTTAGCGGTTTCTTGTCGATTGCATCGATTTATAAAAAGTCAATGCTTGTATTTATGTCTTGTACCTGTGCATTAACGGGAGCTGCTCATATTGTAAATATAACTGTTACAAGAAGGCTTATAAACGAAGGCGTTGATGTTCCCGTTTATTTTCGGATTGGCTTTTGGCCGTCTGTAGAAATGGCTGTTGACTATTTAGCGTGGGGATTTTTTACGGGTCTTGCCTTTTTGTGTGTTGGTTTGTCGGGCAAAAGCGGAGACAAATCCCAGCGAAGAATGAAGCTTAATGCTTTGCTTTGCGGTACGCTCTGCCTTATCGGTTTTCTAGGTACAATATTTATAAATGATAATATATGGTATATTGCACCGATCGGATACGGAATCGGAACATTGATTATTTGTATACAGCTATTAAGATGCAATGTAGATAAATAATAAATTCCTGTCATACATTAAGGGACTGTAAAAAACTATCACAATACTTCTGAGTGCGGTGAAAAATCAGTACAGCTTTTCTGACAGCACGAATTTCAAAAATCAAACAGGGTTGCATATTCTGCCCAATTTTTCAAGCAGAAAATGCAACCCTGTTTGGATAGACAAGGATTTAAAATTTCACAGTTGTTCAGGAAATTTTAAATCCTTGTCGGTTTTGAAATTCTTTTTAAATCAGTAAACTATCGCCAAGTTTTCTGAGAGAATCATAAATTCCCACCAAGTATCTTGGCAGTGCAAAATATATTTTATCAGCTTGTCATAAACTGTCCCGACCATGAATATATTTTCTTTGAAAAAAGGCATTTGAGCTGCCTTGACATAAATAAAACCGAAGGAAAGGAAAGATCATTCATGGAACTTCAACTGAAAAAAGAGCCTGTATTCCTTAACGAAGTAATATATGACGGGCAGACGGAGCAGGGGGTCGAATTTGATTACGTTCTCCCCGACTATTACCCCGACATATTCAAAATTCTGAGGTGCAGTCTTATCCCCGGCATAAGCTCTTACAGCATATCGGGCAGCCAGCTTTTTATTGACGGAGCGGTTTTGATAAAGATACTTTATCTTGCCGATGACTGCGTAAACGTTCACTGTGTGGAGCAAAGGTACACCTATTCAAAAACTCTGGAGCTTACCAAGGCGGCGGAACAGGCAGTGGTGACAATTCAGACAAAAACCGATTACTCAAATTGCAGAGCGGTGAGCGGACGGCGTTTTGATGTAAGAGGAGCGGTAAGCTGTAAGGTAAAAGCCTGTGCGCAAAAAACCATTGAGGTGTTAAGCGGAGCGGAGGGCTTGGAAACAAAGGCGGAAACCCTTTCCTACTGCGGCAGCAAGCTGATAGGCGGCGGACAGTTCGCTATCCGTGAGGATATCGAAACAGGCACAGGCAAGGGTGGGATCCTGGGAATAATCCACACCGATTGCTGCGCCGTGATAAACGATATAAAAGTAATTGCGGGAAAAGCAGTCATCAAGGGCGAAGCTAAGGTAAAGGCTTTGTATCTGGTGAAAATTGACGATGACACACAGGACACCGAGGTTATGGAAGCGTCAGTGCCTATCAGCAGAATAATAGATATGGATGGCTTGGACGACAGCTACACTTGTTATGCGGATATAAGGGTTATGGACTGCGGACTTGAAATAAAGCCCTACGACAGCGGAGAAAGCAGGATTTTGGGCTGTGATTTGACGGTAGACTGCAAGATAACCGCAAACAAGGACACCAACATACCCGTTCTGACAGACCTGTTTTCCACCGAATACGAAACAGAGTTTACCAAAGCCGCTGTTAAGGCTGAATACGCTCCTGTACAGATTCAAAAGCAGCTGACCCACAAAACCGTATTGGAATGCAAGGAAGGCAATCTGGAAGAAATTTTTGACTGCCGCTGCGATCTTACTGGAGTAAGCTGTAAATTTAACGGAGAAGGCTCGCTGATAATTTCGGGACAGTTGATTTCACAAGCGATCGGAAGACTTTCGGGAGCGGGTACCCCTGTATTTATCGAAAAAAGCGAAGCGGTTGAGCTTTCCTGTGAATGCGGTTTCAGCGATGACGACTGCGTGATTGATCAGAATATACAGATAAACGATGTAAGCTTTAACATAAACGGTGATTCCACCGCAGAGCTGAGAATAACCCTTTCCTTAAACGGCTGTATCTACAAGATAAAAACCGTGGAGATAATCGAGGACGTTATTCTTGATCAGGATAAGCCTAAAGAGAAAAACAGCGATTACGGGCTGAAAATGTATTATGCAGAGGAAAAGGAAAGCGTTTTCGCCATTGCAAAAAGGTACAACACCAAACCCGAAGCCATAAGAGAAGAGAACGAGTTAGAGGAAGAAACGCTGCCCGAACCGTGCCTGCTGCTTATTCCTATTGTTTAAAGGGGGAGAGAAATAATGACAAATTCTATATATCAGAGCATTGCAAAAAGGACGGAGGGCAATATTTACATCGGTGTGGTAGGTCCTGTCCGTTCGGGAAAATCCACCTTTATAAGCCGATTTATGAAAACTCTTGTTATTCCTTCCATAAACAATGAGTTCCGTAAAGAAAGAGCCATTGACGAGCTGCCCCAGTCGGCGGCGGGAAAAACCATTATGACCACCGAACCGAAATTTGTTCCGGAGCAGGGAATAACCGTTGAAGTAGAGGAAAACATCTCCATGAACGTACGTCTTATTGACTGCGTTGGATACATTGTTCCCAGTTCTATCGGCTATATCGAAAACGAAATGCCCAGAATGGTGAAAACTCCTTGGTTCAGCACCGAGGTGCCCTTCAATATGGCTGCGGAGGTAGGCACTCAGAAGGTCATCAACGAGCATTCAACCATTGGCTTGGTAATAACCACCGATGGCAGTATCACCGACATTCCCAGAGAGGAATACGCAGAAGCGGAGCAAAGGGTTATTGATGAGCTTAACACTATACATAAGCCCTTTATAGTAGTCCTGAACTGCCAGAACCCCCATTCCGAGGAAAGCAAGGCTTTGGCAGCGGAGCTTACGGAAAGGTATCAAAAGCCCGTGATTCCCCTTAACTGCTTAGAGGTCACCGAGCGGGATATAAAGGATCTTTTGACGGAGGTGCTTTTACAGTTTCCCGTTAAAGAGATCAATATTAAAATCCCCAAATGGCTTACGGCTTTGGAGAAAGGGCATTGGCTCAAGACCGAAATATTCAGCGCACTGAAAAAATCCGCAGCGGAAATAACCAACATCGGAGAGGTGAAGGGAGTTTCCTGCAAGCTTGCCGAAAACGAGTACATCACCGACTGCAATGTGGAAAATGTTGATCTGGGCAGCGGAGCAGGCTATGTAAAGGTAGAACTGGCAGGAGATCTGTTCTACCGTGTTTTGGGCGAGACCACAGGACTTAATATCAAGGACGAAAGCGACCTGATGCCTTGTATGATAGGACTGGCGCAGATCAAAAAGAGATACGAAAGAGTGAAAAGCGCCTTGGACGAGGTGGAGGCTACGGGCTACGGCATAGTTATGCCAACTCTTGACGAGCTGACACTTGAAGAACCCGAAATCGTTAAACAGGGCGGAAAATACGGTGTGAGACTGAGAGCCGAGTCAACCTCGATCCACATGATGAGCGCGAAGATAAACACCGAGGTTTCTCCCATAGTGGGCACCGAGCGGCAAAGCGAGGAGCTGGTGAAATATTTGCTTAAGGAATTTGAGGAAAACCCCGCAAAGATCTGGGAAAGCAATATTTTTGGAAAATCTCTTCACGAGCTGGTTACAGAGGGGCTTCACAACAAGCTTTACCGTATGCCGGTTGATGCAAGGCAAAAGCTTCAGGAAACCATACAGCGTATTATAAATGACGGATGCGGCGGTCTGATCTGCATTATATTGTAATTTTATTAAACAAGGGTTGTGTTTTTACAGACCCTTGTTTTTTTGCTTGATTTATTCAGTCAAAAATGATACAATGAGGGTATCAATAAAACCGAGGTATAAAAATGAACTTTTATGATTTAACCAAGGAGCGGTTAGAGGAATATTTTACCGAGCAAGGCGAAAACAAGGCAAAAGCGGAAATACTGTATAAAGCCATTTACCGAAAAAAAATAACCATACAGGAGATAACGGAATTAAGCCAAAGAACAAAGGATAAAATATTAAGTGATTTTTCCTTTTCACTTCCCGAAACGATAGCTTTACAGGACGACGGCGACACCGCAAAGGCGCTGATCAAGCTGTCGGACAATAGCAAGGTGGAAACGGTTCTTATGCGCCATAAATTCGGAGCGGGCTTGTGTGTTTCCACGCAGGTGGGATGCGCCATGAACTGCGCCTTTTGTCAGAGCGGAAAGCTGAAAAAAAGAAGAAATCTGACAGCAGGTGAAATGGTTTCACAGGTTCTTGTTATGGCAAGGGAAAACCCAATAAACCACATTTCCGTTATGGGGATAGGCGAACCTTTGGATAATTTTGACAATGTCAAAGCTTTTTTGGAGATACTGTCCTCACCTTACGGTTTTGCTTTCGGAGGCAGACATATCACCCTTTCCACCTGCGGAGTTGTGCCGATGATAGAAAGGCTTAAGGAAATTAACTGCGGTTTTAACTTGGCCATAAGCCTTCATGCTCCAAACAATGAAGTAAGGAGCAAGCTTATGCCCGTCAACAGACAGTGGGGGATTGCCGAGCTTATGACGGCAGTAAGAGAATACTCTAAATCAGAAAAAAAAAGGATAGCCTTTGAATACATTCTTTTGGACGGAATCAACGACAGCTTGGAGCAAGCAGATGAGTTAACAGAGCTGATAGAAGGAATAGACAGCTTTGTAAATCTTATACCGTATAACCAAACAGAGAATTCGGACTTCAAGCCTTCTACACGCTCAGACGAGTTTTTTCGACAGTTAAGAAACAATGGTGTAAACGCTATTTTCAGAAGAAAATTCGGAGAGGGAATAAATGCTGCCTGTGGTCAGTTAAGCTCAAGGTATGATTGACTTTTACAGAGCTGACAGCAGAAACTTGACAGAACACTTGAAAGGTACTATAATTTTAAGGTGAAGATTAAGCTTGTTCATAAAAGCCAAAAAGGAGGCTGCCGCAATGGTGACATTTAAAGCAATGACAGAGGAAGAATTGCGCGGACTTAAGGCTTTTGCAGCACCTATCTGGCTGGAATGCTATGAGGATATCGTTGAGCCTTCCCACACCGAAATGCTTATCGAAAAATATTTTGATTATAAAAATATTTCGGCTTATCAAAAAGACGGTATGATTTATGAAAATGTTTTTCTGAACAGCGAAAGAATCGGTTTTATAGCTTATATGATAAACAGCGATCATTTATATCTGGATAAGCTTTATTTCCTCAAGGAACACAGAGGAAAGCACTTATCCCACTATGTTTTTGAGCATCTGTCGGAAATCGGCGGAATGCCCATACGCTTAAATGTAAACCGCGGCAACCAAACCGCTGTAAATGCTTATAAAGCAAACGGTTTCAAGATCTTGTATGAAGAAAACGTCCCTCAAAAGGACGGGTCGGTGAATTGTGACTTTGTTATGGAAAGAATATAAAAAGTACCACATTTCTAAGAGCGGATTCTTAATAGCACAACTGTTCTGATAGCACGAATTTCAAAAATCGACTGAGTTTGGAGTTTTTGTCCAGCTTTTCAAGCAAAAACTCCAAACTCGGTCGGATAGTAAACATTTTAAAATTACCCAGTTTTTAAAGTAATTTTAAAATGTTTACGGTTTTGAAATTCTTTTTAAATCAGTAAATTATCACCAACTTTCATGAGAGAACCATAAATTAGCACCCCATTATTTAAAAAGAAAGGATTTTAAAAATGAGCGAATGTACACATGATTGTTCCTCCTGCGGCGAAAGCTGTCCCTCGAGAATGCAGCTTGAGGATCTGAGAGAAAAGCCCCACGAGCTTAGCCACATCAAGAAAATAATCGCTGTTGTAAGCGGAAAGGGCGGCGTGGGAAAAAGTATGGTGACCTCCATGCTGGCAGCGCAGTCCAAAAGAAGCGGACACAGCACCGCCATTCTTGACGCCGATATTACAGGACCCTCCATTCCGCAGATCTTCGGAATAAACGAAAGAGCGCAGGGAGACGAAACAGGAATTATTCCCGCAAAATCTCAAAAGGGAATAGGCGTTATGTCACTTAACCTGCTGCTTGAACACACCACTGACCCGGTTATCTGGAGAGGACCGGTTATTGCCGGAATGGTGAAACAGTTCTGGACAGACGTTATCTGGGGCGATGTGGATTATATGTTTATAGATATGCCTCCCGGAACCGGCGATGTTCCTTTGACTGTTTTCCAATCGGTTCCCGTTGACGGCATTGTTGTTGTCACAAGCCCTCAGGAGCTTGTTTCCATGATAGTTGAAAAGGCGGTCAATATGGCTAAAGCCATGAATGTTCCGATTTTGGGCATCGTGGAAAATATGAGCTATTTTAAGTGTGACAGCTGCGGAAAAGAACACAGCATTTTCGGCGAAAGCCATATTGCCGAGGCTGCGGAAAAGTTCGGCATAAAGTCATATTGCAAACTGCCAATAAATCCCGAAATTGCCGCTATGGCAGATAAGGGCTTGGGCGATGATATGAGCGAAGCGGCTTTGACAGAGTTTTTTGACAAAATTACGGGATAGTTTGTTTTTGTGATTGGAATAGTTTTTAAGGGGCTGTAAAAACCAGCCCCTAAAAAATTTTTTCTCTAAATATAAAAAATAATCCAAACCTATTGCATTTACAGAAAAAATGGTGTAAAATAACAAAGGAATAAAATGTACCAATTAGGTATACTTTGATTAAAAGAAGGGATAAAAATGCTGAAAACAAAAATTTATCTTGACAATGCCGCTACCACCAAAATAAGCGACAGAGTTTTTGATGCAATGCTCCCATATCTTAAGGAGCAGTACGGAAACCCAAGCTCAATATACACCTTGGGCAGAGAAGCGTCCATTGCGGTGACAAATGCCCGTTCAAAATGCGCCGAGCTTTTAAATGCAAAGCCCGCCGAAATATATTTCACTTCGGGAGGAAGCGAAAGCGACAACTGGGCGATCCGTTCCGTTGCAGACGCTATGAAGGCAAAGGGCAAAAATCACATAATCACAAGCACCTTTGAACACCATGCAGTTCTGCACACTCTTCAGGCTCTGGAGAAAAAGGGCTTTGAGGTGACTTATCTGCCCGTATACTCCAACGGTGTTGTTAAGGTTGAGGACGTTAAGACGGCTATTACCGATAAAACCGCTTTGGTTACAATTATGTACGCCAATAATGAAATAGGCACTGTTCAGCCTATAAGAGAGATCGGCGCGGTATGTCGTGAAAAAGGCGTATATTTCCACACCGACGCAGTTCAGGCGGCTCCTCACATTCACATTGACGTTCAGGCTGACAATATAGATCTGCTGTCAATATCGGGTCACAAGCTTCATGCGCAAAAAGGAATAGGCTTGCTTTACTGCCGCAGAGGAATAAAGCTTAATCCTCTAATCAGCGGAGGAGGACAGGAAAGAGGACTGAGAGCGGGCACTGAAAACCTTGCCGGTATTGTGGGCTTGGCGGAAGCAATGACTGCCGCCAACGAAACAATGGATGCTGTAAACGAGCAGCATAAAAAGTTCGCTGATCAGATATACGATACAGTAATGAAAATAGACCGCGTTCACTTCAACGGCGACAGAGAGCATTGCATTCCCTCAACGGTCAATTTCAGCTTTGAGGGCGTAGAGGGCGAATCTCTCCTTTTACAGCTTGACTTACAGGGAATAGCTGCCAGCAGCGGTTCCGCGTGCACTTCGGGAAGCCTTGACCCCTCTCATGTGCTGCTGTCATTGGGACTTACTCATGAGGTCGCTCACGGAAGCCTCCGCATCAGTATGAGCGAGTATACGACTCAAGAGGAAATTGATAAGCTGTTGGAGGTTCTTCCCGGAATAATCACAAAATTGAGAGCAATGTCACCCCTTTGGGAAAGAATAACCAAGGGCAATAACTGAATTTGTTCACAATAATAATGTTCATAAAATTTTATATGCTGATCAACAAGCAAGCTAAGGAGGATAAATTATTATGGTATACAGCGAAAAGGTAATGGAGCATTTTGCAAATCCCCACAATGTGGGAGAAATAGAAAACGCCGACGGAGTAGGCGAAGTAGGCAACGCAAAGTGCGGTGATATAATGAAGATGTATCTTAAAATAGAAAATGATACTATCACCGACGTAAAGTTTAAGACCTTCGGCTGCGGTGCAGCCATTGCCACATCTTCAATCGCTACCGACATGATTAAGGGTCAGCCCTTGAGCGAGGCTTTAAAACTCACCAATAAGGCGGTAGTTGAGGCTCTGGACGGGCTTCCCGCTGTTAAGCTTCACTGCTCGGTTTTAGCGGAACAGGCTGTTAAGGCTGCCATTGCCGATTATTACCGCAAGAACGGAATGGACGAAGAGGCAGATAAGCTTAACGTTCATTGTGATGACTGCGAATGCTGCGGTTAACTTATTACAAACAGAAAACGCTGTACTGAACGATGTTCGGTACAGCGTTTTTTTCTTGTTTTGAAAAAGCAATTATTAAAAGTAATTAAGACTTTTCCGAATCCTTTTCCACAGCATTATTAAACAACTTTTTTTCTTTAGTTTCTTCTGTTTCCTCGCCTTCCTCATCAGCACCGTTAATAATGCGGTTTGCGTCACCCAGAGCATTTGCCTGCATTTTCTTTAATCCGCTGATTTCGGATTTCAGCTCGGCAATGGAGTCTTCCTTTTGCTCAATGGCAAAGCCTCTTTTCAGCTCCATTATGTCGGCTATCATAACCTTGTCCATTGTCTTATTTAATGCGGGATTGTTTTCCGCGCGGGCTTTTTCGAGAGTGGTTCTTATTCTGTCGGACACTTCTCCCGTGGTGTCGTTGGCGTTAGTTTCAAGCACCTTTTCGATAGTCCTTTTATCGTGTCCACCGATCTCCTTCTTTTGAACAAGCTTTGTATCACGTTCAATGTCTCTTTCGAGGATCTTTATCTGATTTCCTTTATATGTAGAGAAATATTTCTGCTTTTTGGCAATATCCATTTGATTAGAAGCAGAGATCACCGCAGCATTTATCTGAGTTATCTCATCGTCCTTTGAAAAGCTGTCGTACTTAGACTTGCCTGTATTCTTTGATACCGCGTCATCAGCAGAGGGAAGCATACAATCCTTTTGTGCTTCCTCCTCTTTTTCAAGCTTTTCCTGCTGCAGATCGAACTGACGCTGCTTCAACTGCTGGCTCAGCTCGCTCATCTGCTCCTTTGTGCTTTGGATAAGCTCCGCTTTGGTTTGTGCGTCCATAGTCTCGTTTTCGGAAAGCTCCTGAATCTTGTCACGAAGAGTGTTTATCTGACTTTGCAGTTTTTTGACAGCGTTGTCCTCTTCCTCATCTACGCCCTGTTTTTTATTGAATTGGAGAGCCTTGGAATCGGCATTCTGTTTTTTCGTTCTGTCAAGTCCAGCCATAGTTCTTCCGGCACGAACATTTGAACCTGCTCCTGTTAAGTGCATCATAAAGCGATACCACCCTTCAAATTATAATACTTTATTATTATATCGGAAGAAAATGTAAAAAGTTTAGTGCTTATATAAAAACAGTCCTGCATTTTAGATCACACAGGACTGTTTTGATTATTTCAGTTATCGTTTCAGCAAAATGAACAGCGTTCAAGCCTTATTCAATAGGCTCAAAATCAGCAACTCCGTGCTTGCAGAGAGGACAGATAAAGTCCTCGGGCAGCTCGTCGCCCTCATAAACATAACCGCAGACCTTGCAGACAAAGCCTTTCTTACCCTGTGTTTCGGGCTTGGGCTTAACGTTTTTCTGGTAGTAGGTGTAGGTCATTGTTTCCACATTGGAAATAACTCTCGATTCGGTAACGGAGCAGATGAACATACCATGTGTTCCCAAGTCCACATACTGTTCAACCTTTAAGGACATAAAAGAGTTAATGTGCTTGGAAAGGAACACAAGACCGTTGTCGGAACGGAAAACTTCTTCTCCCTCAAACTTGTCAACGCTTCTGCCGCTGTGGAAGCCGAAACGCTGGAAAACAGAGAAGGGTGCGTCCTGTGACAGGCAGTTGATGTTCATAACGCCGCTTTGCATAATAACGTGATGTGAGTAGTTGTCCTTGTTGATAGTTACAGCAATGCGGTTAGGAGTATTTGTTACCTGTGTAACGGTGTTTACGATAAGACCGTTGTCCTTTTTGCCGTCATTGCAGGTAACAACATACAGACCATAGCCGATGTTGAACAATGCCGTCAGGTCATTTTTGTTGGCAGTTTCGTCTTTTCTTGCAAGATAGTCGGTACTCAGAGCCTCTGCCAGTGCGTCAAGCTTCTGATTGCTTTCCTCGCTCAATGCGGACTTGATTGTAACCACAGGGTCAACAAGTGTGAGCTTTTTGTAGCCCTCCAGCATTCCTTTCATTACCTTAACAGCAAGAGGAGCCCATGAACCGTTTTCAATAAAGGCAACTGTGCGGTTCTGATAATTTCTTTCGGTAAGGTGTTCAATAAAGTCTCTCATAAAGGGGAATATTCCCGCATTATAGGTGGTGGTAGCCAGAACCAGCTTGTTGTAGCGGAATGCGTCCTCAACAGCCTCTGCCATATCATCACGGGCAAGATCGGTAACAACCACTTTGGGGCAGCCGTTTGCGCGAAGCTTTTCAGCCAGCTTTTCAACAGCATCCTTTGTGTGGCCGTAAACAGAGGTGTAAGCGATCAGAACGCCTTCGCTTTCAGGCTCATAAGATGACCATGTATTGTAAAGACCGAGATAGTAGCCCAAATTTTCCTTCAGAATAGGACCGTGGAGAGGGCAGATAGTCTGAATATCCAAGCCCGATGCTTTTTTCAGCAGAGCCTGAACCTGAGCGCCGTATTTTCCCACAATACCGATGTAGTAGCGGCGGGCCTCGCAAGCCCAATCCTCTTCAACGTCCAATGCGCCGAATTTTCCGAAACCGTCAGCGGAGAACAGAACCTTGTCATAGCTGTCATAGGTCACGATTACTTCGGGCCAGTGAACCATAGGAGCAGCAACAAAGTTGAGAACATGCTTTCCGAGATTGAGGGTATCGCCCTCCTCTACAACGATTCTTCTGCCTTCAAACTCATCTCCGAAAAACTGCTTCATCATAGCAAAAGCCTTTGCGCTTGAAACAACGGTTGCCTCTGAGTATGTCTTTAAGAAATTGGCAATGTTGGCGGAATGGTCGGGCTCCATGTGCTGAACTACAAGGTAGTCAGGTTTTCTGCCGTTCAGTGCGTTTTGAACATTGTCCAGCCACTCATGCGTGAAGTGAGCGTCAACGGTGTCCATAACGGCGGTCTTGCTGTCAAGAATGACATAAGAGTTGTATGCCATTCCGTTGGGAACAACATACTGACCTTCAAAAAGGTCTACATTGTGGTCGTTGACTCCCACATAAACTATATCTTTTGTAATTTCCATAGCTTTTACCTTCCTTTTGTAAAGAATTAGTTAAGATTTTGCGGTCAGATGTTATATATTATATCACATATTTCAAAAAAATAAAGTGGTAGTGTAAAAATTTGTAAAAAATCCAATACCTTAAACTTTATTTACAATACATCTTGAAGTTTATTCTTAAATGTGGTACAATATAACTAAAAATGAATATAATGGAAGGAATTATTGTAATGAACAGTGAAATAAGAGATATTGACCTTTGGGAAAGCGGAGCAAGAAAAATTCAATGGGTAAAAAACAATATGCCCCTGCTCAGAAGCTACGAAGAGGAGTTTGCACAGTCCAAGCCCTTTACAGGCTTAAAAATCGCCCTGTCGGTGCATTTGGAAGCAAAAACCGCATATCTGTGCAAGGTTTTTGCCGCAGGCGGAGCAGAAATGTATGTTACGGGAAGCAACCCTCTTTCCACACAGGACGACGTGGCAGCCGCCCTTGTTCATGACGGTCTGAACGTTTTTGCATGGTATAATGCCACCGATGAAGAATATCACCGCCATATTTCCTGCGTTATCAAAGCAGAACCCAATATTATCATAGATGACGGCGGAGATCTGGTGCATTTGATACATACCGAGTACCCTCAGCTTATAGAAAAGGTTCTCGGCGGCTGTGAGGAGACCACCACGGGAATACACCGCTTAAAGGCGATGAACAGCGCAGGAAAGCTGAAATTCCCCATGGTTCTTGTAAATGACGCAGACTGCAAGCACTTGTTCGACAACCGCTACGGCACGGGTCAATCTGTCTGGGACGGCATAAACCGCACTACAAACCTTATTGTTGCGGGTAAAAATGTAGTTGTGGCAGGCTACGGCTGGTGCGGAAAGGGCGTAGCCATGAGAGCCAAGGGCTTGGGTGCTTCCGTAATCGTAACCGAAATTGACCCCATTAAGGCTATGGAAGCGGTTATGGACGGCTTTAAGGTAATGAAGATGACCGAAGCCGCAAAGGTGGGCGACTTCTTTGTTACCGTTACAGGCTGCAATCAGGTCATCACAGAGGACAGCTTTAGGGTAATGAAAGACGGCGCAATTTGCTGCAATGCAGGACACTTTGATGTTGAAGTTGATGTGGCAGGTCTTAAAAAGATCGCCAAGGAAAGCCACCTTGCACGAAACAACATAATGTGCTACACCTTGGAGGACGGAAGAAGAATAAACGTTATTGCAGAGGGCAGACTTGTGAACCTTGCGGCAGGTGACGGACATCCTGCGGAAATTATGGATATGAGCTTTGCGATACAGCTTTTATCTGCCCTGTACGTTGTTCAGCACAAAGGAAAGCTTGACAGTATGATAATAAACGTACCCAAGGAGATAGATAACGAGGTTGCCGAGAGAAAGCTTAGATTCTGGGGTATTGAGATCGACAAGCTCACAAAAGAGCAGCAGGATTATATGAACAGCACAGACTGAAAATACTCTTAACATCACTGAAATCAATAAAACTGTTATGAAAGGATATATAAACAATGCCAAAGGAATATTATGTACCGCTTTCGGATATTATTAACGAATATTCGCTTGAAGTTATTTATTGTCCCTGTGATCCAAAAACCATAAAGATTAAAAATAATGATGTAAACCGTCCCGGACTTCAGCTGGCGGGCTTTTACGAATATTTTGACAGCACCCGCATACAGATCGCGGGAAAGGCTGAGTTTGCATTTATGGAGCAGCTTGCTGAGGAAAAGAGAATATCTGCTTTTGCAAATCTCTTTTCGCAAAAACCCCCTGCATTTATCGTTACCAGAGATCTGGATCTGTTTCCCGAAATAGAGGGACTTGCTAAGGAAAACGAGGTTCCTTTGTTCAGAAGCAAGGCGAGCACCTCCGAATTTATGGCGGCTCTTATCGCGTTTTTAAATCTGCGGCTTGCTCCGAGAATAACCCGTCACGGCGTTCTTATTGAAATATACGGCGAAGGCGTGCTGATCCTGGGCGACAGCGGAGTCGGCAAAAGCGAAACGGCTATTGAGCTTGTAAAGAGAGGACACCGTTTGGTTGCGGACGACGCAGTGGAAATTCGCCGCACTTCCAACATCACCCTTGTGGGAAGTTCTCCCGACAATATCCGCCACTTCCTCGAGCTCAGAGGAATTGGTATCATAAACGCCCGTCAGCTTTTCGGTTTCGGTGCGGTTAAGGTAACCGAAAAAATAGATATGGTGGTTGAAATGGAGATATGGAATCCCGAAAAGGTTTATGACCGCATGGGAGTAGACAATAACTATATGTCCATTTTGGGTGTAAAAGTGCCATACATCACCGTACCGGTAAAACCGGGACGTAACCTTGCGGTTATCCTTGAGGTTGCGGCTATGAACAACCGTCAGAAGAAAATGGGATATAATGCGGCTCAGGAACTTATGGACAACTTGGGTCTCAATATGGAAAGCGCAGATATCGTAACCGATATTACCTGATTTTTGCAATAAAACTATAATAAAAGAAGGTATGAAAATGAAACTTATAGCCGATTTGCACACTCACACCCTTGCTTCTGCCCACGCTTATTCCACTCTTACGGAAAATATCGTTCAGGGAGAAAAAAACGGGCTTAAAATGATAGCAATAACAGATCATGCGCCGCACATGGAGGATTCCCCCCATGTCTGGCACCATCACAATATGAACGCTTTGCCGAGAGTGATATACAACACCTTTGTTCTCAGAGGAATTGAAGCGGATATCATCGACAATAACGGACGTCTCGATATCGACGAGGATCTGATGAAAAAGCTTGATTGGATAGTTGCAAGCTATCATTGGGGCGATGGCTCAAAATCCGAGATAACAAATTCTTATATAAAGCTCCTTGAAAATCCGCATATTTCCTGCATAGGACATTCCGACAATCCTCATTTTGAATATGATCTGAAAGAGGTATGCAAAGCCTGCCATACATATCAGAAGGCAATGGAGCTTAATGTTGCCCGCGTCCGCGACGATTGGAGAACGGAGCAAAGAGAGTTTTACAAAAAAATGCTCGCTGTATGCGCAGAGGAGAAAACCTTTGTGGTAGTCAACACCGACTCCCATTTCTGGAGCACGATCGGAAATTTTGATCCCGCGTTGAAAATAATATCCGAGGTTGGCTTCCCCGAAGAGCTTTTGCTGAACGCCGACGAGGAAAAAATAAAGCAAATGGTTATACGCAAAAACGGAATTGACATCTTCAAATAAGTTTGGAATAATTCATAAAAATTCAGGAGAAAAATATAATGTTTAACATAGGCATAGATTTAGGCGGAACTAATATCAAGGTGGGCGTTGTCAATGAAAAATATGAAATAGTGGCTGACGCGTCCGTTAAAACCAATCTTCCCCGTCCCGCCGAGGGAATAGCCGACGGCATCTGCGAGGCTGTTGACCTTGCCTTAAAAAAAGCAGGTATTACCCTTAATGACATAAATACTGTTGGAATAGGCACTCCCGGCTCTGCAAACAGAGAAACAGGGGAGGTGCTTTACAGCAATAACTTAGGTTTCAGAAACACTCATTTGGGCAGTATGCTCAAAGAAAAATTGGGAAAAGAAATATATGTGGAAAACGACGCTAATGCTGCGGCTTACGGCGAGTATCTGGCAGGGGGCGGAAAGGGCTATCAGAATGTTGTTGTAATAACCCTCGGAACAGGCGTCGGCGGAGGAGTAATCATTGACGGCAAGATCTACACGGGCTTCAATTTCTGCGGCGCGGAATTGGGTCATACCGTCATTGAGCATAACGGCAGACCATGCACCTGTGGAAGAAAAGGCTGTTTTGAAGCCTATTCCAGCGCAACTGCGCTTATCACCGCTACCAAAAAGGCTATGGAGGAGCATAAGGACAGCAAGATGTGGGAAATTGCAGGCTCCTTGGACGATGTGGACGGAAAAACCGCCTTTGACGGCATGAGAGCAGACGATACCACAGCTAAACAGGTCATAAACGAATTTATCGAATATCTGGGCTGCGGTCTTACCAATATGGTAAATATTTTTCAGCCCGAAATTCTCCTTATCGGCGGAGGTCTTTGCAAGGAAGGCGACAATCTTGTAAAGCCATTAAAAGAAATAATCGCACGCGATTGCTACTGCATAGACGAAAAGCTTTTGCCCAAGCTTGGCATCTGCGAGCTTGGCAACGGTGCTGGAATTATCGGAGCGGCTTTTCTGTGCCGTCTGCATGAATAAAAAATAGGAGGCAAGGCTTGGATTACGGTATATATAAATCTATTTGCGATAAATATAATGCGGATTATTCGGAAAATCAAGCTTTGTCTCAATATACAAGCTTTAAAATAGGGGGAAGCTGCCCCTTACTGACAAAACCCAATTCCACAGAATGCCTTTGTGAGCTTATGTCCGCATTTGAGAAAAACAATCATTCATACAAGGTTATGGGAAAGGGCAGCAATCTTTTGATTTCCGATAAGGGCATTGACTGTCCCGTAATACTTATTTCCTCCGATTTGGGAGAAATGAGCTTTGACGGCGAAAAAGTGACTTGTCAGGCGGGATTGCCCCTTATATCGCTGTGCAGTGAAGCTGCAAAAAGGGAACTGACAGGGCTTGAATTTGCCTACGGAATACCCGGAAGTGTAGGCGGAGCTGTATATATGAACGCGGGAGCGTACGGCGGAGAAATGCGTGATATAATAGTATCCTGTACTTATGCCGACGAAAACGGAAAGCTGCATCAAATAAATAAAGAGGATATGGAGCTGTCCTACCGTCACAGCTTTTTCAGCGAAAAACCGTATATTATCACCGATGTGACTTTAAAGCTGCAAAAGGGCGATAAAAAAGCCATAACCGATAAAATGCAGGAGCTTATGAATAAGCGCAGAGAAAAGCAGCCCTTGGAATATCCCAGCGCAGGGAGCACTTTCAAGCGCCCCGAGGGAGATTTTGCGGGCAGGCTTATAGAAGCGGCTGGAATGAGGGGCTTTGCCGTTGGCGGAGCGCAGGTAAGCGAAAAGCACTGCGGCTTTGTTGTAAATAAAGGCAATGCGGTTTTTGACGATGTGATTTCCGTTATCAATTCAGTTAAGTCAAAAGTAAAGGAAACCTCAGGCAGAGAGTTGGAGTGCGAGGTCATTATTTGGGAGTAATTTTTTGTATCTATATTGTTGGGAAGGGACGTGTAAGCTTTGGAATTTGTAATCATCACGGGGCAGTCTGGTTCGGGAAAATCCCAGACCGTCAATTTTTTGGAGGACGCAGGTTTTTTTTGCATAGATAATATGCCTCCTCAGCTAATTCCCAAGTTTGCGGAAATGTGCAAGGAGTATGCAAATATAGATAAAATCGCCATAGTTACCGATATAAGAGGCGGTTCTCTTTTCCTTGACTTACAGGATAATATAAAGCAGCTGAAGGACAGCGGAATTGATGTAAAGATGCTTTTTGTCAGCACCGAGCATGACGAGATAAAAAGGCGCTACAAGGAAACAAGAAGGAAACATCCTTTGCTCGATGTGGCAGAGGGAGATATTGATAAAGCCATAGATGCGGAATATGATATATTATCGCCAATAAGAATGCTGGCAGATTATCTCATAGACACCACTCACATGACTACCACAAACTTGAGAGAGGCTGTCCGCAATCTTTTTATCGAAAATGTTTCAGATACCATTCTGATAAGCTGTATCAGCTTTGGCTTTATGCACGGGATTCCCGCCGAGGCGGATCTTGTATTTGATGTGAGATGTATGCCCAATCCCTTTTATGTTCCCGAATTGAGAGATTTTACGGGACTTGACGCCTGCGTTCAGGATTTTGTTATGAGTCGGGAGGTTTCCCGTGAAATGCAGACAAAAATGTTTGATATGATAGACTTTCTGCTTCCTCAATATATCGCTGAGGGAAAAAGCCAGCTCAATATAGCTATTGGCTGCACAGGAGGCAGACACCGCAGTGTGACATTCGCACAGCGCCTTTATCAGCATTTAGAGGAACAGGGCTACAAGGTAAGAACCCTGCACAGAGATATTTCCAAAAAGAAAAATTAAGAACCTTGTGAAGACAGGTTCTGAGGGTGAAGTATTATGTCTTTTACCGTTGAAGTAAAAAATGAGCTTTGCGGTGAAGAATTGTCCAAAAAACAGGAAAAAATTCTGCTTTACGGATTTTGTTACTGCTTAAAAAACAACGAATTTTTCACCGAAAGCGAAAGCATAAAAAATTTTATAAAAAACCTTACAACAAATAAAACAGAAGCTAAAACCGTCATTACCGCTGTCAACAGGCGTGGTCGTTACGGCTTTCTTTTTGATTTCGGAAACTCTTTTCCCGAAAGCAAAGATGCAAAGCTTGACCGTAAATATTTAGACGGCAGAGATGAAAGCACGGGACTTTTTTTAAGAGGGGCATTTTTAGCCTGCGGAGTTGTCACCGATCCAAATAAATCCTATCACCTTGAATTTTCCGTAGGGGATATGGAAAAGAGCAAGGAGCTTTTCAGAATAATCACCGAAAGCGGAATGAAGATCAAGACAAGCTGCCGCAAGGACAAGTATATTCTTTACAGCAAGGACAGCGAATCCATAGCGGATATACTGACCTACATCGGCGCAATGCTGAGCTCAATGGAGGTTATGAACGCCAAGATCTACAAGGGCGTGCGCAATAACGTCAACAGGGCGGTGAACTGCGAAACCGCAAATATAGACAAGACCATTGAAGCCGGCAGAAAACAGGCGGTGGCGATAGAGATCATCGAAAGCACAAAGGGGCTTGGTTTTTTATCGGAGGATCTGAGAAAAATCGCTGAAATACGTAAAGAAAACATTGATTTATCCTTAAGCGACATCGGAAAAATGCTGGATCCGCAAATCAGCAGAAGCGGAGTTTATCATAGGCTTAAAAAAATTACAGAAATTGCGGTAGAGCTTGAAAAATCAGAAAAAGGCGACAATAATAATGAAAACTAACCTAATGTCACAAGCCGAAAAAATGCGTTACGGTAAAATTGTGCGGCTGACAAATCTGCTTTGCGGGGAAAATGTCCTTCCGTTGGATTATTCTGTCATGGACGGCTTGGACAAGCCCTTTAATGTCGGAAAAAGGATAACCATTGAAGGACAGAATATAAATATAAATAAAAAACCATACTGCGCTTTGGATATAAAAAAGGTCACAATAAATACGGAAGGTTCAATGGCAGTATATGACCGCAGCGGGAAAAAGCTTTGCGGCTGGTCTGTTCTCAATCTGTCATCCCATAATATTGAATTGTTTTGCTTATGGGCGAGAAAAAACAAAATACCTTCCGAAATCGTTTCAGGCAAGGCTGAAAAAGCTTTTCAAATGTGCTTTTTGGCTTTTGCTGTTTTGGCGGTGGTTTTAATTAGGCTTTTGCGCGCTGTGGCTTAGATGATAATTGATAATTTCACGGAAAGGGGGAGCATAAAATGAAGGATTTCGTTCATCTTCACGTTCACACCGAATACAGCCTTTTAGACGGAGCCTGCCGCCTTAAAGATTTGGCAGACAGGCTCAAAGAGCTTGGACAGACCGCCTGCGCAATTACCGACCACGGCGTGATGTACGGCTGTATAGAGTTTTACAAAACAATGAAGGAAAACGGAATAAAGCCAATTATCGGCTGCGAGGTATATGTTGCTCCCCGCTCCAGATTTGATAAAGAGGCTAAAATAGACAGCTCGCCCTATCACCTTATCCTGCTTTGTGAAAACAACACGGGCTACCAAAATTTAGTCAAGCTGGTATCTGATGCAAGCGTAAACGGATTTTACAACAAGCCCCGCTGTGACAGGGAAACACTGAAAAAATATCACGAGGGTTTGATTTGCCTTTCCGCCTGTCTGTCGGGAGAGGTTTCAAGACGGCTGTTACAGGACGATTATCAGGCGGCAAAACAGACGGCTTTGGATTACCGTGAAATATTCGGCAAGGACAATTACTTTATAGAAATTCAGGATCACGGCTTGGACGGTCAGGCAAAGATCAACCCCTATCTGTACAGGCTGTCGGAGGAAACGGGCATTCCCATTGTCGCCACCAACGACGCCCACTATATAGACGAAGACGGTGCGGAAACACAAAGGATCCTCACCGCCATTTCCACCAATACCACAATTAACGAAAAAAATCCTCTTAATTTCAATACAAAAGAGCTTTATATAAAGCCGGCAGAGCTTATGAGAGCACTTTTTAAGCCCGAGGCTGCCGACAATACCGTAAAAATTGCCGAAAGATGCAATGTTGAAATAGAATTCGGCAACATCAAGCTGCCAAAATTCACCATAGATGGCGTAACGGACAACGCCGAGTACTTTAAAAAATCAGTCTGGGAGGGCTTGAAGGAAAGATACGGAAGCCCCGTACCCGAAGAAGCAATAGCAAGAGCAAAATACGAGCTTGAAATAATAATCGGTATGGGCTATGTGGATTATTACCTGATCGTGGCGGATTTTATCGGTTTTGCCCGCAGCAAGGATATTCCCGTAGGTCCGGGAAGAGGCTCAGGTGTGGGCAGCATCTGTGCTTATGCTATGAAAATCACAAGCATAGACCCTTTGAAATACAATCTGCTTTTTGAAAGGTTTCTGAACCCCGAAAGAGTAACCATGCCCGACTTTGACGTAGATTTCTGCTATGCAAGACGTCAGGAGGTCATTGACTATGTTGCGGATAAATACGGACAGGATCATGTTTCCCAGATAATCACCTTTGGAACAATGGCGGCAAAGGCAGCAATCCGTGATGTAGGCAGAGCAATGGGAATGCCCTATTCCAAGGTGGACAGCGTTGCCAAAATGATACCCTTCAGTCTGCACCCTTCTATCGAGCGTTCTCTCAAAGAGGAAAAGGATCTGGCGGAAGCCGTAAAGAACGACCCCGAAATCGCCAAGCTGATAAACACCGCCGTAAAGGTTGAGGGAATGCCCCGCCACGCTTCCATGCACGCTGCGGGAATAGTTATTGCTCCAAAGGCGGTAACGGAATTTGTCCCCGTGCAAAAGTCCGACAACTGTATAGTAGCCCAATACACCATGACCCTTTTGGAACAGTTGGGACTGCTGAAAATGGACTTTTTGGGGTTACGGTACCTTACCATTATACACGACTGTGTTACGCTGGTGCGTAAAAGCAATCCGAATTTTAATATAAACAATATCCCGTCTGATGACAGCGGTGTTTTTGCCATGCTCACTGCGGGACAGACTGCGGGAGTTTTTCAGTTTGAAAGCTCGGGAATGACCTCCGTGCTGTCAAGGCTTAAGCCTACCTCTATCGAAGATATGATAGCGGTAATTTCACTTTACCGCCCGGGACCCATGCAGTCCATTCCCACCTATATAGAAAACCGCCACCACCCTGAAAAAATCACCTACCGCCACCCTATATTAAAGGATATTCTTGAAGTGACCTACGGCTGTATCGTTTATCAGGAACAAGTCATGCAGATATGCCGCAAGGTTGGCGGATATTCCTACGGAAGAGCCGACTTGGTTCGCCGAGCTATGGCGAAAAAGAAACACGATGTAATGGAAAATGAGCGCAGCGCTTTTATTTACGGCACCGACACCAACTGCGGAGCTGTGAAAAACGGAGTGTCCGAGGAAATTGCAAATCAGATCTTTGACGAAATGTCTTCTTTCGCTTCCTACGCCTTTAACAAAAGCCATGCGGCTGCCTATGCGCGGCTTGCCTATGAAACCGCCTATCTGCGCTGTCATTACTACAAGGAATATATGATAGCACTTATGACAAGCGTGATGGATTCCGTAGGAAAGCTTAACGAGTATATTGACGATTTGTCCAAGCACAATATAAAGCTTTTGCCTCCCGACATAAACAAAAGCTTTGCGGATTTCTCGGTAGACGGAGAGGGAATAAGATTCGGTCTTCTGCCTATAAAGAATCTCGGCAGAGGAGTTATCAACGCTATTGTTAAGGAGCGGGAAAAAGGAGAATATATAAGCCTTTATGATTTCTGTTCAAGGCTTTGCGATACAGAGCTGAACAAAAGAGCAGTGGAAGCCCTGATAAAATCTGGGGCTTTGGACAGCCTGGGACACAACCGCCGCTCCATGTTTATGCGGTATGAGGGAATGCTTTCACAGCTGTCCGCTCACAGAAGCACAAATGTGGACGGGCAGATAGATATGTTCGGGTTGTCGGCACCATCAAAAACTGAGGACGATCATAATATTCCCGTGGTGGAGGAATTTAAACCCGCCCAGCTGCTGCAAATGGAGAAGGAAAGCGCGGGTTTTTATATATCGGGACACCCTGTTGACCGTTATGAAGGGCTTATTCACCGTTTGGGCAGCAAAAGCGTTTATTCTGTAATATCTTCCGCCAAGGAGGGCTTAAACGGCTTTAAGGACGGACAAAAACAGCCCATGGTAGCTATGCTTTCATCCAAAAAGCCCCATCTTCAAAAAAACGGCAAGCAGATGTGTTTTGCTGAGTTTGAGGACAGAAGCGGCAGCATAGAGGGAATTATTTTCAGTGACGCTTACGAAAAATACGGTTCAATTCTTAAAGAGGGAAGTATTTATAAAATAATCGGATCCATTTCCTGCGATACCTTCAAGGACGAGGAAACCGTCAAGCTTATTGTTAACAGCGTTGAACCTGTTACGGAAAACGGCGACGAGGGGAAAACTCTCTACATCAAGCTCCGCTCTGAGGAAACCGACCGACTTGAACAGGTGTACAGGCTGTTATGGAATATGAAAGGGGAAATGGGTGTCAAGCTTTGCTTTGAGGATACAAGAAAAACCTGCCGTCCCAAAGGGATTTACGGCGTTAAAAATGCAAAAGATTTGATAAATAAGCTGGAAGAAATTTGTGGAAAAGGTAATATTATGATAAAATAAACCAAAAAAATCAAAAAAACTATTGACGATTTTGGGTAAAAAGAGTAAAATAGATATGATAAAAACAACGGCGAATTTTGTATACTTTGCCGATAGCATAAGAAAGGACAAATAAATTATGAATAAGATTGGCGTACTTACAAGCGGCGGCGATGCTCCCGGAATGAACGCGGCAATCAGAGCGGTTGTCCGCGCTGGAATTGCCAAGGGTATGGAGGTAATGGGAATATACAGAGGTTATAACGGACTTATAAACGGAGATATCAAGCCTCTTGACGTAAGAAGCGTATCCGATGTTATTCAGCACGGGGGTACAAAGCTCTACACCGCCCGCTGCAAGGAGTTTCGCTTTGAAGAGGGTCTTCAGAAAGCAAAGAAAACCTGCCTTGAACACGGTATCGAGGGAATCGTGGTAATCGGCGGCGACGGCTCTTTCAGAGGAGCTGCTGACCTTTCCGCCAGAGGAATTCCCTGCGTAGGCATTCCCGGAACAATCGACAACGATATTTCCATGAGCGAATACACTATCGGCTATGACACCGCAATGAATACCGCTATGCAAATGGTAGATAAGCTTCGCGACACCTCTCAGTCTCACGACCGCTGCTCGGTAGTTGAGGTTATGGGAAGAAATGCAGGTTACATTGCCGTTAACACAGGCATTGCCTGCGGTGCAACCTATATAATCGTTCCCGAAATTCCTTGGAGCATTGACGATGTTTGCGAAAAAATAAAGAGAACCCGTGAAACAGGAAAGCATCATTTTATCATTGTTGTTTCCGAAGGCGTAGGCAATTCCGGAGAAATCGCAAAGCAAATTGAGAGAAACACAGGCGTTGAGAGCCGCGCGACCATTCTCGGACACGTTCAGAGAGGCGGTTCGCCCACTATCCGTGACAGAGTTGCAGCCAGCGAGCTTGGTTATTACGCCGTTCAGCTTTTGTCCGAGGGCAAGGGCAACAGAGTTGTGGGTCTGCAAAGCAACAAGATCGTTGATTACGATATTCAGGAAGCTCTTTCCATGAAAAAGCCATTTGAGTACGATTTGTACAAAATTGCTGACGAGATCAGCTTCTAAAATAATTCCACAAGAATTTATTATAAAAAACAGAGTAGAAAATCGAGCGTTAAGTGCTTAACGGACGGAGAGTTGCTGTTAGGACGAAAAGCCCGAAACAAAAAGGTTCTTTGGCTTGCGGTTCGGTTTTCGCATCTCGCTGTGCATAAAATTGAATAGGTTAAGTATTTACAGTCATACTTACCGCTTTTATGTATTGGCGCAAGTAGGTACAAAGCTTTGTACCGCTGAAAAAGGAGGTAAAGTATGGCTGTTTTCAATAGCTTTAAACGCTCTCTTTCAGAACTACGCAGTATACGCTGTTTGACTACCGTTGGAGTGTTTATTGCAATTTTCGTCGTATTGGACGGATTTTGTTCAATAAGAATAGGCGAAGCTCTGAAAATCAACTTTGCGTACTTGGCGCTTGCCACAATAGGTATGCTTTTCGGACCCGCGGTAGGTTTGATATCGGGCTTTGCCTGTGATCTGGTGGGATATTTTATAAATCCCGTGGGAGCTTTTATCCCTTGGCTTGCCCTTGTCACCTCATTAGAGGGGCTTATATACGGGATTTTCCTTTATGATTTCATGCCCTATAAGCCTGACCGTTCAAAAAATACAAAGCAATATTTTTCACAGTACGGAAAAATTTTTGGTGCAAGAATTTCCGCAGTGATGATCTGCAATCTTCTGCTTAACACATTTGTTTTGTACAAATGCGGCTTTATCGGCAATACCGAGGAAGGCTTCTGGACTCTTATATGGGCAAGAATAGGCACAAACGCCGTCGGTCTTGCAATAGCCTTGGTGATAATGCCCGCAGTGCTTATTCCCGTAAGAATCGCTTACAGCAGATTTGCCGCGGTGAATAGGGCAAGATAATTTTTATATGGAATAAATCGGAGGAAGTCTATGGCTGTTGTTTACAGAAAACAGAAAATCGAGGGCGTTATTGTTCCTGCAATAATCCACAACAGCAATTACTTTCTTATTCAAATGGGCGTATACGAGGACGGAACAATAGGCTGCTGGGATAAGTGCGACTTGGACGGTTTTATAAACTTTTTAAAAAGGGGAAGAGTAGTCACCCGTATTCCCGAAGGCAAGGAGCTTTCTGTTTACGGATTGGGCGATTATAAGGTGATAAGCGCAGATTGGCAGTATGATAATGAAAGCTTTGACCGTTACATCAAGGACACTGTCCGCAGCATAAATCCCGAAATGGCGAATATATATCAGACTACCCAAAGAGAAAGGGACAAGTGGCAAAAGGCAAGAGTAGCATTTTTCCCCACCGCTGTACCCTTTAAAATAAAAGGTCAGATTGGCTATACCATGATTGAGGGCAAAAGCAGCTATATTTATTACCGTGATGATAAAGGACAGCTGTATATTACCACATTGACCGTTTTTTCCGATAAAACCGTTCAGCTGGATATAACGGGGGATAAAGAGTACAGCTTGGAGGAAATAGAATCTCTTATCAAAAGCGGCACCCTTGCCGTTTCTCCAAAGGGAGAAGAAACCGTTATTATCAAAGACCTCGGAGAGCTTGTTTTATCCGAGGACAGCTATTGCTGCAAGCCTTCGGAAAAGATAAAGGAAATCAGGGAGCTGGCATTGGAATTGGCTGGGGAGAAGGACGCAATCGACCGCTGCCGCCACGCTCATTATCTTTATTTATGCGATCCTACCGATTGGGCAAGGGAAAATCTGCGCAAAACGTATGAAGCCGTTCCCGAACATCAGCGGATGTTTTTAGGCGATATGGACACAAAAGACGCAGATTTTATAAGAATCCTATATCGCCCCCAAGATAAAAGAGAGGTGTAGAAAATGTCAAACGAGTATATTATAAATCATTACAATAATTATGATGAGGACGGAAGACTGCTTTCCCGTCACGGACAGCCCGAATTTCTCACCACAGTAAAATATGTGGAAAAGCATCTATTTGAGGGCGCAAAAATTATAGAAATCGGTGCGGCTACTGGAAGATACTCGCACTATTTTGCCAAAAAGGGATATGAGGTTGACGCAGTGGAGCTTGTGCCTTCAAATATTGAAAGATTTAAGGAAAACACAACGCCCGGAGAAAAGGTCACAATAACCGAGGGGAATGCCTGCGACCTGTCGTTTATAGAATCGGATAAATACGATATAACTCTGATTTTGGGACCCTTATATCATCTTTACACTGAGGAGGACGAGAAAAAGGCTCTGTCCGAGGCTATCCGAATCACCAAAAAGGGCGGGATAGTTTTCGCGGCTTACTGCATGAACGATTTCGTTGTAATACAGTTTTGCTTTTTAAAAAATCACATAAACGAAGAGCATTATAAGCCTCTTATCGACCCTGTCACCTTTAAGCTGACATCAACACCCGAAGAACTTTTCGTAATGCACACAAAATCTGAAATAGATAAGCTTATGTCGGGATTTAACACGGAGAGGATCGCCTTTGTGGGAACGGACATGGTGTCATGCTATCCCGATATGCAAAGAACCTTGGAGGTCATGGACGACCAAACATTTGAAGCGTATATGAGATACCATTTTTCAATATGCGAAAGGGAAGATCTTGTGGGAATTTCATGTCACACATTGGATATATTCAGAAAGCTCTGATAAATTTGAAAGGACAAGACACATGATAAATTTAGGTTTTTTGGGCACGGGAAATATGGGCAGCGCAATAATTAAAGGAATTTTTAAAGCTGTTTCAAAGAATAACGGCAGATTGGGTGATTATGAGGTCAGCCTTTACGCCTATGACAAAGACGTCGAAAAACTCAATGCCCTTTCGGAATACGGGGTCAAGCCCTGCGAAAGCGAACAGGAGCTTGGCAGAAAGTGCAGCTATATCCTTCTGGCGGTAAAGCCGCAGGTATTAGCGGACGCTCTTACCGCCTTAAAACCAACCGTTACCGAAAACCATATTTTCATAAGCATATGCGCGGGTATTTCCTCAGAGTTTATCAAAGAACACACCGACTCCGCCGTAAAAACCGCTATAGTTATGCCCAACACTCCGGCAATGCTGGGACTTGGAGCAAGCGCCATTGCCCGTGACAACGCCATAAGCGACAGCGAATTTGAATTTGCCAAGTCTGTTATGGAAAGCTGCGGAATTGTAAAAGAAATACCAATGGACAAAATGAAAGAGATAATCTGCATAAACGGCAGTTCTCCTGCGTTTATCTACCTTTACGCCAAAGCGTTTATCGACTACGCAAAGGAAACGGGCATTGACGAAAAAGCGGCATTGGAGCTTTTTGCACAGTCCCTGATCGGAAGCGCAAAAATGCTCACCGACAGCGGAATGACGGCGGATCAGCTTATAAAACAGGTAAGCTCTCCCGGCGGCACGACTCTTGCGGGACTTGACAAGCTGTATGAGGGCAAGCTGGAGGAAACCGTAAATAACGCTTGTAAGGCTTGTACCAACAGGGCTTATGAATTGGCAAATAAATAAAAAAGGAGCTTAATATGGGACTTTTTAAAAAGAAAGAGAAAAAACCTCAGGAACAGCACGCCGTTCTGACTGTCTACGCCAATCACAAGGGCTATGAGGATATTCCCGGCATTATGAATGAAATTCTCGGGAATACCGTGATCGCCCAAAATCCTATTGAGGACGGTGTGGAATTTGTATTGCAGGACAATTCAAAATTCACTCTGCACTTTATGAACAGGATCCAGCTGGGAAGTCATATCACCTCTATGGAAGGTTTCTTTTTGAATGCTCCCGTAGCCGATGAGGAGCTGAAAAAAGCTCTTGTGCAGCAGATGGTTTATTTCAACTCCGTTATAGGGATAGAGTTTACGATTGACGACAACAAGGAGCGCACCGAATTTTTGATTGTCAGTGTGTATTTGCTGGCAGTTAAGCTTGAGGGCTTTGTGCTGCACCCCAATATGTATCTGTTCCGCTATGACAAAAAGCTGCTTATATCCGCAGACGGCAAGACCGATTTTACCGAATATACTCCTGTTGGGGAAAGCACCTTTATGGATAAGGACATTCCCGAGGAGCAGGCAGACATAGACCGCCGCATGCGTTCTATTGAAAAGTGCAAATCCATGGGTCTTCCCGTTATGGAGACTTTAAAGGCTTCTGTTTATGAATCGGAATGTGTTATTCCTTCAAAGGAGGAAGTAATTCACAGACTTGCCTGCATTTTTGCCGCCGCGGTATGCTCCGAGGCTTGCAATTATGAACCCGATAAAGCAAAGGTAATGACTGTGGGAATGTTAAAGGATCTGGATAAGGCTTATCTGGTTTCGCAGTATTTCTCAAAAGCCGAAAAGGAATATACAAGCGCACCTTTAAAGCATCCCGATCTGCACCCGAAGTTTGGCTGGCGGTATGAGTGCTGTGCAGTGCTTTTGTGGGCATTGGGCTTGTGGGATTTGGGCGAACCGAACAAAATATGCGATGCGGGAGAAATAGGCGAGATCCTTTGGAAAAATGATTTTATCAGTCTGTTGGAGAAATCCAATCTGAGATCCAAGGAAGAAATTCTCGATATGCAGGATCTGATTTTGCGCTATGATTGGGCTTGCGTTGACGCCCGTATCCATGAAAAGGAAATGACCGTTATTGACGGCGAAATAGTTTATGAATGGCACTATGCTTTGAATTGGCTCACGAACGCCAACTATACTACAGATTGGGACAGTATTCGTCCTGACACCTGATACTGATTTATTTTTTTATTGTATTATTATCAAAAATATGATAGAATAATAAAAATAATAAAATAGCTTATGTGCGGAAAGTAGGAAAGCTTTGGGACTTTTTTATAATTACAGCGAATCGGGCAAGGGAGTTGCCAAAAACGGACCGAAAAAGAAACCATTTTTCAGATTTTGGGAGCTGTTTGCCCGCAAATTCTGGAATCTTATCACATTAAACTTAGTGTATGTTATAACAAGCGGAATCGCCTTTCTCATTGCAGGATTGCTGTTATCTGCGCAGACGGAGAATGCTTATTTTCTTTTGCTGGGACTTCCTGTAATATTTTTGTTCGGTCCTGCCACTGCCGCTTCTTCACAGATCGTGAGAAAATACGTTCTTGAAAAGCCTATATTTATGATGGACGAGTATAAAACGGCATTTAAGAATAACTTCAAACAGGCGCTTCCTATTGGCATTTTTGATGTTCTCTTTCTGTCAACGTTTACCTACGGACTGTTTTTTTACGCAGAGGCTCTCGATAACGACCCGTCTGCAAAAACTTACGCAATGATATTTATATCTATTGCTATTGCCGCATATTTTTTAATGGCGCATTTTTATATTTACTTTGAGATAGTCAGCCTTACTCTTCCTTTGGGAAAGATCATCAAAAATGCGTTATTGCTTGTGGTAATGGGAATAAAGGGAAATATCATCAGCTTTATAGTATGGGGAGCATTCTTTTCCGCAATCATTCTTTTCTTCCCTTATTCGGTATTTGTGCTTCCCGTTCTGCCTTTTGGCTGGATGTTTTTCCTCATTGCATTCAACAGCTATCCCGTTATCCAAAAATATATAATCAATCCCTTCTATGAAGCACAGGGACTGAAAAACCCCGAACTTCCAGACGAGGAGGGAGAGGACGGCGAAGAGAGAATTTTCACCGACCGCGGCGGTGTTGAGGAAGAGGTAAGAAAAAAGACCAATATCAGAACATCGGGCAAGGTAATAAAATAATAAGAGAAGTGAGATAAATGGAAACAAAGAACAGAGTAGGCTTTTTGGACGAGCTGAGAGGCTTTGCCATAATTTGCATGGTGGTCTATCATTTAATGGTGGATCTGAAATTTGTGTTTAACGTTGATGTGCCTATATTTTTTGAGAGCTGGTTTGACGTTATCAGAGATGTTTTTGTAGGGATTTTTATCTCCATTTCGGGCATTGTCTGCAATTATTCCAGAAATAATGTAAAAAGGGGAGTGCAGTGTTTTTTCATCGGTATGATAATCACTTTTGTAACTGCCTTCATCTCTCCTTCATCTCCCGACATGTTCGGCATATTGCACTGCTTGGGCATTTGTATGATGCTTTACGGTTTGCGTCAGCCCTTCTTTGAGAAAATACCCGCTTTTGTGGGAATTGCCATAAATATTCTTATATTTGTTTTTACATTTAATTTTAAAACGGGATATACGGGTATATACGGATTTTTCCGCACAAAAATGCCAGATATACTGTATTCCACAAGCGTATTGTTTCCGCTGGGATTTCCGGGAAACGGCTTTACCACTCTTGACTATTTTCCGCTGTTCCCTTGGCTGTTTTTATTTATTGCGGGAGCATTTTACGGGGTTTATGTCAAGGAAGGGCATGCACCTAAATTTTTCTACAAGACCCACATTCCGTTTTTTGCGGCGGCAGGTCGGCATTCGATCTGGATATACGTGCTGCACCAGCCGATAATATATCCTGTGTTGTGCCTGATTTTCGGAAGAAGCATTTTTTAGCGTTTTTATAGTGGAGTAATTCAAAAAAATGAAAAAATTTTAAAAATAGCTTGACAATTTTGGATTAAGTTGATATAATTAACAAGATTGAGCAACACTCAATTTATCCTTGCTCGCACAGAAAGTGCGGGCCATAAGTCTAAAAGGAGGTATATATTATGGCAAAACTCGGCGAAAAGTACGAGGCAATGGTTGTTTTCTCTGTTAAAAACGGAGAGGAACAGGTTCAGAACCTTAACACAAAGTTTACCGATCTTATCAAGGCAAACGGTGAGCTTGTAAATGTTGATGAATGGGGAAAGAGAAAGTTAGCTTATCCCATAAACTACGAGAGCGACGGTTACTATGTAGTTTACAATTTCACCAGCAAGACCGATTTCCCCGCAGAGTTTGAGCGTATTGTCAGCATCACTGACGGCGTTCTCCGCTCTATGGTAGTAATTGGAAAATAAGAAATCGGGAGGCTTTCGAGATGTATAATAAGGCAGTTTTAATGGGTCGTATCTGTAACGACTTAGAGTTGAAAACTATTCAGAGCGGTGTCAGCGTATTATCCTTCCGCCTTGCGGTTGATCGTGCATATCAGGCAAAGGGTGAAGAAAGAAAAGCAGACTTTTTTAACATAGTCGCTTGGAGAAGCACCGCAGAGTTTATTTCCAAGTATTTTTCCAAAGGCAGAATGATCTTGGTTGAAGGGGAGCTTCAGACAAGACAGTATGTGGACAAGAACGGAAGCACTCAGAATGTGGTTGAGCTTGTAGTCAATACCGCTCACTTCACAGGAGAACCCAAAGCTTCAGGCGGCTACGGCGGATACGGCAGCAATGCGCCCACTCCACCTCCCGCACCTTCTGCACTTCCGGAAAATAACGCTCCTGCCGCTGTTTCATCGGGAAGCACAAGTGATTTTATTGAAACAGGTTCTGATGACGATTATCCGTTTTAAGTTTAATGTACAAGGAGGAAACTACAATGGCTGAAAAGCATGATGTAAACAATGACAAAACCGTACGCCCCGTTAAGCGTGCAAGAAAAAAGGTTTGTCAATTCTGTGTAGACAGAGCTGAATTTATCGATTACAAGGACGTAGCTAAGCTGAAAAAATACATGACCGAGCGTTCCAAGATCCTGCCCCGCCGTGTAACAGGCTGCTGCGCTTATCACCAGAGAGAGCTTACCACTGCTATTAAAAGAGCAAGACAGGTAGCGCTTGTTCCTTATGTAAGCGACTAATAATCAACAAAATATAAAGCTGCTTCAAGATTGTAATTTTGAAACAGCTTTTTATTTTTACAATACAGGAAATAAGCTATGAAGAAATTGAGAGCGGAAATTGCCGACAAAAAACAGCTTGAAAAGGCTTTGAGTTCCGATAAATTTGAATATATTTACGCTCATGAGAGGCTGTTGGATAAAGACATTGTCAATAAAGAAAAAATCATTGTTGTTCCCAATATTTTTTTGGGAGACTGTGAAGAAAAAACCTTAGAAAGGCTGAAAGAATTGAATGAGCTGGGATTCAGCCACGCCCTTGCTCATGCCGTGGGGCATATTTCTCTTATTCAAAAAGCGGAAATGACTCTTCACGGAGGAATGAGGCTGAATATCGCAAACAGCTTGTCAGCAGATTTTTTTGCGGAACAGGGCGCAGAGGACATAATAGTTTCCTGTGAACTTACAGCGGCTAAAATAAAATCCTTGAAATGTCCTGTTCCATTCGGCGTCATCGGTTACGGCAGGCTTCCCCTAATGGTAACGAGAAGATGTCCCATAAAAGACGGGAAGCCCTGTAACAACGGCAAAAGCTGCGGAAAATATCTTACCGACAGGCAGGGAAAAAGGCTGAAAACTCTTTGTTCAAATACCGTTGAGCTTCTCAATCCCGATATTCTTACCATAGCTGATAAGAGAGAGGATTTCCCAACGGCGGATTTCTTTGTACTGAAATTTACCGATGAAAAGGACATAGTTTCCGTTACAGAGGATTTTATAAAGGAGAAAAAGCCGTCCGAGGGCTTTACAAGAGGATTGTATTACAGAGGTGTGGAATGACAATTAAAACCAAGCTTTTAAGAAAAGGTGCAAAGCTTCCGTTTCGTGCCACGGAAGGGAGCGCCGGAGCGGATCTTTTCGCTTGTACAGAGGACGATATAACGATAGAAACAGGAAAGATAAAAATGATACCTATCGGAATAGCTGTTGAAATTCCAATGGGTTATTGTGGCTTTGTGTTCCCACGCAGCTCCTTAGGTTCAAAATTCGGGATAACTCTTCCCAACAGTGTCGGAGTTATTGACAGCGATTACAGAGGGGAATTGTGCGTACCGCTGATAAATCACGGCGATAAGGACTTTACTGTCAAAAGCGGCGACAGAATAGCACAGCTTGTTATTATGCCTGTTGAAAATCCCGTTTATGAATTTTCCGATGAGCTTTCCTCCACCGAAAGAGGGGAAGGCGGCTTCGGTTCAACGGGAAAATGAAAGCTAATTGGTAAATATTTCCAAAAAATTTCAGAAAAATGACGAAAATTTTCTCAAATAATGGTTGTATAGATAACAAAATCGTGATATAATAATTAAAGTTATCAGACAATAAAGTATTATTGACTTTCAGTCAATCAGGAGGAAAAATGTTTACAAAGGATATAGGAATCGACCTTGGAACTGCCAACACATTAGTTTACATGAGAGGAAAGGGCATAATTATAAGAGAGCCCAGCGTAGTTGCGGTCGATGTAAAATATGACAGAGTTCGTTATGTGGGTCAGGAGGCAAAGGACGTTATCGGACGTACCCCGGGTTCTATAAAAGCGGTAAGACCCTTAAAGGACGGTGTTATTGCGGATTTTGACATTACCACAAGTATGCTTCAGGAGTTTATCAAAAAAGCACTTAAAGGCAGAGCCTTCACCAAGGCAAGAGTTATCATATGTATTCCCTCGGGCGTTACTGCCGTTGAGCGCCGTGCGGTAAAGGAAGCCACTCAGAATGCCGGCGCAAAAAGAGTTTCCATTATAGAAGAGCCTATGGCGGCGGCAATAGGCGCGGGACTTCCTGTTGCGGAGCCCACAGGCAGTATGATAGTTGACATCGGCGGAGGTACCAGCGAGGTAGCTGTTATTTCTCTCGGCGGTATTGTAACCTCACGCTCTGTAAGAGTTGCGGGAGACGAATTTGATTCCTCTATCATTAACTATATCAAGAAAAAGTATAATCTGCTTATCGGTGAAAGAACCGCTGAAAATATCAAGATAGGCATCGGTTCGGCGTATCCCTATGCCGATAACGAGCCTGTTATGGACATCAAGGGCAGAAACCTCATGAACGGCTTGCCCGAAAACATAACCGTTACAAGCGAGGAGATCCGTTCAGCGCTTTCCGAGCCTTTAAGCAATGTTATTGAGGCAATTAAGATCACCCTTGAAAAAACTCCTCCCGAGCTGGCGGCGGATATTATTGATCAGGGAATTATGCTGGCAGGCGGAGGAGCGCTGCTTAAGGGTCTTGATTTGTTGATCAATCATGAAACGGGTATGCCCGTAAAAATTGCGGAACGTCCTCTCGACTGCGTAGCGGATGGAACAGGTGCAGTGCTTGAAAATATAGACAAGCTTGTTGACGTATTGGACGACGACGAAAAAACCTATTATTGATTTTTATATTTGAGGGCGGTATTGCTCCGATAAATATTGAAAATTTTGTGCATATTTTGCCTGATAACGCTTTTAGTATTTATGCTTTGGCATTATGGCGCAGTGTGCCGCTTTCATAAGAGAGCAGCTTTTCAAGAGTTTATTGGTGAGTAGTTTTACCGCCTTTTGATTTTTTATTTACGGGAGTATGTATGAAAGAGTTTTTTCACACATTAAAATTCAAGATTTTAGTTTGCATATTCGCTCTTTTGCTGGGTTTCCTTATATATGTGGCTATTTCGGCGGGAGCGTCCTCTTTGCCCAAGGCAATTCTCGAAACCGTTTCCGCTCCATTTGTTCATTTGTCAACTATTGTTTCGGATTGGATGGAGGACACTATCGACAAATTTGCCAATGCGGACAAGTATAAGAGAGAAAACGAAATACTTAAGGAACAGCTGGCGGCTGTCTACGGTGATGTTCTTGAAAAAGAGAAGCTTGAAAAGGAAAACAATCAGCTAAAGGAAATGCTGAAGATATCCGAAAACCGTAAGGACTTTAAATGGAGTCCGCCATGTTCGGTAATTGCCAGAAACGCATCCGACGTAACGGGAGGCTTTACCGTAAACAGAGGTTCCAAGGACGGAGTTTCCCTTTACGATCCCGTATTTACCAAGCTTGGTTTGGCGGGAATTGTCGTTGAGGTATCGGAACATTATTCCATTGTTTCCACCGTTATTTCTCCCGATGTGAACGTAGGCGTATCGGGCAGCGAGTCTTCCTCTCTGGGCGTTATCGAAAACGATATTGTACATTCCGCAGAGGGCTTGTGCGTAATGAACTATGCAGGCAAGGACAGCGGAATAAAAGAGGGCGAGCTGATTATCACTTCGGGCAGCTCTTTCTTTCCCGAAAATCTGATACTCGGTACTGTAAAAGAGATTGTTAACGGCGACGACGGTCTTTCCGTCCACATCTTGATAGAGCCTGCGGTAGATGTTTTCACCGTTTCGGAGGTCTTTATCCTTATTGATTTTGAGGGGAAAGGCGAAAATTGACACATATAAGCTAAAAGGATTTTAACAAATGCGGTATAAGATAAATTCGGCAGTTGCATACACAAGAAAAATGAAAACCAAAGTGTTTTTTAAGTGGTTTTTTTATTTTCTTGCTTTGATAATTCTTTATTCAATAATGAGCTGCGGTATTTTTGAATTGTGGCAGCCATATTTTATTATCTCTTTGGCTATTGCCGTATCTATGAGAGAGCAGGAATTCGCTTCCTCAATTTTTGGAATTTTCTGCGGTTTTATGCTTGATATTTCCGTAGGAACACTATTTGGCTTTTATGCAGTTTGGCTTATGCCATGCTGTTTTCTCACTTCTTTGTTTTCGCGCAATTTAATTAAGGTCAATTTTTTAAATCACATTATATTTACGGCAGCAAGCGCATTGTTTTCCTTTGTGATGTATTATCTTTTTAATTTCGCAATATGGAATACTGTCGGAAGAGAGATAATAATAACAAAAATTCTGCTTCCTTCATTTATAGCCACTGTTATAACCGCACTGCCCATTTATCTGCTTATAAAGTTTATTTCAAGAAAGCTTGGACTTGAAGAAAATATTGATTTAAACGAGGCAATGGAAGAGATAGTCGATAAGAGAGAGGAACGGGAGAAAACAAAATAGAGTTACTTGGAAAGGATCATAAATGAAAATAGGTTCAATTATCAGAAGTATTATTTTGGTGATTTTTACATTTATCTTTGCTTTTTTGGCGGCAGTTCAGCTGATGAAAATTCAGATAGTTGACGGCGACTATTATGCTTCGCAAAACGAAAAGTTTCTGGAGGGACAGCAGTCGATATCCGCCGCAAGGGGACAGATCGCCGATTCACAGGGAAATGTGCTTATATCCAATAAAAGTGTATATAAGGTTATTGTTCAAAAAGCGTTTTTTCCGTCGGATAAGCAGAACGACATAATAGCACAGGTTATTTCCATTCTTGAGGATAACCACGAAGAATGGAACGACAGCGTGCCTATTTCCGCCAATGAACCTTTCACCTTTAACGCCGATGCAGATGAAGACGAGCTTGATAAGTTCAAGCAGAATATCAAGCTTAATGTTGACTCCAGCGAGGAAAACTGTATAAAAGCCATGGCTGAAAGATACGGTATTGATACCGAAAAATATGACCGCAGAATGGTGCGCCTGATTGCGGGAGTGCGTTATGAAATGGTACAGAAGGATTTTTCCTCTGACAACCGTTTTGTTTTTGCAGATGACATTTCTATTGACACAGTATTGAAGCTTAAAGAAAAAGGCTTTATCTTACAGGGTGTAGAAATTTCTCAGGAGCCCGTAAGAATTTATATAAAGGGAAATATCGCCCCTCACGTTTTGGGAACTATCGGAGCCATAAGCGAAAATGAGTATCAGGCTACCTTGGACGCCAGCGGAAACACCATATACACCCGCAATGACGTTATCGGAAAAACGGGTCTTGAATATGGTATGGAATCCATATTAAAGGGTACCGACGGCATAAGAACCATAATCCGCAGCACCAAGGGCGAGGTTGTTTCCGATACCGTCACCGAGGCTGTCAAACCCGGAAACAGCATAAAAATGACTATTGATTCAAAATTTCAGGAGGAACTGCAAAAGATATTATATAATCATATAAATTGGCTCCACTATTACGGCGGCAGTTTGGAGGACGGCTCCGAAGAAGGCGAATATGCGGCTGCAGAAAACGGTCGTGACTGTGACGAGGGTGCAGTAGTTGTTCTTGACGTCAAGACAGGGGGCGTTTTGGGAATGGCAAGTTATCCAACCTACGACCTTCTTGAATACGAAAAGGATCCTCTCGGAGTATCCAACGGAAAAGACGGAATGTCCATGTACAATATTGCCACAGACGGTTTGTTCCGCCCGGGCTCTACCTTCAAAACCATAAATGCTACCGCAGGGCTTTCTGAAGGACTTATCGACAGTAGCTCTTCCACGGTATGTACTAAGATATATACCTACTATTCGGATTATCAGCCAAAATGCTTAGAGTATCACGGCGGGCTTAATGTGTCTGATGCGCTGTATGTTTCCTGCAATATCTTTTTTTATGACCTTGCTCGAAGAATGGGCATCGACACCCTTTCAGCCTATGCAGATAAATTCGGTTTCGGAACAAATTTGGGCATAGAGATACACAGTGCGTCGGGACAGATGACCACCGTGGACAACTATGAAACTATGACTGACCAGCCGTGGGACGCAGGACAGGTTTTGCAGGCGGGAATCGGACAGAGCGTTACGCAGGTTACTCCCCTTCATCTTGCGGTGCAGGCATTAACTCTTGCTAACGATGGTACACGGTTAAAGCCCTATCTTGTTGATTCCGTCTGGAACTACGACTATTCCGAAATGATTTCCAAAACAGAACCTACCATAGTTGAGCAGATAGATGACAAAGGAACAAACGCCTTTGAAACCATAAGAGATGGAATGATCAAGGTGTGTCGGGGCTGTAACTGGAACGGAAATATCTTTGATTATCTTCCTCATTCTGCCGCATTGAAAACAGGCTCACCTCAGCAGGATTCTGAGGATAAATACTTCGCTTCTATGGTGATTGGCTATTATCCCGCAGATGATCCCCAGATAGCCTTTGCGGTATCGCTGAGCAAGGCGAATTACGCAAAAATGATGGTTAGAAATATTATTGACGCCTATTTTTACGATTGCTACGAACCCGATATGGACAGTGAAGGAAATGTTATCTCTCCTTGGAAAAGGTGGACGGATATCGACAAAACTCCTATCAGGTGACGTTTTTGTCAAAGAATTACTATTTTAAATATGCAAATTGACAGTTGCTTTGTGAAATATAACTAAAGCGAATTCACAAAAAGACAATAAATGTAACAAAATTTTATTTTGACCCTGCATAACCCTTTTATTTTTCTCTGAAATATGCTATAATTATGAAAAGTGCTGAATTTATGTTCTAAGATGCGGGATATTTCGTTCACACTAACAACACTACTTACATTTCAGAAGAATCTCTAAAAGGGAGGGCACAATATGAACATTGCTTTAATAGCGCACGATTCCAAAAAGGAACTGATGGTACAGTTCTGTATTGCATACTGTGGAATTCTCAGCCGACACGATCTGTGCGCTACGGGAACTACGGGAAAGCTTGTTGCGGAAGCGACAGGACTTCGCATTCAACGGTTTTTAAGCGGATCACAGGGTGGAGATCAGCAGATATCGGCACGTATTTCCTGCAATGAAATTGATATTTTAATATTTTTTAGAGATCCTATCAACATCAATCACCGTGAGCCTAACGAAACGCATTTGTTAAGACTTTGCGATGTTTACAATATTCCCGTGGCTACAAATATAGCCACTGCGGAAGCTTTGATTCACGCTCTTGAAAGAGGAGATCTTGACTGGCGCGAAATCGTCAAGGATTGATTTGTTTTTGTTTGGGATTTATTTTCAAAGGGAATACCGCCCCGTTGCCGAAAAAGGCTGCGGGGTATATTATTGAAAAAAGGTTTTCAATGTGATATAGGTTAAAAATCTGTGGAGTAATGAAAAATGATAGATGAGAGCGTTATAGGCAAATGCGGTTTTTATTGCGGCTCCTGTCCCACTTTTATCAGAGGCGGCTGTGAGGGCTGTGTTAAGGAGCATAAAGATGGGGATTGTTACACATTGGACTGTGTGCTGTCAAAAAAACTGTCCTTTTGCGGAGAATGTAAGGATTTTCCCTGTGAAACAATTATAACAAAAGAACATTGTACGGTTTTGGACAAAAAGTGGCTTATATGGAAGAAACAATCTGAAAAAAATCAATAAAAAGGATATTTTTTTCATCAAATAAAAGAAAGGAAAGACACAATGGACATTATAACAAAAGCACCCAGAGGGACTTTGGACAAGCTCCCCTCCGAAATATACAAGTGGCACACCGTGGAGAAAATTGCAGCACAGATCGCAGAAGCTTACGGCTGCAAGGAAATAAGAACCCCCACCTTTGAACATACTGAACTTTTTCAGCGCGGGGTAGGCGGCACTACCGATGTTGTGCAAAAGGAAATGTACACCTTTAACGACAAAAAGGGAAGAAGTATCACCTTAAAGCCCGAAGGCACAGCGGGAGCGGTAAGAGCTGCTCTTGAAAACGGTCTTCTGAACGAGGCACTGCCCTTAAAGCTTTACTATTTTACCAGATGTTTCAGATACGAAGCACCTCAAAGCGGCAGATTGCGTGAATTCAACCAATTCGGCGTGGAGATATTCGGCGCAAACTCTCCCTTAAGCGATGCGGAAGCTATCTGTATGGTAGAGGATATCTTTAAGTTTTTAAAGCTGGAAAACATAAGACTTGAAATCAACAGCATAGGCTGTCCGACGTGCCGTGCGAAATATCAGAAGGCATTAAAGGAGTATTATGAACAGTACACCGATCAGCTTTGTGACACCTGCAAGGAACGTCTTGAAAAGAACCCAATGCGCCTTTTGGACTGCAAAAGCGAGATTTGCCACAGCTTTGCGGAAAAAGCGCCAATTATTTTAGAATATCTCTGCGACGACTGCAATAAGCATTTTGACGGCGTGAAAAAGGCTCTTGACGATATGAGAGTGAAATATACCGTAAATCCGCGTATTGTAAGAGGTCTTGACTATTACACCAACACGGTTTTTGAGTTTGCGGCAGATAATTGCGGTGCACAGGGGGTGGTCTGCGGAGGCGGAAGATATAACGGCTTGGTGGAGGAGATAGGCGGAAAACTAACGGCGGGTCTTGGCTTTGCAATGGGAATCGAGCGCATTTTAATGGTAATGGACGCTCAGAATGCAGAATACGAGCAGCCCAAAGAATGCGATCTGTTCATTGCGGGAACCGATGCAGAATCCTCCCGTTACGCTCTTACTCTTGTAAGACAGCTGCGTGAATTCGGTTTCTGGGCAGAGTGCGATGTAGTGGGCAGAAGCTTAAAGGCGCAGATGAAGTATGCGGACAAGATCGGAGCAAAATTCAGTATGGTTATCGGAGAAAATGAGATAAAAGAGGGCAGCGCACAGCTTAAAAATATGAAAACGGGTGAAAAATCTGTTGTTTCTATCGGTGATAAATTTGCGGGAGCTGTTAATTCTATCTTGATAGATATTGAATAACCTTATTGAACGAGGGAATAACAGTGAAAACTTTTACAAAAACAAAGGAAGATATCGGTAAAAAATCGAGAAAAACTTTTAACATTACATTTGTTATAACAGTATCCGTACTGATTATTTTGTTGATTATTCTTAATATAACAAATAAGATAAAATACAATATCAGCACTGTTTCTGTCTGCGGATTTATAATTTTAATAGGACTGGTTGTTTCATATAAAATCAGCGGAGTTATAGGTTCATTTTCGGATAAATTGAAAAACAGAATAGGGCTTGTTCTGTTTTTTATTTTCCCCTTAGCAGATATATTGTTGATTTCTCACGTATATAACCATTATCTCCTTTCAAATGTTCAAATTATTATTATCCCATATTTAATTTTGTTTTTAATTTTCAGAAGATCCTATGTTTCAATTATTTTTACCTCGGTTGCGACATTGTTTTTGTATTTGCTTGACGACATTGTTTTGACACTGCGCGGAGTAGGGGTCAATCTTTCCGATATTTTTGCCATTGATACAGCCCTGTCCGTGTCTTCCAACTATTCGGTCAGCCTAAAGGAAGAGTATTTTTTATCAATTATTGTGACGGTATTTTTTTGCATTGCATCTGTTGTTTTTCCGTTTAAATTCAAATTTGTAAGTGCAAGGTCAATTTTAAGTTTTTTTAAGGAAAATTTGCATCAGGATTTAAAAAAAATAAAGCATAACGCTGATTTCTTACATGTTTTGTTTTTTGCTTTGCTATTGTATATTTTATTTTTCTCAATTTACAATGTTTATCAAACCATTGAACAAAAATCCACCTTGCGCCATTGGGGCAATCAGGATGCTCTTAATTATACTGGTACGGTTTATAAGCTTCTTATGCAGATCAAAGAGAGTTCTCTCTCAGCACCGGATGGATATTCCTCAAAAGAAGCAGAGGACATTTTAAGCCGTTACAATGAGTCAGACGGTTTAAGAAACCCAAACATTATCATAATTATGAATGAATCCTTCAGTGATTTGCGGGATATTTCGGATATTGAGCTTAATGAGGAGAATATGTCTTTTTATAATTCCCTTGACAAAAATGTCACAAAGGGAAATGTGGTTGTAAACGGTTATGGAGGAATTACCTGCAATGCGGAATTTGAGTTTTTAACAGGAATTTCTATGGCAAATATGCCAAAGAACTCTTTTCCTTATTTGCAATATATCAATCATAATATTCACACGATGATTGGTGATTTGGACTCTTCTCTGTATCGGAAGGATTATATTCATCCGTTTATTGCGTCAAATTATAAGCGGTCGTACTTATATCCTTTTTTGGGGTTTGATAAGTTTTACGACGGTCTTTCCTTTTCGGCACAGGACTCGTACAGCGAAGAATACGGAGAGAGAAATGAGCCTGTTGAATATGAAGGGGTTGAACTTATCAGAGGATTTATAGGCGATGAAACAACTTATGATAAGGTCATAGATTTGTATGAAAACAAATCGGAGGATGAACGTCTCGCAGAATTTATAATTACTATGCAAAATCATGGCGGATATACTGACGAAGACACCGGATTTATCTCAGATATAAAATCGGGAACCGGGTCCGGTGAGGTTGATTTGTATTTATCCTTGATAAAAAAGTCAGACGAGGCTTTGAAAAAAATCATAGAATATTTTTCAAACGCTGATGAGGATACTGTTATTGTATTTTTCGGAGACCACCGACCGAATTTAATAGATACTTACGAAAAGAGCTTTGAAAACAACAGGGATCATGACTTGGCTTATTATTCCACTCCGTTTTTGATATGGACAAATTTTGATACAGAAACAGAATATATTGATTATATAAGCTTAAATTATCTTTCGGTTATTATGAAAGAAAAAGCTCAGATGTCTGTTACAAAATTTGATAATTTTTTAATGGAGCTTTATGAAAAATATCCTATTATAAGCAATAATTTCATGATAGACAACCAAAACAATTATTCTTCCGAATACGATTTGACACAAGATCCTTTGCTTGTGGAATACGGAATTTTAAGCTACTATTATTTATTTGATTGGAAGTCTCTGAAAAGATAGTCTTTTGTGATATACTTTAAAAATTCATAAACAGAAAGGAACAAAAAATGGCAGACTTAATGACAGGACTTCACCGCACACATTACTGCGGGGAGGTCGAAGGTGTAGGAAATGAAGTAACGGTAGGCGGCTTTGTGCAGCGCATAAGAGATAAGGGCAGCCTCATATTTATAGATTTGCGTGACAGAACGGGAATTGTTCAACTTGTATTTGACGATACCACAGCCCGGGAGGTTTTTGACAAGGCGAAAACCGTAAGAAGTGAATTTGTGCTTATGGCAAAGGGACTTTTGAGAAACCGTGAAAGCGTGAATACCGAAATAAAAACAGGAAATGTGGAAATTCTGGTAAACGAGCTGAGAATACTCGCTAAGGCGCAGACACCTCCCTTTGAAATTACTGATATTTCCAATGTCAACGAAGAATTAAGGCTCAAATACCGCTATCTTGATCTGCGCAGAGGAAAACTGCAGCAAAATCTTATTATGCGTTCAAAAATCGCAAAGACTGCAAGGGATTATTTTTACGAAAACGGCTTTATCGAGCTTGAAACTCCCATGATGATGAAGTCTACCCCCGAGGGAGCAAGAGACTATCTTGTACCTTCAAGAGTTAATCCCGGAAAGTTTTACGCTCTGCCCCAATCTCCGCAGATTTACAAGCAGCTTTTGATGATCTCGGGCTTTGACCGCTATATCCAATTGGCAAGATGCTTCCGTGACGAGGATCTTCGTGCCGACAGACAGCCCGAATTCACACAGATAGATATGGAAATGAGCTTTGTTGACGTGGACGACGTTCTTGAGATCGGCGAGGGCTTTGTAAAAAGAATAATGAAGGATATTATGGATATTGACTATCCCACTCCTTTGTTAAGATTGAAGTACAACGACGCTATGGATATGTACGGTTCCGACAAGCCCGATATCCGCTTTGACATGACTATTAAGGATCTGAGCGAAATCGTTAAGGACAGCGGTTTTTCCGTATTTTCCGAAGCAGTTAAAAACAGCGGCAGCGTAAGAGGAATCGTTGCTAAAAACGCAGCCTCCGTTCTTACCCGCAAGGAAATAGACAAGGAAACCGAATTTGTAAAAGGTATCGGCGCTAAGGGTCTTGCTTATATCCGCTGGGTTGACGACGCTCCCAACTGTTCCTTCGGCAAGTTTATGGCTGAAGGCGAGCTTGAAAAGATCATGGAGAAATTAGGCTGTGAAAAGGGCGACGTTGCCTTTATCGTTGCCGACAAGAACAGGGTAGTTCTGCCTACCTTGGGAGCATTGCGCCTTAAGCTGGCTAAAAGGCTTGACATCATTCCCAAAAACGAGTTCAAGTTCTTGTGGATAACCGATTTCCCATTCTTTGAATATAACGACGAAACAGGACATTGGGACGCCATGCACCACCCATTCACCATGCCCAATGATGAATGTTTGCAGTATCTCGATTCCGCTCCCGAAAAGGTTTTTGCCAAGGCTTACGACCTTGTGCTGAACGGCGTTGAGCTTTGCAGCGGTTCTATAAGAATAACCGATTTTGAACTACAGCAGAAGATGTTTGAGGCTCTGGGACTTACCGACGAGGAGATAGAAGCAAAATTCGGTTTCCTTGTAAATGCCTACAAGTACGGTGCGCCCCCTCACGGCGGTATGGGTATCGGTCTTGACCGTCTTACCATGCAGCTTTTGGGTGTGGACAGTCTCCGTGATGTTACCGCATTCCCCAAGGTTAAGGACGGCAGTGAGCTTATGTCCGAGTGTCCCGCTGCGGTTGACGAGGCACAGCTTAACGATCTGCATATTAAGGTAACCGAGTAAATTATAAAATACAGCACTTTTTATCAAGAAAAACCCCTTGCTTTGATGTAAAATATAAGCAAGAGGGGTGAACGAAATGGATAAGGAAAACACTGTATTCAAATCTCTTGCGATAATTGAAGAAAATATCCGTGAAAAGCTGACGGTGGAAATGCTTGCCGAAAGCATACACTTTTCAAAGTATCATTATCAGCGAATATTCAAGGAAGCGGTGGGCGACAGTGTTATGCGGTATGTAACAAGGCGCAGGCTTGCCTTGGCTGCAAATGATCTGATCAATACCAACGACAGCATACTTGATATTGCTTTAAAATACGGATACGATTCACATGAAGGATTTTCAAGATGCTTTAAAGCGTATATGGGCATTACTCCCAAGGAATACAGAAAGCACCGTCATTCGGTCGGATTCCCCAAAAACGTTTATTTAAAGGAGAAAAGTGCTATGCTGTATTCAAAAACTGCCGATGAGGTTATTTGTGAGCTAAACAGGCTGATAGTCCAGTCAAAGGAAACTGCCGAATATCTTAGGAAAAACAGAAATACCGACCTCGATACCGTCCGCTTTTATTCAGAGTTCTGGGATTATATCGCCGCCAAAACCGACGCTTTGGCGTATACGCTGTCACAGGTGCTGGAGCGTATCACTGCCGACGAAAAACGTCCCGATGAGATAACCGCAAGGTTTATACTCATAAAAACCGTAGAGGACACAGTTATTCGGCTTAATCTGATAAACTTTCAGACAGGATTGACGGTATCAAGGGCAATGCCCGAGCACCGTCCCGCCTTAGCTCCCAAAAGAGATAAAGTTTCCGCTCTTACTCACAACGCTGTAATAAAGTCAGCGAAAATCGTGGAGCTGTTTAATGAACAGACAAAACTGATTTTTGACGATATAAGAAATACCGCAAGAGATAAACTGAATAAAGCTGCCCAAAAGAGCAGGGAAGTCATAAACGCTCTTTCGGGATCCCCCTATAACTGCTATAATTACATCAAGGACGAAATAGAAGCTATTGAAAAGGAAATATCCTATTCTCCTCTTGAAAAGATAACCGATGAGCTTTTGGAGGACTTCGTTTTCCGTCTTGACATCATAGCCTTTTCAGCGGATATAGATGTTCTTCGCAATCCTTCGGACAGATCCTTGTTTGACGGAATTGCGGACATTAAGGAACAGCTGCTGGAAACCGCAGAATATTTCAGAAGTTTGTCCGAGGAGATTATTGCTTCCTTTGAGGAGGAAAAAAACAGTCTTCCCGCTAAGGTGAAAAGCAGAAAACACGGAGACGCCGCTTTTAAGGAAAACATTCTGCTGTTTTATATTAAAGGCGAGTATCAGAAGCTTGAACCGCATTTAAATTCAGAACAGAAAGCCGTTTTCGGCAATATCGTTGAAAGAATGAATTCGGTAATAGCCTTGACGAATTTCAGTGACAATATAGCCGAAGATATACTTCAAAAGGAAACAGATGAAATCTTGAGGGAGATTTATTCCAAGCTTGTTGCTATGAAGGAAGAGCTTGGAGTATACGGCTCGGCAGTTGGATTTATTGCGGAGGAGCTTAAGTATTGCGGAATTTATAGGTGCGTTGCAGAGGGCGGGGAAAACAGCTGGCTTGAATAGAGGTATATATGGAAAACTATGAAGAGGTTATTGCAGCATTGACCGAACTGCAAAATTGGCTTAAAGGTCACAGCGGCTATTACGATCAAATAGGAAATATTATCTCACAGCTGAAAAATCCTCCTTTGACCGATTTCCAAAGACAAAAGATGAAATATGAACTTTCAACGAATATACTTTTTCACGTTAAGTGCTTGGGTGACGTTTATGTAAAGGATTTTCCCAAAGACGGAACAGGTGCGACCTGGTTTAATTATTTGGATAAAGTGTGCAGACTGTGTCAGGAAAAACTGTCATAGTTTATAAGATGAGGTAATATAAAGACAAATGAACATAAAATACTACGACATAGGACTAAACCTATTCTGCCGTCAGTTTCCAGATCCCGAAAGGATAATTGACGATGCGGAAAAGAAAGGCGTTGCCTGTATTTTAACAGGCACGGATATGAAAGAAAACATCAGAATAAACGATTTTACAAAAAACCACCTCGTATACGGTACGGCGGGAATACACCCTCATAATGCGGATTCCGCCAAAAAGGAGGATTTCGACCTTATTGAAAGAATAGCCTCCGAAAATGAAAAAATAGTGGCAATAGGCGAGTGCGGACTGGATTACGACCGTATGTTTTCCACAAAGGAAAATCAGATACGCTGCCTTGAAAAGCATATTGTGCTGGCTGAAAAGCTGAGTATGCCGCTGTTTTTGCACGAAAGGAGCGCTGCCGCCGATTTTATAAAGCGGTTCAAAAATCATGCCGATATTTGCAGTAAGTCTGTGGTGCATTGCTTCACAGGCGATAAGGACACGCTGAAAAAATATCTTGATATGGGCTTCAACATCGGTATAACAGGCTGGATATGCGATGACAGGAGAGGGAAGGAGTTAAGGGAGGCAGTTAAACTGATACCTCTTGATCGAGTGATGATAGAAACGGACGCTCCCTACCTTACCCCCAAAAACGTTCCCAATCTGGACAGAACCAATGTCCCGTGGAATGTTTGCTATGTAGCAAGAGATTTGGCGAAGTATATGGGTGTTGATGAAGATACTCTTATCGAAAACGCCAAGAACAATACTGAAAGGATTTTCGGAATAAAGTAAAAATAAACCGCTGATAGAGAACGCATTCTGTCAGCGTTTTTTATATATTTTTTTGTTTATACTGATCCCCGATTAAAAGCCTGTCGCTTTTGATTTTTCAATTAAAAGTGCATCTCGTTTCTTTCCAAACATCCTTGTCAGCACCTTTAAAACAAGTCCCGTAGTTATGGCGGAAACGACAGTACCCACCCCCACACTTCCCATATTGTGAACAGCAACAAGACATACAATAAGGGAGATCAGCGAAAAAGCTATATCAAGAGCTATTTTGACAGTTGAAAACTTGATTCTTGTTACCTCGGAAATAACCAGCATCAGTCCCTCCACTGCCATAGGCATAATTTCCGCAGGAACATAGAAAAACAGTCCCAGAGCCACTGCCACAATGCTTAAAGCCAAAAGAATTATCCTTGCAAACATAGTATCTGGAAAGGGTATCATAAAAACAAGGTAGTTGCACAGAGATGTAAACAAGCCGAAAACTACTCCCACAACAGTCTGCAAAAGGTTTTCCAGCTTGAAGCTTTTCCGTAGCAGTAAAAATTCAATAAAGACTAAAAGCAAATGGAACAAAAAAGTGGTAATTCCCATATCAATTTCCCAGATGTATGTAACTGTGTAGGGAATAGTGGTAACAGGCGATACCCCTAAATCCGATTTTACCGAAAGGGAAGCGCCGACAGCTATAATAAACAAGCCTAAAAAATACATTATAACTTTATTTTTGTTGATTTTCATATTATGCTGCCTTTAAAGAAATTCATTGACTATTTTTGTGTATCTTCTGAGTGCATACTCTCCGTCATGACCCTCGCTGATATGCGTCTCGGACATTTCCTTCGGCTTGGCAATTTTGGTAACTCCGCATTGTGAAAAAATTCTGCAAAGCTCGCTTTTATCCTCATCGGAGCAGATCAGACCTGCTGTTTGGAGATAACCCTTGCTTTTACGCAAAACAGGCACAATATTTTTTCTCAGAAGCCTTTTCACAAGAACATTGCACAACATAGGCGAAAGTTCAAGACCGCTGTCGCTGCATATTCTGACGGAACAGCCTTTTCCCTTAAGCATATCAGGGCTGTTATTTCCCGAAATAAAGCCCTCCAGCATATCCGTATAGCTGCGGAGCGTTATATTCGCTCTTGTTCCTATTGAGCTTGAAGTGTGAACATCAACTGCCTGCTCTAATATCGGCAGAAATCTTTTTCCAAATGTATATAGTTCCTCCATATCCTCGGTGTCAAGATAGATCACCTGACAGGAACTGCACAGCAGCTGTTTTGTAACGGCTATGTGCAAAGCAATATCTTTCAAATCGCTGTTCTCATACTTTCCCGAAATATAAACAAAGCCCAGCTTGTGCCCCCACTCTATCAGCTTTGCTGTGGGAGGAGCCAATCGTCTTACTGCTGAAATTGCTTCATCACCGCCCCACACGGAAATTCCGTCCGCTAAAGCCGCCATTTTTTCCATACCGCGAATATCCGACGAGGGAGTGTCAAAAACATAGATATAATCAGCTAAATCAGGCTCAATAGAAATAAGCCTTTCGATAATTTCAACGGATAGATCGTTGTCCGCTTGGGGCAGCTTTAAAATATTGATATTTCCCGTGAGCAAGCCCTCTGCCATACAATAAGCGGGCAGACCCTCCATATTTCCCGCAGCGATATGAAAAATCACTCCTAACGGCATTATTTTGGTGTTGCCATTCTGTAACGACAATTCGCCCAGCTCGGTTTTCAGCTTTGTTTCAAGAGCGTCTTTGTTCAGCATATTTACAGCCGTATCTTTATACTGCATGGGATTATCAATAGGCAACTTTTTTATTTTTTCGTCATAGATACCCGACTTTATTTCTTTTCCCAAAGCGTTTATGGCATGGATAACTTTTTGTATATCAAGGGGTTTGCCGGTTAATGTCCGATTTATTCTGCCCTCCATTTGGGTCAGTATTTTATCCTGTTCACCGGAGGGAAACTTTTTTCCGAAAGCAATTATCACTTTATACTATCCTTTCTGAAAGGTTTTTACATAACTCTGACTTGGCTTATTTTACATAATGTTTTTAAGCACTTCCGCTGCGCCCGCTGCACAGGTTTTTATGCTGTCGGGAGCAACTCTGCCAACTATTTCCAAGTAGGGAGCCGTATTGCCGCAGCCGCATTTCTCCCCTTTATGCAGTATCCCCAAATCATCGGTAACAACGCTTAAAACAGGAGTTGCCTTTACCATTGGCGTAATGAGATTGACCAAGCCCGTCTCCCCGTATTCAAGGGGCTTTAGGGTATCAACATCTCTTATCATTACACGGCTGTATATTGGTATATGGAAATGGTGATTTTTGCAGTCGCAGTACAAAACGGGGTGTTCCACCGCTCCGAAAAACTCTATGATATTTTCCTCGGAAATGCCCAACACTTCCTTTGACAGTCTGTAAAACTCCCCCTTATCGGGCTGTTCCGCATAAAACTGTTTCCAGCCGCCGCCCAGCAGAATTTTTGAACCATTAGGAAGCTTTATTTTTAGCCCTTTTTCCTGCATTATTTTAAGAAGAAAAAAGGTATAGGCGGGAAAACCCATAAATCTGCATGGAAAGGAGGATTTTTCCAAGACCTTAAGCCTTTGGATAATTCCGTCAAAATCGGGAAGGTATTTTCCGTTTTTATATTTTAAAATATAAGTTCGGCTTAAGCAGGGAGTAAAAAGGGTGGCACCAAAAGCTGTTTTGGTGACAGCGGTTTTGTTGCTCCTGTGGGGCTGATAGCCCATAATCACATAGTGACAAGGTGTCAAAGAGAATACCTTTCTCTCTCCGCCCACTTTAAGCACCATTTTTAATCCGCAGATAAGCGAACCAAAATCAAAGCCTATTTCGCTGACATTTTTTCCGCTTGTGCCTGATGAAGTAGCTTTAATGGGAATTTTGTATTTGGGCATCGAAAACATCTTAACTCTTTTAAAAAGCATGGTAGGGAGCAAGGGTATTTTTTCAAGAATATCATCGGGCAGCTTATCGGCATTGAACTGTTCCGGATCAAATCTCATACCGTCAAGTATTTTTCTGTATTCCTTACAGTTTTTATACTGATATCGGCAGTTTTCAAAAACCGCTTTTTTGAACAGCTTATCGGTTGTTTTCAGATCGTAAGGGCCTTTATGGGAGAAAAGCTTATTTCTGTATTTCATATTATCACCGTTAAAAAATCGTATTACAAAATTGTAATATGCAAACCGCAAAATGTCACCGCAATAAATGTTAAAACCTTATCGTATCTGATAAAATGATATTGTAAGAAACGGGGAGGTGACATGATGAAAAACAAAATTATTTCAGCGTTATCTATTACGGCTTTAATAGTATTTGCTGCGGTTATGTCTTTGGGTTACATCTTGTATAATTGTACTCATAAAAGATTATATCTTGAATAAACGGAAGGAAACAGTGGGTGGGTCAGATGAAGAAAATGCTTAAATATTTTTTACTTGGAATAGGAATGCTTGCTTTTACAATAATTACGGTAATAACCGCAATAGGCTATAAGATGTACCGCAATGCTCTTGACGAAAAGCCTCTCAGCGCTGCTATGGAGGAAATCAGGGCGAAGGAAAGCTTTACACATATAACCGAGCTGCCGCAAACCTATTTAAATGCAATTATTGCCGTGGAGGATCACAGGTTTTATGAGCATTGCGGTGTTGATATAATAGCTACTGCAAGAGCAGCTTGGAACGATTTAATTACCCTCAGCCTTGCAGAGGGAGGCAGCACGATAACTCAACAGCTTGCCAAAAATATGTATTTTACACAGGAAAAAAGTTTTATCCGCAAGGTTGCCGAGCTGTTTATGGCATTTGACATAGAAAGAAATTACGAGAAGGACGAAATTTTGGAGCTTTATGTTAACGGTATATATTTCGGCAGCGGATATTACAGCGTCAAAGAAGCCTGTGAGGGTTATTTTGAGACCCAACCACAGGATATGAACGATTATCAGTGCATTATGCTGGCTGGAATACCAAACGCCCCTTCCGTATATTCCCTTGACGTAAATCCCGAGCTGGCGCAGCAGCGCATGGAACAGGTTTTAAAGCAAATGGTGAAATGCGGCTATATAACCGAAGACAGGGGAGAAGAGATCTCTTGTGCTTGTGCCGCTTAATAACAAAAAATATAAGGAGCAGCTGAACATGAAAAAGAATCTTACAATAATCATTATTGTTGCTGTATCAATAATTTCCGTTTTATCTCTCGGAGCATGGTTTCTCTTTAACGGAAAGGATACATATTACTACACCCAAATTGACCAAACCAAAATGACGGAAAACGAAAAAGCGGGACAGGGCGGAGTAATTGATTTTACAGGCGGAATGAGATATTTGTACACCCTGACCTGTTATGATGAAAAGGGCAGGGAAAAAGAATTCACCTTCGGAGCCAACAAGGAATTAAGAAACGAGGCTTATTTAAAGCTTACCGTTCGTCCTGTTCAAGGGGTAGTGGCTTGGGAAGAGGTTCAGTACAACGATATGCCCGATTTAGTGAAAGAAAAATATGCTTCTCCCGAAAACAACAGCTGAATACCGATCAAATACCATACATTTCTTTAAAAATGCCGCAAAAATTCATTTTGTGAATTATGCGGCATTTTTATTTGAAGCTTATTCGGCAGTATTGCTTTTCATAAGCTTATCGAACATATCCTCAGGTACGGGTCTTGAATATAAAAAGCCCTGTGCGGTGTAACAGCCGCAATCGTAGAGAAAATCGGCTTGTTCCTTGGTTTCTACTCCCTCCGCTATCAGATCAAGTCCAATATCCTTGGACATTGAAATTGTGTGAGAGATAATTTTTTGACCTCTTTGAGATTCCATGGAGGTGGAGAAAAAGCTGCGGTCGATTTTAAGCACGTCAAAGGGAGTGCTTTTAAGGGTGTTCAGCGATGAGTAGCCCGATCCGAAATCGTCCATTAGCAGACGGAAGCCCTTCACCTTTGCCAGCTTTATCATGGAGTTGGCATTTATATTGTCGGCGCTTTCGGTGATTTCCAATTCCAATAAATTTTTTGGTATATCGTATTTTTCTACCAATTCGTTGAGAAAATCCACAAATTTTGAATCTGTCAGATGTACTCTTGACACGTTTACGGATATGGGAACAGGCTTTATGCCGCTGTCTATCCATTTCCTGATATGTTTGCAGGCACATTCCCATATATATTCATCTATTTTAATGATAAAGCCGTTTTTCTCAAATACGGGTATAAACTTATCGGGGGGAATAATGCCTTCCTCGGGATCTATCCACCTTACCAACGCTTCCGCTCCGATTACGGCGCTGTCGGAAATGCTGTATTTGGGCTGTAAAAACATAACAAATTCATTATTGTTCAGAGCCGCTTTCATTCTTTCCTCAATGGATCTTTTACTGCGGAGATTTGCCTTGAATTCGTTATTGTAAAAGCCGATGTTTTCGAGAGCGTTTCCCTTGATAGAGGCTCTTGCAAGCCCCGCACTGTCGCCCATAAGACGGGTGGGCATATTTCTGTCCTCAACGAGAAAAACTCCGAAGGCGAAGCTGTATCTAATATCCTTATAGCCGATCATACCTGCTTCAAGACCTCTTATAAAGCTGTATATATCGGACATTTCCTTGTAAGGTATCACAACCATAAATACGTCTGCACTGAGCCTTGAATAGATCTGCTCCTCGGAGCAGTACAGGTCAAGTATATCGTTGATATGGTGCAGTATTTCGTTGCCAATGGTCTCTCCGTATTTATCGTTGATGAATTTAAAGCCGATAACGTCAAACTGAATAACCGCGTATTTGTGGTCAATATCTTCCTTTATCCGCTTTGCCATAATGTCGGCAAATATTGCGGGATTTTTGTCGTTGGTATAGAAATTGATTATATTGCGGTTTTTGATCTCCCGCTCATTCATTTTCATAAAGGATCCGTTCAGCGAATCAACGGTTTTGCCGCTGCTGTCAAAAAAGGGATAAATACGCATCTCGTACCAATCAACGTCTTGTTTTTCGCCCATAAGTCTGAACTGAAATTTAATGTATTCATCGTTTTTGGAAAAAGAACCCTCGTCCTTAAGCTTATTAAGCAGAAATCTGAGCTTTTCTCTGTCCTCTCCGAAAAGTCTGTCATTTTTCAGCAGATTTTCAATGGGATTTTCCGACTCCGACATTATAAAATCGGGGAAAAGGGGATTGTTTTCAAGATGCCATTGGTTATTGACAAAATCAATGTGAAAATATATGTAAGTATCCTGCCTGAGCATCATTTCAATCATTTTATTGCGGCAATTATTCATATAAAGCTCCGTTTTACTGTATTTATACCGATCTGCAGGTTTATGTGCAGATGTACATTCTTTTGTAAATTATACCACTTTTCCGAGTAAATGTCAATTATTTTTGTTGCTTTTCACAAATTGCAAACCTCGCTATTAAACTCTTGAAATTTTTCCCTTTATATAGTATAATTTATAAGTTAGAGAGGGATAATTGGGGGAGCAACAAATGCTGTTTGATGAAGAAATGATGCTGAAAGCCATAGAGCTGGCGAAAAAGGCTTATGAAATTGGCGAAACTCCCGTTGGAGCAGTTGTTGTCGACAAAGACGGCAACATAATAGGCGAAGGATATAACCGCCGTGAATGTGACAACTCTCCCACAGCTCACGCGGAAATATTGGCGATAGAATCGGCTGCAAGGCATCTTGGCAACTGGCGGCTCACCGACTGCACCATTTACGTTACCTTGGAACCCTGTCCGATGTGCGCGGGGGCTATTATAAATTCAAGGCTCAAAAGGCTTGTTTACGGTGCTTTTGACGATAAGGGCGGCGCTTGCAGCTCTGTTGTGAACCTTTTTGAGCTTCCCTTTAACCATAAGCCTTTGGTAAGGAGCAGGATTTTGGAAAAGGAGTGCGGGGAACTGCTCACAAGTTTTTTTGAAGATTTAAGAAAATAAGTTGATTTTGAGGTAATAATATAATAATGAATATTCTTTTCAGAGAGATAACCCTTTCCAATGTGGGCGAGATCTGTGGTTTAGGGGTTTTTGAACATCAGGAAAAATTTGTAGCCTCCAATACTTTCAGCTTGGCGGAGGCTTATGCCTGTTCAAAGGACGGTTATTATGTTCAGCCCTTTGGGATATATGACGGCACAACTCCCATTGGATTTATAATGATAGGTTACGGAAAACTATCGGATCCCGATGAACCTCCCGTGGCGGAGGGAAATTATATTTTGTGGCGACTTATGATAGATAAAGAGTATCAGGGAAAGGGCTACTCTACGCCTATTCTGCAAAAAGCCATTGAATATGTTAAGACATATCCTGCGGGAAAAGCCGATTGCTTATGGCTCAGCTACGAAAAGGACAACCAACATGCACAGAATATTTACAAAAAATTTGGTTTTTCGGAAAACGGTCAGATGAGCGGTGATGAGATCGTGGCTGTTTATGATCTGACTTGATAGAAAGGGAAAAATATGTGTACTGCGGCAACCTATAAAACAAAGGATTTTTATTTCGGAAGAACCTTAGACTACGAATTTTCCTACGGCGACGAAATAGTAATAACACCTCGGAATTATCCTTTTAATTTCAGTGAAAAGGGAGAAATATCCTCCCACTACGCAATGATAGGTATGGCTCATGTTGCGGAGGGTTGTCCCCTGTATTATGAGGCGGTCAACGAAAAGGGTCTTGGTATGGCGGGACTTAACTTTGTGGGCAATGCGGTTTATTTTGACAGCAAAGAAGGCAAGGACAACATAGCCCAGTACGAGTTCATTCCTTGGATATTGAGCAAGTGTACAACCGTTGACGAGGCTAGAACCTTGCTTGAGAAAATAAATCTCACAAACAGACCTTTCAGTGACAAGCTGCCCTTGGCACAGCTTCATTGGATAATTGCGGACAAAAACTCCGCAATTACCGTTGAATCGGTGGCAGAAGGTCTGAAGGTTTACGACAATCCCGTAGGCGTGCTTACAAACAATCCGCCCTTTGACAAACAGCTTTTTAACCTCAACAACTATATGCACCTTACTCCAAAATCTCCCGAAAATACATTTGCAAATGGATTGGAGCTTGAAAGGTACAGCAGAGGTCTTGGAGCTATGGGACTTCCCGGAGATCTGTCATCACAGTCCCGATTTGTAAGGGTGGCTTTTGTGAAAATGAACTCCGTATCGGGAGAAAGCGAAAAGGAAAGCGTTAGTCAGTTTTTCCACATTCTGAACTCGGTGGATCAGCAAAGAGGCTGCTGTGTTTTAGATGACGGCAAGTGTGAAATAACCATTTACACCTGCTGCTGTAATGCGGACAAGGGTATTTATTACTATACCTGTTATAACAATCATCAGATCACGGCGGTGGATATGAACAGAGAGGATTTGAATTCGGCGGATATTGTCAGGTATACGCCTGTTGCCGAAGAACAGATTTCAGAGCAGAATTGATCGGCGTAAAGGAATTACAGGCTATGAAAATAGAGCATTTGGCAATGTATGTTAATGATTTGGAGTTGACGAAGGAATTTTTTATAAAATATTTCAATGCGACGGCAAACAATAAATATCAAAATATAAAAACAAATTTTTGTTCTTATTTTCTAAGCTTTGACGACGGAGCAAGGCTGGAAATAATGAATAAGCCCGATATATCCGATTCCGTTAAGGAGCTACAAAGAACGGGGTATATTCATATTGCATTTTCGGTCGGAAGCAGAGAAAGAGTAGATGAGCTGACCAAGCAGCTGAGAGCGGACGGCTATGAGGTAATAAGCGGTCCTAGAGTAACGGGTGACGGTTATTATGAGAGCTGTATAATCGGTATTGAGGGCAATCAGATTGAGATAACGGTCTGACAAATTTTTTTCGACTATTCACTTATTCCACCGCAAAGAGAGGTGATAGAGAAAATTGAATAAATACAAAAAGCTTGCCTCAAATACCATTGTACTTGCTATCGGTCAGTTTTGTTCAAAACTGCTGGTAGTGGTATTGATGCGTTTTTATCAAAGCGTTCTGGGTCAGGAGGGCTACGGCGAAATAGGCACTATCATCGATACCGCCACTCTGCTTATTGCTCTCGCCACCCTTTCCATAGGCGAATCCGTTATTCGTTTCGGTCTTGATAAGGCTTACGACAAATCACAGGTTTTCTCTATCGGTATAAAGGTAACGGTTATCGGCTCTGCCTGCTGTTATCTGATAATTCCGCTGGTAGGATTTCTTGCCGGGGTTCTTCCGGAAAACAACGTTATAACATTGCTTGATCATTATTCTGTGATAACCGCCGTTTATGTAATGACGGGCAGTCTGAAAAGCACCTGCGCCCTTTTTGTACGATCAAAGGGAAATGTCAGGCTGTATGCCATTGACGGAATTTTCACCACTATAATGAACATTTTGTTCAACCTTCTGTTCCTTATAGTGTTTAAGCTGGGAAATACGGGCTATCTTCTGTCGGTTATCTGCGCGGATGTCTGCTCGGTTCTGTTCCTTACATATATGGGAAGGCTCACAAAGTATTTTATTCTGTTCGGTGTAAACAGAAAACTGCGTTATGCGATGCTGAAATTTGCCATTCCCATGATACCTACCACCGTTATGTGGTGGATAATAAATGTTTCGGACACATTTTTCGTGTCGGAAATGCTGGACTTCACTCACAGCGGAATTTATAAAGCCGCATACCGTTTGCCCAATATGATAGCCTTGCTGTCGGGAATTTTTTCACAGGCTTGGAATATGTCCGCTATCGGAGAGAAAAACTCCCGAACGGTGGCGAAGTTTTATTCCAACGTATTCAGCGCTTTTCAGTCCTTTGTATTTGTGGTTGGAGCGGGAATGCTTCTGCTGATAAAGCCGATAATTTCCGTTATCTGCGACACACCATTTCATATTGCTTATATCTATACGCCGTTTTTGGTTCTGGCTGTTGTGTTCAACTGCTTTGTCACCTTTATGGGAAGCATTTACGTTGTTTCAAAGCAATCCAAAAGGTCTATGGTAACAACGGCGGTGGGAGCGGCGGCAAATATCGGATTAAACGCGTTTCTTATTCCTCTGATAGGAATTCACGGTGCGGCAATAGCCACCTGTGTAAGCTATCTGGTTGTTTTTTTCATAAGAGTTGTGGATACCAAAAAATTTGTTTATATGAACGCTCATTTGCATAAGCTGATGACCAACACAATTTCTCTTTTGGGAATGGGATTTGTGATTTTATTCTGTAAAAATATGGTACTTTTCTATTTAATATTGGCTGTGATTTTCCTGTTTGTGGTACTGGTGAATTACAGAGCTTGTATTAAAATGGTAAAATTGGTTATCGGAAAAAGAAAGTGAAAAAAGAAAGCGAGGACGAAAAATGGGTTTGTTTTTAGAAACAGCTATCGTAAACTGCAATGACTTGAATAAGGTCAAGCAAAGCTTAGAGGAAATTTCAAAGGTTAAACCCAAGTTTGAACTGAACCCCGAGGAATGTAAATACTCCCAAAGCAAAAATGTAATTCAGCTTTTGTTAAATGAGGACTGTGTGGGCTATGAGGAGCTTGCAAAGGATCTTTCGGAAAAGATTTCCTCCCATGTAATGCTTTTATATATTTATGATGAAGATTTTTGGGGATATTTCCTTTATGATAACGGCAAGGAAATGGATCGTTTCAGCCCCGACCCCGAATATTTCGGAGAAGAAGAGGACAGCGAAAAATATTCGGGCGATGCCGAGGTGGTTTCCAAATATTTCGGGGTCTCCAAGGAAAGCATTGAAAAATATATTGTCGGGTGGACGGACGAGTATTACGAGGAAGGCGATGTAATGGCTTATGGCGATGACGAATTTGCATATACCGATTGTTGGCAGATGGTGGATTTTATGAATAAGCTGGGATTTCCTTACAGGTGGTAAAAATGACAGTAAGATTTTATGAAAATACTGATGACGAGCTGATAAAATATGCCGTTATTGCTTCAAGATACAAGGATAAATGGGTCTTTTGCAAACATAAAGACCGCAGTACCTTTGAGATACCCGGAGGACACAGAGAACAGGGAGAAACGGCTGCTGCCGCCGCTATGCGTGAGCTTATGGAGGAAACGGGAGCCGTTGATTTCAATATCTATCCCGTTTGCGTTTATTCCGTTATTGACGATAACGGCGCGGAAAGCTTCGGTATGCTGTATTATGCGGAAATACTTGAATTTGAGAAGGAACTGAAATTTGAGATAGAGAGTATTCACTTTGTTGGAGGATTCCCCGATAAATGGACATATCCTCATATTCAGCCTAAGCTTATGGAAGAAGTGATACGCATAAGAGGTATTTCATAATGACAAAAGAAAAATACGGGCTTATCGAAAAATATATGCTTTCCTGCATGGATGACAGCGCACATGACAGGGAGCATGTCTATCGTGTGCTGTACAATGCTTTGGAAATAGCGGACAGTGAGGAGAATGTGGATTATGATCTGCTGATTTGTGCCTGTCTGCTGCACGATATAGGACGCAGGGAACAGTTTGACAATCCCAAGCTGTGTCACGCTCTGGTGGGCGGGGACAAGGCTTACGGCTTTCTTGTTTCACAGGGCTTTTCAGAGGATTATGCGGAAAAAGTGAGAGCGTGTATCAAAACTCACCGTTTTCGCAAAAATTCACCTCCAGAAAGCTTGGAGGCGAAGATACTCTTTGATGCGGATAAGATAGACGCTGCGGGAGCTATGGGCGTTGCCCGCACATTGGTATACAAAGGAATAGTAGGAGAAGTCTTGTACTCCTTAAATTCGGACGGTACGGTGTCGGACGGCACGAATGATATTACGCCTTCCTTCTTTCAGGAGTATAAGTATAAATTGGAAAAAATATATTCGGGATTTATGACAAAAAGAGGTGCTGAAATTGCAGAAAATCGCCGTCGGCATGCAGTTGATTTTTACCGCGGTATGCTTGAGGAAGTGAAGGAGAGCTGCGAAAACGGAGCGGACAAGCTGAACAGACATATAGAAAAATGACTGCCGAAGCAGTCATTTGAAAATGTTTATTACGATCAAAGTTTTTCCAACTTCTTTTCACAGTTCATGACCATATTAAGCAGTATCGAGGCACTTTTGCCATACTCCCTTTCCAATTCGGGACGGTTTATGGGCGGCGACTGAATATCAGCTCCGGATATAGCCAATTCCGCTTTTGCGCTTGAAATGCTTTCCGCAGCCGAGGTTAATTGATCGGCAGTTTCCTCGGGAATTTTAAAAAGGTTTTTATCGTTTGAGGGATTGGTTTTATAAATTAGTCTGAAGGAGCGGTATACCGCACAGGAAAAAATATCCTGAACCCTGTCCATAAGCATGCTGTTTTTAGTTTTGGCTAGCAGGGAGTATATAACGTCAACGCTGTTGTTGACAAGCTTTTTGGCAAAGGCGGCGGAAAGTTCCTCGGCGGAAAGATTTCTCGCTTTTTGAGGATCCTCTGCATCGGTTATATTATCGTTGGTGATAACCGCGCCGTTGCTTACAGGTGATTTTCCCAAAAGATAATCGGTGGTAACATTGTAGTATTCGGCGGCTTTCAGCAGAAATTCAAGCCCGCACTCGCGCTTTCCCTTTTCGTAATGGGAAAGAAGAGCCTGCTGAACGCCTAAATCCGCAGCGGCTTGTTTTTGACTGATATTTTTTTCTTTTCTTAATAAAGTAAGTATTCTTGGGAAATCACTTAACATTCAAATATCGACCTTTTCCTTTATTTTTTTCGCATAAGCAGTGAGTATATTATAGGTGATTTATTCCTCGTTGTAAATCGGCAAAAATACCAAAAAATAAATTTTTCTTTGGTGAGAACTTATTATTTATATTAAAAATAACTAAAATATATTTGACTTTTCCATAAGAAAGGAAATAAAAATGCAAAACTATACGATTTTTCTAATAAGGCACGGTATTACGGAGGGCAATTTAGAGGGAAAATATATAGGCTTTACCGACCTGCCGCTGGCTGACGAGGGCTATGCGGCAATAAAAAGAATGGCAGACGATGAGATTTATCCCGATGTTCAGAAGGTGTATTCCAGCCCTTTAAAAAGGTGCCTTGAAACAGCAGATATCATCTATCCAGACAGATATGTAAAGCAGATAGAAAACCTTTGCGAATGTGATTTCGGCGAGTTTGAGGGAAAAACGCCCGAGGAACTTCAGGACGTTCCCGAATATACGGATTGGCTCAAGGGCGGTTATGACGCGGCGGCTCCCGGAGGAGAAAGCTACGGGGATTTTGCATTGCGCTGTATAGACGGCTTGGACGAGGTTTTTCACGATATGATGAAGGAGCATATTTCAAGAGCGGCTGTTATCACCCACAGCGGCGTAATAATGAACCTTTTAGCGGGCTACGGACTTCCCAAGGGCAGACCTGCCGACTTTGCATTGAAGCAAGGGGAAGGCTTTGCAATTAACCTTTCAACATTTTTGTGGCAAAAGGGTCCCGTGTTTGAGATAATCGGAAAGATTTTTTAATCATAAATCCCAAAGATAAAAGAAAGGAACAAAAGCATGGATATCAATCAGCAGCTTGCAGATGAATTTAAAATAAGAAGGGAACAGGTGGACAACACCGTTAAGCTTATCGATGACGGCAACACAATTCCCTTTATAGCAAGATACAGAAAGGAAGCCACCGGCGCTCTTGACGATCAGCTTTTAAGAGAGCTGGACGAAAGGCTTGCCTATCTGCGGAATCTGGAGCAGAGGAAAAAAGAAGTTTCCGACAGTATCGAAGCCACGGGAAATATGACCGAGGAAATTGCACAGTCCCTGCAAAATGCGGTGACCTTGGCGGAAATAGAGGATATTTACCGTCCCTTTAAGCCTAAGAGAAAAACAAGAGCTTCCGTTGCAAAGGAAAAAGGTTTACAGCCTCTTGCGGATTTCATTATGGAACAGACCTTGGCAAATCCTCAAAAGGAAGCGGAAAAGTACATAGACGAAGAAAAGGGCGTTGCTTCCGCCGAGGAGGCAATTCAGGGAGCCTCTGATATAATTGCGGAAACAATTTCAGATGATCCCGATATCAGAAAGCTTTTGACACAGCTTTATACCAACAGGGGCGTTGTGGTTTCCAGGGCGGTTGACACCGAAAAGGATTCGGTTTATTCCAACTACTACGAATATACAGAGGCAGTGGCAAAGATCCCTTCCCACCGCGTTCTGGCAATGGACAGAGGGGAAAGGGAGGAAATGTTAAAGATTTCCGTCGAAGTGTCCGAGGAAGAGGCTCTGCGCTTTATCAACGGCAAATACGTCAAGGCAAAAAACGACTGCGGAAATATAGTTAAAACTGCGGCAGAGGACGCTTACGGCAGACTTATCCACCCATCTCTTGAAAGAAGAATAAGGGGCGATTTGACCGAAAAAAGCTGCACTTCCGCCATTAAGGTATTTCAGGACAACCTTTATCAGCTTTTAATGCAGCCGCCCGTAAAAAACGCTGTTACCATCGGCTTTGACCCCGCTTACCGCACGGGCTGTAAAACCGCTGTGGTGGACGGTACGGGAAAGGTGCTTGATACCACTGTCGTATACCCCACCCCTCCGCAGAATAAGGTCGCCGAGGCGAAAACAGTGCTTAAGGCTCTTATCAAAAAGCACAATGTCACCGCCATAGCTGTGGGAAACGGCACGGCGAGCCATGAAAGCGAATGTTTTATTGCTGATTTAATAAAAGAAGTGAAAGAGGAAACAGGTCACTCGGTAAGCTATATGGTGGTTTCCGAGGCGGGAGCCAGCGTTTATTCAGCCAGCAAGCTTGCTGCTGAAGAGTTTCCGCAGTATGATGTATCTTTGAGAAGCGCTGTTTCCATTGCAAGACGTTTACAGGATCCCTTGGCAGAGTTAGTAAAGATAGATCCCAAAGCAATAGGCGTTGGACAGTATCAGCACGATATGCCCAAAAATCAGCTTTCCGAAGCCTTGGGCGGAGTGCTTGAAAACTGTGTAAACAGCGTGGGAGTTGATGTAAATACAGCCTCCTGTTCTCTTTTGGGCTATGTGGCGGGAATTAACGGCACCGTTGCGAAAAATATTGTGGCGTACCGTGAAGAAAACGGCGCATTAAAGGAGCGCAAGGAGCTTTTAAAGGTTGCAAAATTAGGCAAAAAGGCTTATGAGCAGTGCGCGGGCTTTTTAAGAGTTCATGACGGCAAAAATCCCTTGGACAACACAGCTGTCCACCCCGAAAGCTACTGTTTTGTGGAAAAGATGATAGAGCTTTTCGATCTGAATCTGGAGGATCTGAAGAAAAACGGTTTCGGCGGAATGGGTGAGGCTGCCAAGGCAAGAGGAATAAAGGCGCTGGCGGAGGAGCTTGGAGTAGGCGAAATGACCCTTTCCGATATAGTGGAGGAGCTGGAAAAGCCGGGAAGAGATCCCCGTGACGAGCTGCCGCCTCCCTTGCTGAGAACCGATGTTATGGACATAAACAGCTTAAAGCCGGGTATGGAGCTTAAAGGCACGGTGCGAAATGTAATAGACTTCGGCGCCTTTGTGGATATAGGAGTGCATCAGGACGGACTTGTACACATTTCACAGCTCGCTGACCGCTATGTCAAGCACCCTCTTGACATAGTCAAGGTTGGGGACATTGTAAATGTCAAGGTTTTGGAGGTGGATCCCGCAAAAAAACGTATTTCTCTTACTATGAAAGGATTGAATTAAGAATGGTTGAGATAAATACAAAGTGGACAGAAGAAAACTTAAAGGAATACACAAGATATGTGACCTTTTTAAAGGGAAAGCTCAGCAAGCTTGTGCTTATAGGTCTGGTGGTGCTTTATCTTGTTGTGGATGCGGGGTGTTTAGCGCTTTTCCTTGCGATGAAGCTTACCTTCGCTCTTGTTATGGCAATTCTTTTTACCTGTTTTATGGCAGCGTGCGCTGTGTTTTTTGCGATAACAATAAGGGATTTTGTTAAAACCACATTGAAATCAAGCGAAAATGAGGATTTTAACGGTGTGCTTATAAATTCCGACCACATTTTTATCTGCAAGGATCAGCAGCCTATCGGCGAGCTGGAGTGGGACAAGATAACCAAAATCTATATCAACGAAAAAGCAGGCGCGGTTTATTTATGCACTGAGGAAAACGCGGTTCTGATACTGGAATTTAAGAACATCACAAATGGCACCGAGAAAGAGCTTAGAGAAGCTGTAAAGGAAAAATATGATAAACTATCAAAAAAAGCTTGATGAGATAATAAGCGGTATTGAGGGCAGAAAAACTCTTTTGCTCCACAGCTGCTGCGCCCCGTGCAGCAGTTATGTGCTGGAATATTTAAGCGGATTTTTTGATATTTCTCTTTTGTTCTATAACCCAAATATATATCCCTTGGAGGAGTATCAAAAAAGGCTTAATGAGGTAAAAAGGCTGATATCTGAAATGCCATTGAAATCAGAGGTCAGGATAATCGAAGGAAGATATGAGCCTGAGGAATTTTTTGAGATTTCAAAGGGCTTGGAAAAAGCGGAGGAAGGCGGAGAGCGTTGCTTTAAGTGCTACCGCCTGCGTTTGGAGGAGGCGGCTAAGGCTGCGAAAAACGGTGGATTTGACTTTTTCACCACCACTCTTTCTATCAGTCCCCACAAGAATGCCCAAAAGCTTAATGAAATTGGGGAAGAACTGGAAAAACAGTACGGAGTAAGGTATTTATACGCCGATTTTAAGAAAAAAGAGGGCTATAAACGCTCTATCGAGCTTTCAAGTATATACGGATTATACCGTCAGAACTACTGCGGCTGCGGTTTCAGCAAGGCGTCGGCAGAGTATAACAGATGAATGATTAAATATATACAAATTCCAACAAATATATTTGGAATATTTTTCTCGAAAAATATTATATTTTCATTGAAAAACTTGTTAAAAAGTGATAGAATATAGGTTGAAGATTTTGCAAAAATCAATTTTATCAGGAAAGGAATGATAAAGCTATGAAGGCGGACCCTTGCGGGTGTAGTAGAAACTTTAAAACCGTATATTTTTACAGTGCAGGGGAGTGCCTTTTCAGTGTCTGACCCTGCATAGAAAGGAGTTTGGATGCTGAATTTTTACATTACAGAGGGAAACGTTATAAAGGAGATCGATGAGATTCAGTCAGGTTGTTGGGTATCTGCTATTGCCCCTACCGAATCGGAAATATCCATGCTGGAAACCGAGCTTGGCATAGACCGTGACTTTATCCGCTCCGCATTGGACGAAGAGGAAAGCACCCGTATCGAAAACGAGGACAAGCAGACTCTTATAGTTATCGACTATCCTGTGGCGGAAAAAACCGAGCAAAGGACTGCAGAAAACAAAGAAAAAAAGCAGCATAATTTTGACGATGATACCATTTCATACTACACCACGCCAATGAGTATTATCTTAACCGAAAACAACGTTGTAACCGTTAGTTTAAAGCAAAATATTATTGCCGAGGATTTTGCCAACAATGTGGTGAAGAATATTAAAACACAATACAAAACACGCTTTATCTTTGCAATTTTGTTAAGAATTGCGGGCAGGTATCTGCAATATCTTAAGCAAATAGACAAGATCAGCAACTATGTGGAAAACCAAATGCACAAATCCATGAAAAATAAAGAGCTTATTCAGCTTTTGGGGCTGGAAAAATCCCTGGTTTACTTCTCCACCTCGCTGAAATCCACTGAAACTGTGCTTGAGAAGATTTTGAGAGGCAGGGTAATCAAGCTGTATGACGAGGATCAGGACTTACTTGAGGACGTACTTATCGAGGTAAAGCAGGCTATAGAGATGAGCAATATTTATACCAATATCCTTTCCAGCACTATGGAGACCTGCGGCAGTCTTATTTCAAACAACCTTAATATAGTGATGAAGGTGCTTACCATAATTACCATTGTAATTGAAGTACCCAATATAGTATTCAGCTTTTACGGAATGAATGTGGACGGGCTCCCGTATGCGGGCAGCATCTTTTTTCCTATTGGAATTGCCGTGCTTTTAGCGGTTTTGGCAGGTATTATTCTTTCAAAGAGCAAGTTTTACAGGTAACTCAATCAAAAAACAATGTTTTTATTTCATTAGATTTAAGGCAGCACCGCATAAAACATTACTTATGCGGTGCTGCCTTAAAATGATATAAATATACTAAAAATTACAAAAAAATTCAATTTTTCTATTGACAAAGCTTTTAAAATGTGATATACTTATTAAGTCGTGAAGCTGATATAGCTCAGTTGGTAGAGCGCATCCTTGGTAAGGATGAGGTCACCGGTTCGAATCCGGTTATCAGCTCCAGCCCGAAGCCGGGCAGCTAATACGCTCCCAACAAACGGGAGCGTATTTTTATGATCATTCTCCAAAAAATCTTTTTGGTAACGATATCACAGGAAAATTTCGGGGCGAGGAACATCTCGCCCCTTAATTTTCGTCCAAAATTACTTGGCGGTCAAAGACCGCCATTTTTGCTTCGCAAAAACCGTAATTATGGACACGTGCTGCCTTTGCGGTATGCTGTGCTAAAGCAGTTTTGACCGGATATGTGCTACGGCTATGGTTTGTTGTGTCTGAGCGAACTTTTTATTATTATGAAGTTAACATATACATAAAAATACGCTCCCGATTTTGTGGGAGCGTGTTTTTTCAACGTATATGGAAGTATTTCACAAGAATTTTCTCTGTTTTGGTATCACCCGCAATTTTAGAAGCAGTAAGAATACAATCCTTGTTGATAGGCGCAACCATACTGTTTTTTAGATCCGTTTGGATAAAGGGAAGGATTTCCGACCATATTTTTTTGGGCTCATCTGCGCCTTTTGAGATTAGCACAGCCCCTAACTTATAGTAATTGCGTTTATAGCTTGAAAGCTGCTCTTTATATTTGTTGAATATTTCCGTGGCTTCAATTATGTTTTCTTTTTCGATTAAAAGCTCAATATAATCGCTTACTGCGTGAAATGTCGTATTTTTATCAAATTTTTGCGGGTCTTTTTGAAATAATTCATAGAGTCTTTGTGCCGCAAATTCCTTGTCGCTTTCCCGCTTTGTACACCATTCCGCAATATGGCGTAAATTCTGTAAGTCTTTATAATCAAGATCTCCATTTTTAAATTCGTCGGCAAATTTAAGCATAAGCTCGGTTTCGCCTAAATCGGAAAGTGCGTTTATGCAGTCGTAAAGCGAATACTCGTCCAGTGGAGTTGGTTTGATTATCCGCGGTTCATATCCGCAGGCGCAGTCAAAGTTTGCGTTTTTTGCACGTTCAAAAAGCTCTTTATCGGCAGGATCGCCTATTTCCAAAAGCAGACTTGTGAGCATTTCAAGATTGTCGCCAATACCTTGGAAGGAGTTGGTTTCACGATCCTCTAACTCCTCGATAAACAATTCACGGATAATATCCTTTTTGTCCGTAACTTCACAAACATCGTATGTAAGAGCGTAGCAAAGCCGTTTTCTGTTCTTGTGATTTTTGTCGTATATTCCGTGTTCAAGTGATTTTTCTTCACAATAAACATAATCCTCTTTATCACCCGAAAGATATCTTTTTACATCATCTGAATATCCGAAAATAACATTCTTGAAATCCTCAACATAAGACATTTTACAGCCCTCCTGTTTTTAAAACTCAATATCCAAGCTATCCATATCCTCTATTTTGCCCCAGTCTCTTTTCAAGTTGATGTTATCAACAGGCTGCTGGGCTTCATACAACTCATCAAGAGTGCTGTATCTTATCTCTCCGCTGCCTGTGCCTTTAACTCCGCACCGCTGAAAGGTGCAGTAACCGTCATAAGCGATTATCATATACTCGATGCCGTTTATAATCAGCCATAGCTCGGGTTCTGTTCCGTTTTGAACGGATTCTTCAAGGAGGGTCTTTATTTTCTCAAAAGGCAATACCATAAAAACCTCTTTTCAAGCGTGGTTTTTTTCGCCATTTCGGAATTGCGAAGCTATTATAATTATAGCGGGAGTGTATTCCCATTACTTTAATTTCTCTATCTTTCAAAATCCGTTTGTACTAATTTTTTTCCGTCGGGAAGCGGGTATTCCAAGCGATTGATTTTATTGTAACCGATTTCTGACATAGCGCTTATTAATGTTTCTTCCTCAATTTGATTATGAATCTGCTCCAATGGGTCAAATACGGCTTGATAGGGTGAATCTGATATCCAACTGTCTTTTGTGTTGATTTGTATAATACATGAGGCATATTTCGGTTTAGTGTACAGGATTGCTTTTTTGAAACAATCATAGCCTATATACTCAATAATCAGGTTCGCAATAACCATATCTGTTTTTGGAAGTTCAATGTTTTCGCTTGTTAAATCGGCGCACAGGCATTCCATAATTTCGCTTAAATGGGGGTATCTTAGGATAACTTCCTGCAAATACAGGTTATTAACATCTATACAGTATACTTTTTTGATTTTATCCTTTTTGATATGTTCAAGACCATTGCCCCCCGCAATACCGAATATCATAACATTGTCGATTGGATATGAATCAAGCTGTCCCTTCATCAATTTGTTGATAGCTTGCAGCTGCATAACGGAATCGTGTTTCATGTGGTTTTCATAGTCAGTTAAGGGAATTTCTTTCCATGGGTTAAAGTTCATTTTTTCCTCGCTGATTTCCGATTTATCCATCTTCCTTATAACTAAAAAGAAACAAACTCATTTTTACACATTAAACCTAAACAAAACCACATCTCCATCCTGCATAACATACTCCTTACCTTCAAGCCGAACAAGACCCTTTTCCTTAGCTCCCGCCATACCGCCGTTGTTAACAAGATCGTCAAAAGAAACAACCTCGGCTCTGATAAAGCCTTTTTCAAAATCGGTATGAATTTTTCCCGCCGCCTGTGGAGCTTTAGTGCCTTTGGTAATAGTCCATGCTCTGACCTCCTGTGGTCCTGCGGTAAGATATGAAATAAGTCCCAGAAGTGAATAACCCTTGCTGATAATACGGTTAAGTCCGCTTTCCTCCAAGCCGAGATCAGCCAAGAACATATCCTTGTCCTCTTTTTCCATTCCAGCAATTTCAGCCTCGATCTGCGCACAGATAGGCAAAACGGTACTGTTTTCCTGCTCTGCAATCTTAAGAACGGCCTGATAGTGCTGATTGTTGTTAATATCTCCCGTAAAATCTGCCTCGCTCAAATTTGCGGCATAGATAACAGGCTTGTTGGAGAGCAGAGGAGTGGTTTTTATCATCTCCTTTTCCTCATCGGAAAAATCAAAGGAACGGGCGGTGTTGCCATCTTCCATAAAGGCAATAAGCTTTTCAAGAAAGTCTATTTCCTTTTGTATTCCCTTGTCGCCCTTAAGGAGTTTTTTGTCCTTGTCCAGACGGCGCTGTAATATTTCCAGATCGCTGAAAATCAGCTCAAGGTTTATTGTTTCAATATCTCTTGACGCTCCTATTGAACCGTCAACATGGATAATGTTTTCGTCCTCAAAGCAGCGTACAACGTGAACAATGGCGTCTACCTCTCTGATATCCGCAAGGAATTTGTTGCCAAGTCCCTCTCCCTTTGATGCGCCCTTGACAAGTCCCGCAATATCCACAAATTCAAGGGTAGCCGGAGTGAACTTTTCGGGATTATACATCTCCGCCAGCTTATCAAGACGCTTATCGGGAACGCTTACGATACCTACGTTTTTTTCAATGGTGCAGAATGGATAATTGGCGGATTCTGCGCCTGCGTTGGTGAGCGCGTTGAAAAGTGTGCTTTTTCCTACATTGGGAAGTCCTACCATTCCGAGTTTCATAGCTGTTTATATCTCCTTTATTATAAGCATTGATTTAATATCGTTTTATTAGTATACCATTTTTGATAATTTTTGTCAATTTCTTGGCAGTTTTAGAAAATTTCAGTTATTATTTTTGAAAAACCCCTTTAAAAATTATTTAAAATCGTATATAATATATACTGTGATATTATAATCAGATTTTTATACTCGCTTTTAATACAGATAAATTTCAAGGAGGGAATACATAGTTATGGAAAAAGTATCGTTTAAAATATGCCAGCGTGATTACAGCCTGAAAACGGACGAAAATCCTGAAATGATCACAAAATTGGCGCGGCAGCTTGAAGGTTCTATCGCTTATGTTGCCCGTATCGCCAGAGGAACAAACGAGGTTGAGATCACCACTCTTGCGGCTATGATACAGATTTGTGAAATCCAGAGCGAGCTTAATAAGCATAAGGAAGAACTTGAACAGACCAAAGTGCAGCTGGCGGAAACCGATAAGAAAGCTAAATCCGGCATTCAAGCCTTATCTGCGGAAATCACCAAAAGGGACAGCGAAATAAACAAGCTTAAAGCCTCCATTGAAGAGCTTGGCAATCTTATTAAGGAAAAGGAAACCCTTATTGAGCAAGCCGATAAAAATACGGAAGAAAAGCTTAAGAATGTTACCGAGAAATTCACTCAAAAGGAAAATGAGTTGAATGACGCTCTTACAACCGCCCGTAAGGACAGCGAGGAAAAGGGCAATTTGTTAAAAGAACTTGACGGAAAGTTAGCGGAAACCGAAAGAGAGCTGAAGGAACATAGGGAAAAGTCAGCAGAGCTTAATGCCCAAGCGAATAATGAGCTGAAAGAGGAGAATGAACAGCTTTCTGCTGAAGTTTCCAAGCTCAAGGAAATGGCGCAGTCTGCCGAAACACAGTTTGAACAGCTTGCAGCGGCAAAGGACGAGGAAGCCAACCGTCTGCGCTTAAGGGTTCAGGAATACGAAAGTGAGATGAAAGATCTTACCTCAAAACAGGAAATGGAAATAGAGGCAGTCTATGAGGAACATGAAAAGGAATGCAGGCTTATTGACGAAAAGCGTGAAAAAGAACTGAATGAAATAAAAGCGGATTACGAAAAGCGTATCGGTGAAATATTGAAGCAGGTCGAGGATCAGAAGCTGGAAACGGAGAAGATACGCAAAACCCTCTCCAATTACGAGGACACATTCGATATGTACGTCCGCAACAAGACTGCCGAACTGAAACAGGCGCAGGAGGAAGCGGAAGCGGCTAAGGCAAAAAATGCAAAATTGGAAAAACAGCTTGCCAAAGCCGGCATTGTTCAGATGACGTTATGTTAGAGATACTTGCACCCTGCGGAAATGAGGAAAGCTTTAATGCCGCGCTGAACAGCGGTGCTGACGCCGTGTATTTAGGCTTGAAAAGCTTTTCTGCCAGAAGAAATGCCGTTAATTTCAGCGGAGACGAGCTTAAAAAAGCGGTCAATACCGCCCACCGCCAAGGCGTTAGGGTTTACGTAACCTTGAACACCCTTGTGTTTGACGATGAAATGAATGTATTGGAAAAAACGGTAGGAGAAATAAGCCAAGCAAAAGCCGACGGAGTTATCGTTCAGGATTTCGGTGTTGCGAAAAAGGTTAAGGGAATTGCTCCGAGCTTAAGACTTCACGCCTCAACACAAATGACTGTCACTTCCGCAAGCGGGGCGGAATTTGCTTTAAAACAGGGTTTTTCTCGTGTAGTGCTGCCAAGAGAGCTGTCCTTGGAGGAAATAAAAAATATCACTTCAAGGGTCGAAATAGAAACCGAGGTCTTTGTACACGGAGCGTTGTGTGTTTGCTTAAGCGGTCAGTGTCTTTTAAGCGCGGTTTTAGGCGGCAGAAGCGGAAACCGCGGTTTGTGCGCCCAGCCCTGTCGTCTGAATTACCGATGTGACGGTCGTGAAAATGTGCTGTCGCTGAAGGATCTTTCGCTGATAAACGATTTAAGGGCATTGGAACAGGCAGGAGTGACTTCCGCCAAAATAGAGGGCAGAATGAAGCGTCCCGAATATGTGGCAGCTGCGGTATACCAGTGCAGAGCGGCATTAAGGGGCGAAAAAGCCGATGAGGAGCTTTTGGGAAAAGTTTTTTCGAGAAACGGTTTTACAAGAGGCTACCTTGACGGCAGTTTTTCGGATATGCAAGGCATAAGGCAAAAGGAGGACGCGGAAGGCTCATCAGAGGCATTGGCTCAGATAAGACAGCTGTACAAAACACCTTGTAAACGCTTTGTTTTGGATATGGAGATAACCGTAAAAAGCGGACAGCCTGTTTGCTGTAAGGCGGAATGCTGCGGCATTTCCATAAACGTTTATGGGGAAGTACCTCAAAAAGCCATAAACCGCAGTATAACAAAGGACGAGATAGTTCAGCGCATGGGAAAGCTTGGGGGGACAGTGTTTGAATCGGGAAAGATAAGCTGTATTTTGGAGGAGGGCTTAGCCCTTTCCGCATCTGCCTTAAACGAATTGAGAAGAAAAGCCGTTGACAAGATAAGCGGTGAAATTGCCCTGAGCTTGGATAGATATTAACCAACATAAAAGAGGTGCTTAATTATTATCAGAAAAATAACAAATGCCGACAGAGAAGAATATATAAAAATGGCGGAGGATTTTTACTGCTCCGATGCGGTTTCTCACACCATTCCGAGAGAAAACTTTGAAAACGCCTTTGAAGATGCCGTTAATGGAAATCTCTTTATTGAATTGTATATTTTGGAATATGAAGGGGAAACGGCAGGCTATGCCGCCATTGCTGTTACCTACACCACCGAGGGCGGCGGAAAGACAGTGTGGCTGGACGAGCTTTACATTAAGGAGCAATTTCGGGGAAAGGGCTTAGGGCGGAGCGTAATAAAGTTTTTGCAGAAGGACATGAGCATAAAAAGAATACGTCTTGAAATTACCCCCGATAATGAGAGAGCAAAGGCGCTGTATAAATCCGAAGGCTTTGAAGAATGCGAGTATAGGCAGATGATCTTTGAGAATAAGTGAATATAAAGAATATTAAAAAGGGACTGTAAAAACAAGCACAGCATTCCAACAGAGAGAACCATAAATCAGCACAAGTTTCTTGGGAACATAAAAATGGGACTGTTTTTTACAACCCCATTAAAGGAGTGAAAGTATGCTATACAGTTTATTTGATTTTGGAAAAAGCAACACAATTATACATACCGATGCAGAAAAAAATTTTATTACCAATATTGCTGATAAATTTAAATTATCAGTTATAGATACCTGCTTTGATGTTGGCAAATTAGATTGCGACTTACGTGTATGGATTGATTTTCATAAGAATAAAAATCATCTATGCACTGCACTATATAAAGTTATCAAAAATAATTCCTTGGGTCCAAGTCTTAATACAAAGGGAAAATTTAGAAAATCATTTATTAAATTGGCAGAGAATATAATAGATGAATATTTAAAAGCATTCGGCTACAATCGTTGTGAATTGCCCGAAATCGTAATTTATATCTATGATTTTAAGGATGAAAATTTAGGATATGCTTACGGTCACGCAATACCGGAAATTAAAAAGGTAGTATCAGAAAAATATGATATTAACGCAGATGATATTTTTGTATTTTATGAACCTGCAGTCACTATTCTGATCGATAGCAATGAAAAATATAAAAGCATCAAAAGCCAAAAAGATCAACTGATTCAGGATTGTTATAATGAATTGAAAAAATTCGATCCGTTTGATTTTGTAGCAATGGACAACATAAATCTTAAGGTGTATTTGAAGTCAAAATTAGACAAGCAAAAGTTAAACATCTATTATATGCGCAGATAATAAGTTTACGGTGGTAATATATCTATTATAAGAACGGCAGATTTTGATCTGGACGAATGGCTGGTTGTGATTGAAATTGCTAAAAAGCTAAGGACAATCTTCCTTATAGTTAAAATCGACCCCTACAGACAAGATTAAGAAGTAAGTCAGATGGGGCTGTAAAAAAACACACCTAACAAAAAGAACTGCAAACCACTTATTTTTGGGGATCTTTTTTTGAAAAAACAAATCCGAGACAGCTCGGATTTGAGTGTCTCGGATTTTTTTGGGGTGTTTTTTTACAGCCCCTTTTTATTATCCCTATTACCAATCAGTGTGTAAGTACAAACATAGCAATAAACAGAACCGCAATGATCCAGGTAGTGACCTTAACGTCCTTACCCTTACCTGTAAACAGGCTGATAATCAGGCTTGAAATAATACCAAAAGCGATGCCGTAGGAAATATTGTAGGTAAAAGGCATAAGTGAGATAGTCAGGAAAGCGGGAACTGCAACAGAGGGAGACAGCCAGTCAATAGACTTAACACAGTTCATCATCAATACGCCCACATAAATAAGAGCAGCAGCGGTAGCACAGCCGGGAATAAGAGATGCAACAGGTGACAGGAACATAGCGATAAAGAACATTGCCGCAGTGCTCATTGCGGAAAGTCCCGTGCGTCCGCCTTCTCCGATACCTGCTGAAGCTTCAACGAATGTTGTAACTGTGGAAGTACCGCAAACTGCGCCTGTGGTGGTTGCAATAGCGTCTGCCAGCATTGCCTTGTTCATATTGGGGACTTCGCCCTTTTCATCAAGCAAGTCGCCTCTTGCACAAGCACCATACAGTGTTCCTATTGTATCAAACATATCTACCATACAGAAAGCTAAAGCGGTGGTAGCGATTGCAAGAATAAAGTTCGCGCTTCCGTGAGCGTCTATATAGGCGGAGAAATTAAAGCCCTCGGTGAACACCTTGCCCACAGACATTTTTCCGAAATCGGCAAAAGCGTTCAGGGGGTTCAGAGTTCCTAATGTAAAATTAGCATAGAACTCGGGAACGGTAATTCCCAAAAGGTAATAAGCGACACTTCCGCCTAAAATGCCCCAAAGGACTGCGCCCTTGATCTTGCGCTGTGACATTATCGCAATGGCGATAAGGGTAAGAATGGTAACAACGATAGGCATAACGGACGCCCATGTAGCATCAGCCAGGAAGTTGAAAGACACAAGGCTCACGAGAGTGGAATCGTTATTAACAACGATTCCTGCGTTCTGCAAGCCCAAAAATGCGATAAACAAGCCGATACCTGCGGGAATTGCCATACGTACAGCCGCAGGAATGCCCTCAAAGATCTTCTTGCGAAGTCCAGTAAGGGTCAGGATCAAAAATACAATACCGTCAATAAGTACCATTACCAAAGCGTTTGCATAGGTAAAGCCAAAGCCCACGCATACAGTATATACAAAGTATGCGTTAAGACCCATACCGCTTGCCTGAGCCAAGGGGAGATTAGACAAAAGACCGATAAGAACAGTGCCCACAACAGCGGAAAGCGCGGTAGCAATATAGATCGCGCCCTGCGAAACGCCAAGCACGTCCGTACCGTCCCCAAAGGGATTGCTGAACATATTGGAGTTTACCAGAAGGATATACGCCATTGCCATAAAGGTGGTCAAGCCCGCCATAATTTCGGTTCTGACAGTGGTGTTATGTTCCTTCAAATGAAAGAATTTTTCCATAGATTTTTAAGCTCCTCCTATTATTAAGTAAAAAAATAAAAATCGGAACGGTTTGTCCCGACTGCTTTAATATTATCACTAACCCCAAAATATGTCAAGGGTTTTTAGAGACTTTTTGAAAGATTTGCACACATATTATTCACGCACCTTTCACATAACCTGATTTTTAATACTAAATTTGACATTAGTATAAGAAAATGATATAATCCAATTATACAAGCGTAATTACTGAAAAAGCAGAGTAATATGGGAGGTTTCTATGACTATCTTTTATAAATTTGACGGCAAAATGTATGCCAATATTACAAATCAATGTCCTTGCAGCTGTTCATTCTGCATAAGAAAAAACGGCGACAGCGTAGGCGATACCGACAGCCTGTGGCTGGAGCATGAGCCAACATATCAAGAGATTATAGACACCTTTGACAGCTTTGATAAGGAAGGGCTGGAAGAGCTTGTGTTCTGCGGCTACGGCGAGCCCTTTATGAGAGCCAATATTTTAGTTATGGTTGCGGATTATGTTAAATCCAAAACAAATATGAAGATACGCATAAACACAAACGGACTTATTTCCTTTATCGATCCGCTTTTTGACCTTTCCTCCCTTAAATACAAAATAGATAAGGTTTCTATCAGCTTAAATGCTTCAAATCCCGATAAATATTACCGGTTGACCAATTCAAAATACGGCTTGCCATCCTATAATTCTATGCTTAACTTTGCTTTAAGGATTCAGGAATATGTGCCCGAGGTTTCATTTACAATAGTTGACTGCGATCTGGACGAGGAAGAGATTGAAAAGTGCAGGGAAAGGGCTAAAGACTGCGGTATTCCTTTGAGGATCAGGCATTATGTCAGGGATAATGTGAAGTATGAATGATAAAACATGAATAAAAATAACGCCTCTTGTTACATCAGCAAGAGACGTTGTTGTTTTTATTTGCTTTTATACTGCATAAACAGGCAAACATCCGATAAAATCAGCAAAAGCATAATTAAAATTCCATAAGCCGTTATTTCAGCCGAAAAAAGAAGATTAGTCAATATCGAGAAAAACACGGAAACCGACGTACAAATAAAAGCCGCTTTTCCTTTTGAAACGGCACTTCCGTTTTTACACCAACAAATAATCGTGCTTATCAGCAGAACGGTAACAAGTATTGCCGCAATGCAGCTTGTGACCGCTGTCAGCATTGGAAACCATATCCCATATCCAATAGGCAGCACGGCAAGATAGGAATAGGATTCATAAACAGGCTCCTCACCCGGCGGAGCGGCGAATGCCATTATATAGCTGTAAGGCAGCATTTCAATTACAACAGCGCCGATAATTGCAGCAAAGGAAATCGGCACATATAGTCTGTTCAGCTTAAGCTTTGGCAAAAAGTCTATAAATCTGTGTGTGCTGATTAAAACAGCAGCTGCAATAACAATCATTCCTATCAGCACGGATATAATCCATGCAGAGGCTAACCCCGCCGTGATAAGCGGAGAAATCGCTATACCTATTCCTATAATAAGGAGTATTGCGGAAATTGTATTTATTAACACCTTTCTTTGCCTGTAAGACTCCAATATCAGCTTATCCGCCGCTTTAAGGCTGTTATCCTCGGCAATTTCACCGTTCAGAATTTCCGCAACCGATACCTTTAAGACCTTAGCAAGAGGAGTGAGCAGTGATACATCGGGAAAGCCGCGTCCGTTTTCCCACTTGGAAACCGCCTTATCCGTAACGCCGATTATTTCCGCCAGCTTCCTTTGTGTAAGTCCAAGCTTTTTCCTTTGCTCACAAATAAAATTGCCGCTTTTTATAATGTCCATAAGTCACCTCCAAAAATCCGACTTTATGATTTTATTATATGAGCGGCAATATATTTTGTCAATCTACTTTGCGTAGAGCGGCTTTACAAAGGGATTTTCACTTGCACATATTAAGCTTTAAAAGATTGCTCTCGTCCTCGGAAAAGGTTATCACATTATACACGAAAATCATCTGATCGTAGCCTTTTATAGGGGCCATAACCCTGAAATCGGTATTGATATATCTCAAATCTATCATAGTAACCTTTTTATATTCCTTTGACAGGAAGGGAACCAAGGAGTGAGCATAGCTGTCCTTTATCACAAGCAGCGACTTGTTGGTTTTGGCTGTGGGATTTTCCACAGTAACCAAAGGAGAGTTTTGTCCCAGAAAAGACGAATATTTGTCTTTAACCTCAAGATATTCTCTGAAATAAAGGCTGTCATATTTATCATAAATGACCTCGCCTGTTTTCATGTCGTATTCCTTGAAAACGGAAACCTTTACCTGAGGTTCATTTTCCTTTAAGGTATAGTAATCCATAACGTCGGGGGTAACGCCCTTGTCTAAGGTTTTGGAGAAAAGCGTTCCTCTGAAGCTGTCAGAGGCGTGTTCTATATCAAAATCATCATAGCCCGCCGCGGAATATCCCAAGGTATCAGCTGCTGCAGTATAAGCCAGAAATGCTCCCAAAGATGTCCAATGGTGATCAGTGCGGTAGTAGATGTAGGAATTTTTATTCTCATTTAAAGCGGAATACGCATCTATCGTTTTTACGCTTTGGTTTAATTCGGAGTAGAATTTGTCAATAAATTCTTTCTGACTGCCCACTTCCGCATAGGTTGGTACATTTTCCGAATATATTTCCTGTGCGTTGGGAACCAGCATAAAATAACAGGGAATTTGAGAATTGTTATCAACGAAGTTATTTACGGCTTTTAAGTTTTTGCTGTAAATCTCCTCGTTATTACCCTTCCAGATCTGTATCATCATATCGTTTTCGATGAAAACTCCGTTGTTTTCCGTTTTCCCCAACAGCTTATCCACAGAATTTTTTACGGATATCCATTCCTCTCTGCCGTAAAATCTGTCGGAAAGCCAGTCGTCAAAGCCGTTCATAAATTTTTCGTTTTTATAGGTTTCAAAGGACAGCTTCGGAAATTCGGAAAGGTAACGGTTTTCGTTTTCCGAAAAGGGTTTTGGCTCGGAGGGGTTAAATATCAGCGTGAGAATGGGCATTGCCGCCAAAAACAGGGCAAAAAGCGCTATCATAAGAATCTGATAAGGCTTTACTTTTTTTGCAATTTTTTTCATATTATTTCCTTTCAGCAACAGGACAGTGTTTATCAGAAGTTAAAGTACAAAAACGGATTGTAGGTTGCGTCAGCAAGATAAGCCGTAGACAGCACCAAAACAGCAAATTTGGCAAAGGGCGTTGAATAGTTCATAAGCTTTGGCGTTTTTTCTCTTGCCTTGTCAAAGAAACGCTTTGACATGTCGGTGCATCCGAAAAGAGCTATCAAAAGAATAATTCCGTAATTCATCAAAAAATACATTCCTTGATTGTCCCAAAGCATTCCGTTTCCGCCGAACATGGCTCCCATATATCCGAAGGCTGTGGGAATATCCGCGGTATCAAACAGCACCCAGCCCAGAATTACCAAAAGCATTGTGTAAAGGTGTGCGAAAAATGCAGGAATTTTTTCCAGAACCTTTCCCAAAAACAGCTTTTCTAAAATAATCAGAACGCCGTAAAGCACGCCCCAAAGGATAAAGTTCCAGCTTGCACCGTGCCAGATACCGGTCAAAAGCCATACAACTGCTAAGTTCATCAGGGTCTTTTTCATGCCCTTTCTGCTGCCACCCAAGGGAAAATACACATAGCTTTTGAACCATGAACCCAAGGTGATATGCCACCTGCGCCAGAATTCGCTTATGCTCTTTGACTGATATGGGTAGTTGAAGTTTTGGGGGAAATTAAAGCCCATCATTTTTCCCAAGCCAATAGCCATATCGGAATAGCCGGAAAAATCAAAGTAAATTTGCAGTGTAAAGGCGATAATGCCAAGCCATGCGGTCAGCACCGAAAGCTGTCCCGTGGATATTTCCTTGATAGAGGTCCAAAGCATTCCAACATTGTTGGCAATAAGCACCTTTTTGCCAACGCCCGTTATAAATGTAACGATTCCGCCGTATATGCAGTCTATGTCAACAGTCCTGCTGTCCAGCTCGGCGGAAATATCGTCATAGCGCACAATGGGTCCCGCTACGATCTGAGGGAACAGTGTAACGAAGGCGGCAAAAGTAATGGGATTCTTTTGCACCTTGACCTTGCCCAGATACATATCTATGGTATAGGACATAGATTGGAAGGTGAAAAAGCTTATACCGATAGGCAAGGGCAGCGCATGAGCGGGATCGTAAAGGGAAGTGCCGAAGATCCCGTCAATGTTCTGCAAAACAAAACCACTGTACTTGAATACGCCCAAAAGACCTAAGTTCATCACAAGGGAGGTTAGCAGACATATCACTTTTATATTTTTTTTGCTGTTGAATCTGTCAATAAGCAGTCCCGCCGTGTAGTCGATAAGTGTGGAGATTATCATTATAACCACATAAACAGGCTCTCCCCAAGCATAAAACACAAGTCCGCTGATAAGGATAAACAGGTTTTTAAACTGCTTTGGCGCAATGTAGTATATCAGCAAAACCATGGGGAGAAAAATAAACATAAATGTTAAGCTTGAAAAAACCATAATTTATTTCCTTTATTTATTCAATTATTTAGTTTTCTTTATTCAATCTCTTTTAATGCGTTTCGGTATTCCTCCAAAGAGAAAAGACCGTTCAGCACCTCAATCAGACTGTTCACAGACAGCATTTCGGGAAGTGAAAGCTTTTTTTGGAGCTTTTTTCTTTTTTCCTCGCTTCGATCCTTTCCGACCAAACCGTCGTCATAAAGCATGGCTTTGGTTATCATTTCCTTGTTTGGATTTTCTGTGTTTTCGGAGTTTATGTCCGCTTTCTCAAAAGCTTCTTTCAGGACATCTACGGGGATACCCTCAACGCCTAATTTTCCCTCTTTTGAGGGAGTAGTTTTCCGCTTTTCCTTTCCGAAAATATCAGGTATATAAATATTTGTGATTTTCCCATTTTGGGTACAGCCTTTAATGTAATTCCTTATCTTAAAGCCGGCGCTGTCGCTGTCGGTGAGAATAATTATTCCTTGATTTTCCGCCAGCTGCCGTATCAAAGCTGTTTTCTCCTTGTCCTTAAATACGGAAAAGCCGTCGGTAGTGATTATCAGACCGTCTATAACGGAGGAAAGCTTTATTTTATCGTACTTTCCTTCAACAATTACTGCTTGTTGTACTTTTATCATTTTTGCCCTCAAAAAAATTATTTTAAATCCATAAGCTTTAAAACGGTTTCTTCAAGTAAAACCCGACCGTCAATTTTTACCGATTTAAGCTTTGTATCAGTGTCGAAAATGATCGCGGAAGCTTTTCTTAACATCCTGATATCCATGCTTTTTGCCTGATTGTATTTTTTTTGAGCAAAAAACATTTTTGTGCTTGCGTATTTGTTGTCGGCGGCTACCTGATTAAATCCGATATTTGAATTTATAGCCGCTTTGTACATATACAATTCCGAATAAGCGGAGGCAAGAGCCGCCAAAATGGCAATAGGCTCCGCTTGCTGTTCAAAAAGCTCGCTTAAAATCTGAAAGGTTTTCTTTCTGTTATTGCTAAGCATAGCGTCCGAAAGGGAAAAGACCTTGGTTTCAAGACGCTTTTCAACCATTTTGTCAATAATTTCCTTGGTGATCTCCTTGCCCTCTCCCACATAGCTGCAGAGCTTTCGGGTTTCCACTGATGCCAAGTTTAAGTCGCAGAGGGTGATTTCCGCCAAGTAATTGGCGTTTGCAGGGGAAATGACTCTTTTTTCCTTTTGAACCTTCGCTGTTATTACATTGGCAACTTCCTTGGCAGTCATAAGCTTGAATTCACAGACGACGGCATATTTCTTTATTTCTTCAAGCAGTTTTTTGACTTTTGTTGTTCTTGTGGAAAAGGTAATTCCCGTAAGATAAAAAATCAGTATGGCAGTTTCGGGAACGTTTTTGAGCATATTTATAAGATCCTCTGCCTGCTCTTCCTCCTCAACATTTTCGGGGTTGAAGTCGTTTATCATAATCACCTTGTAATCGGCAAAGAAGGGAATTGCCTCAATATGGTCGGTAAGCATGGAAATATCGGGATTTCCGCTTGTTTCCACCAGATTCATACCCGAATCGTCGGTGCCCAAAGCCTTTTTCTTAATTCTTTCCGCATAGGATTTAACCAAAAAGCTTTCCTCTCCGTAAAGAAAGTACACCGAAGCAAGCCTTCCGTTTTTGATGTCTTCCTTTAATGCTTCTCTTTTAACAACAGGCATAGTCTATCCTTTCAATGTCTCCAATAAGCCCTTATCGGTTATGTAAAACTCCGATTTCTTATAATAAAAATTTATTCCGTCATAGTTTTCCCCATACATTCGGTTTTCTGAAAACATTATCATACCATTCAGCTTGGGGAAATTCTTTTTATAACCGTAAATTATATTTATATCTTTATCAATAGGATTTTTTGCGGGAGAAACCGAAATACTTATTCCCTTAATGTCAATTATCAATGTATCTTTGTCCTTTGTAAAAGCAATACTGTCTGAATTTATACTTTCCTCCGAATTATCATCGGGCAAAATCAATCTGTCACAGGGTATTTTCTTAAAGCTTTCAAGGTAATTGTGATTTTCGTTCAGAATTATCAAGGAGTTTACCTTACTTAAAAACCTATCCTCCATATATTCCCGAATATATTCCATAATGTCTGAAGAATCAGAGCCTGCACAAATTATTCTTTCACTGTCAGATTCCAAAATCACACAAGGATAATCACCGTCGGAGTACAGAATAAGCCGTGCTTTGCCTTTTCCGTCAAGGCTTAAAACCGTAACGGAACCCGCCAGAACCGCAATAGAGATAATAAAAGCGATAACGGTTTCTTGCTTGCTTCTGAAAACAAAGTATATCAGCGCAGTAAAAGCAACAGCCAAAATGCAGAGAGCTAAAACAGTATCGTCGGTAAATGCAAAATAAGAATATTTGAAAGAGCCTATGAGATCTATAATAAAAATCATAGCTTTTGACATCATTCCCGCAGGCATAAGAAATCCAGTACCAAAGCCGAAAGACAGCGTAAAAAGAATTACACAGATAAGCGCAATAAAGAAAAACGGGTAAATTAGCAGATTTACAAAAACTCCAACTGCGGAAAAGCCGCCGAAGAAAATGCAGCTTAAGGGAAAGGTGGTTACAGTGGCGCACAGTGTGGAAAGAGCAGAGGATTTTATTCCGTAAAGTACAGTTCTTTTAAGCTTTTTGCAGAAATATGGCGAGATCACAGACACGCCCGCCGTACCTGCTATTGAAAGAAGAAATCCCGCATCAATACAAGCGTAGGGCTGAACAAGAGTGATTATCAGAATGGCAATTCCCATTGAACAAATCGGGTCGCCCTTTCTCATAAAAACCTCTGCCCCATAGAAAATAATAAGCATTATTCCCGCTCTTACAACCGACACCGACATATTGAAGAAAAGCATAAATATCAGAATAAGAGCAGCAAGAAAACCGAATTTTATCTTCCTGTTTCTGCTTATGGGCAGCAGTGAAAGAAGCATCATAAAAATATGGGAAATAACAGTAAGATGAAGTCCCGAAACCGCCGTAAAATGGCTTATTCCGCAGCGTTTTATATTGCTTGAAAGGGAATAGGACAAATCGCTTTTATCACCTAAAACCATTGCCTTTAACAGCGCACCTTCTTCATTGGTAAGATAAGTGCTGATTTTATTTGATATATAATCTCTGTATTTCGTTAAAACAGCCTTCGTATTAAATAGCCGTTTTTGTTTGGTAACCGAAACATCCGTTACAGACTGTGCTTTTAGGAAGATCCCTTTGGAGCGGTAATAGCTTTCCTCTGCAAAATTAGTGTTGTTAGTTAATTCGGATAATCTTGCGGTGAAAATAATCTCATCTCCGATTTCACAGCCGCAGTCGTTATAGAAAAATGTAATATTTGCTTCTGTGCCGTCAATTATGGTTTTAACGGTATAGCCTGCATAATCTCCCGAATATGAACGAAGATCAGTAACTGTGCCTTTTACTTTCATTGTTTCTCCGCTTAAATCTATCAGGGGAGAATAGCACAACAAAGTGTATATGCTGCACACCGCCATTGCCGCCGATATCGTGAACAGTACAAGAGAAAAGGTTTTCTTTTTCTTTAAAGACAGTATCACCGCTGTCAGAAGCAGAATTGCCGATAAAACAAATGATATTGAAACTGCAATAAAGAAAGCACAAATTAGTCCGGCAAGGTATGAAAAACCTATTAAGCCTGATTTGTGCTTCATAATCCTTATTATGCTTTTAAATTACATAGCGGTATTATGCGTCTGTATTTAAAAGCTGCCTCCCCATAAATCTGTGATTATCCGATCAGCACAAAACGGTATTAAGTTTTGTGCCTCCCAAAAGGTGGAAATGAAGGTGACGTACCGTCTGACCTCCGTCCTCTCCCACATTAGTGACGATTCTGAATCCCTTGTCAAGATGATATTCTTCTGCCAGCTTTGATGCAACGGCAAAGATCTTTCCTACAACGGCGGAGTTTTCAGCATTAAGCTTATCCGCTCCGTCAATGTGGTTTTTGGGGATTATCAGAATATGCACAGGCGCCATAGGATTGATGTCCTTAAACGCCAGTATTTCATCGTCCTCATATACCTTCTCGGAAGGGATTTCTCCCTTGATTATCTTACAAAAAAGGCAGTTATCCATAATTTTATCCTTTCTTATGTCAAAACCGATGTTATCTGTTTCAAAATCAATAGACAGCAATCATTCCTTAACGATTTCTTCAACAATTTTCTTTACAGCCAGCAGTGCTTCGTCGATCTTGCCCAAATCGCCGATACCCGACATAGCCATATCGGGCTTTCCGCCGCCCTTTGCGCCTGTGATTTCCGCAACCTTACGGACGATCTGACCCGCATTGGCGCCCTTGCTGATAGCTTCGGGACTGCAGCAGCACACAAAGTTGCCCTTATCTCCGTTTACGCCTGCGATAACTGCAATAAAGCTGTCGTTATTGTTCTTGATATTGTCAGCCGCCTTGCGCAGACTGTCAGAGGTGGTTCCTGTGAGCATTGCGGTTATTATCTTTATGCCGTTGACCTCTTCAAGGTTATCGTAAAGACCCTTAAGCTGAGATGCGGAATTTTTTTCATTAAGGCGGTCTATTTCCTTTTTAAGCTCATGAACTTCGTTCTGTAAGGAAACGCAGCGGTTGAGAATTGCGTTATCTCCGGAAGCCTTAATAGCCTGACCGATTTTTCCCAAGAACATATTAAGCTTATTGTAGTTGTTGATAATTTCAAGTCCCGTTACACCCTCAATACGTCTTACTCCGTTAGCGACAGAGGTTTCCGCAACTATCTTGAAAAGACCTGCCTGTGCAGTATTGGTAAGATGAGTACCGCCGCAGAATTCCGTTGAAAATTCGGGAACTGTAACTACTCTGACAATCTTGCCGTATTTTTCGCCGAAGAGCGCCATTGCTCCGCGCTTCTGAGCTTCTTCAATAGGCAGTTCTTCGGTAATAACGGGAGAAGCAGACAAAATTTCTTCGTTGACAAGTCTTTCGACCTCTGTAATTTCTTCGGGGGTCATTGCACTGAAATGAGAGAAGTCAAAGCGGCATTTGTAGGGGTCTACATAAGAGCCCGACTGGTGAACATGGTCGCCCAAAACTTTACGCAAAGCAGCCTGCAAAAGGTGTGCACAGGTGTGGTTTCTTGCAGTAGCCTGACGCAGCTTTTCGTCAACCTGAGCATGAACATTGTCGTTAACATAGAACGAACCGCATTCCACTGTACATTCACAGATGAACTGTCCGCCCAAGGTCTTTTTGGTGTCAATAACACGAAGTATATTATCACCGTTGCTGATAGTACCCTTATCGCCTACTTGTCCGCCGCTTTCCGCATAGAAAGGCGTAGTTTCGATAAGAACTACAACGTCCTCTGCCTCGGAACAGGAATCCACAGGCTGACCATCCTTCAATATCGCCTTTAACTGTGTATCGGAGGACAAATCGGTATATCCCACAAACTTGGTGGTAAAGCTCTTTAAAGCATCGTTTGAGGCTTCGTCCCAGCCGCCCTTGAAAGCCTGATTTGAACGGGCGGTAGCACGCTGATTTTCCATAAGCTCACGGAAACGATCTTCGTCAAGAGAAAGATTCTTTTCTGCCAAAATCTCCTTGGTAAGATCAAGAGGGAAACCATAGGTATCATGGAGTTTAAACACGTCCTCGCCCTTTAAAATGCTGCCGATCTCCATTTTATTGATAAGCTCCTCAAGAATCTGAGAACCCTTTTCAACGGTTTTGTTAAAGCTGTCCTCTTCACACTTCAGAACCTTTTTGATGTATTCCTCTTTTTCCTTGACCTCGGGATATGCGCTTTCGTTTTCCTTGATTACACTGGCGGCAACCTTATACAGGAAGCTTTCCTTCATACCGAGAAGTCTGCCGTAACGTGCGGCTCTGCGGATAAGTCTTCTTAAAACATATCCTCTGCCCTCGTTGGAGGGTCTTACACCGTCGCCGATAAGGAAGGTGGATGCTCTTACATGGTCAAGGATAACACGGATAGCCACATCGTCCTTTTCGTTGGCTTTGTATTCCTTGCCTGTCAGTTCACAGATAGTTCCAATGATATTTTTTGCGGTATCAACCTCGAACATATTGTCCACGCCTTGCATAACACATGCAAGACGGTCAAGACCCATACCGGTATCGATATTTTTGTTTTTGAGCTGAGAGTAATTGCCATGTCCGTCATTGTCAAACTGGGTAAATACGTTGTTCCATATCTCGATTATACGGTCGCATTCCTCTGCCTGCTCAAAGTCAATAAGTGGACCGTACTTTTCACCTCTGTCAAAGTGAATTTCCGAGCAGGGACCGCAGGGACCGCTTCCGTGCTCCCAGAAGTTGTCCTTCTTTCCCAACTTAACTATTCTGTCACGGGGAACGCCGATCTCATTAGCCCAGATTTCTCCCGCCTCATCGTCTTCCTCGTATATTGTCACCCAAAGCTTATCCTCGGGAATTTCAAGCACCTTCGTAAGATATTCCCACGCCCAAGCGATAGCCTCATGCTTAAAATAATCGCCGAAGGAGAAGTTGCCCAGCATTTCAAAATATGTGCCGTGTCTTGATGTCTTGCCTACATTCTCTATATCGGGAGTGCGTATACATTTCTGACAGGTGGTAACTCTCTTGCAGGGCGGTGTTTCCAGCCCTTGAAAATATTTTTTCAGAGGGGTCATTCCCGCATTTATAAGCAATACCGAATTATCCCCCTGAGGTACAAGGGGAGCGGAATCCATACGCAAATGTCCTTTGCTTTCAAAGAATTTAAGATAGCTTTCTCTTAAATCATTAAGACTTGTCCACTTCATTGTTTGACTACCTTTCTGTATATAAAAATTTAATCAGATACTTACGATAAAACCACTCTTTATTATATCCAAATATTGGATAAAAGTCAAGTTTTTGTGAATACATTACTCATCATTATCAACATTATTATCATCATCATCAACATTATTATCATCAAGCTTATTATCGTCAAGCTTTTTATATAGTTCCTTTAATTGATTTATCGCTTCTGTTATCCGTGCGGTGGGGCGTTCAAAATAAATATTGTCAATATATATTATTCTGCCCTCCTGAAAGGCATCCAGCTCTGAAAAAACCTCGTCTTCCTCAAGCATCTCCTTGGAGTATTTGCTGTTGACAAGAAGAATGTCGGGTTGGTTTTCCAAAAGTGTTTCGGTGTCGAAGCCATAGCCCTCGGAATCCTTTGCTAAATTTGTGCCGAAACAGGACAGAACAGCGCTTTCAAAGGTGTTTCCTCCCGCAATGGAGTAGTTCTCTGTGATATATACAAATTTTCCGATATTGAAATTGTCCGTATTGCCCAGAAGCTTGTTTATTTCCGAATAAAACTGTTCTCCTGTTTCCATTCCTGTGAACATACCCTCGTAGATCAGTCCCAGAGAGGTATAAATGGATGAAAAACCGTCCAAGGCTGTGGGGGAGGGAATTATAACGGTTTTTATGCCTTGCTGCTCCATTTCAAAAATATCCTTTGAAGCAATAGTGGTGGAAGATATCACCAAATCGGGCTTAAGCTCAGTAATCGCCTTTATATCGGGATTTGCAGTGCTTCCCACGTCCTTGACCGAGGATATATCGGGGGGATAGTTACAGTAGCTGCTTCTTCCGATAAGGGTATCCCTGTATCCCATTTCGCAGATTATTTCTGTTATTGCGGGAGAAAGACATACCACCTTTTCAGGCTTAGCCGCTATTTCAACATCATTAAGCAAAAAAGGGTAAGGCAAAGGCTCGTTGATTTCAGCCGAGGTAACGGTTGTAATGTCCTCTTCCTGCTCATCGCCCTTTTCACAGCCGCACAGCATCGTTGATGCTGCTATTGCTAAACACAGCATAAAAACAAAGATTTTTTTCATATTTTATCCTTTCGGAGCATTATCTCATATTTCCAAAAGCTTTTAGGTCGTTTCCGAATCCAAGGAAATCCTTCCTTCAAGTATATCCACATACTGCTTTGCAATACGAGGTGATCTTCCGCTCCTTTTTAACGCAAATCTTTCAAGACCTGCCGTAAACTCTTCTTCGTCAACAGTCATTCCTCTGTCAAGAGCAATTTTAAGACCGATATCCACAAACTGCTCCTTATTTGGAGAAGTAAAGGTTACAAACAGACCGAAACGGTCGGAAAGAGACATATTGTCATCTACCGCATCGCTTTTGTGAATAAAGCTGTCCGCTCTGTTTGCGGCTGTTTCCTTAATGATATGACGGCGGTTTGTGGTGGCGTAGATCAGCACATTGTCGGGTCTAGCCGATAACGAACCGTCCAGTGCCTGTTTTAATACAATATAGTTATCCTCGTCCTCGGAAAAGCAAAGATCGTCGATAAATATAATAAAGTGCAGGGGTATTTTTTCAAGCTGACTGTACAAATCAAAAATAGCCGAAATCTGACTTTTATCAAGCTGAATCATTCTCAAAGAGGGAAATTCGTTAAGCAATGCTTTTATTGCGCTGGATTTTCCCGTACCTCTGTCGCCGTACAAAAGGACATTGCAGGCAGGCTTGTCGTTTATCAGACACTTGGTATTGTCAACTATCATTTCCTTTTGTATTTCATAGCGCTTTAAATCGGATAAGCGGACAGGGTCAAGCTTTTCGATAGGCCTGAGGTGGTTTTCTAAATATGTTCCGCCTAAAACGGGAGTGTTATTTGAATTATATGAAAACGCCTTGTATCTTGCCAAAATTCCGCTGCCGTTGTTTTTACAGCTTTCTATAAAATATTCCGCATCATAGTCAAATTCTCCCGGATCAAATTCGGGGAGATCCGAAAAATCTCTGTTAAAGCTTTGACTAAGATATTTTTTAATATCCTGTGATGAAAGGGAACATATTTCCGATATTCTCTTTACATCATAGCTTATGGCATTATATATTCCGTCATTGTCACAGCCGTCTCTTACATATTTTTCAATCAGGGGCTGTTCGGAAAAAACCAGAATATCCCTTACATAATCGGAAAAGCTTTTTCCGCTCAATAAAAGCGTTTTGCAGATCTTTAAGTAGTTTGCGACTGCATTTGTGCAGTTGTTCATACTCAGCTTCCGATAAGAGTTTATAAATTCATTATAGTTTATTTCAAAGGCAATAAAGCCTTCGGGATTAGGCAGTTTCATTTTCTTATCCCTTCTTTTATCACCGCTTCTTTTAAACGGTAAAAATCCTCAAGTGTTGACAGCCTTCCGCAAATATTGCGGTAATGAGCGGCATTCTGAACTCCTTTTATATACCAGACTGCGTGCTTTCGAGCCTCTCTCATGGCGGTGTTTTCGCCTTTGAGCTTTATCATAAGCATAATATGCTCTGTCAGCACATCCAATTTTTCTTCCAAGGATTTTTCGGGCAGTAATTTGCCTGTTTCAAGATAATAGTTAATCTCCTCGAAAATCCAAGGTCTGCCGTAGCTTCCTCTTCCTATCATTACAAGGTCGCAGCCAGTTTCCCTGTACATCATTTCGCAGCTTACAGGGTCGGTAACATCGCCGTTTCCTATAACGGGTATCGACACGGCTTCCTTTACCATTGCTATCATGATCCAATCGGCTTGTCCCGAATACATCTGGGTTTTGGTTCTCCCGTGCACCGCAACGGCAGCTGCGCCGTTTTCCTCTGCAATTTTTGCCGCTTCAACACAGTTTATGCTGTCTTCATTCCAGCCTGTGCGGATCTTAACGGTAACGGGGATATCTGTCGCCGATTTGACCGCCTTAACCAATTCCCCTATTATTTTGGGATTTTTCAGCAGGGCAGAACCCGCTCCAGTTCCGACTACCTTTGGAACGGGGCAGCCGCAGTTTATATCTATTATATCCGGTTTGTATTTTTCCGCAATTTGTGCAGCCTTTGAGAAAAACTCAGGCTCTCTTCCGAAAAGCTGTACCGCCATAGGTCTTTCCTCCTCGGTTACCGTAAGGAGAGCGGCACTTTTTCGGTCGGTGTAGCATAAGCCCTTACAGCTCACCATTTCGCTGCATACCATGGCTGCACCGTATTTTTTAGCCATAAGACGGTATGCGGTATCTGCCATTCCCGCCATTGGAGCAAGGGTAGCGGTTTTGGGAATTTGTACATTGCCTATTTTTATATATTCCATTGCTTGTTTCGGTTATATCACATTACTTGTTTTTGCGCTTAGCCTGATCCTTGGCTCTTAATTCGTTGTTAAGTATGCGCTTTCTGATACGGACACTCTGAGGAGTTACCTCCACCAGCTCGTCATCGCTGATAAACTCAAGGCTTTCTTCAAGGCTCATCTTTTTAGGAGGAATAAGCCTTAACGCTTCATCACTTCCGCTGGCGCGGGTGTTTGTGAGGTGCTTTTTCTTGCATACATTCACATTGATATCTCCCGATTTAGGCGAAACACCTACGACCATACCCTCATAGACATCTGTACCTGCGTCGATAAAAAGCTGTCCTCTGTCCTGAACGTTAAACAGACCGTAAGCGCAGGCAGTGCCTGTTTCAAAAGCCACAAGAGAGCCTGTAGTTCTGGTGGGGATATCTCCCATATAGGGCTCGTATCCGTCAAATACTGTATTCATAACGCCTTCGCCCTTAGTATCGGTCAAAAATTCGCTTTTATAGCCGAAAAGTCCTCTTTCGGGTATTCTGAATTCAATTCTTGTACGGCTTCCTATAGGATTCATGGAGATCATCTCGCCCTTGCGTATACCCATTTTGCTCATTACCGCGCCTACAGAATCAGCGGGTACGTCTATAACAAGTCTTTCCATAGGCTCGCACTTAACTCCGTCTATTTCTTTGTAAAGAACGCGGGGAGTGCTTACCGCCAACTCGTAGCCTTCTCTTCTCATGGTTTCTATAAGGATTGAAAGGTGCATTTCACCTCTGCCCGATACATCAAAGCTGTCTGTGGTGTCGCTGTCCTTGACGCGGAGTGAAACGTCTTTCAAAAGCTCACGGTTTAAACGCTCTCTTATTTGTCTTGAAGTAACAAACTTGCCTTCCTTTCCCGCAAAGGGACTGTCGTTTACCGAGAAGGTCATTTCCACTGTGGGCTCGGATATCTTTACAAAGGGCAAAGGCTCGGGAGCATTAACCGAGCAAACGGTTTCGCCGATAGTGATGTTTTCTATTCCGCTGAAAGCCACTATGTCGCCCACGGTAGCTTCTTCAACGGCGGCTTTTCCAAGTCCGTCAAACTGATAAAGACTTACGATCTTAGCACGGTAAGGAGCAACTCTGTTGTGGTGGTCGCAGACCATTACTTCCTGATTTACTTTGATTTTACCTCTTTCAACACGTCCAACGGCAATTCTGCCCACATAGTCGTTATAGTCAATGGAAGAAACCAGAACCTGAAGCTCTCCCTCCTCATCTCCTTCGGGAGCGGGAATATGGCTGAGTATCTTGTCAAAAAGGGGCTGGAAGTCCGTTCCCATTTCATCGGGATTATAGGAAGAACAGCCAAGTCTGCCTGAGCAGAACACAACGGGGCTGTCAAGCTGTTCTTCGGTAGCGTCAAGATCAAGGAGCAGTTCAAGGACCTCGTCTACAACCTCGTGATTGCGGGCATCGGGACGGTCGGTCTTATTGACTACGACTATTATCTTATGTCCCAATTCAAGCGCCTTCTGAAGAACAAAACGTGTCTGGGGCATCGTTCCCTCAAAGCTATCTACCAGCAAAAGAACTCCGTTTACCATTTTCAGTATACGCTCGACCTCTCCCGAAAAATCGGCGTGGCCGGGAGTGTCAACTATATTGATCTTTACGCCCTTATAATGTACAGAGGTGTTTTTCGCCAGAATGGTGATTCCTCTTTCACGTTCAAGATCGTTGCTGTCCATAACACGGTCAACGACCTCCTGATTTTCACGGTATACGCCGCCCTGCTTTAACATTTCGTCTACCAATGTGGTTTTTCCGTGATCGACATGGGCAATAATTGCAATATTTCTTAAATCGTTACGTTCCAAGATAAAGTTCCTTCTTTCTTTATTTCTTTTATTGAAAGTAATTCTCAATTATTTTTTTCATAAATACCTAAACATATATTATACTACAATTTTCCTTATTTAAAAAGATACTTTTTCAATAATCTTGTTTTTCCGATTGGATATCTTATTGGAAATATTGCACAATGCTTGTACATCCGCATATAATAAACAACGGGGAAAACCCTGCAGTTTCCCCCGAAGTCCGCCTTGTTCCGAAGAACAAGGGTTCAGCGATCGGATTTTAGCAGCCGCATCCGCAGCCGTTGTTGTTATTGCCGCATCCGCAATCGTTGTTGTTGCCGTTGCAGCCACAGCCGCATCCGCCGTTGTTGGAAAGTGTGTTAGCACCTCCGCAGCTTGAGAACAAAAGAATGAGAATGATGATCCAGCAGCAGTTATTACCCCACATAAAAGTATTCCTCCTTGATTAAAATTTACTGAAACGTTTCATACTACAATATATGAATTAGTCAAAATTGTGTTACAGAATTTTTAAAAAACATCGAAAGGGAAAAAATATGGTACAGTTCAGCGGATTTACCGAAAAAGCCAACGACGCACTCAACAGCTCGATATGTATTGCCTCCTCATTGGGTCATACCTATGTGGGAAGCGAGCATATACTATGCGGACTGCTGTGTGATGAAAACGGAGTGGCAGGGCATATTCTGTCCGTACAAGGCATTAACAGGGAAGGAGTGCTGAACAAACTGCAGCAATCCATAGGCAGCGGAATTCCCACCAGATTGGGATTGTCGGATTTCACTCCGCGCAGCAAAAGGATCTTGGAAAATGCCCTTAGTGAAGCGAGAAAGGAAAACTCCGCTTTTGTGGGAACCGAACATATACTTTATGCTATGCTTAACGATGAAGAATGCTACGGAAGTTTGTTTTTAAGGGAAATGGGGGCGGACATTTCGGACAGTATGCGCAGCTGCACCATTGGTCAGGGGTCACTTTCAAAAAGATCCTCCAAAAGGAATGCCGTTACCGATCCAATGATGTTAAAATATGGAAGAGATCTGACTTCTTTGGCAGAGGAGGGCGGTATAGATCCCGTTTTTTGCCGAGAGAAGGAGATCCAAAGAATGATACAAACACTTATGAGAAGGAGAAAAAACAATCCCTGTCTGATAGGTGAAAGCGGTGTGGGAAAAACCGCAGTGGTTGAGGGCTTGGCATTGAAAATTGCCAATGAAGAGGTTCCCGATTCTTTTATGAAAAAGCGTATCTTTATGCTGGATATTACTTCAATGATAGCAGGAGCAAAATACAGAGGCGATTTTGAGGAAAGAGTAAAGGCGGTGCTTGACAGGGCGGCAGAGAATAAAGATATTATACTGTTTATAGACGAGATTCATAATATCGTGGGAGCAGGTTCGGCAGAGGGAGCCATAGATGCGGCAAACATATTAAAGCCTTTGTTGGCAAGGGGAGAAATTCAGCTTATAGGAGCCACGACCTTTGAGGAATACCGCAAGTATATTGAAAAGGACAGCGCCTTGGAACGGAGATTTCAGCCAATAAATGTGGAAGAGCCCGATGAAAAATCGGCAAGGGAAATTCTCTTGGGTTTAAAGGACAAATATGAGGAACATCATCATATTACAATAACCGACGAGGCAATAAACTGCGCTGTAAGCTTATCGGCAAGATATATTCATGACCGCAGACTTCCGGATAAGGCGATAGATATAATAGATGAAGCAGCAGCAAGACAAAGGCTTAAAGCTTATTCAAAGCTTCCTGTATTTCACGGCTTGGAAAACGATCTCAAGAAATGCCGTATAAATAAGGATAATGCGATCAAAGAACAGGATTTTGAAAAAGCGGCGGCTTTGCGGGATAAGGAAAAGTCACTGCTGACAGAAATAAACCATGTAAAAAGCTTAAATACGGAGAAAGGTCAGATCAGCATAAAGGTCGATGAGGACGCAATAAGCGAGGTGGTTTCTATTTGGAGTGGAATACCCGTGGGACGGCTGTCGTCAAATATGACAAAATCTTTGTCAGATCTGGAACAAAGATTGAAAGCGGAGATAATAGGGCAGGACAAGGCTGTGGAAACTGTGACAAGAGCCATAAAGAGAGGGAGAACAGGATTAAAGGAGAGTAACCGTCCCATAGGCTCATTTATCTTTTTAGGACCTACGGGGGTAGGGAAAACGGAGCTGTGCAAGTGTCTTGCCAAAGAGCTTTTCGGCAGTGAAAAAAATCTGATTAGATTGGATATGTCTGAGTTTATGGAAAAGCACTCAGTTTCAAAGCTTATAGGCGCGCCTCCCGGATATGTGGGTTATGAACAAGGGGGAAAGTTTATTGAACAGGTTAGGCAAAAGCCTTGTTCGGTGATACTGCTTGACGAGATAGAAAAAGCCCACCCCGATGTTTTCGATTTGCTGCTGCAAATTCTTGAGGACGGAGTTTTAACTTCTTCTGAGGGAAGGACAGTAAGTTTTTCCGATACCATTTTAATTATGACAGGCAATATCGGCGCACGTAAATTGACGGACAAAGGAATTAAAATGGGATTTAGCGATACAAGCACCAATGGCATTGCACAAGAGAAAATCAAAGAGGAACTTAAATCGGTTTTCAGACCCGAATTTCTCAACAGAATAGATGAAACGGTTATATTTGAGCCCTTGAATAAGGAAGAGGTTTTAAAGATATGCTGTCTGATGCTTGACGACCTTTGCAGAAGAGCGGAGAAGATAAATATCAAGCTGTCATATACCGATGAAGCGGCAAAAGCTTTGACGGAAAAGGGATATGACAAGGTCATGGGAGTAAGACCGCTGAGAAGGCTTATTGTTTCACGGGCAGAGGATAAACTGGCGGAGATGATATTGGAAGGAGATATTAAGGAAGGAAGCAATGCTGTAATAGATTGCAGCGAGAATGGAATTACTGTAATAAAGTAAACATTGAAAAGCTGCCGCAAGGAGAATTGTGGCAGCTTTTGTTATAAGATATTGAATACGACTATAAATCAGGGCTTGTTTGAAAAATCGAAAGCACAGCCTTTTTGCCCCAAAACAGTCGTCTTCTGCGTCAAAAATTCTCGACAAAACGACAGTTTGCCTTGTGATTTTTTCTTTGAAGCTAACAATTTTGTGTCAAAATCCGTCACTTTCTCTATTTTCAAACAAGTCCTAAAAATATAAAAATGAATTTTGCTCCAAATAACAATATTGACAATACGTTATCAATGTGATATAATACAATATATATAAAATAATGTATGATTTTTGAAAAAATTTATTTAATCTGCTGATAAAAAGTAGTCTTATTCTTTTTGAAAGGATAATAAATGAAGGCTTTGACATACAGCTTGCATCTTTTGGCGTCCAATACCACATCAAACGCCGAAACTTCCGCAAGTGATATAGATTTCGGAAGCGCACTCGTTTCTTTTATTTATTTTTTGGGAGCATTGCTGCTGATTTACCTTGTTCTGGTGCTTGTTAATAAATGGGGCAAAAATAACTCTGAAAAAAATGACGATAAAGTAAAACAAAAGGAAAACAAATCGGAAGAGCAGTCAGACAAAGACACAGAAAACAGTATGGACAGCAAAGAAAATTCAGATAATACAGACAGCAAAGACAGTAATGACAATACAGACAATACGGACAGTGCGGGAGAGGACAATGGCTAAAAAGGTTATGCTTGCCATGAGCGGAGGAGTGGACAGCTCCTGTGCGCTTTTGCTGTTACAGCGGCAGGGTTATGAGGTCATAGGCGCAACCATGCACCTTTATGATAATGAGGATATCGGCTTGAAAACCAAAACCTGCTGTTCCTTAAATGATGTGGAGGACGCCAGGGCTGTTGCTTCAAGGTTTAACGTACCCCACTATGTTTTTAATTTCAAGGACAAATTCAAGCATGATGTTATTGATCGATTCAACAGTGAATATTTAAAAGGAAATACTCCTAATCCCTGCATAGACTGCAACAGATACCTGAAATTTGACGCATTGCTGGAGCGGGCAAAGATGATGGAGTGCGACTATATAGCAACCGGACATTATGCGAGAATAGAGTTTGACAACGTGTCGGGACGCTATTTGCTGAAAAAGGCGGTCGGTGTCAGCGGAAGCAATAAAAAGGATCAGTCCTATGTGCTGTATAATCTTACACAAGAACAGCTTGCTCATACCCTTTTTCCACTCGGTTCAATGGAAAAGGACGAGGTGAGAAAAATTGCGGAGGAAAACGGTCTTGTAAATCACGACAAGCCCGACAGTCAGGATATATGCTTTGTACCCGACGGCGACTATGCAAGATTTATCAGAGAATATACCGGCATTGAGCCTCAAAAGGGAAGCGTTACAGATAAAAACGGCTGTGTTCTCGGACAGCATAACGGAATAATAAATTATACGGTAGGACAGCGAAAGGGCTTGGGTATTGCCTTTGGAAAGCCTATGTACGTTATCGGAAAAAGTGCCGAGGACAACACCGTAACAGTTGGCGAAATCAGCGACCTTTATTCCGACAGTCTTATTGCAGATGAATTGAATTGGATCTCAACAGAGGGTATTACAGACAGCATAAAATGCAAGGCGAAAACACGGTATTCTCAGACGGAACAGGAATGTACAATATACCCTTATGAAGATTCAAAGGCAAAGGTTGTGTTTAATGAATCTCAAAGAGCCGTTACCAAAGGACAGAGAGTTGTTTTTTATGATAATGATACTGTTATAGGCGGAGGAGTTATAATTTAGACGGGTGCATCCGAAAACAAAGCTATATTGCAGCCTTTCGGACAGCCCATAAAATGTAAGATAATCATAAGATACATATAATTGACTTTTTTCTTGCTTATAGCTATAATTTATACAAAAGAGTTTAAAATTCAAGGAGAAAATTATGGCTGCCAAAAACAGCAAAAACAACAATAATAGAAAAAACAGCAGAAACCGTAAAAAACGCCAAAAGTATATTCCCGCTTATATTGCTCTTTACGGAACGATTTTTTGGGTTGCAGTTTTGATTATAGTATTGATAAGCAAGCTTGCGGGAGGAAATAAAGAGGATAATAAACCTGAAAATACCGCCGATACTGCCAACGGCATTACAACATCGGAAACTGTTCCCAATGATACTTCGGAGCAGACAGATGTGACAACCGCAGCCATTCCCGTTTCTTCCAATAAGGAGGACGATTGGGCACTGTATGTTATAGGAAACGATAATCCATTGCCTGCTGATTTTACCGTTGAAATCAAGTCGGTGGCGGGAGAAAGGACTTTGGATAAGCGGTGCGCCGATTATGCCATTCAGATGATGAACGAAGCTAAGGAACAGGGCGTGGGGCTTTATATCACATCCGCATACAGAAGTATTCAGTATCAGGCGGATAATCTGCAAAACTACATAAACAGGCTTATGGCACAGGGATATACCAAGGAGGAGGCAACAGAACAGGCTCACAAGGAAATTGCACTGCCGGGACACAGTGAGCATAATGCAGGGCTTGCCTTGGATATCGTATCAGATGACTATTGGTCCAATCACAGCGATCTGGACGAAAGCTTTGAGCTTCTTCCGCAGTATGACTGGCTTATAGATAATTCCTGGAAATATGGCTTTATACTCAGCTATCCAAAGGGTAAGGAAGATATAACGGGCTTTATTTACGAGCCTTGGCATTATCGGTTTGTGGGACTTGAACATGCAAAGAAAATTCACGAGGTTTACGAGGAAACAGGAGAGTTCCTTACCGTAAACGAATATATAGATCAGTATGTAAATAATTGATAAAATAACGAAACAGGAGTATCATAGTATGGAAAACAAACGTCATTGTATTGCTGTAATAGTTTCCGAGGTTTGTGAGGTTTATCAGTCCCTGCTTCTTGAAGGAATAAAGAAAAGAGCGGCGGAAAACAATTATAATGTTGCTGTATTCGGTTCATTTTTCGTAAAAAGATTCGCCTCATTCCTTAACGAAATAGGCGAAAACAATATTTTCAGTCTGATAAACTATGATCTTTTTGACGGATTTGTAGTTGTTCCTAATGCTATTGAGCCGGAGGAAATGTTAAATAAGATCAAAGCCGATTTGTTGAAAACCGGCAAACCGGTGGTATATATAGATAAGGACGATGAGGATTTTATCAGTGTATGCTCCGATGACTATAATTCCATAAAAAATATAACCAATCACTTGATAAAGGATCACGGCTACAGAAGGATAAACTGTATAACCGGATTCCCCGGAATGAATCTTTCAGAGGCAAGGCTCCAGGGATATAAGGATGCCCTTATCGAAAACGGTATTCCTCTTGAGGAGGACAGATATACCTATGGAGACTTCTGGAGGAACGCTCCCATTGAGTTTGCCGAAAAAATTTTGACCTGCGGCTTGGAGCTGCCGGAAGCGGTGGTTTGTGCTAACGATACTATGGCGATCACATTGTGTGAGGAATTTGCAAGAAGAGGTATCAAGGTACCGGAGCAGATAGCAGTCACAGGTTTTGACAGAATAATGGACGGAAGAATCTTTCACCCGAAAATCTCTACTATGTTCCCTTCCATGGAAGAGATAGGAAAGCAGTCGGCTCAGGTTATTTTTGACATTTTGGCGGGAAAATCCGTTCAGAAAAAGGTTATGGTAGAAGGTGAGTTCTTTCCTGCTGAAAGCTGCGGCTGCCCCACCAACACTATTGAGGAATACCGGGCGGATATTTTACTTATGCACAAAAACATTGAGAGCGGCCAGTTTTTTACTAATTCCATCTATATGTATGAGGATCTTCAGGAAAGTAAGAACGTCGACGATCTGTTTATACGCACGAATTCTTATCTGTTCTTGCTTAACGGCATGAGTACCATTCACATTTTTCTGTGCGAAAACTGGGACGAGCTTGACGAAGAAAAATCAATGTCGGGAACCACAAAGGAAGCGGCAGGATATACAAGCAAGATGATTACGAAATTCTCCTACAACGGAGATGCTCTTTCCGGTGATTTGGGAGTATTTGATACGTCGTTGATGTTCCCTCCCTTGTTTGATGACAAATATAAGCCTCAGATGTATTTTTTCCTGCCTGTCAACTTCCAGGACGTCCCCTTCGGGTATTCGGTAAGCTCGTGCCTGGATGGCTATGCCGCTCCCGACGCAATTTTCAGAAGCTGGCTTAAAAACTTTTCCAACGCATTAGAGCATATACGCTCAAATCAGCACTTAAAATGGGTGCTTAAACGCTTGGAGAGAATTTCGGAAATTGATTCCCTTACCGGTGTTTATAACCGTACAGGCTATGAAAACAGAGTATATAAAGCCTTTGAAAGCGCAAAGGAACAAAACAAGGATTTCCTTATTATTATGGGTGACTTGGACTGCCTGAAAAAAATTAACGATAACTACGGTCATGCGGAGGGTGATAATGCTATAAGGATTATTGCCAAGGCAATACAAAACTCATTTACCGAAGATGAAGCCGTTGCCAGAATCGGCGGCGATGAGTTTATAATGTTCGGCACAGGAAACTTTGATGAGGAAAAGCTGAAAGAATATCCCAAGCGAATAAACGAATATCTTGATCACTATAACGAAAACAGCAGCAAACCTTACATAATTGCCATAAGCTTGGGAATATACTGCAGCAAGGTTTCCTCCGATTCGGAGCTTAAAGAATGGCTTGACAAGGCGGACGAGAATATGTATGTCAATAAAAAAGGCAAGATCAAGATTTTCCAGAAGTAACTGCTGAATAATTATAATTTAAAATAAGAATTTTGTCCTCTGCAAAGCATGATTTTTGCAGGGGACAAAGCTTTTTGTCAAAAAAACGATTATTTTTCCATATTTAGAAATTTTCTGTAACCTCCCCTGTTTAAAAAGCGTTATATAGGGTGAGAGATAAAAAATCTCACACTTTCTTTGACACATTCCTGTCAAAGAAAAGGTATGGTGTACACCGATTCTATTGAAAAAATTAAAGAGAGGAACGTATAATGAGCATCATTGACGACTCTGAAATTGTGGATATGTTTTTGGAGCGAAACGAAAACGCTGTTGCCGAAACCAAGAATAAATACGGAAAGCGGCTTCAAAGCATCTCCTATAACATTACTTCCGACCGCCAGACCGCTGAGGAAGCTGAAAACGATACTTATTTTACAGCATGGAACAATATCCCGCCTAAGGAGCCTTACAGCTATTTCTATGCCTATCTGGCAAGAATAGTGCGTAATGTTTCTCTGAGCTTTTGCCGCAGCAGAAGCAGACTTAAAAGAAACGCCTTTATAACGGAGCTGTCCGATGAAATGGAGGAGTGCATACCTTCGGGGGAGAATATTGCCGATAAGTTAGAGGGAGATATTTTAGCGGAAAGGATAAGCGACTTTTTAAACGGAAAGTCCGAGGAAAAGCGCAATATATTTATGCGTCGGTACTGGTTTCTTGACTCGGTGAAGGAAATAGCCAAAAGAATGGGGCTAAGGGAAAGCAATGTTAAAGTCACATTATTCAGACTAAGAAATGAGCTTAAGGAGTATCTCGAAAAAGAAGGATACACCATTTAGTTTCTCTTTAAAACTAAGAAAGGTACGGTTACTGATATGAAATTAAGCGGAGAAATAATACTTGATAAAATGTCCGATGTAGATGCAAGCCTGATATTAGGCGCAGATAATACGAACAGCACAGAAGCTGACAGCGATACACGAAAAATAAAAAGAAGGTTTTTTATTACGGGAGCAGTCGTTATAGCGGCTATGTTTGTGATATCGATAGGTGTTTTCTTTATACCGTGGAGATTTGAAAACCATGTTGTACTTCCCGATCTGCCCATGCTTACGGTGTCCGATGTCAAAGGCGGTCTTGGAGTTTCGGCAGTGAGTGCAGAGGAATTTGAAGAGATAAAAGCGAGCCTGTCGGGACAAAAGCTTAAAATAAGCGAAATGCCCGTGTACAGTTCAAATGCGTTAAGCGCAGACACAGCGGATAAAATGAGGGAAAAGCTGAAGGAAACGGCGGAATATTTCGGGCTTGACCTTGAAAGAATGGATATTATGGACACAACTCTCGATAAGGAAGGTGAAGAAGAGCTTAGAAAACGGTTTAAAGAAGAATACAACGCTGACGATGCAGATATTGATAATATAGTTCGTCAGTCACGAATGAATTCCGTTATTACGGCATCTTTTATTGACGGTAATAATGTATACGGCATAAACAGTATCAGCATTTATTCAAATATGACTGTTCAGATAAACTTCAATAAAGACAGTGGCGTCGGACTGCCCGAAGATTATTTTTTGGGTGAAAGCTCAACCCCCGAAAAGCTTGAAGCGGCGGGAAGGTATCTTCTTAATGAGTACAGCGAACTAATAAATATGAGCGACCCCATATTTACCGAATATACCGAGCATAACGGAGCAGCGGAATTTTACGAAAAGGGGGCTGATTCTGCTGAAAACATAGTGAACCAAAGTATAAAGCACGTGGAGTTCCTTGGAGAAAACAATAAACTTATCAGAATAAGGATTTTTGAAGAATATACGCTGTGCGAAAAAATAACAGATTATCCCATTATTACCGAAAAAGCTGCTGAAAAACTGCTCAGAAACGGAAACTACCTTTCCACAATCAACAGTACGATATACACGTTAAAGAAAGACGATGAAATAGGCTTGGTGCAGCTTACCTACCGTTCGGGAGCAGGATATGAGTGTATAATGCCCTTCTACCTTTTTTATGTAAGGCTCCCTGGGGAGAAATTCGGAAATGAAGAAGGAGATGACGTTTACGGTCTGTTTTATGTTCCCGCGGTAAGGGGTGAATATCTGGAAAATATGCCCGCTCCCGCAATAAGCTTTAATGGAGCTATGATAAACTGAAAATGATATTTAAGGTTCAGGTCTGCAAAAATTTTTGTACGCCTGAACCCAACCTTTTTCCAAAAAAATGTGTCTATATTACAGCGCTGAAAAATGAAAGCTTTCATATTGAAAATCGGAAAGGACAGTTTGATGTATCAGAATCAGAATGACGAAACCTTGGTAATGTTGACTTTGGCAGGAGAACAAAACGCTTATGCGGCATTGGTCGAACGTTATGAAAAAGCAGTTATTGCCGCTGCCACCTCTGTAACCCATAACCGTTCTATGGCAGAGGACTCGGCTCAGGACGCGTTTATCACTGCTTGGATAAAGCTCAATATGCTGCGTGAGCCCGACAAATACGGAGCGTGGGTCTGCCGTATTGCAAAAAACTGCGCCAAAAATACGGTAATGCGTTTTCAAAGCTTTATCAGCCTTGACGACGGGGAAAAGCCTGTTGCCGACATTGCCGACATCAAACAGCCTGATCCAAGTGATACTTATGAACTGTCCGAGGAAAAAGAACTGCTCCATGAAAGTGTCAGCAAGCTGCCCGAAAAGGTAAGGCAGATAATAGACCTGCACTACTTTAAGGATCTGTCGGTATCGGAAATAGCTTTGAAAATGGGCATTTCCGAGGGTACGGTAAAATGGCAGCTCCACGAGGGCAGAAAGCGTATCAGAAAGGAACTTTGTGCAATGAGTGAAGAATACAATGACACATTGGTACAGCGGGTAATGAAAAAGGTTGAGGAATTAAAGCTGTGGCAGTTTAAAAACAGCAAAAACGGCTTTGAGAAGGTGTATAAGGAGGTTTTGAAGGAAGTCGAGGAGCTGCCCGAAAGCATGGACAAGTATCATGCTTTGGCAGATGTCTTGTTAAGAGGCTGGTGGTGGATAAGCGGCGAGAAAAACGACGCTTTGTTTGACCGTATTCGTGATGCTGCCGAAAAAGGCAAAAATGACGAGGTAATGGTCTTCATTACCGCCAAAGAGGACAGCAAGCTATACGGCGACGCAAAGATCAAGTTTATCAAGGAAACGCAGATACCACGCCTTGAAAAGCTTGGTTTTGTGAAAGCCCTTGCTGCAGAATGGTCATGGTTAGCCTATACATATTTTGAGGAGGGACAGCCCGAAAAGGGATTTGAGGCTTATGAAAAGGGTCTTGAAGTAGTTAAGCCCTCGGATTCGTATTACTCTTTTATGAAAAACTGCCTTAAAGCAGAGAAAATGAATGCAGAGGAGTTCAAGGACAAGAATTTCAACAAGTATATGCTGTTGGCTGCTGTCGAGGAATATCACTTTATTGACGGCAAGCCAAAACGCTGGAACAGAAAGAGGCGCAGCAAGGGAGGACTTTACTCTTATGATGATATAAACGAAATGCTTTTGTTATACGCTTCACGCTGTGATAAAATGTTCACGGCAGAGGGGTTGAAAGAGGGTGAAAAGCACATCGGCTCCGATGGTACTGTGCTTGAATTTACAAGCGACAATGTTTCGGTAACAACTCCTTATGGCAGTTTTGAGGGCTGTGTGCTGTGGACAACAACGCATGAACATACTGTATTCAAAGCTTATTATAAGGAGGGTGTGGGTATCGTTAAAGCAGAGAAAACTTCTAACGGCTTTACCGTGACCCGATTCCTCAAAGAATATGAGATAAAAGGCGGAGAGGGCGTGATACCGTTCTTTAAGGGCAATAGGTGGGTATATACCTCAGATCATGCTCCCGAAATAATGAATATTCGGTCTGAATATACGGTAGAATACTGTGATAATAAAACCGCAATTATCTCTTGCTTTGGCAGTGTTGAACGTATTAAGTATGATGAAAATTCATGGGAAGATATGATCTCTCAGATCAGAACTGAATATTGGGTCAAATCAGGTGATAACGAAGATACAATAGCTGATGTGAGCTATCCTGTTGAGAGAGCAAGGGTGCTTGCAAAAACACCTATGGAAAAAGCCCATACCAAAGCCGCTTGTTCCGTTGCAGAGCGCATAATGAAAACCGATACGAGATTCAACCCCGAATACACCGAAATAGGGCATTGGAATTTCTTCCAAAGGTTAGCTCCATACAAGAAAGAAGATAAAACCATTTCGGAATATGATTTTCGCTGGGATTTTGAGTGGAAGAATATGAGCGGCGGATTTGCAGATCCTAAGTATCCCTTGCTGTTTAATCACATATACAGCATTTTGCAGGACGCTGTTGGCTGCTTATGGTGTGAAAAATGGAAGGACGGATATAAAGACACTATAAACATAAATTCTTGGGGAGATACCTATGCTAATACCAAAATCCTTTGTGAAAATGCAGGTACTGTTAAAACAAAGGCAGGGATTTTTGAAAACTGCTTAAAGCTTTCTCTTGATATAGGAAAGTACGGGCAATATGTTGAATATAGGAGCGGTAAGAAGGAGTATTATTTTGCTCCTAATATCGGTATTGTAAAAATAGTCCACCATTATTGCGACGATATTCTCACAAGCGTATATGAGCTTACGGAGTATGAGGGTACTGGAGAGGGCTATATGCCGTTCACCGACGGCTTAGTCCGCAAATATGAAGCGTTGGGGCTTACAGACGGTTATATTGCGGGAGCGGAATATACCTATGCCTCCGACGATGAGGGACAGGTGTATATTTTTGAGGACAATTTGGGAGTAAGAACAAAACCGCAGGAATGTACCGTTTACCCCTCTACCTGTGGCGAGGAGCTGGAAGAAAAGCTTTGGGAAGAGGGAAGGCGTGATATGGGTGATCTTAAGCATGACCTTCTTGATGAAAGCCGTTTGCGTCACGATATCAATAACTTTAACCTCTTTCTTCACTATTTGGATCAGAATGACAGGAGCTGGTATGTTCCCGAAAGAAAAACAGCGCAGTCCAAGCATAGAATGCGTATGTTTGAGATCTTAGGAGAAGACGGGGGCGACGTTCCCAAAGGCTGGCTTGGTGCGTATGCGAGGGAGTGCTTTTTATTAGCGTGTTCTTTATTTGGCAGCGGAAATAAAGAGGAGGGGTATTTGTATCTTGACCGTTCTCTTGAGCTGTTCAAAAAGTGGGACGATATTCCCAAGGGTGAGCTTTTGGAAACAGGCGATAAGTTCATATTCGGCGGCATTAAGGTCATTAAAGGCAACGCAAATGTTATTGTACTTCCAAACGGTACTAAGGAGGTCATAAGAGAGTCAGGCTGGTTCTTTTCGATCGAATATGCTTGGGTGCATGGCTGGATGACTGCCGCTCATGGCTGGGAGTGGTTCGATAGTGTCAGGGAAGAGGAGAGATTCAAAAAAGCTATTGAAACAGCTAAAGCTATAATAAAATAAAATCGAAAAGAGATTGCTGCAGCAATCTCTTTTTGATATATACATTTACTTGTCTATCTCCTTAACAGGTCTCCCCTCAATATACCCTCTCCACCCCATAGGCGCCAGCTGGAACTTAGGTCCTGCTTCCTCACAGTACCGATAACCGTAAACCTCGGGGTTGAATTTGTCGATGCACTTCATGCAGATTCCAACAGCGGTCTGATACTCTCCGTCATCATAAGGCTCTCCCTGAAAGATAAGGTACTTGCAGGGAGGCAGGTCAATAACGTCAAAGCCTTTGGGGATCTCTCCGCTGTAATCTTCGGGAACCTCCACCGCATGAGCGTATATGCCCGTTCCCTCAGGGCGCATATTGTCGGGCAGCCATACGCCCACAGGCTCGTACATAGCTTCCTTGATACCGCAAAGAATATCCCAGGGAGCGGGACTTTCCTCCGAACCCCAGCCCACCTCCTCACAGTAACTGTAATACTCTGCCGCCCTTTTGCATCTGAATAAGATCAGCTTTCGTGCAGGGCGTTCCATAATCTGCGTAAAAATTACATTTGTTTCCATATTCTCAGCACTTCCTTTCACATTGGGTGATTTGTTTTTCAGGCGGTCAAGGTAATAGTAGGGAATATTCCAACCGCAAGGCTCGGGCTGTGACATAAATTTTTTGGGAGCAATGCCGAATGCGTTGGTAAAGGCTCTTGTAAAGCCCTCATGACTGTCGAAAACGAAGTCAAGGGCAACGTCTAAAACCTTAGACTGCTTTTTCCTCAGCCTGTAAGCAGCATCGGTCAGCCTTTTGCGGCGAATGTGTTCAAAGGGCGCTTCTCCTGTTTCCTCCTTGAACATTCTTGCTGCATGATATTGGGAGTAATCGGCCGCTTTTGCTATCATGCTTAGGGTCATTGGCTCGTACAGGTGAGCGTCAATGTAATCAAGCATTTTCTTTACAGCGGTCAAACGGTTGTTTTCACTCATTACCTCGCCTCCTGTGATTTTATTTTATCAAAAAGGGAAGTGCATTTCTTGACTTGCTTTGCGGAAGCTGATAAATAAAAAAGGACTGTTAAGCAGCCCTTTTTTATTATGGTTTTAGTTAATTACAATATCTGTTACCTTCCATTCGCCGTCGAGATCAACCAGATAAACGGTATAATCGGATTGTGTTTCAAGCAGATTGTCAGCAGAAACAGTTGCCGAAACTCCATACATAATATGCTTATATGTGACTCTTACCGACGCAGAATTTTCCGAGTAGAAAAATGGATCGTAAGCTGTTTCCTCTTGAAATTCATAGCTTGTGTGATATGTCCAATAATTCATGAAATTGACTAAATCGTCATAAAGCTGCATATCCGGCGCAAGATATTGACTTACCGACCACAGAGTTTCGTCATCAACTATATACTTGGAGTAGCTTTGTGCAAAGCTTAATGCAAGCTGAGAAAGCTCCTCGTTCTTTTCTGTTATTGGGATAAATCTTCCGTCCTTAAGCTCCAATAATTCTCCCGCCTTGTTTTTAGCAGTGAAGGTAGGTTCCTTAACAAAGCCGTCGATGGTGTATAAATTGTCATGGATATAGTCTGTACCTAAATCGTAAAAATATTTTGTTTCTTCATAAGCTGTTCCTGTTTTGGTAATGTAGCTTTGGGGAACCTCTTTTCCGTTGCAGTACAAAACAGCATTATTGGGAACAGTAACAGAATATGCGCTTGTGGCAACCTGTCCGAATTTGATATCGGTAACCTCACATTCGCAAAAGCCATAGCCCAGATCCTTTCCTACCGATTGAACCGTGATATTTGCTATATTGTCCTTATCGTTTCTCAAGGTATAGACCGTTTGATTGTCATCGCTTTCCTTGCCGTTTCTGCTGAAGGTGGTTATGCTGTTGGCAAGCTCGTTGAAATACTCTTCTGCAAAGGACTTTTCTTCAAAATCGTTGGGAGTGAATTCCAACTTATCAAAATACAGGGTTTTGTTCTTGTGAATTTCGTCTATAAAAGCCTTGGCGGGAATTTCAGGCTGACTTTTTTCGTAAGCTTCAAGAAAATGCCATAAATGCCAAAGTCCGTAGCTTATGGCTGCAATAAGTGATAGTGTAAGAACCGCATATATGATTCTGAATACTATTGTGCCTGTTTTTACTTTAGTTTTGCTCATTCGTCCTGTCCTCTCACTAAGAAGGTAGTACACATGTCTCTGAATCCGTTTTTAACTATAAATTCATCGTTGTAGATCATGGTTGTTGAGTTTCCGCCGTCAAGATTGTATGCGTTAACGGCGCCGAATTTCAGCATCACGTCCTGAATATCAACATAGCTTGCTCCCATACTGTCCGAACGTCTTCCCTCAACAGCCAGCAGAAGCATTGCTCCGTCCGCTCTCTGACCGATAGCAGTGCGGGGATTAAGTCCGCTGCCTGCACCCAAGGATTCCATGGGAACATTGTCAACGATAAGGGTAGGACCGTATTTTAACGCATTGACAATTCCCATATCCACAGCCTCCTGCACTGTGAATGTGCCGACGATAAGTTTGCCCTCTTTGGTGATCCCGCAGCACTCCCAGCTTGAACTCATGGGAGTACCCCAAAGAACCTCGCCGTTGGAAATAACCACGCCCAAGGGCTGTCCGCCGCTGCCCAAGCCATTAGGGTCGTACCAGCCGCCGCCGTTTATTCCTGCAACAACATTATCGTAGCTGTGGTATATATCAGTTATTGTTCTTCCCGATTCATTAGGTCCGAATGGTCCCGAAACTCCAACAAAAACTCTTGTGGGGTCGTAAACTATCATCATCTTGCCTTTAAAGGTACTGCCCTTAACGTCAACGATGTCAATTCCGTCGCCGTCAGGGTCAATCTCCTGACCGTCGGAACCGGGAATTGTGGGTTTCTGACCGGAAGGGTCGTCATTTGAGCTGCCCGAAGGGTTTTTGTTTCCGTTGGGATTGATAACAACCAAATTGGAGTCGGAAATTCCGCTGACAGCTTTCAGGGAGTTTGCTTCCAAGATTTCGTTTACCTTTTCTTCGCCTAAAAATGAAGTGGCGAGGAATTTGGCAGCGCTAGTTTCCATCATTGAAACCACAAACAAATCCCTTGCCTTTTCCGAGGGACCGAACTCAAAAATCCAAACTCCGCAGAAAAGACCGCCTACCAATAAAAAAACTATTGTAAAAAAAACGAGTAAAATTCTGAATACAACTGTTTTAACCTTTATTCTCTCATTTGATTTACTTTCAGACATTAAATCATTTCTCCTTTTTTACTTTATTCCTTTTATTTCTTTTCTTTGAATACCCATTCTCTTTGTATGGTAAAGCACAGAAAAAAGAGTATCGTATCAACAACCATTTTGTAAACGGTCTGAAGTATGCTTTGCTCTACATGAGTCAGATATGTTATAAAATAAACCAAAGCGTAAGAGGAAAGCGCCTGAGCCACGCACAAACAGTAGTATTTTAACAGAGAGCTTTTAATATGACCCTTGCTCTTGAACACCTTGTTTTTGTTGACCGTGTAGTTAATGGCAGAAGATATGACACGGGCAACAGCGGTTGCCAGAAATATTCTCAGTTTTGCCTCCATATTATTAGGCAAAAACATATTGAGCAGGGTAAATATAATCAGATCCAATATAGATGAGGCTAATGAGCTTACTATGTATTTAAGAATTACCGCATAAATTTTTATGGAATCCTTAAAGGGATTAAAATGTGTTCCGCTGTTATTGTCTGCATATATGGTTTCAATAGAGTGTTCACAGAAGTCCAAACCCTCCTGCTTCATAGAAAGCAGCATATTGGTTTCATACTCAAACCGTTCGCCGCCTACTTTTGTCAGTATGGGCAGATAGGAGCGGGGAAGTGCGCGAAGTCCCGTTTGCGTATCGGTTATTTTTATTCCGCATAAAAATCTGAAGGTGAATGATGTTATATTGTTTCCTATACGGCTTTTAGGGGGAATGTTGTCACCTTTGAAATTTCTTGCGCCGAATACTGCAACTCCTTTTTCTTCCATTTCCCGGACACAAGCTACTATATCGGCAGGAGTATGCTGTAAATCGTCGTCGGTGGTTACAACTCCCGATTTTTCTTTTCTGTTTTCAAGAAAATATTCAAAGCCCGTTTTGAGCGCTCTGCCCTTGCCCTTATTTTTTTCGTGGTTAAGCAGTGTGACATTGGGACAAGCCTCAACCTCGTCAAATATCTTTCGGCAGGAATCGTTGCTGCCGTCATTTATAACAATAATATCGTCAAATCCGTATTCCGTTAAAGCTTTGACTGCGTTTATAAGCTTTTGGGAAGGATTATAGCTTGGAAGTATTACCGATATATTCATTTTAACACCCTTTATTTTTTTCATTTACTGCACAATTATATCACTTATGCCTGCAAAAATCAATTACAAAATAGTTACAATTCGGTTTAAGATAAAATATATTGTTTGTATCAGTTGACAAAGAAAAACGGAATATGATAAAATAGCGGTATGGAGTACGTTTATGAAAAACAAAATAATTTTTATTCTGATATCGTCTGTTTTTGTATTATTGTCAATATGTATTGTTTTAGTCAGTCTTTTGTACCGCCAAAGCAATGCGGTCTATATCAAAAATCCGGCATCTATTGAAACGGATATTTCTCAAATTACCGCTCAAACTGATTTCACCAACGATAAAATCAACATCAATACCGCTTCAAAGGAAGAATTGATGACATTAAGCGGTATAGGGGAGGTTATTGCCCAAAGGATAATAGATTATAGGGAAGAACATGGAAATTTTAAATCTGTTGAAGAGATCAAAAATGTTAATGGAATCGGAGAAACGAGGTTTAAGAATATTAAAGATTACATAACCGTTTAGAACAAAATAAGGGCATAGAAAAATCTTTCTATGCCCCAAGTTATGTATATCAGTTATTTGAGTATTCTGATTTTTCCGATAATAGGAAGCTCCTTTGCCTTTCCTGTTGCAGCATTAACAATGCCCATAATAACAAGCACAAAGATCAGAAGACTCAATACTCCTGAAAGAATGCCTCCGACAACAGGAATAAAGCCCAACGCAAAGGCAATAACGCCGTATATAATATCAGCAATAAAAAGAATCAAGCCTTGGTTTACATGGAAGCGAGCATACTGAGAGTTAGGTGCAGCCAGCAGGGGAACCAGGAACAAAAATCCGAAATAAGCCAAAACAGCCATTCCCTTGTTGGAAGCGATATCATTGGGATCCATTGATGCTGTGAAATCATCGCCCTGTGCAGGTGCGGGAGCGGGATTTACAAAAGCGTTGTTGTTTGCGGAAGCCTGTTGTTGCTGAGGAGCTCCGCAGCTGGGGCATACTGTTGCGTTATCGTCAATAGCAGCGCCGCATTTTGTGCAAAATGCCATGATGAAATCCTCCTTAAAATGTAGGTTTTTATAAAGCAAAAGATACTTCACTACATATTATAGCTTATTTCTGAAAATAAATCAATAAAGTTTTTTTAATTTTGTTTTAAATTTTTTCAGATGTTGAGTTTTCTCTCGACACTTTCGGGGTTGATAGAGTATTTAACAGCGGTTTCAGCGGCTATGGTGCCGTTTTTGCAAAGCTTAATAAGGTAATTGTCCATACTGATCATACCTTCCTCGCCAAAGCTGTTGATTGCATTGTCAATCTGGTGGATTTTGCTTTCACGGATCATATTTCTGATAGCACCATTGCAGTTCATTATCTCAAAGGCGGGAACAAGCTTTCCGCTTACGGTGGGGATAAGCTGCTGTGAAATAACTGTCTGCAAAAGCTGTGAAAGCTGTACTCTGATCTGCTGCTGTTGGTTGGGCGGGAATGCGTCAATAATACGGTCAATGGTGTTTGCAGCTCCCACAGAGTGCAGTGTGGAAATGATAAGGTGTCCTGTTTCAGCGGCAGTCATGGCGGTTCTTATGGTTTCAAAGTCACGCATTTCACCTACAAGAATTACATCGGGGGACTGTCTTAAGCTGGCTCTAAGCGCAGTAACGTAGTCTTCTGTGTCTGCGTGAATTTCACGCTGGCTGATAATGCTCTTGTTATTTTTATGAATAAATTCGATAGGGTCTTCAAGAGTGATGATATGGTTGTTTTTTGTTTTGTTTATCTTGTCGATAACACAGGCAAGAGTGGTGGATTTACCGCCGCCTGCAGGTCCTGTAACAAGAACAAGTCCCTTTGTCTTATTTACAACGCTCATAACCTCATCGGGAATAGACATTTCCGTAGGTTCAGGAATATCAAAGGCAATAAGACGGATAACGGCAGACAGGGAACCGCGGGACTTATATGCACTCATACGGAAACGTGAAAGTCCCTTGATAGAAATGGAGAAGTCGTCGTCGCCTGTAGTTTTGAACTTAGTCATATCCCTGTTGGCTTCTTCATAAGCCGCAGTAAGCAGGGCTTCGGCATCGTCCTTCTTCAGCTTTTCATCACCTTGGTGCTGAATGACGCCGTTTACCTTGAAGGTTACAGGGATACCGGTTACAATAAAAACGTCACTTGCTTTCTGTTCAACTGCGTCTTTAAGTATTGCTCTAAAATCCATTTTTGCTCCTCTTTTCTGTTGGAATTGTTTATACTAATGGAGATTCTCCGTCCCATATATTAAGATCGTCATCAATAATGACTTGTTTTTCAGAAACGATCTTTTGTGATATTACGTCAAAGATGTTATTTTGATAATTTACAACGGTAAGCAGGGAACGGTTTTCGTCAATGCTGACCTTAAAACTTATTTCAACACCGTCCGGAGTTGTTTTTGCACTTGCGCCTTTTTCGGAAACGATGCTTGAAATTTCCGCATTATCCGTCACATTATTTAAAGCGGCTTTTATTTCGCTGAATTTGACCGCCGCCTCTTTTTCTGCGTTGTAGTAGCTTGTTTCTATTTCGGAGGATTTTTTCACCTCCCTCAGCTCATTCTGAGCGGAAACCAACGTGAGAACGGAGAAATTCGTAATTGTCATTACTATAAATATGATCAGTATTAAAGCGCCGCCTATACCGGCAGATTTCTGATGACGCTTTGCTGCCATACGACTTTCCTCCCCTCAAAAATTTTGTATAATCTTTTAGCTGCAAAATGCAGAATTTATGGTGTAAATAAGCTTGCTGTCTGCTTCTCTGAAAACCTCAACCTTGTATTCGGTAAATCCGTTTTCGGAAGGGGATATCTCGGAAACAACATAATATGCAGCTTCTTCGGAATCTGAGGATGCAGAAACCAAATCGGAATCATACACAAATGTCTTGCCTTCGCTTTCTCTTCCGCTTTTTATCAGTTCTGCATGATTTTGCGCTAAAATCAGAGCATTGCTCATATCTCTGCTTTCGGTGATATTGACCGAGGCTTTTGCGATTATGGCAGCGCATACACTTGCACACACTGCAAAAATCATAAGCGCTATCATAAGCTCCATTAAAAACAGATTTGATTTTCTGCCTTGTTTCATTTATCTGCCTTTCTTATTTAAAGAATTATGATCATAGTATTGATTTGGGAATCATAAAGAGTTTACATAAAATACAGTGCTTTTTTCGTTTTCGTCAACCAAGGTTATTTCATAAACACCGTCAGTGTATAAAAAACTCAGTCCCGAGGCTTTTGTAAGAGCAGAACCAACGTCTAATTCTTGAGGAAGCTCTGCATTACAAAACAACTCTCTTACCATTCCGTCATAGAAATAAATATAAGTGTTATATGTGCCTTCGGTAAAGGTCTGGGTGATACAAAGGGCGTTTGCTCCTTTGTAATCCACTATTGAGATTTTATCCGCGTCGTTGTTGGAGCGTATTTTTGCGGTTATGTAGCTTACACAAGTCTGTCTGTCAAAGCGGTCGTCCATTTGAGCGGCAGAATTTTTATAAGCCGCTGCGCCCGAGCTGATTATCAGCAATGACATAAAGACAAATACCGCAAAGAGAATCACTACAAACAGGCTGTCGATAGAATGAGGACGGCTGTTTTTCACTTATCCACCTGCTTTCTCTCAACCCTCACCTCCGGCATAATATTAATGCCGAATATATCATAAAAAACTATGTAGTCATCGCTTATATGAAGTCCATAATTTTCCTTAAGGTAATCAATGCTTTCGGGATAGCTTCCTTCTTGGGCGTAACAGGTGATAATTGCTCTTTTAACAGCTTTTTCTGTTATGGACAAGCCCTCGGAATTGGCGTTTTCGCTTATGTCGTTAAAAGAAAAAACAGCCAATACAATTATCAGAACAAAAACCAGAACGGCGGGAATACATTTCAGAATGGGAACAAGTGAATTATTTATTTTCAAAATATAAGCCCTCCTTTCAAGATTTTGTAATTATTTACATTGAGGTGATAACCGACAGAAGCGGAACCATTACCGAAAACAGAACAAAGCCCACCAAAAGTGACATAATGATTACCAAAGCAGGTTCAACTCTGCTGATTTTTTCGTCAACGGAGGTATTTACTTTCTCGGCGTAATCGTCTGCGATCTTTCTCATAGTTTCATCAGTCTTACCTGTATGGAAGCTGATAGAAAGCTTGCTGGAATTTATGGAATCAAGAATTGCTGACTGCTGAATAGCCTTGTCAAAGCCGATACCGTTTCTCATAAGCTTCTGGCAGGAGTTGATTTTCTTTATAGATTCGTCGTCGCAGAGCTTTTTGGACATTTCCAGCGATTCGTCAATATCCATTCCGCTGGACATAGTCATAGACATTGCGGAAGCGAATTTTGACGCGGACATTTGTTTTTTCAGTTTTTTGCCCTGAACAATGGCAAGAACCTTATTGTGGGTAGCGGGAAGCTTATATAGTAAAACAATCAAAGCGATAATCAAAACTGCCACAATTACGATAATCGCCGCATAATTGCGCATAATGTTTCCCAAATTCATAAGAGCAAGAGCAGAGGCGGACATTGTAATTCCTATTTGCTTGAAAACATCGTTGAAAACAGGCATAACCTGTGTTAAAAGCAATACAACAATAACGATCAGAATTGCCAAAAGCATCAAAGGGAAGGTAACGGCATTTTTAATATTCTGTGTTATTTCGTCCTGTCTTGCATAGTATACCGACAGTTCTCTCAGCACCGAGTCAAGACGACCCGTATGCTCGCCGATAGCTATCATTTCCTCTACATAGGTGGGGAAGGCGTTTGTGTGCTTTACAGCATTGGAAAAGGTTCCGCCCTTTGAGGTTTCCTTTAAAAGAATCTCAAGCACAGGATCCTTGTCGCCTTCTTCTATAAGCATATAAATACCGTCATTTATTGACATTCCCGAGCTTAATGTATCGTAAAGCTCGCTGAATAATCTTGATATGTATTCGGGTTTCAGCTTTTTTGTTGAGGACATTTTGTTTCTCCTTATGCAATAATTGTCACAAAAATGATCTTAATACAGATTTTCGGGAACATAATTACTTCCATTACCGATATACTGGATGATAGAGTCACTTGATTTTGAGCTTGCGGCAAAGGTAGGATCCATTCTGTGCCATGCAGAGCCGTCAAAATAAATTGCTCCGTATATCCAACCCACATCTGTCACATAAACATTTACCCAAGCGTGCAGCACTGTCGATCCCGAAGTGTGACCTACAACTACCTGCGTCGGAATGTTCTGACTGCGGAGCATTGCTGCCATTGTTCCCGCATAATCAAGACAAATTCCGGTCTTTTGATTGATGACCTTTTCGGTGTCGCAGACATAACCTGCTTTAACGGACGCGGCAAGAGCCTTGTCATAAGTAACATTATCAACAAGCCATGAATAAACCCTGTCAACCTTTTCAAGATCATTTGAAGTGCCGCCGCAAAGCTGTGACGATTTCGTTACTGCACTGTCGCCGTAAGAAAAAGGTACATAGTTGCTGGGACGAAGGAAAGGTGCAAGGGAATTGGACAAGGAAACGCTTAATGTTTCCGTAAGTACAGAAGCGTAACCTATTCCTTTGTCTGTTTGGACTGCTTCACAAATTATTATGGTGTATTGACCGTTTCCTGCAGTAAGAGGAATTGCCTCATAATTATTTCTTGTTTTTAATGTATAAACCTGCGCTTTACTTCCGTCTGGATTTTTTACCTGAACCTTAACTGTGCTGTTTGAACCCGAATACTTAGCCATAACGTATCCGTCTTTAGTGTTGCTGTAATCCAGCGCCGCTCTGGCATTGGAAGAAGCAAGAACGCCGTCAGCCGATGTGCCATAGATAGTGGGAGGGGAAGGCTCGGCGGGTTCCACCACAGGGGCGGGGGTGGTAGTAGTTGTCACCGCAGGCGGGTTAGTTTCAACGGGTACAGGCTCTGTTATAGGGTCAACAATAACATCTTGAGGAGTGGAAACCTCTGAATTCGTTTCCTCATCTGTTTCAGCTGTGGTTTCAGCTGATTTTACGGAGGTGTCCGAAGTCTGAGCAAGGGTAACGCTTGTTATACTTGCAGCCGATGTGGTACGCTCCACGGGGTCGGTTTCGTTATAGGTTTCCGTTTCAGCAAAAGAAGTATTATCAGCCTGAGTTATATCAGGCACACTGTTAATATTGCATCCGGTCAGAAGAAAAGACAGCACTATTGCAAAAGAAATTATTTTTTTGTTCTTCAAAGTAATCTCTCCTTCCTTAATTTAGGTGATTAAGCTTAAGTATAAACATAAATTATCAATATATATTTTATCACAAGCGAGGCGCAATGTCAATAAAAAATCGGTTAAAAAAATATGAAAACAAAAACAGCAGTTTAAACTAACGTAAATCTAAACTGCTGCCGATAATAGGTTTATTCACCCAAATCCTCTAAGGCGTCAGCTAAAAGAGAATCCATGCTTTCGGCACTGTCAGGCTGAGAAACTGCCTGCTCCTGTCCGTTTTCCTCATCTTCCTTGCTGAGAACGCTCTTGTATTTTTTAGGCTCGGTATTATGCTGCTTGAACATAAGAGAATTTTTATATAATTCGGGGAACTTCTCCGCCAAAAATTTGTGATCCTTTAATGGAACTCTGTCGCCATGCATTATTCGGCGGGCAATTTTCATGCATTTTGCAAGATCCTGAATTCTGTTTCCGCTTTTGTTCTCCTTTGATTCCTCGAGCTGTTTTGCGAAAAACTCAAACTCGATCATAGCACTGCTTTTTTCCTGATCTTTGTTTTGCAGATTTTCTTGTCCTGTTTTTTCGCTTTTGTTGGTTCTCGCAAGATACTCCTGTGCCTCTTGTGTTAATGTAAGAATGTCCGTTTTGGGAGTTTTTGTCTGCTTGTTTTCCGAACCTATCCTGTTGGGGGTGTATTTAATGGGATTTTGATATGCAGCCCCTAACTTATTTATAGCCACAGAAACACCTTCTTTCTTATGCCGGCAAAAAGCCAATAGAAAATTTGGTTTTATGTATACACTTTAATTATATTATCGGCAGAAGATTTCAAAAGTTTATACAAAATCAAGAAAAACATTTTGTTCGCTTTTGCGTATAACGTGAACGCTAATATAAAAAGAACGCATATCAAGCAGTTTCCCTTAATATGCGTTCTTAAAATATTAAATTGTGATCTGCCCGAAAACCTCACCTATTTTGCTTTCGATAAGTAAGTCGGCTGAGGAATCCGCATTAGTGGGGGACATATTGATAATAACCAGATTATTTCCTCGGAAATAGTTGATCAGTCCGGCAGCAGGATAAACCACAAGAGAAGTGCCGCCGATAATCAAAGTATCTGCATTGGCAATAGCGTTTACTGCACCGTTTACAACCTCATTGTCAAGCTGTTCGCCGTACAGAACCACATCGGGCTTTATAAGTCCTCCGCACTGACAGTGAGGTACTCCCTCGCTTTTCAGCATATATTCGGCGTCAAAAAGCTTTCCGCATTTACGACAGTAGTTTCTGTGAACCGAGCCGTGCAGCTCATAAACCCTTTTACTGCCTGCCTTTTGATGAAGCCCATCTATATTTTGGGTGATTATTGCCGAAAGCTTGCCCTTTTGTTCCATTTCCGCCAGCTTAATATGTGCGGTATTGGGCTTGGCGTCAAGACACAACATCTTGTCGCGGTAAAAACGGTAGAATTCTTCGGTTTGAGTGAAGAAAAAATCATCGCTTAAAATTGTTTCGGGAGGGAACTTGTATTTTTGATTGTAAAGTCCGTCCACACTGCGGAAATCGGGTATTCCGCTTTCGGTGGAAACTCCAGCACCTCCGAAAAAGACCGTGTTTCTTGATTTTGAAAGTATTTCGTTAAGTTTTTGTATTTTGTTATTCATAGTTTAGAAAGGCTTTGAGTCCTTTAGCTCCACAATGCGGTTGAAAACGTTATCATATTTTGAATCCTTGCAGAAATAGCCGATACGCACAAACTGGAACTTGTCGCCTGCTTTTGCGGTTTCAAGGCATTTTTCCAGCTTGCAGCCTGTCTTTTTTACAACTGATTCGGGGTTGAGATAGTCGTCAAAGGTCTTGCCTTCGGGGATAGCGTTGGTGTTTTCGATAGTGAAAAGGTTGTTGTAGATATAAACGTCTCTGCCTATGCAGTTGTCCTCGCTGAGCCAATGGATAGTGCCCTTGACCTTTCTGCCGTCGGAGGGGTTTCCGTTTCCGCTTTCAATATCGGCGGTGCAGATTATCTTATTTATTGAGCCGTCCTCATTGTACAATATATCCTTGTACTTTATGATATATGCACCCATAAGTCTGACCTCTCCCTCAGGTTTCAGGCGGAAATACTTGGGAGGAGGATTTGCGGAAAAGTCCTCGGCATCGATATAAATATTTTTAGTGAACTTGACCTGACGTTTTTCCGCAGCTTCGTCATTGGGATTGTTGGAGATCTCGAAAAATTCTTCCTTACCTTTGGGATAGTTTTCGATTTCCACCTTTATGGGGTCAAGAATGGCTATTCTTCTCAGTGCGGACTTGTTGAGCTCGTCTCTTATACAGTGTTCAAGCAGGGCAATGTCAACGAGAGAAAGGCTTTTGCAGATTCCAGCCAATTCCACAAAACGGAAAATAGATTCGGGAGAATAGCCTCTTCTTCTCAAAGCGCAAAGAGTAGGCATACGGGGGTCGTCCCAGCCGTCAACAACGCCTGTTTCCACAAGCTGTCTTAAATAACGCTTGCTCATAACGGTATTGGTGACATTGAGCCTTGCAAATTCGTACTGATGAGGGGGCTGTTCAAATCCGATGTTTTCAACTACCCAATCATAGAGGGGTCTGTGGTTCTCAAATTCAATGGAACACATGGAGTGAGTGATACCCTCCAGCGCGTCCTGAATGGGGTGCGCAAAGTCATAGAGAGGGTAAATACACCACTTATCGCCCTGACGGTGATGTCCGAGATGAAGAATGCGGTAGATAGCGGGATCACGCATATTCATATTGGGGCTTGCCATATCTATTTTGGCGCGGAGAGTGCAATAACCGTCGGGGAATTCGCCGTTTTTCATTTTCTCGAAAAGCTCTAAGTTTTCCTCAACAGTTCTGTCACGGTAGGGGCTGTTCTTGCCGGGCTCAGTCAAAGTGCCTCTGTATTCGCGCATTTGTTCATTGTTCAGATCACATACATAAGCCTTGCCTTTTTTGATAAGCTCTACCGCAAACTCATAGGTTTTCTGAAAATAGTCGCTGCCGTAAAAGATCTCGTCGGGGTTTGCACCCAGCCATTTCAGATCCTCAATGATAGCCTCAACATACTCGTTGTCCTCTTTGGTGGGGTTGGTATCGTCAAAGCGCAGATTGAACAGTCCGTTATACTTTTTGGCGGAGGTGTAGTTGATATAGATAGCCTTTGCGCTGCCTATATGAAGATATCCGTTAGGCTCGGGAGGGAATCTGGTGTGGATCTTGCTTACTCTGCCCTCTGTCAGATCGTTTTCCATTATGTCTGTGAGGAAGTTGGAGTTGTCCTCCGCAGGGGTGTTTTTTTCTTCTGTGATCATGTCTGCCATAATTAAAGTGTCTCCTTGAATTTATTTATTCTTTCTATACTTGCATCTTTTCCTAATATTTTCATTACCGCGCAAAGGTCGGGACTGTTGAGTTTGCCTGTTACCGCCAAGCGGATAAAGGAGCTTACATCTCCCACATTGCCCTTCCAGTTTTCGGGATTTGCCTTATATTCCTTAATGTTAGGGCAAAAACCGTGCTTTTCGCCCACTTCCTTTACCTTTGAGAACCATACGTCCTGCTCATCGCCAATATCATAGCTCTCTGCAAAACCGTCAAGGCAAGCGATAATATCTTCCTTATTAAACCCCTCTATCTTGTCTGTAAACTCAAAATATTCGGGGAAGAAGAATCCCATATAGCCCTTTGCGTCCTTCCAGGTCTCCAGATCCTTGCGGGGCTTGTTTCCGCCTCTGCCGATTTGGAGAATGGACTTTGTATAATCGGGATCGCGGGATATAACATCATAGAATTCCTTATCGAACTCCTCAGCCCACTTTGTCAGTTTGTTATAGACATTTTCGGCGGTCATGCGGGAAACAACGTTTTTGCTGACGTCACCCAGCTTCACCAAATCGAAAATGGAACCGCTGGGGCTCATTTTCTTCACCGAGAAGGTGAAGTCGTTTATATCCGCATCGGGGTTGGCTCTGCGCCAATCTTCAAAGTTGCTGTTCAAAAGGGTCATTATATATTCGATAAAGCTTTCGGCAGGGTAGCCCTCGCTGATATAATAGCTCATGCCTGCGCCTTTATCTCTCTTGGACAGCTTTTTCTTTGCATCTCCCTCTTTTCTCATAAGCTGGGAAATGTGGAGGTACTTAGGCAGCTTGAAGCCTAAAGCGGAGAAAAGCTGGATATGATAGGGAAGGCTTGACAGCCACTCTTCACCTCTGACAACGTGGGTAGTCCTCATCAGATGGTCGTCAACGGCGTGTGCGAGGTGGTAGGTGGGCATACCGTCGCTTTTCAGCAAAACGTGGTCAATATGGTTTTCGGTGACCTCTATTGCGCCTTTTACAAGGTCGGTAAACTTTATTTTGTTGTCGGGGTTTCCATCGGAGCGGAAACGCAGTACGTAGGGAAGCCCTGCATTAAGCTTTTCCTTTACCTGTTCAAGGGTAAGATCTCTGCACTTCACAAACTCGCCGTAATAGCCGGGGGTGAGCTTTAATTCCTCCTGCTTTTCACGGAGCTGCTGCATATCATCTTCTGTGCAGAAACAGGGGTAGGCTTTTCCTTGCTTTACCAGCTCCTTTGCATAAGTGCGGTATATCTCACGGCGTTCGCTCTGGCGGTAAGGACCGTAATTTCCATCTTTTACGATGCTTTCGTCAAAGTTTATGCCGAAATTCTCAAATACCTTTATTAAATCGTACTCTGCGCCCTCAACCTCACGCTTTGAGTCGGTATCCTCTATTCTCAGGTAGAAAACGCCTCCGCTTTGGTGAGCAAGTCTTTCACCAACAAGAACAGGGTACAGTCCGCCGAAGTGAACAAAGCCTGTGGGACTTGGAGCAAATCGGGTAACTTTTGCACCTTCGGGCAAATCTCTTTGAGGATATAGGTTTTCGTAGTAATCGGGGGTTTTTGTTACATCGGGGAACAAAAGCTCTGCTAATGCGTTATGATCCATATTTTTATAATTCCTTTGTCAAATTGATTTTTACAGAGATAATAATAACATATTTCGGTAAATTTTTCAAGTGCTAGTGCAATAATAAAAAGTGCCCATAAAGGACACTTTTTAAAATGCTTTAAAATGCTTAATAGAAGAAATTACTTTCTCTTCTTGGAAACGAGAACAGCACCTGTTGCAAGGATTGCAAGACCTGTTACGACTGCAACGCCTTCAATGCCTGTGTTGGGCTGATCTTTATTTTCACCATCTGCGGGATCTGCAGGCTCTGCGGGAGCTTGACCTTCCTTCATAACGAATCTGATTTCAGTAACATCAACGGTATATTCTTCTTCGTTGTCCTTATCTTCTTGAGCAATATTGTCATTATTGTTATCGGCACCAAGACCGAGACCCATAATGTAATCCATATCTTCAGGGAAAACCTTAAGAAGATCTGCTCCGCTTATAGAAAGTGTTCCGCTTTCTTTAACATCTGTCTGATAAATGGTTTCGAGAGAGTTTACAGCCTTAATGGGCTGTTTTCCGTCTGCACCTGAGCCGTAGGGAACCCAAGTAGCGGGAAGATAGTCAGCAAAGATATATCCGCCGTCTTCACAGGTTCTGCTTTCCATATCAACGTGAACCTTGAAAGCAAAGCCTATTTTTGTTCCTTCGATAGGATTGTTGCAGGTATAGTCAATTTCTAACTTTTCACAATTTTTTAAAGTATCCAAAGAAATACCGATGTCTCCGTTGTCGCCTCCTACCAGCCAAATACCATCGCTTTCGCCGCCAGCAATCCAGTCCTTGGAAGAGTTAACTTTTGTAAAAGTAACATCTTTTTCGGGATTTGATACCCATTTAAGACCTGTAGCTTCATCAGGCTTCATAACAATGTTTCCGTCCGCAAATACGTTAGCCACCAGCATGGAAGCGGTAACAACGCCTGCAAGGATAGAAGATAAAATCTTTTTCTGCATATTTCGATTCCTCCATAAAATATGTAATTGTATTTAGAACTTTTTTCTAAATAACTATTTTATATTATACAATAATTTAGACATTTTTTCAATATTGTAATTTGCTTAAATTTTAAGTCAATCCTTTGTAAGAAACATCAAAAAAAAAATATAAAAAAGTGTTGAAATTTTTGTAAAAATATAGCATAATAAAAGAGTATGAATATTTAACCAATAAGGAGAACACAATGGAATTTAAAAAAATCGACATTTTCACCGAATCAGAAGCCGTTTATTCTTTGACAATGCTGTTAAGCGAGCTTGGAATAAACGGATTTGAGATACATGACAGTGCGGATTTTGAAGACTTTTTGGAAAATAAAGAGATGAACTGGGATTATGTGGACGATGACCTTATGAATTTAAAGAATGTCAGAACACATATCACCTGCTATTTACAGGACAATGTTCAGGGTATGGAAATGTTTTACGCATTAAAGGGAGCTCTGAAAGACATAAAAGAGAAGGACATCGATAATTTTTACGGAAGTCTTGAAACAGAAACAGGCAGTATCAGGGAAGAGGATTGGGCAAATAACTGGAAACAGTATTATAAGCCCTTTAATGTGGGACAAAAGCTTATTATAAAGCCTACTTGGGAAACTGTTGAAAATATCGGGGACAGAAAAATTCTTGAAATAGATCCTGCTTCCTCCTTCGGCACAGGACAGCACCATACCACAAAGCTTGTTATGGAAACCTTGGAGGATGTGATAGAGGGCAGAGAAAGAGTGCTGGATTTAGGCTGCGGCAGCGGTATTCTGTCTATTGCCGCTTTGCTTTTGGGAGCCGAGAGCGCGGTTATGACCGATGTTTTCCTGAACGCTGTTAACACCGCTTCGGATAACGTTGAACAGAACGGCTTTGACAAAGACCGTTATACAGCCTACTGCGGAAACATAATCGACGATAAGGCTTTAAGAGAAAAAATCGGCGGAGGCTTTGATGTTATCACTGCCAACATAGTGGCTGACGTTATTATAAAGATGTGCCCTTATTTTAAAGGTTTTCTTAAGGAAAACGGCACCGTTATTGTTTCGGGAGTAATTACTGAACGCTTGGACGAGGTTTTGGAGGCTTTAAAGGAAAACGGCATTACTGTTCAAAAAATCAAAGAAGAAGAGGGCTGGAACGCCGTTTTGTGCAAGGTGTAATAAGTAACCGAAAAAAAAATTCTGCATAAAATGTAACGAGGTGATTTTATGCAGTTCTTATGGTTTTTCCTATCGGTATTTTTGGGAATTATAGGCGGATATTCGGTTTGCAGAGCGTTTTATTCCGCGGCTGTCAAAAAAGTGTCATATCTATTAAGGAAAAAAGAGAAAGAAAAGAACTATGGAAGAAAATCTTGAGAAGCTTAACGGAAGTGTTGATGAAATAGTTTTCAGCAATATGGACACAGGCTATGTGGTGTTCGATCTTGACTGTAACGGTCAGATCGTCACCGTTGTGGGAGAGTTGGGCAATATATCCGAGGGCGAACGCCTTGAGCTTACGGGCGGATATGTTCACAGCGCAAAGTACGGCAGGCAGTTCAAGGCGGTAAGCTGCGTCCGCACTCTCCCCACAACTCCCGCAGAAATACGGAAATATTTGGGCTCGGGAATAATAAAGGGCATGGGTCCCGCTCTTGCCAAAAAAATCGTTGAGCATTTCGGCTCGTATTCTTTGGATATTATCGAAAACGATCCATTAAGTTTATCGGATATAAAGGGAATAACCAGTGACAAGGCGCTTTTCATAAGCTCCGAGTACCGAAAGCTCAGCGGAATGAAAAATGTTGTGGAATATTTGCAGAAATATGATATAACTCCCGCTGTAGCGGCGGAGGTATGGAAAAAATATGATACATCTTCAATTACCTTTATAAAAGAAAACCCCTATATACTTTGCGATGAAACAATAGGCGTGGATTTTGACCGTGCAGACGCTATTGCTTTAGCCGAGGGAATAAGCGGTGACAGCACAAACCGAATTATTGCCGGACTTATGTTCATTTTGAGAGAAAATGCCGATGCGGGACACGTTTGCCTGCCTGTCAACAAGCTTGTTGAGGTGGCTCAGGAAATTTTGGTGCTCGATTCGGATACCGTACACAGAGGAATGGACGAGGCTTTGAATGCAAAACAGCTGTCAATGCTTACTATAGGGGAAAAAAGCTACATATATTTAAATGAATATTACCACGCGGAAAAATATATTGCGGACAAGCTTGCGTTTATGCTGAATATGTCGGGAAGCGAGCTTAAGGATTGGTCAAAGGAAATCGAGGGAATAGAGTTTACCGAAAACATTCAGTACGAAACCATGCAGAAAGCCGCAATCAACGGCTGTCTGGGCAACAAGGTGTTTATACTGACAGGCGGTCCCGGAACAGGAAAAACCACTACCCTCAACGGAATTATCCGCCTTTTAAAGCTCAAAAGAAAGAGTATTGCTTTAGCCGCCCCTACAGGCAGAGCTGCCAAAAGAATGAGCGAGGTTACGGGAGAGCCAGCCAAGACCATACACAGATTGCTGGAGGTTGATCCGACGGTAACGGACAGGCTCGCCTTTAAGAAAAATGAAAAAAGCCCTTTAAAAGCAGATGTGGTAATAGTCGACGAAATGTCAATGGTAGATGTTTTACTGCTTGAAGCACTGCTGAGAGCGTTAAAGACCTCAGCTTCCCTTATTATGGTGGGGGACAGCCACCAGCTGCCCTCGGTAGGAGCAGGCAACGTGCTGAAGGATCTTATCGCCGCAGGTGATATTCCAACGGTGGAGCTTACAAAAATATTCAGACAGGCGGCGGAAAGCCTTATTGTCACCAATGCTCATAAAATAGTAAAAGGACTTATGCCCGAGCTTAACGACAGAAAAAGCGACTTTTTCTTTATGAGCTGTCCCAACGAGCTTGACGTGCCTAAACTTGTTATACAGCTTACCAAAACCAGACTACCAAACACCTATGGTTATTCACCATTGGAGGATATACAGATCCTTACCCCCACACGCTTGGGCTGTACGGGAACAAAGGAGCTGAACCGCAATTTGCAGTTAGCCTTAAATCCTCCTTCAAAAACCAAAGGAGAAATAAAGATATTTGACACGGTTTTCCGTGTGGGCGATAAGGTTATGCAGATAAAAAACGATTACGATATAGAATGGCAAAGGGGCGGAGAACACGGTCAGGGCGTTTTTAACGGAGACATCGGCTATATAGAAAATCTGGACAGATACAGCGGAAATGTTATGATAAATTTTGATGGAAGAAAAGCTGAATACACTGCCGAAATGATGAGAAAGCTGGATCTTGCCTATGCCGTTACCATACATAAAAGTCAGGGAAGCGAGTATAACGCCGTTATTTTGCCGCTGACGTCCATAAACAATCTGATGTATCGAAATCTTTTGTACACAGGCGTTACCAGAGCCAAAAATATTCTTATTATAATAGGAACAAGGGAACAGGTGGAGACTATGGTCAACAACAACCGCAGAACCTTGAGATATTCCTGTATAAGACCTTTGTTAAAAACAGCACTTAAGAACAGCAGAGGAGAATAAGCTCCTATGGATATCAGGGAAGCTGCCAAAACTAACGGAATATCAAGAGTGTATTTAATAAAAAGACTGCTTTTGGATTTTGTTTATCCCAACCGCTGTCCTTTTTGCGGTAAGATAATTCCTTTTGACGAGTATTACTGCAAAGGCTGCGGAGTTTTCTTTTCTCCTTCTCCCGAAAAATGGGAGTATGGCTTTTTGGACAGCCTAACAACGTTTACGACTTATGATACTGTCAGCAGAGCTTTTGTTTCGGAGATAAAGAGCAAAAGCAACGGCTATGCCATATCAGCGGCGGCGTATATGATCGCCAAAACTCTTATTGAAGAGGATTTTACAGCAGATTTGGACTGTATCACCTGTGTGCCGATGAGAAGAAAGGATGTCCAAAAGAGAGGTTATAACCAGACAAAGCTTTTGGCAAAGGAAGTATCGGGGCTTTTGGGACTGCCCTTTGTCCCCTTGCTTAAAAAGAACAGGGACACTATGGAGCAGAAAAAATTAAGCGCCGAAGAACGGAAGAAAAACGTTAAAGACGCATTTTCTCTTGCTTCAAAGCGTTATGACCTGACGGGTAAAAATATTCTTATTATTGATGATGTCTGCACTACGGGAAGTACCCTGTCGGAGAGTGCGAGGGCATTAAAATCGGCTGGCGCGGACAAAGTTTTTGCTGCGGTGTTTGCAAAAACGACACTTGGGACCTGAAATATAAATACCGCCAATTTCAAAAGCTTGAAATTGGCGGTATTTCCTCTTATAGAGAAATTCCATGGATCAAAGCGTTTTACCGTTGAATCTCAAAGGTTTGCAGCCTTTGTTTTCCTTTGCCTCCAACACCGCTTTTATTATCTCCTCCCTGCGTTTTTCCGCATCTGGGAGATCACTTACAATGTCATTCATATCGTAAGGACCGTAACGGAAATGTCCGAGTGAAGCTCCATGAAACTCACCGTCGATAAAGAGATACTGCAAGGTTTCATGATCGTAATCGGGCTTATCCAAAAGAGAATCGACCATTTCTTTCAATGAATGTTCATTGGCTCTTACAAGAAAATCGTTTCTGTGCATTACCAATATGCCCTTTATCGGCTTTGCATCATAATTTTCCAATAATTCCGAATCCGTTTTCAAAATAAAGCCGTTTTCACATTCCTTGATAACATTTTCAGTTATAAGCTCCTGTACAGCCGCTTTTATTTCCTTCTCGGGAACTTTGAAAAAAGACTTTGCCATTTTTAGGTCAAAAAGAACCAAACGGTAAGCAAAGCGTTTAAGAAGCACTTTTAACGCTTCATGCTTTGTATAGCGCTCAAGATTTGCATCGGGGAACATTTCCTCAAATTTATACCAGCCTCTGTCCCATTCACCGTTATACTGATCCTCATAGATCAAAAATGCTTCCTGCAAGCGGTGAAGTATGGGGGTAAGCTTCTTTACAAGCAGTCCTGTGTCGGTTTTGAGCTGCTGAATATTAAAGGGACCCTCACGCTCAATTAGCTCCAATATTTGCAGCTGTGCTTCCGTTGGTTTTGATAAAGGCTTTCGGTATACCGCAGCAAAAAGCTCCAAGTCCTCCTTCATTATCCATCCGAGATTGCCTCCGCCGAATCTTCCTTTTATAAGCTGTCTTTTCAGCTGTCTTTGACGGTTAAATTCAATGTCGTCAAAGTCCGCTCTGAAGGATAATACGGGCGGTTCACCGAAGCCGTGCCAATATAGGTTCTGTCCGGGTTGGGTGTCTCTGTAAAGGCTTATATATTCCTCCTCGCTGGCTTTTTTATCAGCAAGGAACTGCCTTTCCATTCTGAGTGAAATTATTTTTTGTGCGTCCATTATATGCTCCGTTCGACTTTTTTATAAAGTATTTTCTCTGCCGTGTCAAGAATGACTGATTATTCAAATATTTTGATAATATAGCCATCTATAGTTGTTAGGCTGCAAGTTTTTCCGCCCCAGGGCTGCATTTTAACTTTCGTAATTTTATCCCAACCTTTTGATGTAATATAGTCGTACATTTTTTCAATCCCTTTAACTTGCATAAAGGAAATCAACCGCAGTTCCGGCTGTCCGAAAAACATTTGCATTCCTGTAAAAGAGGCTAAATGAGTATGTTCTACTTCCGGCAGCATATCAAAAACAACTCCATAACGGCCTGCTCCTTTAGTATTTCTTTCAACAATATTGCTATACCAGCCTAACGTATCTTCAAACCATTTGGCAGTCCTATCCATATCCGATGTCAGGTAGATGGGAGCATTTTCTTTTACATAATATCCTTTTTCGCTAAATCTGCTCATAATATTCTCCTTCATTTTGTCCGCTTTATCGGTCAGACGCCGGAGTACAGGTGAATCTGCTCAATATGGTCGGCCGTCATGGCTATTCCGCAATATCCAACACACCCAAGCATTCGGGATAAGCCTCTCCGGTATCGGGATTCTGCCTTGAGTGAATATTATAGATATATCCTGTTTTTCCGTATCGTCCAAGCTTGCCTTCATCATAGTGATCGCTGTCCATTGCGATCTGCACTGCTTTTAACGCTATCGTAACGATCTGACCGTCGGGAACAAGCTCATGCTCCCACAAAAATTCACATTCCACATTTAAAAAGCACTCCTTAATGCGGGGCGAATTGACTTTTACGGCTTTTTCGACGGTAAGTCCCGACACCGTTATTTCGTCCTTGTCAAAATCGTTGTTGTCAATGGTCTTTAAGCATTTGTCATATATGTCCTTCGAGGGAAAGTTCAGCACACAGCACTTTGTTTCCTTTAAGGTTTGGTACAAATGCTGCGATTTCGATACCGAACCCAACAGGCAGATATATTCACCGTCCGTTGCGGTAAATGTAGACCATGACTGTAAAGCGGCGTTTTCTGTTCCGTTGGATTTATAGCTTGTAACAAGGAAAACAGGAGAGGGAATAGCGGTTAAATAATAATGCCACGAAAACCACTCCATTTGTCCCGGCCATGTTTCCGTAAAGCTTTCGGGCTTGCTTGAAAACTCTTTTTTCATAATTGTAACGCTCCTTTATCCTTATTTTTTACAAGATCAGATTTAAAAATTCACTTACGGAAATAAAGCCCTCTTTGATCTCACCTGCTAATATTTTGGAAAAAACATTTTCGTTGACTTCAACATTTTTCCCAATATAAAATCCTTTCAGATTATACAGTTTCTTTGCGGAACTGTCTCGTAATTCGGGAATCCGATCCTTTTTATAGCTTTCCCCGATTACCGAAAAACCCCTGTCGGTAAGTTTGTCCAAAACCTCCGAAAACTTTTCGGGTGATTTCAATATCTTTTCCCTTATCCTATCCATACCCTTAATATTTTGCTTGTATATTCTGAGACCGTAAGAATAATAATCACTCCCCATATCAAAATACAATCCGGGTATATTTTCTTGCGAACCGGCGCACTTAAAGCGTATGTACATATATTCCTTAAGCGGTGTGTCGGGTGAAAACCGCCTGTCGGTATAGGGTGTTGAAATACAGCGGCTTGGCTTTGTTTCAAAGTGAGTGTTGATTTTTAGAACTGTCGGTATCAATTCGTCATACAACAGCCGCAGCGGTTCCGAGATCAAAAGCTTGTATTTTATCAGATTTTCTTTTTTATTTGATATTGTGTTGTGAAATTTTAAAATAAAAAGAAAATCAGCTGTTTCCGAAGGAAAACCGTTAAATGTGTCCATCGTTATGTTCTTTCTGTTCATTTTTCCAACGCTTGCACTGTTCTATTCTCGCTCCATGCGGATTATCTCCCTGTTCGGGGTCGCAGGAGTATTGAGTTAAAAGCTCGCAGGGAATATCGGGACATTCGCCGCAGTGCATAAAGCCCTTGTTTTGGCAGCAAACCGCTACGGGACATTCACCGTGAAAAGGGTGTCCGTTGGTTTCGATACAGCCACCGCAGCCGCAGCTTTCCTTATATTCGCATCCCGTGCAGTGCAGACCGCAGCGCGAATCTACCGCTGATGACAATATTTTTTCCATAGTATATACCTCTCTTTTATGTTTTTTCAAAGTGTATCACAACCAACAAGACAGCTGTATGTCATGTTTGACCATAAGAAAAATTATTTTTCATACTTGCTCAAAGCTTTTTTTATTCTTTCAATATAATCCTTTTTGAAGTCCTTTGGCTCCAATATCTCCACTTTATCCCCAAAGCTCAAAAACCAGTTCATGGCGTTATCTCGTCCGCTAAAACCCCATTTTGTGTAAAGCCGTCCGTCCTCTCTCTCGGTAAAGCTGTAAGGTCCGTATTCCTCCACAAGCTTGTATTTTTCGCTTGCCTCAAATACTGCCTCTATCATATATTCATCGGTAAAATGCTGTCCGAAATCAAGCTTTTCGGTGGGTACTTTCTTTTGCTCAAAAGATGTGTCGGTAATTTTCAAGTCCCACAGCCGACCGAGCTTGTACATTCTGAAATCGTTCCGTTCCGGGCAAAATCCGAAAACATACCAGCCCGACCACTTAAATATTACTAAAATAGGCTCTATAAGCTTATCGTCCTCTCCTTTATTGTAATAATAATGAAAAGACACACACTTTTTTTCGTGAATGGCTTTTTTTAACATATTTATTTTTTCGGAAAGGCTGTCCTTATAAAAGGACGACAGATCTATCATAATATTTTCATCTAAGGGAATGACTTTTTCTTTTCCGTACAGCTTATCGGAAAGAGCGGAGGATGCGGGAGCGGCGGATACGCTTTCAAGAGCTTTTAAACCCGCAAAGACAGCTTGCAGCTCGTCTTTTGTAAATACCGTGGTGTCAAAATTATAGCCCTCCATTATTTCTATACCGCCGTCAGCACCTTGTGAGGCAACAATAGGTATACCTGCGCTGCAGATAGCTTCAATATCCCGTGCTATGGTTCGGCGCGATACTTCAAATTTTTCCGCAAGGTATGGCATTGTTACCTTGCCCTTTCGCTGCAATACTGTTATTATTCCGAGTATTCTGTCTATTTTCAAGGCTTTGTTCCTCTCTTCACAAATGTTTAATTTATAATAGCATATTTTTTTGAGATTGACAACAGAAATTGAAAATTGGGTACTTGAAAATAAAATGAAAATGTGATACAATATATTGTGTTGTTTAAAAATTCCAATATACAATCGAAAGGAAAACTATTTTGTCAGTCAGAACAGTTACAGAGCAGGAATTGGAGGAACAAAAGCTGTATACTCAAAAGATCCGCTCCGCTCTGCATATTTATGATAAAAAGCCCTTGGCTTACGTTCACAGCTACGGCTGTCAGCAAAATGTCACAGACGGCGAAAAGATAAAGGGAATGCTTGCGGAAATGGGCTTTGATTTTACAGACGATACCTCTTCGGCAGATTTTATCCTTTTTAACACCTGTGCGGTGAGAGAAAATGCGGTAGACCGCGTTTTCGGAAATGTGGGAGCGTTAAAGCATTTAAAAAAGAAAAATCCGAGGCTTATTATTTCGGTATGCGGCTGTATGGTTCAACAGCCCGAAACAGCAAAAAAATTAAAGCAAAGCTTTCCGTTTGTAGATATAATTTTCGGAACTCACTTGCTGCATACCTTTCCCGAGCTTTTGTGCAGATGTATCTTTGGGGGCGGAAGAGTTTTTGATATATCCGACAGCGACGGAGTTATTGCGGAGGGACTGCCCGTAAAAAGGGACAGCACCTTTAAAGCTAGCGTGCCTATTATGTACGGCTGCAACAATTTCTGCACCTACTGCGTTGTTCCTTATGTGAGGGGAAGAGAAAGATCAAGAGAACCCGATGAGGTTATAAATGAGGTAAAAAGTCTTATAGACAGCGGTTACAAGGATATTTTGCTTTTGGGGCAGAATGTCAATTCCTATGGAAAAGGCACCGATGTGGATTTCCCCGAGCTTTTGTTCAGGCTTGACAATCTGGAGGGAGATTTCCGCCTTGAATTTATGACCTCTCACCCCAAGGACTGCACCGAAAGGCTGATAGACGTAATTGCTGAAAGCAAGCACATCTGTCATCACATACATCTGCCCGTACAGTGCGGCAGTGACAGAATTTTAAAGCTGATGAACCGCCATTATGATACAGAGCGTTATATGTATCTGGTGGATTACGCAAGAAAGAAAATCCCCGATCTTAACCTTACTACCGATATTATTGTTGGATTTCCGGGAGAGCAGAGAGAGGACTTTGAACAAACCTTGGAGCTTATGAAAAGAGTTTGCTTCGATTCCGCCTTTACCTTTATATTCAGTCCACGTGAGGGCACAAAGGCGGCGGAAATGGAGGATCCCATATCTGCTGATGAAAAAGGAAAATGGTTCAGGGAGCTTTTAGAGGTTCAGGGAGAATGCGGAAGTCAAAGCTATCAGAAATATGTCGGAAAGACCCTGAATGTTCTGTGCGAAGGCAGGGGCAGAACCTCCGATGAGTATTATAACGGAAAATCAAGACAAAATATAATTGTGGATTTTAATGGAGATGAAAACGATATAGGCAGGTTTGTAAACGTTAAGATCACAAAAGCCCTTGCTTGGGCGCTTGTTGGAGAAAAGACCGATTAAGAAAGCCAAAAATCACATATAAATTATAACTGAAAGGAAAAAATATCATGGACGCAATTAAAGCAGCAAGAGAATTAGGAAAGGCTATTCAGAACGATGAACGCTACAAGGGCTATGTAGCCGCAAAGGAAGCCAACGATAAGGACGAAGCTTTACAGCAGCTTATAGGCGATTTCAACCTTAAAAGAGAGAGGTTACAGCTTGAAGTAAATAAGCCCGAGGACAAGCAGGACGAAGAAAAGGTTCAGAAGTACAATAAGGAGCTTCAGGAAAGCTATGAAAGAGTTATGAGCAATCCCAATATGGCTAATTTTGCCGTAATGAAAAATGCTCTTGACAATCTTTTGCAGGAGGTTCAGGGAATAATCGGACTTTGCTGCGACGGCGAAGATCCCGATACCTGTGAGTATCACACAAGCGCCTGCACTCACGATTGTTCCACTTGCGGAGGATGTCATTAAGCTTTTGTCATTAAGTTTTTGAGATAAGGTAGGCTTTGGATTTGGAAAAGGAACAAAAACAGAAAACCACCCCCATGCTGGCTCAGTATCAGCAGATAAAGGCGGAATATCCCAACTATGTGCTGTTTTTTCGATTGGGCGATTTTTATGAAATGTTTGATAAGGATGCAGAAACGGTGTCCAAGGAAATAGACTTGGCACTTACCGCACGTGCGGGAGTGCCTATGTGCGGTATTCCTCACCATGCCTGTATTCCTTATATCAAAAAGCTGATCGATGCGGGACACAGGGTAGCTATATGCGAACAGGTGGAGGATCCCGCTCTTGCCAAGGGTCTTGTAAAACGTCAGGTTGTCAGAATAATTACTCCCGGCACAGTTATTGAGGAAGGAATGCTGGACGAAAGCAGAAACAACTACATTCTTTGTCTTTTGTGTGATGATAAAAGCTGCGGAATGGTTTTTGCCGATATTTCAACAGGTGAATTTCACCTTTACGAAAAAAGCGCCAAAAACAGAAATGAGCTGGAAAAGGGAATTATAGGTGAACTCGGCAACTATATGCCTGTGGAAATGCTCTTTAACGATAAATTCCTTGATCTGAAAGAGGTTCACCACTTTGTCACCCAAAGGCTTAGCAGATCGGTGGGAGATGTGCTTTCCGATGAAAGCTATTCTCCCGACAATACGGAAGCCTTGGACGCTCAGTTTACCTCCGAAAACGAAACCGTTCCCGAAAGTATGGTGCTTTGCAGAAAAGCGGTTTATGCCTTGTATAACTATATAAATGCCACCTATAAAAACGAAACCCGCAGAGCTGTCAAGTTTTTTGTTCACGGCGGAAACGAATTTATGGAGATCAATTTAGCTACCCGCCGTAATCTGGAGCTTACCGAAACTATGAGAAACAAGGAATACAGAGGTTCCTTGGTGTGGGTTCTTGACAAGACCAAAACGGGAATGGGCAAACGCCGTTTGAAACAGGTGGTAAATCAGCCTCTTATGAAGCATACCCGGATAATGGAAAGACTTAACGCCGTTGAGAATATGTTTTCCGACATAACCGCCTTGGATGAAGTGAGAAAAAGCCTTGTGGGAATACAGGATCTTGAAAGACTTATGTCCCGTATTGTGTACAAGGTGGCTTCTCCCCGCGATGTTCTTGCTTTGGGGCGCACCTGCGGAAAAATGCCGAGGCTCAAAAAATCTCTTAATGTCTTTAACTCACCGCTTTTAAAAAGATTAAACTCTTCCGTTGGGGATCATGAGGATATTTCTGTATTGGTGGAAAATGCCATTGTTGATGAACCGCCCGCAAACACCCGTGACGGAAAGTATATCAAAGACGGCTTTAACAAGGAATTGGACCATTTAAGAAGCATCACCGAAGGCGGAGAAAACATTTTAAGGGAAATCGAGAGTAAGGAAAGAGATGTTACGGGCATAAAAACCCTTAAAGTAGGCTTTAACCGGGTTTTCGGCTACTATATCGAGGTATCAAAGGGTGCGGTAGATCAGGTTCCCGACAGGTACATAAGAAAACAGACCTTAACCAATGGCGAACGTTACATTACCGAGGAATTAAAGGGCATTGAAAATGAGCTGCTGACGGCAGGAGAAAGAATAATAAAGTTAGAGGCAAAAATTTTCAGTGAAATACGGCACTTTATATCGGAAAGAATGAACGGAATTCTCAGAAGCGCCGAAAGTATTGCAGAGATTGATGTTCTGGCGAGCCTTGCTCAGGTTGCTATTGAAAACAATTATGTCAAGCCTGAGATCACCCTTGAAAATGTAATAGAAATAAAGGGCGGAAGGCACCCCGTTGTTGAAAAGATATTATCCGATGTTCCTTTTACGCCTAATGACACCTATCTTGATTTAAAGCAAAACAGACTGCTTATGATAACGGGACCCAATATGTCGGGTAAATCCACCTTTATGCGTCAGGTGGCGCTTATCACCCTTATGTCACAGATAGGCAGCTTTGTGCCTGCAAGATATGCGCGAATCGGCGTAGTTGACAAGATTTTTACCAGAGTGGGAGCCAGCGACGATTTGACGGCAGGTCAATCCACTTTTATGGTTGAAATGAACGAGGTGGCGGAGATCTTGAACGAAGCCACAAAGCAAAGTCTTGTTATTATGGACGAAATCGGCAGGGGTACCTCTACCTTTGACGGAATCAGCATTGCCAAGGCGGTTGCTGAGTATATCAACGGGAAAAATATCGGCTGCCGAACTCTTTTTGCCACTCATTATCACGAGCTTATCGCCCTTGAAAGAGAAAATGAGGGAATAAGGAATTTCAGCGTTGCTGTGGTAAAAAAGGGAGAGGACATTAAGTTTTTGCATAAAATAGTTGAGGGAGGAACCGACGACAGCTACGGCATAGAAGTTGCAAAGCTGGCGGGACTTCCCAAAAAGGTTATCGATTCCGCAAAATCCGCTCTTGCAAATATGGAGAAAAGCAGTAAGATCGATTTGGAAAATCAGTTAAAGCAAGAGGCGGAAAACAAGGATCAGATCGATTTTGACGAAATCAATAAAAACAACATTATCCAAAAAATCAAGAATCTTGATCTGGAGGATATTACTCCCAAGGATGCTTGGAGAATTTTGGAGGAAATGAAGGAGCTTGTTTAGAAAAAGAACCTGTTTTCACAAGATATTGGCGGATCTTGTAAGAACAGGTTCTAAAACAGGTGTCTTTTGAAAGGATTCGGTTTTATGATAAAACTGCTTGATAAAAGCGTTTATGAGCTTATTGCCGCGGGAGAGGTCATTGAAAGACCCTCATCTGTAATTAAGGAATTGGTTGAAAATGCAGTTGACGCAGGGGCATCGAGAATAACCGTTGAGATAAAAAACGGCGGTATTACATATATGAGAGTTACCGACGACGGCTGTGGAATGGCTTTTGATGAAGTTCCCACCGCTTTTTTGCGTCATGCCACCAGCAAGCTGTCTACCGCCGAAGAGCTTGACAGTATTGCCACATTGGGATTCAGAGGAGAAGCTCTGGCGTCGGTGGCGGCAGTATCGAGAACAGAGGTGCTGGCAAAAAGACAGGACGACAGTCTCGGAACCCTATATCATATTGAAGGCGGAGAAGAAACGCTTCACGAGCAGACGGGCTGTCCGGACGGAACCACCGTTATTATGCGCGATCTGTTTTTTAACACTCCTGCCAGACTTAAATTCTTGAAAAAGGACTCTACCGAAGGGAACTATGTTCAGTCGGTAGTGGATAAGCTTGCCTTAAGCTATCCAGATATAGCTTTTTCCTTTATCCGTGACGGAAAGACCGTTCTTGTGACATCGGGAGACGGAAAGCTTTATTCCGCTGTGTATTCGGTGTTCGGAAAGCAGTTTGCGGCTGCTCTTACAGATGTGGACTATGAGCAAAATCACATAAAGGTCACGGGGTATGTAACCATCCCTTACGCTTGCCGGGGAAACAGGCAAATGCAGTATTTCTTTGTAAACGGGCGGTGGGTTCGCAATACCACTTGTATGGCAGCATTGGAGGAAGGCTACAAAAACAGCGTTATGACGGGAAAATTCCCCGCTTGCGTTCTGAAGATCGATATTCCGCCCTCGGATGTTGATGTAAATGTCAGCCCATCTAAAACGGAGGTCAGATTTGCCAATGAAAGGGCAATTTTTGAAACAGTCTATCTTGCTGTCAAAAACGGCATACTAAACGGAGAAAATAAAAAGGAAATAACTGTTGGAAGCAATGCGGTCAAAAATGATGAAACCTTCGCCGAAAAAACAGTACCGCAGACAAGCAGTGTTTACGGTGTTCAAACAAATAAAGATATAAAAGGCTATTTTCTAAACGAACAAAAGGAAAGTGTACCGAATAAAAATACCTCAAGCATATTTGAAAAGCCGAAAACCGAAACAGAGGAAAACACTGCTTCTGATATAAAAAGAGAAAGTAATAAAGTTTCTGCCCGTTTGGACAGCTTTAAAACTATCTATAAGCCGTTACCTCCCAAAAATATTTTTATACAGGAAATTATTGAGGAGAAACCTGAAAAGAAGGAAACCGAAAATTATAAGTTTATTAACCAAAACAGCTTTATCCGAGCAGGCTCGGAGGAGGAAAAAAATCTTCAAACTCCCGACCCTATTGTTGAGGAAAAATACAAGCCTGAATTAAAATATATAGGTGAACTTTTTAAAACATATATAGTCTGCGAATGCGGTGAGGATATGATTTTGATAGATAAGCATGCCGCACACGAAAGAATACGCTTTGAACAGCTCAAACAGGATATGAAAGCCGCTTCGCAGATTTTGACCAAGGGGATAAGGATTACCCTGTCATTGGAGGAAATAACGGCTTTATCGGATAATCTGGATTATTTGGAGGATCTGGGAATGGATTTATCCTTTTTATCCGATACGGAGCTGGAAATATTGGGATTTCCTTCTGTGATAACCAACAAATCCCCCGAAGACACTATTCAGCGGATTGCAGAAATTCTGATAAACGGCGGAGATAATATAGAAGGAGAACTTTTTGACGATTTTCTCCACAGCGTTGCCTGTAAGGGCGCTATAAAAGCCAATGAAGCTACCTCGGACAAAGAGCTGGAGATCCTTGCAAAAAGAATTTGGGAGGATACGGCTATCCGCTACTGTCCTCACGGCAGACCTATTATAACCACTTTATCGAAATACAATATTGAAAGGAATTTTGGACGTATTCAGTGAGTTATTCCGAAATTGAAGCAAACAAAAAAATATTTGTTCCCGTTATATGCGGTCCCACTGCTTCGGGAAAAACCGATCTGGGAGTAAGGCTTGCGCTGCAATGCGGCGGAGAAATAGTTTCCGCAGATTCAATGCAGATTTACAAGGGCATGGATATAGTCTCCGCCAAGCCTTCAACGGAGGAAAAGCGGGGAGTACCTCATCATCTTATGGACTTCTTGTCGCCAACAAAGGCTTTTTCGGTGGCAGACTATGTGGAAATGGCTCATAAAGTTATCAGAGATATTTATAATAGGGGAAAGCTGCCTATAATAGCGGGAGGGACGGGTTTGTACATTTCTTCTCTGATAAATAATATACAGTTTGACGACACGGGCAGTGATTATGAGTTTCGTGAAGAAATGAGAAAGCTTGCAGATGAGCAAGGAAATGAGGTTTTGTGGGAAAAACTTCGTGAGGTTGACCCAAAGGCTGCCGAAAAGCTGCACCCTAATAATCAAAACCGTATTATAAGGGCGCTTGAAGTGTATAAAATCAGCGGAAGCACCATTACAGAAGCGCAGGAAAAAAGCAGATCAACAGACAGCCCCTACAAGGCTTGTTTTATTATGCCTGATTATCACAGAGAGATTTTATATCAAAGGATAGATACAAGGGTTGACATAATGCTTGAAAAGGGATTATTGGAGGAGGCAAAAGAATTTTTCACCCACACAGATTATGTTACGGCGGCACAGGCTATCGGATATAAGGAGCTTAAGCCTTATCTGGATGGCGAAAAAAGTCTTGACGAATGTACAGATAAGCTAAAACAAGCTACAAGAAATTATGCAAAAAGACAACTGACTTGGTTCAACAAGGAAAAGTCCCTTAATCGTATTGAAATGAAAAACGGGCTAAGTGATATTGATGTTGAGCATATTGCTGAAATGTTAGAAAAAGAAGTGCAGAATCTGAGACTTTGATTAAAACGTTCTTATTTTTTAAAGCGATGAACGTAATCGTGTGATATAAAGCAAATCCGCATTATAATTGCTGTTATATTTCTTATTATAATAAAATGAAAAATTTCACATTTTATACCTTGTAAGATTTTAGCAAGTATGGTATAATAATATAGATGAAAAAGATAAATTGTAGGAAAAATATAAAACAAAAAGCCTTTCAGATATTGGCAGAACAAAAAAGGGGAATTTCAAATGATAAAGATAGCGGTAATGGGATATGGAGTAGTAGGCTCCGGTACTGTGGAGGTTTTTTATAAAAATCACGAAAGCATAAAAGAAAAGATCGGGGACGATATTGAGCTTAAATATATTCTTGACCTGAGAGATTTTGACGATTCTCCTTATAAAGACAAGTTTATCAAGGATTTTAACATAATTTTGAACGATGATGAAATTTCCGTTGTTGCCGAGGTTATAGGCGGACTTAATCCCGCTTTCGGCTTTGTGAAAGCTTTGCTTGAATCGGGAAAAAGCGTTGTTTCCTCCAATAAGGAGCTTGTGGCGGAAAAAGGCGCCGAGCTGCTTAAAACCGCAAGGGAAAAAAACGTAAACTTCTTTTTTGAGGCAAGCGTAGGCGGAGGTATTCCCGTTATCAGACCCATTCATCATTGTCTTTCCGCCAATAAGATCGAAGAGATCGCAGGTATTCTCAACGGCACGACCAATTTTATCCTGACAAAAATGATAAGTGAACAAATGCCCTTTGACGAGGCCTTGAAAATGGCTCAGAGCTTGGGTTACGCAGAGAGAAATCCTTCCGCCGATGTGGACGGTCACGATGCTTGCCGCAAGATTTGTATTTTAGCGTCATTGGCGTTTGGAAAGCACGTTTATCCAAAAAATGTTCATACCGAGGGCGTAACAGGAATAACTTACGAGGATATAATGTACTGCAATGATTTCGGCGGCGCGGTAAAGCTTATAGGCTGGGCAAGCAGAAGAAAAGATAAAGCGGCGGTTATGGTATGTCCTGCATTTATTTCAAATAAAAGTCAGCTTTCAAGTGTAAACGATGTATTTAACGCAATTTTGGTTCGGGGCGACGCAACGGGAGACGTTGTTTTCTATGGCAAGGGCGCGGGAAAACTGCCTACCGCAAGCGCAGTTGTTTCCGATATAATTATTGCCGCAAAAATGAACGGCAGCAGTAAATCACTTTATTGGGAGGATTCCGATAGCAGTTTTACCGTTGATCAAAAGGATCTGGAAAACAGGTTTTATATACGTCTTATTTGCAGTGACAAGGAAAAGGCGTTAAACAAAGCAGAGTCTATGTGGGGAAAACTGCAAATGCTTCACAGAAATGGAGAGCTTCCCAACGAGGCTGCATTCATTACCGAAAAAATAAACGAAGGTAAATTTGAAGAGGACTGCGTTAAACTTGAGGATTACGCGGAAATAAAGGGGAAAATAAGGGTATTGGATTATTGAAATAAAAAACCAAATAACTTTACAAAGGAGAAGATTATGATCGAAGAATCAGCCACCCCAAAATATAAGCGCATATTGCTTAAACTAAGCGGCGAGGCTTTATCCGGAGAAAAGAAAACGGGTCTTGATTTTCCGACTATTGAAGGAATTTGTAAAAGCATAAAAAAATGCTATGACATCGGTACCGAAATCGGTATTGTGGTAGGCGGAGGAAACTTCTGGAGGGGCAGAGACAGCGGCACAATGGACAGAGTGAGAGCAGACCATATCGGAATGCTTGCCACGACTATGAACGCACTTGCCGTTGCAGACGTTCTGGAAAGTTTGGGCTGCGAGGTAAGAGTACAGACAGCCATTGAAATGCGTTCCATTGCCGAGCCGTATATCAGACAGAAAGCAAACAGACATTTTGACAAGGGAAGGATCGTTATTTTCGGCTGCGGCACGGGAAGTCCCTTCTTTTCCACTGATTCTGCCGCGTCTTTAAGGGCAGCGGAGCTTAACGTTGACGTTTTGCTTAAAGCAACCATGGTTGACGGAGTTTATGACAAGGATCCCAACCGCTATAACGACGCTGTTAAATTCGATCATTTAAGCCACCATGATATTTTGGCGGCAGGTCTTATGGTTCTCGACGGCACGGCAGCCGCAATGTGCAGCGACAACGACATTCCCCTTATCGTGTTTGATCTGAGACGTCCCGACAATATCTATGACGCCGTTTTGGGCAAGAAAGTGGGAACCTTGGTCAACAATGCAAATGAAGAAAAATAAAATATTTGAATAATTTTACATGAAAGGAACTACAATTATGAAAGAGGTTCTAAATGCAGCAAAGGAAAAAATGGAAAAATGCCTGTCCTCCTTGGAGCATGAGTTTTCCACCATTCGTGCAGGCCGTGCAAATCCTGCCGTTCTGGACAAAATAACCGTTGATTATTACGGTTCTCCAACACAGATAAACGCTATGGCGGCTGTTTCTGTTTCGGAAGCCCGTATTCTTGTAATTCAGCCCTGGGATATTTCTTCTTTAAAATCTATTGAAAAAGCTATTATGGCAAGCGATATCGGCATTACACCTACTAATGACGGAAAATGTATCAGAATTGTTTTCCCGCAGCTTACCGAAGAAAGAAGAAAAGAGCTTGTTAAGCAGGTATCCAAATATTGTGAGGAGGGAAAGGTAACTGTTCGCAATATTCGCCGTGAGGCTATGGATAAGTTCAAGGCTATGAAGAAAAACTCCGAGATTACCGAAGATGATATGAAGAACTGCGAGAAAGATATTCAAAAGCTCACCGATCAGTATTGTGATAAGATTGACGCTGCAGGTAAGGAAAAAGAAAAGGAAATAATGACAATATAGTGGATAACAGGGATTTAGTTAAAGAGCTTGGAATAAAGCATATCGGTATTATTATGGACGGCAACGGCCGTTGGGCAAAGAAACGTTTACTTCCTCGAATGGCAGGACATTCACAGGGGGCAAAGGCTTTTAAAAACTGCCTTAACAGCTGTGTAAAGCTTGGGATTCCCTGTGTTACCTTTTATGCTTTTTCCACCGAAAACTGGTCAAGGCCGCAGGAGGAAGTAGACGCGATTATGAAGCTTTTTTGCAGCTTTATGGACGAGATGCTGAAGCTTGATTCCGAAAATATACGGATCCGTTTTTTGGGCGACAGAAGCAAGCTCCCTCAAAAAGTCGTTGACAAAATGACCGAGGCAGAAAATATGTACGCCGATAATACCGGTATGTGGTGCTGCATAGCTTTGAATTACGGCGGACGTGAGGAGATCGTAAATGCCGCAAAAAAAGCCATGGAGCTTTACAAGGACGGTAAGATAAGCTTAGACGAACTAAATGAGGATAAGTTTTCCTCCCTCCTTTACACGGAAGGTCTGCCCGATGTGGATCTTATCATTCGTCCCAGCGGTGAACAGCGGATATCTAATTTTCTTATCTGGCAAAGCTCTTATGCCGAATATGTTTTTATGGACGTTTTATGGCCTGATTTTACCGAAAATGATTTGATCAAGGCTTTGACGGAATATTCAAAAAGATACCGCCGCTTTGGCGGAGTTTAGGTTGGTTTTTCTATGCTGAAAAGAATATTGACGGCTGTTATTTTACTGCCGCTGCTGGTATTGGTGTTGTGGCTGGATAACACATTGGTAATGCTGATTGCCCTTACAATAATATCTGTTTTGGCTGTAGGGGAAATATTGATTGCTACGAAATATTTCTCCAATAAGGGTATTGCCGCCGTATGTATGGTGTTTGTTGCCGCCTTGCCAACGTTTTTGTGCTTTGATCGGCTGATAAAGTTTTTTCCGATGTTAGCGGGAACATTTCTCTTGATAATGTTTGTGATAATGCTTTTTGATCACGAAAAGGTCAAGTTTCAGGAAATATCGCTTATGGCGTTTGTTTCTTTTTTAGTGCCGCTTTCCCTAAGCACAATGATATTTATGCAAAAGGATTTTGAGTATGGTATTTTTTATATTGTACTGACTTTCCTTATTGCGTGGATCAGCGACGCAGGTGCTTACTTTGTCGGTTCGGCAATGGGAAAGCACAAAATGGCGCCCAAGATAAGCCCCAAAAAGTCATGGGAAGGCTTTTTCGGAGGATTGGCTTTTTCGGTGGTCTTTGTACTCATCGTAAGTTTTGGCTATCCTTGGGTCGACAGCCTGATAACAGGAGAGGAAACATTCAGGGTCAACATTTTGCTGCTGATACCTTTAGCAGTTGTTGGAGCGGTGCTCAGCGTTATCGGAGATTTCTCCGCATCATTGCTTAAAAGACAGTGTATGGTAAAGGATTTCGGTTCGATTTTGCCGGGACATGGAGGAATTCTTGACAGATTTGACAGCGTATTGTTTGTTGCGCCCTTCCTTTACTTTGTATTTAAGCTTGTTTCACCTATAATCGTTATTTAGGAGGAAATTGCCGGATTATATCAAGTACTGACTTGATGTAAATTCGGCTTAATTTTTCATTATGAAAGAAATAGTTCTTTTAGGCTCTACCGGTTCAATAGGAACACAGGTATTGGAAGTGGCAAAACTGCATAATATAAGGGTGAAGGCATTGTCCTCCGGAAGTAATATAAAGCTTCTGGAGGAGCAGGCGAGAGAGTTTTTGCCCGAATATGTGTGTGTGGCAGACGAAAGCAAATACTCCGAGCTGAAAAATGCACTTTCGGACACTTCCGTAAAGATCGTAAGCGGGAAAAATGGGCTTTGCGAGCTGGCGGCTTTGCCCTGTGACAGTGTTGTAAACGCTGTTGTGGGTATGGCGGGATTTGTTCCCACTCTTACAGCAATTAAGGCGGGAAACAATGTTGCTTTGGCTAATAAGGAAACCTTGGTTGTAGGCGGAGAAATCATTATCGATGCAGTAAGGGAAAAGGGAATACAGCTTTTGCCTATTGACAGTGAGCATTCCGCAATTTTTCAGTCCCTTATGGGCAGCATGGGCAATAAGCCGAGAAAGATAATTCTTACCGCATCGGGGGGACCTTTCAGAGGATATACCGCCGAACAGATGAAAACCGTAACCAAGGCACAGGCTTTAAAGCACCCCAACTGGTCCATGGGTTCAAAAATAACTATCGACAGTGCTACAATGATGAATAAAGGCTTAGAGCTTATCGAGGCGGTATGGCTTTTCGGGGTAACTCCCGAACAGGTGGAAATCGTGGTTCACCCTCAGAGCATTTTACACTCTGCTGTGGAATTTGAGGACGGTTCGGTTATAGGACAGCTTGGTATACCCGATATGAGGATACCTATTCAACTTGCTCTGACTTATCCGAAAAGATACAATTCTCCTGCAAAGCCGCTTTCTTTAACAGACATAGGTTCCCTTACCTTTGAAAAAACCGATGATGAGGCTTTTCCCTGTATCGGACTTGCCAAAAAAGCTTTGAACAAGGGCGGAAATATGCCTTGTATTATGAACAGAGCTAACGAAATTGCCGTAGGGCAGTTTTTAGAGGATAAAATAAGCTTTTATGAGATCGCAGAGAAAATTCAAAAGGCAATGGAGACCGCAAGCTTTTATAAAGAGATAACTCCCGAAATTATTGAACAGACGGAGAGGGAAATCGAGGAAATAAGTATATAATGGAAAAAATGCAGGATTTTTTTGCCCGTCGTGTAAATAATTACGATGATCACATGCTGAACGAGGTAAAGGGGTGCAGGGAAGGCTATGTTAAAATGGCGGAGCTTATTCCCGATAATGCTGATGAGTTTTTGGATTTAGGCTGCGGCACCGGCTTGGAGTTAGATGAGATTTTTAAGCGTTTTCCGAATATTTCGGTTACAGGTATAGATATTACAAGGGAAATGCTGGATAAACTAAATGAAAAATATAAAGACAAGAAAATAACTTTGAAAAACGAAGATTATTTTGAAACGGATTTGGGTCATTACGTATTTGATGCGGCTGTTTCGTTTCAGACCATGCACCATTTCGGGCACGAAAGGAAAAGGTCGCTTTACAAGAAAATATACGACTCGCTGAAAAACGGCGGTTGCTATATAGAATGTGATTATATGGTCGATACACAGGAGGAAGAGGATTATTGGTTCGCTGAAAATAAACGTCTGCGCAGAGAATTGAATATTTCGGAAAGTGAAATTTATCATTATGATACCCCCTGTACTGTTCAGAATCAAATAATGATGCTTTCATGGGCAGGATTTGTAAATGTTGAAAAAGCCTTCCGAATTGAAAATACTGTGATATTGACTGCACGAAAGGAGAATTTATGCCGATAGTTTTAGCCATACTTGCTTTTTGTCTTATGATAATTATTCATGAAATTGGACATTTCTTCGCCGCAAAGGCTTGCGGAATGAAGGTCAGCGAGTTTTCCTTGGGAATGGGACCGAGACTGTTGAAAATACAGGGAAAGGAAACTCTTTACACGATCAAGCTTTTGCCTTTGGGCGGTTCGGTTCAGCTTGGCGAGGACGAGGAAAGCGACGATCCGAGGAGCTTCAGAAATAAACCTGTTTGGCAGAGAATGATCGTTCTTGCGGCGGGACCTGTTATGAATTTGGTTTTAGGCGTTATTGTGTGCGCTGTGGTAATTATTATAAGCGGTATTGTCATTACTCCCGAAATCGCAAAGTTTGACGGTGACAATCCCATTTCTTCGCAGTATTTACAGGTGGGAGACGAAATTGTCAGCATCAACGGACATTCTATATGGAGTTCGATGGATATTTCTTACGCACTGCAAAATAAGGCTATGAAAGCCGATGAAAATCAGGAATTTATTCAGTATTCCTTTAAGGTAAAAAGAAACGGTGAAATCATAACTCTTGACAATGTGACCTTTGCAACAAAGAAAACAGAAAACGGAAACAGTGTTGCACTGGACTTTGTGGTTCGTGCTTATAAAATAGATTTTGGAAACGTGTTTGTATACAGCTTCAGGGAAACGGCGACCTATGGGCGTTTGGTATGGATTTCTCTGATCGACCTAATAAGCGGAACCTACGGTTTAAACGATCTTTCGGGACCTGTGGGAACGGTTTCTGTTATTTCTCAAACTGCCACGGCAGGGGCTACCTTTAAGGCAAATGCGGTCAACTTCCTTTCAATGATTGCATTTATTACCGTCAACTTGGGACTGATGAATCTTTTGCCCATTCCCGCTCTTGACGGCAGCAGAATTATTTTTCTCATAATAGAGCTGATAAGACGCAAGCCTATGAAGCCCGAGCATGAGGGAATCGTTCATTTTGTGGGATTTGCCGCGCTTATGCTTTTGATGCTGGTTATTACCTTTAACGATATAGTTAAATTGGTTACGGGATAAAATCGGATTACTTGATTAAAAGGGAAGTGTTTTTGTGAAAAAAGCTGTTAAAGTCGGAAACTTGATTTTTGGGGACGGAAATATTTATGTTCAGTCTATGCTGAATGTTCCCTATGATGATGTTGAAGGCAATGTTAAACAAGCTGTGGAGCTGGAAAAGGCAGGCTGTGAAATTGTGAGGGTTTCGGTGCCGACGATTGAGGCGGCACGGCTCATTCCTGCCATAAAAGATAAAATATCCATTCCCTTGGTGGCGGATATTCATTTTGATCACAAAATCGCTTTAAAATGCGCCGAAATGGGTGTTGACAAGCTAAGGATAAATCCGGGAAACATTGGCTCTGAGGATAAAGTAAGGGAAGTGTGCAAAGCCTGTAAGCTGCGCAATATCCCGATAAGAGTGGGCGTTAATTCGGGTTCTTTGGAAAAGGAGCTTTTGAACAAGTATGGCTCTCCATGTGCGGAGGCTTTGGTTGAAAGCGCGCTGAATCATGTTAAACTGCTGGAGCAGCAGGATTTTGAAGATACGGTCATTTCTATAAAAGCGTCATCTGTGCCTGTGATGATAAAGGCTTACAGAATATTAAGTGAAAAATGCAATTATCCGTTGCATTTGGGAGTAACCGAGGCGGGAACGGAAAGAATGGGTGTGATAAAATCCGCCGTTGGTATAGGATCACTGCTTTGCGATGGAATAGGCGACACGATAAGAGTTTCGCTTACCGAAAATCCCGTTCTTGAGGTTAAAGCCGCCTACGATATTCTTACAGCAGTGGGCATGGGCAAAAACACCGTAGAGATAGTTTCCTGTCCTACCTGCGGCAGAACGCAGATAGACCTTATCGGTCTGGCGCATAAAGTTGAAGAAGCAGTGGTAAACGTACATAAAAATATAAAGGTTGCCGTTATGGGCTGTGTGGTAAACGGTCCCGGAGAGGCGAGAGAAGCCGATATCGGTATTGCGGGCGGCAAGGGAGAAGGACTTGTTTTCAGAAAAGGCGAGATATTGCGTAAGGTAAAGGAAGAAGAAATGCTGCCTGTTTTGCTTGAAGAAATAGAAAAGCTTTAGGAAGTTTAAGTTAGAGGTGCAAGAATATGTCAAAAAAACTGTTTGATTTATTTGAAAATGTCGCTTTTGGCGAAGAAGTGGGCAATGGAGAGGTATGCTCGATCATATATAATAAAAAGGTAAATTCCATGCTGATACAGCTTTCAATGGAAAATGTTCCTGAAGCAAAAGAGATTCTTGATGCAGCAGACATAATAAAAGAGCGGCTCGCTTTGGTTTCAGCCGAAATATATCCCAAATATCCCTCTGTTTTGTTTTCTGCGGAACGAATTTATCATATTATTGATTTACTGCGTGCAAAGCCCAATTTAAAAGGAAAGATCAACGGTTATTTGAATAATGCGGAAATATCAGAGGGCGACGGAATATACGAGATCAGCCTGAAAAACGGCGGAGGAGATATTTTATCCGAGGGAAATATTGACAAGGAAATCGAAAAATACGTTAAGGGCTTTTTTGATGTAAGTATTAAGGTGATTTTCGACGGAGTTACTGCTATTGATATAGACAACCGAGAGGAAAAAATAAAGTCGGACGAGTCTGAGCTGCCGCCTCCCCCTCCAGAAGCTTTTATTCCCGCGCCGCCTCCTTCCAATGAAGAAAAAAAGAAATACTATAAGGGAGACTATCAAAACGGAAGCGGAAACGCACCTCAAAAGCGTTCAAGGGGAATGACCGTATATAAAGAACCGGAAAAAATGCCCCTGATGTTTGAATCGGATTTATTGGAAAACGAAGCTGAGCTGTTGGCAGGAAAAGCAATCAACACTTCTCCCACAGCTATGAGCGATATTTTTGAGGAACAGAGCGACGTCACCTTTTGGGGAGATGTTTTCAGCGTTGAAGATAAAACTATCAAAAACGGTGAATTTACAATTTTTACAGCATATTTTACCGACTATACCAACTCTCAGGTTTTAAGAATTTTTACTCCCACTGATAAAGCAGGGGAATACGGATTTATTAAAAAAGGCAGTACATTGCTTGTCAACGGTGATTATAAGTTTGATACCTTTACTAAATCCAATTATCTTGAGCCCAAATCCATAATGAAGGTCAAAAGGATCAAGAAAAAGGACAACGCCCCGGAAAAGCGTGTTGAATTGCACCTTCATACAAATATGTCGGACTTGGACGGCATTACTCCTGCGGGAGATCTTGTCAAAAGGGCTTACGACTGGGGACATAAGGCTGTGGCAATTACCGATCACGGCAACGTTCAGGCATATCCCGACGCCATGAATGCTTTAAGTGCCATAAGAAAGGGCGATCCTGACACAAAGTTTAAAGTGCTGTTCGGTATGGAGGCATATTTTGTCAATGATGGTCACTCATTGGTAGAGGGCTGCACCAACCGCTCTGTAAACGACGACATAATCGTTTTTGATATAGAAACCACAGGACTTTCTCACACCACGGAACGTATTACCGAAATCGGAGCGGTAAGACTGCGTAATTTAAAGGTTGCTGAGGAGTTTAACACCTTTGTAAATCCCGAAAAACATATACCGGAAAACATTACCGAATTAACGGGCATAACAGATGAAATGGTTGCCGATGCGCCAAGTGAAGCGGAAGCGGTAAAGAGCTTTTTGGAGTTTTGCGGAGACGCGCCTCTTATAGCTCATAATGCGGATTTTGACACTTCCTTTATTCGTGCTGCCTGCGAAAGAAACAAAATAAATTACCACAACCCTTACATAGATTCTTTAAAGCTGTGCAAGGCGGCTATTCCCAACAAAAAGAAATACACCCTTGATGCTATGGCGAATGAATTGGGCTGCGGTGATTTTAATCATCACAGAGCAAGCGACGACGCAAAAATGCTTGCAATGATTTTCATTAAGCTTATAGATATTTCTTCCAAGGGCAGGGCTATCGAAAAATTAGGAGATCTGAATACGGTTTTGGGCAATGTGGACGTTAAAAAAATGCCCACATATCACCAGATAATAATTGCAAAAAACAACACGGGACTAAAAAATCTGTACAAGCTTATTTCATTTTCAAACCTTGATTATTTCTTTAAAAAGCCCCGTATTCCCATGTCGGAGCTGAAAAACCACAGAGAGGGACTTATAATCGGCAGCGCCTGTGAAGCAGGAGAGCTTTACAGAGCCATATTTGAAGGAAAGTCCGAAGAAAGTATAGAGGAAATAGCCAAATTCTATGACTATCTGGAAATTCAGCCTGTGGGCAACAATATGTTCCTTTTGAGAGAGGGAAAGGTCAATTCCGTTGAGGATCTGCAGGAGATCAACAAGAAAATCGTCGCTTTGGGCGAAAAGCTGGGCAAGCCTGTTGTAGCCACATGTGACGTGCATTTTATGGATAAGGAAAACGCCATATTCCGTGAGATCTTACAGACGGGACAGGGCTATAATGACGCCGAATTTCAAGCTCCTTTGTATTTGCGCACGACGGAAGAAATGCTGGAGGAATTTGCTTACTTAGGACAGGAAAAGGCATTTGAGGTAGTTGTAACCAATACCAATAAAATTGCCGATATGGTTGAGACGTTACAGCCCATTCCTTCGGGTACATATACTCCCTTTATCGAAGGAGCGGAGGAGGAGCTTCAAAGCCTGTGCTGGAACAAGGCTCATGAGCTGTACGGCGATGATCTTCCCAAGGTAGTGGAGGAACGTCTTAACAAGGAGCTTAACGCCATTATCAAATACGGCTTTTCCGTGCTTTATATGATCGCTCAAAAGCTGGTAAAGAAATCCAACGAATGCGGTTATCTGGTAGGTTCGAGGGGTTCGGTAGGTTCTTCTGTAGTCGCAACTCTGTCGGGAATTTCTGAGGTCAATCCCTTGCCCCCTCATTACAGATGCCCCAAATGCCGTTATAACGATTTTATAACAAATGGTACCGTTCAGTCGGGTTACGATCTTCCGCCGAAAAAATGTCCCGAGTGCGGCGCGGATATGGAAAGAGACGGGCACGATATTCCTTTTGAAACCTTCCTTGGATTTAAGGGAGACAAAGCCCCCGATATCGACCTGAATTTCAGCGGTGAGTATCAGGCACAGTCTCACAGATATACCGAGGAGCTTTTCGGTAAGGATCACGTATTCAAGGCGGGAACTATTTCGGCTATTCAGGACAAAACCGCTTTCGGATTTGTTAAAAAATATATGCAGGAAAAAGGAAAAAACTACAATCAGGCCGAAATGACAAGACTTTCTATCGGATTTACGGGAGTTAAGCGCACTACCTCCCAGCACCCCGGAGGTATGGTCGTTGTTCCCGATGCTTATGAGGTTTACGATTTTACGCCTGTTCAAAGACCTGCCGACGACGCTACCAAGGACGTTATTACCACTCACTTTGACTTCCATGCTTTGCATGATAACATTCTCAAGCTGGACGAGCTGGGACATGATGTGCCTACTCTTTATAAGCATTTGGAGGATTCTACGGGATTAAAGATCGCAGATATACCCACCTCTGATTCAGAGGTGCTGAGCCTGTTCACCTCAACAAAGGCATTAAAGTTCGAGGAAGAAGATCCCGTACTGCTGCCATTGGGTACCTACGGACTTCCAGAATTTGGAACAAGCTTTACAATTCAGATGCTTAAGGACTCCAAACCGCAGCTTTTCTCCGACCTTTTGCAGATTTCGGGACTTTCCCACGGTACAGATGTATATATCGGAAATGCCAAGGATCTTATCGCCAACGGCACTTGTACCATTTCTGAGGTTATCGGAACACGTGATAACATAATGGTTTATCTTATGCACAAGGGCGTTGATCCCAGTCTTGCATTTAAAATAATGGAGATCACCCGTAAAGGAAACGCAAAAAAGCTTTTTGACGAAACTATCTATAATGCTTTTAAGGAAAATAATGTTCCCGAATGGTATGTTGAAAGCTGCAAGAAAATCAAGTATATGTTCCCTAAGGCTCATGCGGCGGCTTATGTAACCGGTGCGGTTAAACTGGGCTGGTTTAAGATATATCGTCCCTCCGCCTTTTATGCGGCAGTTTTGACCAAGCACACAGAAAATATTGAAGTTAACACTGTTCTTGAAGGAAAAGCAGCGGTAAAAGCACGTATTCAGCAGATTCAGGCAAATCCCGAAGCTACTGCAAAGGATAAGGCTGTGGCTGAAGCATATTTGTTGGTTTATGAAATGCTGAACAGGGGATTGAAGTTTTTGCCTGTCAATTATCTGAAAAGTGATGCTACAAGATACGTTATCGAAGACGGAAATCTGAGACTTCCGCTGCTTGCTGTTGACGGCTGCGGCGAAAATGCCGCAAAGGCTCTTAAAGAAATCATTAACAAAAACGATTTTCTGAGCGTAGAGGATATTCAGATACAAGGCGGTATCAATAAAACGGTTATGCAGAAATTAGAGGATATGAATGTCTTTGAGGGACTTGACAAAACTGCGCAAATGACATTCTTTTGATTTTACGGCAAGCTGATATTTGTTTGGCTTTACTGTATTTTTTGTACTAATTCACGGCTAAAAGCAGACAAATGATTTGCGGGGATATTTTGTGTTCTGTAAGGAAGAGGACGATGACGCAGAAGGGTGCAAAACAGACCGCAAAAAATGTCTGTTTTCAGTCGAGAATCAGTATTAGACCGCACCCGACAATAGGGGAACAACCTGTATTGTTGGGTGTTGTCATAACTTATACTAATTCTCGATTAAAAGCAGACAAATTATTTGCGAGGATATTTTGTATCTTGTAAGGAGGAGGACAGCAGTCTGACGCCTGCCGAGGACGATGAAGCAGCAGGACACAAAATAATCCGCAAAGAATGTCTACTTTTAATCGGGATTAGTATTAGCATAATAAATGAAATTTTACGGTTTTGTTAACTATTTTTAGCTATTCATACGATTATTTTTAACAAGCTTGATTGTTACAAGATAATGTGATATTATGTTAATGTACTAAAGTGAAATTATTTGAAGGTATTTTATGAAAAAATATGACTTATTGACTCCCGAGGGCACAAGGGATCTGCTTTTTGACGAAAGCGTGGCAAGAAGAACCGTTGAAGATAAGCTTCAAAAGCTTTTTAAAAGCTACGGATATTCGGAGGTAATTACTCCCGGGCTTGAATTTTACGATGTTTTTATGTCAAAATCCCGTTATTTTTCCCAAGAAAGCATGTACAAGCTGTCGGATGCAAAGGGCAGGCTTATGGCCATTCGCCCCGATTCAACTTTGCCTATTGCAAGATTATCGGCGACACGGCTGAAGGACGAGGTTTTTCCCTTAAAGCTGTTTTATAATCAAAATATATTCAGGATAAATCCCAAGGACAGCGGGAGAGACGATGAGATAACCCAAAGCGGAGTTGAGCTTATCGGAGGCGATCCCAAAAAAGCGGATCTGGAGATTCTGAACCTTGCCACGGAAGCGCTCACCGTTCTTGAAACTGAGGATTTCCGCTTTGAAATAGGGGACAGCGCATTATTCAAAATTCTTATTTCAAGAGTAACAAGAGATGAGGAAGAAACGGAAGCAATCAGAGAGTGCATAGAAAATAAGAATATTCCCGAGCTGAAAAAAAACTTGGAAAAATACGGCGATAACGATGATATCAAGGCTCTTTACAATCTGCCCAAGCTGTTTGGCGGAAAGGAGATTTTTGAAAAAGCCGAAGAGATATTTAAAGATGAAAAGACACTTGAGGTTTTGAAGGATATCAGAAAAGCATATGAATATCTGTGTATGCTTGGATTTAAAGATAAAGTAACTCTTGATATGGGACTTGTGAACAAAGCCAATTATTATACGGGCTTATTATTCAGAGGATATATAGAGGGTTATGGAATGCCCGTTCTGTCGGGCGGAAGATACGACGCTTTAATGGGGGATTTCGGTTCAAGCCATACTGCCACAGGTTTTGCGGTAAACGTTAATGCCGTTGCCCGTGTTCTTTTGAAAAATAACACAGCTCCCTTGATAAAGCCCGCCGAGGTTTTGGTTTATGCCGAAAAGGACGCACAAACACAAGGCTTTGCTTATTGCAGAAAGCTTGTTTCAAAGGGGATTGCTGCTGAAAACGCCCTGCAAAATTCCCTTGAAGAAGCTCTGGACTATGCGGGGAAAAAGGGGATCGGCAAAATAGAAAAAGTTGATGTAACAGGAAAAGCTGAAGTAATAAAAGTTATGTGAAAGGTTTACATAAATGAGGGATAATTTAAACGCTGTTTTAAGAATTGCGCTTACCAAGGGCAGACTTGAAAAGGATACTGTAAAGCTTTTTGAAGATCTGGACTTTGATGTATCGGCAGTTAAGGATAAGGGAAGAAAGCTTATTCTTCCGATAAAGGATAGAAATATAGAGGTTGTGCTTGCCAAAGCCGCCGATGTCATTACCTACGTTGAACACGGCGTTTGTGATTTGGGTGTAGTGGGCAAGGACACAATAATGGAGCATGGCGGAAAGTATTTTGAGCTGTTGGATTTAGGTTTCGGAAAGTGTAAGTTTGCTCTTGCGGGAAAAAAGGGCGGAGATTTTTATAAGGGCTATGGAGTGAAAACCGTGGCTTCCAAGTACACAAATGTTACAAGAGCCTTTTTTGAAGCCAAGGGAATGGATGTTGATATTGTGAAGATCGAAGGCTCTGTGGAGCTGGCTCCTCTTGTTGGACTTGCGGACGGTATCGTTGATATTGTGGAAACGGGAACTACTCTAAAGGAAAACGGGCTGGAGGTTTATGAAGATGTTGCACCGGTATCGGCAAGGCTTATTGCAAATACGGTAAGCGCCAAGTTGAAAAAGGAGCGCATTGATCATCTGATAGGACTTATTGAAAATAAACTGGGGGATATGTAAAATGATAAGAAAGATTTACGCAGACGGCAGCGAGCTTGAATTTTTAAAAGAGGTTGAAAAAAGGAGCAGCGAAACCAACGAAAAGGTTGAAACCACTGTAAGGGAAATTATCGCAAATGTCCGCGCTGACGGAGATAAGGCGGTAAAGGAATATACGGCAAAATTCGACTGCCCCGACTGCGAATATTACGAGGTTCCGCAGGAGGTGATTAACGACGCTTTAACGGAGGCTGACCCCGAGCTTGTGGACGCTCTTCTGAACTGTGTCGAAAAAATCACTGCCTTTCACCAAAGGCAAAAGCAAAACGGATATATGATAGCAGGCGAGGACGGAACCATATTGGGACAGCGCGTAAGGGGACTTGACCGAGTGGGTCTTTATGTTCCGGGCGGTACTGCTGCGTACCCCTCTTCTGTGCTTATGAACGCCATTCCTGCCAAAATTGCGGGGGTTGGGGAAATAATTATGGTAACTCCGCCCTTGAAGGACGGTACACCCAATAAGGACATTCTGCTTGCCGCCAACATTTGCGGAGTAGACAGGATATTTATGTGCGGCGGTGCACAGGCGGTTGCAGCTTTGGCTTACGGTACCGAGGAAATTCCGAAGGTTTCAAAAATAGTGGGACCGGGAAATATCTATGTTGCCACAGCAAAGAAAATTCTTTACGGAATTGTTGACATCGATATGATAGCGGGACCCAGTGAAATACTTGTAGTAGCTGATGATACCGCCAATCCCAAATATGTTGCCGCCGACCTTATGTCACAGGCGGAGCATGATAAGTTAGCAAGCGCAATTTTGGTTACCACTTCCGAAAGGGTTGCCGATGAAGTTATCAAAGAAATTGACAGGCAGTCCGCAGCACTTTCAAGAAAAGAGATCATCGACTATTCTTTGGATAACTACGGCGCAGTTATTATAGCAAACGATATGATGCAGGCTTGTGATATTGCTAACAGGCTTGCCCCCGAGCACATGGAAGTTGTTGTCGAAAATCCACTTGAATATATAGGAAAAATCGATAATGTAGGTTCATTATTTTTGGGGCAATATGCACCCGAGCCTTTGGGCGACTACTATGCGGGTCCTAATCATGTTCTTCCCACCAGCGGAACGGCAAGATTTTTCTCTCCCTTATCCGTTGACAGTTTTATCAAAAAGTCCAGCTATATTTATTATACAAAACAGGCGCTTAACGAGGCTGCCGATGATATTATTCTTGTGGCGGAAAGGGAAAGACTTACCGCTCACGCAAACTCCATTAAGGTAAGAATTGAGGATATACGCTGATGTACAGATTAACGGAAAAGCTTGTAAAATTAACTCCCTACGATCCAATTCAAGGAGATTATAAGATAAGGCTTGACGCTAACGAAAGCTTTATAGATACTCCTGACAACACTTTGGCAAAGGCAGTAAAAGGTGCGGTGCTTAACCGATATCCCGACCCTTACGCAAAAAAGCTTATTGCCGCATACAGCGGTTTTTACGGTATAAATCCCGATTTGGTTACGGCGGGAAACGGTTCTGACGAGCTTATCAGCATAATCACAGCTTGTTTTTTGCAAAAGGGTGAAAAGGTGCTGACCCTTGCTCCCGATTTTTCTATGTATTCATTTTATTCAAGCCTTTATGAGCTTGATGTGAGAGTAATGCAAAAGGAAGATGACCTTACGATCAATGTTGACAAGGTTATTGAAGCGGTGGAAAAAGAGGGGATAAGAGCGGTTCTGTTTTCAAATCCATGCAATCCCACTTCCTTGGGTCTTGCTAAGAAGGACGTTATAAAGCTTATCACATCTGTGAATGCCCTTATTATTCTTGATGAAGCTTATATGGATTTCTGGAAGGGTTTGGAGGATCAAAGCCTGATCAAGGACACCGAAAACTATGATAATCTCATTGTATTGCGCACCTGTTCAAAGGCATTGGGAATGGCGGGGCTGAGGCTTGGATTTGTTGTTTCCAATAAGACAATTACGGAAAAAATGAGGGCGGCAAAATCCCCCTATAATGTAAACAGCTTAACTCAAAGTATTGCGGAATACCTTCTAAATGACACAAATGAAATGGGAAGACGGATCCAAGCATGCAGAAATGCTTTGAACGAGCTTGACAACGGTCTTTGTGAGAGGAATTTCCCCTTTTTTGAAAAAATCTATTCTTCCGTTACCAATTTCCTTTTTATAAAAACCTCAAAGGCAAGGGAGATTTTTGAATATCTGCTCTCTCAGTCTATTGCAGTAAGGCTTATGGGAGATCATTTGAGGATAACAGCGGGGAGCAGTGAGGAAAACAAGGCTTTGATGAAGTCTTTGCTTGATTTCAAATAAATACATATTTGTGATAAAAAGCACCAAACAACCTATGGTTGTATTTTACATTTTTTTCTTAAACATCTTTATAGTTGTTTTTTCCTGAAAAGGTAGTTATAATAAAAACAATAAATTTGCAAATTCGGCGAAAATTAGCTTTACAGGAGAAAACGTATGTTTAATCAGGTTGACTTTGGAAAAAGAATAAGATCTTTTCGATTAAAAAATAATTATTCACAAAGAGAACTGGGATTTCGGATAGGCGTTTCCGAACAGTCGGTAAGCAAGTGGGAAAACGGCGAGTGCCTGCCCGATGTTTATAACTTAAAGCTGCTGGCTCAGATCCTTCGTGTGTCCGTTGACAGCTTGCTGGATACCGAAATGCAAAATCCCGAAAAGATCATTGAAACAATTACTATTGGCGGAGCGCATTTTGATATTGTTGAAAAGCCCGAAACTGTTTTTGCGGGAAGAATTATTTACGCAAAGGATTTTCCCGATATTGACAGCTTTTATTCCGCCATAGATTCAATGTCGGAAGAAGAAAAACAAGCCGCATTGGGTAAACTGAAAGAAAGTGTTTTGCCGATTTACGACGTGAATTTAAGCATAAATTTTTGGCTTGATGAGAAACAGCGCGCTTTTGGGTTTGTAAGAGAGGTTATGACAGAGGAACAGCCAAAGGGCGTAGATATTTACAAAATGCCTTCTTCGTTGTTTATTCGGACATACACAGACAAGGAAACTGCTCATCTTGTCAGCAAGGAACAATGCGAAATATGGGAGCTTTTTGCATATATCAGGGATTATTTTATGCCGACACACGGTTTCAGAACAGCTCAGAACGGCGCACAGGAATTGGAAGTCTTTGATTCCTTTGAGCATAGATCGGGATTTGCTTATATTCCTGTAGAAAGTATCGGGAAATAAGCTGTTTTTGTGTAAAAGAGGAATGCGAGCATGGAAAAGTATCAAATTCTTATGGAAATAAACAGAAAAGCTGTATTTGCCGAGGAAATTTCAGACAATGAAAAAGAGAAAACGGTATCGGTTTTTCTTAGTGGAATAAGCAGTAAGGAAGAGATTCAAAGCTTTAAAAGGCGTATGAGGGTAAACCCCGAAAGAGATAATATGTATCCCGATTACTATATCCCGCCTTATAACGGCAATAAAAAGCTAAGACTTATTCAGGGCTATTTGCCTAAAACCAATATACTGTATGCAAATCATTATGAATTGGAAATACTGAGACTGCTATTTATGTTTGCTCCCGAGAATGAGCAGGTCGGTCGGATTGTGGAAAATACATTAAAAAGACTGAAACAGACCTGTTTTGGCAACTCATGCGAAAAGGGCGAGTGCGTGACAGCAGGGATCAGTGTGCTGCGGTTTTTAGCAGTAGCACAGCCTGATAATTTGGATTGGATAAAAAAATTGCTGGATCCTTTGGGCGAAATGTTCCTTTCCTTTGGAAACGGACAGGCGGCAGTACAAAAGGGAATACCTTTTTCATATTTGCTTATGGCGTTTTCCGATTTTAATAATGAGAAAACGCGTGATCTGATCGCACAGAAGAAAGATTGGCTTTTGGATTTGTTGAGAAGAGGTTGGATTATGGGTAAGCTGTCAAACGGCAAAATATCGGAGGGGAACAGCTATAATTTAATGGGAAAATATATCATAAGAAATGCTTTAGGCACTTTGCCCGAATATGAAGACGTTTCCAAATATCCGATACATATAAGCGATAAGGATCGGCGGTGTTATTGTGATATCTGATGATTGCAGAAATTTTGATTTTGTGGTATGATATTATATGGCTGAAAGAGCTTTGAGCAGTTGAATTTATGGCAACCAATGCGTTATTGAACAGTTGATTTTCTTGTGTTACAATAAATACATAATAAAACACAAAGGAGAATCAATATGTTATATTTATCGGAAAATCTGAAAAAGTACCGCATTATGAAAGGGCTGACCCAAGAGGACGTTGCCGATTATCTTGGTATCACGGCGCAGAGTGTTTCCAAGTGGGAGCGGGACGAATGCTATCCCGATATTGGCTTTCTTCCCGCACTTGCCAACATATTTGAAACAAGTGTTGATCTGCTTATCGGTATGGATGTTATACGCGCTGAGGAAACCCGATATAATATTCACAAAACAGCCAACGAATTTCAGCGTAATGGTGATTATGATTCCGCCGAAAAGGTTTACCGTGATGCACTGCTGATCTATCCCAACAAGCCGGGTATGATTTTAGGCTTGGCGGGGGTGTTGGCATTGCAGGGCAAGTCCGCGGAAGCTGTTGAGCTTATTGAAAAGGGACTGCCTTTATCAATAAACGAAAAGCAAAAGTCCACAATGCGGGCGGCTCTTTGCTTTTTGTACTTAAAATGCGGCAAATCCGAAAAGGCGGTTGAGCTTGCCTCAACACTTCCTCACACAAGAGAAAGCCGTGAGGTCATACAGCCTTTAATTGCAAGGGGACTTGATTCGGACGAAATAGATCTGAATATCAAAAACATTTTACTTGGCGATGGCAAGGAAATCTGGTAATAAAAAAGCGAGGAACACAACAATGAGCAGAACGGCAAATATCACACGAAAGACAAAAGAAACCGATATCACAGTATCTTTAGACCTTGACAAGGGCGGAATATGCAATATTGAAACGGGAATAGGCTTTTTCGACCATGTACTGACCGCTCTTGCCGTTCACGGGGGCTTTGGGCTTTCGGTAAGCTGCAAGGGTGATCTGAATGTTGACAGACATCACAGCGTTGAAGATGTGGGGATTTGTTTGGGAAGGGCTTTTTGTGAGGCTTTGGGAGATAAGTCGGGCATAATGCGTTTTGGTTCTGCTTTTATTCCCATGGACGAGGCATTGGCGTTCTGTTCATTGGATATCAGCAACCGCCCCTTTCTTGTTTTTAATGCTGAATTTACGAATGAAAGAATAGGAGATTACGAAAGCTGCCTTACTGAGGAATTTATGAGAGCCTTTGCCTTTAATGCGGGAATAACACTGCATTTAAAGGCTGAATACGGAAAGAACGATCATCATATAACCGAAGCATTGTTCAAGGCTCTTGCATACTCTTTAAAGCAAGCCGTTAAGCCTAACTCCGACGGCTCTTCCGTTTCCACAAAGGGGGCGTTATAATATGCAGGGCTACAATCTTGTTGCCGTATTCAACAAGGACTGTACGAAAATGCTGATGTGCAAAAGGCTGAAAGACCCTTACAAGGGACTGATAAATATGGTGGGCGGAAAAATTGAGGAAAACGAGGAGCATGAAACTGCCGCTTACCGTGAACTGTTTGAGGAAACGGGAATCACAAGAGAGCAGATAAGGCTTACTCATCTTATGGATTTTACATATCATCTTGATAACTGCTATGTTGAGGTTTATGTGGGCAGGCTGAACTGCGAGGTCACTGTCAAGGGTGACGAAAACACTCTTTTTTGGAGCGGCTTTGACCATGATTTCTTTGATATGGAGGAATATGCGGGAGAGGGCAATATCGGGCATATTATGGAGCATATAAGATTATTTAAGGAGCAATTACTATGATTGCGATCATTGATTACGGCGCGGGAAATCTGTTCAGTGTACAGAACGCCTTGAGCTTTCTCGGCTTTGAAAACAAAATAACCTCGGATAAGCAGGAGATAGTCAATGCAGACCGATTGATTTTACCAGGAGTAGGGGCGTTCGGTGACGCTATGAACAAGCTGAATAATTCGGGGCTTGTGGATATTGTCAAGGAAGAAGCTGTTAAAAAGCCCTTTTTGGGTATTTGCCTCGGTATGCAGCTTTTATTTGAAAAGAGCTTTGAGTTCGGGGAAAATGAGGGCTTAGGACTAATAAAAGGCTCGGTCAGGCTTATGAAGCCCGAAGGAGATTTAGCCATTCCTCAAATGGGCTGGAACGCTTTGGAATATAACAGGGACTGTCCGCTGCTTAAAGGGATAGGCGAGGTACAGTATGTTTATTTCGTGCATTCCTATGCGGCGGATTGTTCAAGTGATGATGTTTACGCTTATGTTGATTACGGCGGAAAAGTGCCAGCCTTGGTGGGCAGCGGTAATGTTTACGGGGCGCAGTTCCACCCTGAAAAAAGCGGAGAGATCGGGCTTGAAATTTTGTGGAGGTTTGGAAAGCTATGATATTTTCCGAACAGCGGGGAGATTTGTTTGACAGTGATATTTTGGAGAATTATGTGTTGTGTCACTGTATTAGCTCGGATTTTGCCCTTGGTGCGGGAATAGCAAAGACATTTGCGCAAATGGGAGTTAAAAAGCAGCTTTGCGGGAAGTATAAGAAAGAGTGGACGGGAAAGGGCTATTGTCTTTTGACGGAAACCAACGGCATTGTTGTGGGAAATCTGGTTACTAAGGAGCGGTATTTTCATAAGCCTACGCTTGAAATGCTGCGGCAGGCGCTGGAGAATTTCAAAGAGCAGATTATTGAAATGAATCTGAATAAAATTGCAATGCCTAAAATAGGCTGTGGGTTAGATAGGCTTGATTGGACAGATGTTAAGAATGTAATCGGGGAAGTTTTTGGATCGACCGATTTTGAGATCTTAGTCAAAATTCTATAATAAAAAGTTGGTGATAAAAAATGACACGAAATATAAAATCTATGGAGAAAAAATATCTGATCTCATCTCTTGATCTGGTACAAGATGTTTTTTCGGAATCCGACAGTCCGGAGGAAGGAAAAACAGTTCGTCGGTTAGTGGAAGAAATTCGTTCAAAGGAATACTATCTTCCAGAGCTGGAGCTGGTGACTGTCAATGAAAATGATGAAGTAATCGGATACGCCATGTTTTCCCGTTTTCATATAGAGGGCAGATATGAAAATGAATTACTGATATTGACGCCTGTCGCTGTAAAAACAGAACTGCAAAGGCAGCATATTTCCAAGGACATGTTGGAGTACGGCTTTGAAAAATCGAAAGAAATGGGATTTAAGGTCATTATGGTGGAAGGAGACCCCAAAAATTACAATCCTCGAGGATTTATGTCAAGCTATCTGTTTGATATAACGGCAGGACCGAACATTCACCTGCCTGCTCCCGAATGTCTGATGGTCAAGGAGTTGGAAAAAGGGGCATTGGATAAAATGAGCGGTAAGGTTGATTACTCATTTTATGAAGCACTTCACGAGGGGTAATGCTGATTAAAAAGTGCAAAAAAATTTCTTCGCAAATCACCTGAATGTAAGTGTTTGCGAAGAATTTTTATGTGTGATGTCCCTCAAAAATCAAATGCCTAACAATAACAGTATCGGTAAAATATTCATATACATTCCCTCAAATCTGTATCTGCTTTCCTCTCCTTCTTTTTCCGAAAGGAAATTGAGCAAATCTCCCAAAATACAAGCTTTAACCTTTTCTTGAGATAAACCGCTTTTTTCGCTTATTTCCTCTGCTGATACAAAAATGTCCTCCGAAAAAACAGTGAGCTGATACAAAGCGGCAGCGATTTTCAGATTGTCGGGCATAAAAAATGCTTTGATTATTCCGCAAATTCTGCTGATATCTACACCTGTAAAGCTGACGTTTTTGTTATCTGAAAAGAAAACCGAGCTTTTTCTCATTGTGGTAGTAAGTTCTGGAGCATAGAAGGAAGAGTATCCCCACTCTGAATTTGCGGCATGCTCCATTGCATCATTGATATTAAAGCCAGAAATGGGATTGTTTGATTCTCCAAGGTAGTCAGAGAAAACAAGCACATGCAAAGCGGTGACCGCTCTAAAAGCAAAATCGGCTTTGACCTTTTCCGAAAGAGAGCAAAATTTTTCTTTTAATTGCAGAATTACATCATCATTTTCCGACGATGTTTTGTAACCCAAAAGCGCATCAACCGAAACATTGAATAACTCGGCAATTTTGGGCAGCAGCTGAATATCGGGACAGCAGATGTTATTTTCCCATTTTGAAACCGACTGATTGGTAACTCCCAAAGCTGAAGCCAGCTCCTCTTGTGTCATTCCTCTTTGCTTTCTTAAAAACGCTATTTGTTCGTTTATTTTAATATCCATTATTAAAACTCCTTTTAGTTTATTTTGTGATCACAACTACAGTATATAGGAGTTTGGACGAAAAAGCAATAACCTGTTGGTTTGACGGGATTTTTCTTTTCCCAACCTGAAGTTGGAAGCGCTTTCGGCAGGTTTGACACTGTTAAAAAAAGCTGATATAATATAAAGATAACCGACAAATTGCGTGGCGGTCTATAATATATGATTTCTGTAAATGATTGCGTAATTATAATAGAGAGGGTGCATGAATATGTTTCCGAAAATAACCCATGTCTTTTTCGATATAGGTTCAACACTGGTTGACGAAACGGAGTGTTACAACCACCGCATTCAAGATGTTATTGCAGGAACGGATATTACCTTTGAACAATTCACCGAAAAGAGAATATTCTTTCAAAAGCAAAATTTAAAGGGTGATCTTGAAGCAATAAAGTTTTTTGGATTGAAGAAAACACCGTGGCATCGTGAAGACGAAAGGCTTTATCCCGAAGCCGAAGAAATTTTGCAGTATCTGCACGATAAGGGTTACATAATCGGTGCAATTGCAAATCAAGACTTTGGAACAGAAAAACGTCTTGAAGAATATGGGATTCGCAAATATTTCAGTTCGATAACCGCTTCGGCAGAGGAAGGTGTCGCAAAGCCCGACCCTGAGATTTATTGCAGAGCGTTTAAAAGTGCGGGTTGTTCTGCCGAAAATTCTGTAATGATCGGGGACAGGCTTGATAATGATATTGCTCCGGCAAAGGCTTTGGGAATGAAAACAATTTGGATAAAACAGGGTTTCAGTGCTTATTGTTCCCCAACCTGTCCTTTGGAGCTGCCCGATCATACAATTTTAAATCTCTTGGAGCTAAAAAATATTTTATGAGGTGATATTATGGTGATTTTACCTGCAATAGACATAAAGGACGGAAACTGTGTTCGGCTTTTAAAGGGTGATTTTGCTACCGTTCACAAGGTTGCCGAAAGCTATATGGACACCGCAAGGAGTTTTGAAGCAGCAGGGGCAAGCTGGATACATATGGTAGATCTGGACGGAGCTAAGGAAGGGAAGCCGGTGAACGGTGAAATTTATCTTGATGTTGCCGAAAATACTAACCTTAAGGTGGAGGTTGGCGGCGGTATTCGCAGTATTGATACTGTGGAATATTATATTTCAAGGGGTATTTCACGGGTTATTTTAGGCTCTGTTGCCCTGAAAAATCCTCAAATTGTTATAGACGCCGTTAAGGAGTACGGAGAAAAGATTGCTGTGGGTATTGACGCTAAAAACGGAATTGTTGCAGCGGAGGGCTGGCTTGAGGATTCACAGGTGAATTATATTGACCTTTCCTTGGAAATGGTAAAGGCAGGAGTTAAGAATATTATTTTTACCGATATTTCCAAGGACGGTACTTTGTCAGGGGTGAATGCCGAGCAGCTTTCGGCACTGAAAAATGCGGTGGGCGATAGGTGCAATATTACTGCCAGCGGCGGAGTGCATGATATGGAGGATATAAGGGTTTGTAAGAAAATGGGGCTGTATGGGGCTATTTGCGGCAAAAGCATTTATTCTGGAAACCTTGATCTTGCTGAGGCGGTAAGATATGCGGATTGCGGTGATTAAGATGAGAAAGGTAAAGCTTACGATTACTGACAGTAATTGCAGGAATGGCTATTTCATAAAAGGTCAAGAATACATTGTTGAGGATTTGTGCCCTCCGCTGTGCCATGAATTATGGAATAATATTTATCCGCTTGTTTATGCTTTGCTGAACGGAGCAGAGTTAGACTATGGCAATGTCCGTGCAAAAATGTTTGATGTTGTATGTCCGGACGATGGCAGAGTATGTATTCACGGAGAAGTCATAGAGGATTGACAGCTTTGTATTGACAAAGCTGAAAGGAGAAATAAATATGCTTGCAAAAAGAATAATCCCTTGTCTTGACGTCAGAAACGGAAAGGTAGTCAAGGGAGTTAATTTTGAAGGAATAAAGGAAGTGGGTGACCCTGTTGAATATGCCGAGGAGTATAACAGACAGGGTGCGGACGAGCTTGTATTTTACGATATTACCGCCTCTGCGGAAGGCAGAGGGCTTATGCTTGATGTTGTCCGTGAGACTGCCAAAAGGGTTTTTGTTCCCCTTTGCGTGGGCGGAGGTATTGCAACTATAGATGATTTTCGTGATACGTTGAGAGCGGGAGCGGATAAGGTCTCGGTAAATTCACAGGCGCTTAATAATCCCGATTTGATAAACGAAGCGGCTAAGATTTTCGGCAGTCAGTGCGTTGTAGTGGGCATTGATGCTAAGCGGGACGGAAATGGCGGTTACACTGTTTACAAAAACGGAGGTCGTGTTGATATGAAGATAGAGCTTGGCAGGTGGGTCGAGGAGATACAGCGGCGTGGAGCGGGGGAGATATGCCTTAATTCCATGGACGCAGACGGCACACGGGCGGGATTCGATAAGGAAATGCTGAACTATGTTTGCAGTAAGGTCAGTATTCCCGTTATTGCCAGCGGAGGAGCAGGCAAGCTGTCGGATTTCTCCGAGGTGCTGGAGGAAACTAATGCTTCTGCGGCTTTGGCGGCTTCACTGTTTCATTTTGGGGAATTGACTGTCAGAGAAGTTAAGGAGGATTTAAAAAAGAGAGGAATTGCTGTCAGAGTTTAATTGTAATTGAAAGAGGTTGATAATTGTGAATACATTATATACAGACAGGCTTGTTCTTCGTCCGTTTCGCAACGGAGACGCAGAGGCTATGTATAAAAATTGGACTTGCGATGAGCGTGTTGCAAGATACTGTCGCTGGCATCCGCATAAAAGTATTTCCGAAACAGAAGATTTTTTGAAATTTTGTATTAATGCGGAATACAGCTGGGCAATTACGCTAAAAGATAAAGATGAGCCTATAGGCGCTATTGATTTGGTTGGTATTAACAGCGTTGGTGTACACGAAATAGGTTATGTACTTATGTACGAGCATTGGGGACAAGGTATAATGACGGAAGCAGTGAAGGCGGTAATTGATGAGTTATTCCGCAATGGATTTGATAAAATAGGCGCTTGTCATAATATTGATAATCCTGCTTCGGGAAGGGTTATGGAAAAAAGCGGTATGACTTATGTCGGAAATCGCATGGCACAAAAGAAATTCGGTTCTGATGAAAAATGTGAAGTTAAATGCTATGAAATATGCCGTTAAAACCTGATTTAAAAAAGGTAAGAGATTGGGGTTAGAGCTTAGCAATAATGTGGATTAGGTAAATAAAATAGAATTTTCAGAGGAGAACAATATATGGAGAATAACAGAAAACTGTCTGCAAGCTGCGTTGTAATTAAAGATAATGAAGTTTTATTGGTTAAACATACTTACGGTGCAGTAAAGGGAAAATATTTAATTCCAGGAGGATTTAGTGAAGACCGTGAAATGCCGCAGGTAACAGCTGAAAGAGAAGTATTGGAAGAGACGGGTGTAACTGTTAAAGCTAATGACTTGATAGCGGTTAGATTTACAGCTCAAGAAGTTTGGTGTATATTTATGGCTGAATATTTAGACGGAGTGCCTGTTACTGACAATTGTGAGAATGAGGAAGCATTATTCATGCCGATTGACAAATTGTTAGAGTCTGAAAATGTTGTTGAAACAACAAAAGAGATTGTGAAATCAGCATTAGGCGTGAACAAATCTGTATTAAAAAAATCGGATTTTGTTAATTCAAGATTTGACAGCAGTATGTGGCAATTATTTATCTAATTTTTAATTTGGAGGAAAAAGAATGTGGCAAAAATTATCAAGACATTCAGAGAAAGTGTTCCCGCAATGCGCTTTATAGGTAAGAAATACCCCGATTTCGGCGGTTGGTGGGGCGAATGGTTTGCAAACGGCTGGTTTGACAAAATAGAAAATGCAATGGGAGGCACTGAGACTATCCTTAAAATCTGGGAAAACGGTGCGGGATATGTAGGGCTTGAACGCCGCTGTGAGGGTAAGCCATTTGAATATTGGATAGGTATGTTTACTCCTGCCGACACCAAAGTTCCCGAAGGCTTTGAGAGTATTGATTTTCCTTCAGTCGGGCTTGGGACTTGCTGGATTTACGGTAAGGAAGAGGAGGTTCACGATACAAGCGGCTGTCGTCCCGCTGTGGAAAATGAGGGAATGATACTCTGGAAGGACGAAAATGGCGGTGTTTGGTCTTTTGAAAACTGTGTATGTCCACGTTACACTACTCCCGATGAGCAGGGGAATATTATTATGGACTACTGTTATTATGTTGAATGATGTGAATATGGAATTTTACAGTCAGAGGTGAAAATAGATTTGAAAAATGTTGACATAAAAAAGTCCACCGAGATCGGAGAAGTCATAGATCAGGATAAGCAGTTCAGGCTTATGTACATTCCCGAGATAGATACCTATATTATGGCAATTATGATATGGTGGGTAGCTCCTTACGAAAGATACTACCGAATTGAAAAAGATGATTATGAACTATATTTGTCCGATAAAGATAAATTTTATGAGAAATTCAGCCGAGAACTCAGTAATAATTCGGCGGTTTGTTTTACCGAAAATTTTGCAGGTTCTGTTTCGTTAAGAGATTATGACGGAAAGTCGGATTTTCAGAACGCCTATCCCACCCCCGATGGTATTATCAACCCCTTTCAGCATTATGGATTTGAGGATGAGATTCTGTATGCACGTATAGTCTGGAAAGATGCTGAGATCTATGTTCCGCCTGTTCAAGCTATAAAAAAGGGTGAGGAGTATGAGTATCCTTTAAGAAAAAGGTGTGAGTTACAGAGAGATATAAACGGTCGACCGATTTGCTATAAATTGAAAATGTTGAGGAGTAATTTATGAAGAAAGCATTACGCAGCATATTTATGTCTATTGGATTAGGAACATTGATTTTTGTTCCAATGCTGATACTCAATAATGGACTGAATGAAACCTTGATTTCTGTTCTTGTATGGATAGGTGCATCTATTTTATACGGTCTTTCTTTTTTGATATGGAAATTAAAGAATAAAATGAAAATACCCTTACATATAGCGGTATGCTTTATTATCACAATTGCTGTTCGGTTTTTATATTCATATTGTTCAGATGGAGCGGTAAATTTCGGAAGAACTTTTTTAATTACAATACCGATTTTTATTGCAGTTTATATTGTTTTGTATCTCTTTATGAGATTTGTCGGTGAATTGGAATAAAATTACCTATATCAAGGAGATTAGGCAAATGAACGGAAAATTAAGAAATATGACCTCAGTATACATAACAAACAAAAGCAAAAACAAAATGCTGCTGCTTTTCCGTCAGGGCGGCAGGGTGGTCAATAATGTCTGGGTCGGTTCGGCGGGAGGTCATTTTGAAGAGTACGAGCTGAATGATGCAAAAGCTTGTGTGCTGCGGGAATTAGAGGAAGAATTAGGGCTTAGAGAAAGTGATATTGATAATTTGTCCCTGCGGTATATTACCCTGCGGAGAATCAATGGGGAGATCAGGCAGAATTATTTCTTCTTTGCGGAGTTAAACGATGTTAACAAAGAGCTTGTGTCTAATGAGGGAAAAATCAGATGGTTTGATTTTTCGGAGTTGTCGGAGCTGGACATGCCTTTTTCTGCTAAATTTGTTATAGAACATTATTTGAAGATCGGGTATGGGACAGATGAAATTTACGGCGGTGTTTCTGACGGTGAAAAAGTGATTTTTATAAAAATGCCTGAATGATAATTTTTGTGGGAAGTTTGCTGTTATATTGAAAATATATATCAGCATAAATGATAAGAAAGGAGCGGTTATTAAATGAAAGAGGAACTTGTACCATTTTGGGAAAAAGCTTATCAAAATGAAGAAATTGATGCTTTTTCCTCTGAACCAAATGCAACAATCAAAGAGTTTGAACACTTATTGAGTAAGCAGTCAAAAATAATTGATGTAGGGTGCGGCGAGGGGCAGAATGCGTTTTATTTCGCAAAACAGGGATATTGTAATGTTGATGCTTTTGATATATCGGAGCATGGAATAGCAAAATTAAAGCGGCGGTGCGAAAGGGAAAACGTACAGTTAAACGCATTTACTGCTGATTTGACAACATATCAATTTGAACATCAATATGATTTGATTATGTCTTTTGGAACAATGCATTTTGTGCAAAAAACTGATTGGAAGGCTTTTATAAACAGAGCGAAAGCAAACACCAATATAGGCGGTATTAATATTATGCAGATATTTACAGATACAGTGCCCGCCTCAAAGGATATTGCCCCGTTTGCAATCGGTCTTGCTAAGGATAATGAGATAAAAGAGCTATATAACGATTGGGAAATTTTGCAGTTTAAGTCATACACTTTTGAAGATGAACATCCGGGTGTTCCTAAGCATTTGCATGCTTCAAATAAAATAGTTGCTCGAAAAACCTTGTAACCGTTATTATGAAAGGGGAAACTTTATGTCTGAATTAACCTCAATGATAAATATAGGCAAGGAGTTGGAGAGAAAACTGAAAGCAGTTGGGATAGATACTGCCGAAAAGCTTATTGAAACAGGCTCTAAGGAGGCTTTTTTCAAGCTTAAGGAAACCTATCCCAATGTTTGCTTGGTGCATTTGTATACATTGGAGGGGGCAATTAGCAATATCGAATATAACGCACTTTCAGAGGAGAAGAAAAAGGAATTGAAGAAATTCAGCGATTCTTTAAAGGGGAAATCACAATGAAGAATGATATTTTATTCAAAGAAGATAATTTTATATTTTCCTACCGAGTTGCGGGACTGCTTATTCAAAACAACAAAATACTGTTCCAAAAGCCCAAGGGCGATGATTATTCTCTTATAGGCGGTCATGTATCACGGTTTGAGGTCAGCAAGGATACCTTGAAAAGGGAATTTATGGAGGAAATTCACGCCGAAATAGACGTTGACAACTTGTTTGCTGTGGGTGAAACCTTTTGGCGTTGGGGCAAAACGCCTTGTCATCAGATAGGCTTATATTATAAAGTTCATTTGATCGGTAACGATATTCCCCTTGAAGGCTCATTTTGGGGACATGAAGGATTTGATGATCAGCATATTGATATGGAGTATTGCTGGGTATCTTTTGATGAACTGAGAAACGGAGTTAAGATGTATCCTTTGGAGCTTGTGCCCCATATTTTGAATGGAAAAAACGAAATAGTGCATTTTGTTTCAAGGCAGATTTAGGATTTCTGCACGATACGGAGAATTGACAAATGTATTTATATCATTATTTTGACAAAACGATAGGACCTTTCCGAAATTTATCAGATTTACCTATTGAACAAGCAAAATCTGTTTTGGAAACAATAAAAACAGCAAAGCCAAATTCACAAAGCGCTCAAAGGCATGATAAATATGTTGAATATAGACGTAATTGCGAAAAGATACTCAGGACGGAGTTTGCCAAAAAGGGCGGACAAATATCAAGGGCAGCTCCGCATTATATGGTGGTTGAACATAGTCCATGGTTATACTCTTGGTATGAAAATTGTGAATTTATAAAAATACCGATTGAAGAATTTGATATAAATACGCTTTCTTTTACTTATGGGGATTCTATGCCCACGTTTAGTGAAAAAATAAACGATAATAAGGAATACCGAAAGAAGCTTTATACCTATGAAGAAATACTTGATATTATCAAAAGATACGGACTTCCGCAGGATTGGAATGATGACGGTAAATTTGGTCCGGAAAGGTATATTGAAGTACATATTTGGAGCGATGAAACTATAAATAAATGGGTTTCGGCTTTTCAAAGAGGGAAACGGGTTTAGGAATTATCGGCATGAAAGGTAAGCTAAATTTTAATGGAGGTTTTTTTATGATGAATGCATTGGTGATGAATTGCAGTCCCGTAAAAAACGGCGCAACTGCCGAAATCGTACATATCATTTCGGAATGCCTGAAAGAAAAATATACCGTAAAAAGCGTTTGTATCGACGACTTTCAAATCGGTTTTTGCAAGGGTTGCCGAGCTTGTCACACTACGGCAAAATGCGTTCAGTATCACGACGATGCAGTTAAAATAATGGAGCATTATGAATGGGCGGATATTATAATCCACGTTTCTCCCTCATATTGGGCAGATATTCCCGGGCAGTTCAAGGCTTTTATTGACAGATGCACGCCGTGGTGTAATACACATGAACCCCATGCGGCTTTAAGCAGGGGTAAAAAGGGATATTCCGTCGCCCTGAGAACAGGACCGAACATGAGGGAATGTGATCGGATTATTGAAAGCATTGAGCATTTTTACGGACATTTAGAAATAGAGTGCTGCGGCAGGCTGGGATTATGTTCGGTTGAATATAAAGAAGCAGTGGAGGAACGGAAAAAAGAGATCGTGGATTTTTGCAGTAAGATATAATTTTATAAAAGGAAACTATTATGATAATTGAACAGATAACCGACAAAACCGAAAAGGAAGCCATATCCAGACAGATACTTGAAGCCCTGCCCGAATGGTTTGGCATTCCCGAAGCACGAGAAGAATACATTTCCGACAGCAGGGAACAAATAATGCTTGCCGCAAAGGAAAACGGAAAAGCTTTGGGCTTTATCTGCTTGAAAGAAACAGGCAAAGCAACGGTTGAACTTGCTGTAATGGGAGTATTGAAGGAATTCCACAGGCAGGGAATAGGCAAGGGTATATTTACCTTGGCAAAGGAGATCGCCGCCCAAAACGGATATTGCTTTATGCAGGTAAAGACGGTTCAAATGGGAAGATACAAGGAATATGACGAAACAAGTCTCTTTTATATCAGTTTAGGTTTTAAGGAGTTTGAGGTATTTCCAACTCTTTGGGACGAGTGCAATCCTTGCCAGATATATGTTATGTCATTAAAATAAAGGGGGAGGTATATTGGTTGTTATCGTTAAACAGCTATCTGAAAAACCCTTGCGGTACTTTAAGCATTCCTTATTGGAAGCATAAGAAAATCGTTATACCTGAAAATATGAAGATAATTCATGAAAGAGATTATATCAACGGGGCTTTTAATGATTATAACGACGAGCCTTACTTTCGGTTATATCATAATATGAAAGCTATTGAACATGAGGATGTAAATGATGTTGAAATTCTTTCGGGAATATCCGATATAAATGAGTTTGTTCAGCTCATCAATACGAGCTACATTGATTTATCCGTTACAGCACAGCAATTAGAGGAATACAAAAATACACCTGTTTTTTGTTCAGAGCTGTGGATTTTATTAAAGGAAAAGAGCAGCGGAAAGATTGTTGCAGGCGGAATTGCCGATTATGACAGAGAGTGCGGGGAACTGATTTTAGAGTGGATACAGGTTATTCCGACATTTCGAGGGCAGGGTTACGGAAAAACCATTGTGAACAGTTTGCTTTCAAAAATGCAGGGAATTGCCGAATTCGCCACTGTTTCGGGAAAGGTTAATAATCCGACTGATCCCGAGGGATTATACAGAAGGTGCGGCTTCACGGGTGATGATATTTGGCATATTCTTACAAAGAAAAGGAGATAAAAAATGAATTACTTTTTTGTTGATTTTGAAAATGTACATTCGGGCGGATTTGAAGGAATTGAAAAATACAGCAAAGATGACATTATATATCTGATGTACACCGAAGCGTGTCAAAGCATTAGCGTAAAGGTCTTGGATAAGCTTCTGAAAAATAATGTGGCAAATCTTCATTTAATTAAGGTTACTGCGGGAGGTAAAAACGCTCTTGATTTTCAGCTGTCAACTTATTTGGGATATTTGATTGCAAAAACCGAAGAGCAAAATGTAGGCTATTATATTATCTCCAAAGACTCAGGTTTTGATTTTATTGTTAGTTTTTGGAATGGACATGGTGTTCCTGTCAAAAGAATTCCAAACTTTTTACCTTTAAAGCAACCAAATAATAAACCGGCTAATATTATTCCCATACATACCGCCAAGGCAAAAATCCAAGAGGAAAACAATGAAATAACCGAAAAAGAAAACATAGATAAAATAGCGGCGGCAGAGGAAAATAAGGCGATCAAACAAAATAACCCGGAGTCTGCCACAGAGAATAATAAGACAACCGAAAAAGTAAAAGCAGAGAAAAAAGAGACAGCAAAGGAAACAAATAAGATAATCATAGAAGAAAAAAAAGAAACGGAAAAGAAAGAAAAAATAAAGACCGCAGTTTCAAAGCCCAAGGCAGAATTACAATCGGGAAAAGCCAGCAAAAAAGAACTGCTGAAGTATATTTCCAATGAAGAGTATACGGATAGAATATTGGAAATTATAAACAAATATAAAACCAAGGTTTCAATAAAAAACGGATTTGATAAAGAATATCGAAATGCCAATGTAAGCGGTGCGCTTTATAAAAAGGTAAGACCTTATCTGAAATCTATAGGAAAAACCTGATCATGTATTATAGAAGGTGTGGTTTTATGAGTGATGATATCTGGCATATTCTCACAAAGAAAGGATATTAAATGAATAAAAAAATTCTTATTACCGCATTTAAAGACACCTCCTCGGAAAAATTGGTAACAAGACTTCAGGATTGCGATAAGGTGTTTTGGAGAATCATAAGGAAAAATCAGTGGAGCAGCTTATTGGGAGATTAAAAGATAATACTTATGATTTGATTTTATCTTTTGGTCAGCGACCTTTAATAAAGGATAAAATACATTTTGAAAGCACAGCTAAAGATAAAAAAGGTAATAAATATGTTACAGATTTTGATATTGAAGCCGCTTTGAAAAATTGTAAAGAAATCGGTCTTACAGCGAAAAGTTCGGATAATGCGGGGACTTCCTACTGTAACAATATTTATTATTGGGGTATGGATTATATTTCATCACATTCCTTGAAAACACAAATGTGTTTTGTGCATATTCCGTTTGATAAAAATATTAGTGATTTTGAGGATTATTCTGACAAAGTTCAACTGCTTGTGGACAATTTAAGGAGAGTATAATGAGTGAATTAAAAATTGAAGAATATATTTGCAGAGAGCTTTCTTTAGCAGAACAAAAAATCGCTTTGGATTTTATAAATTTTTTGAAAGATAACGGTATGACCTTTTATAAAGACGATTGTGATTGTTGGAAGGACAAAATATATTATTGGGTAAAGCTTGATGATAAATGTGTATGTTTCATTGCTATAAATGACCCTGATGAAAATGACAATAATTGGACAGTTTGGTCAGAGGACATGGGTTCTGAATGGCTTGAAAAATATCCCGATGATAAAGAAATTGCAGAAGCTGCATGGCGGTATATCGATCATTGCGGTCATTGCGGTTCTTGTAGTGGTGGCAGACGCAAAATAATATTCGGAAAAGAATTTAATAATGTTTGCGGTTGCACATTTAGAATTGACAATCCAACTTTTGAGGATTTATCATTTCTTAAAAAGATGGTGGAAATAAGAATAAAGGAAATACAAAAATCGAATTAAAAGATGAGTACAAGAAAAGCGATAATAAAAAATGACTTAAAAAAAGTATTGAGTGAGGAGCATTACAATGAGCACAATTAAAATTGACATAAACAACTTGGACAAATACTTTGAAAAAGGCGAGCTTATACCTGCAATAGCCTTCGACGTAAACACAAAGACGGTACTTATGCTTGCCAATATGAACAGGGAAAGTCTGAGAAAGACACTTGAAACAGGCTATACATGGTATTGGAGCAGGTCAAGAGGGGAGCTTTGGAACAAGGGAGCTACCAGCGGACATTTGCAGAAGGTGGTGTCAATTTACAGCGACTGCGATAACGATACTTTGCTTTTAAATGTGGAACAGACGGGAGTAGCTTGTCATACGGGCAGCTACAGCTGTTTTTTCAATGAAATGTACAATGATGAGGAGTAACAGGAAAGGACAAAAACAATGACAGTTTATCAGGAGATTTTTGAGGTTATAAAACAGCGCAAGTCCGATTATGAAAAGGGAATTGCGCAAGAGAACAGCTATACTGCATATCTTTTTGACAAGGGTGTGGACAAAATATGCAAGAAAGTCGGAGAGGAAGCCACCGAAACGGTTATTGCCGCCAAAAACGGGAATAACGAGGAGCTGATGAACGAGATAAACGACCTTTTGTATCATGTAATGGTGCTTGCTGCAAATCAGGGGCTGGACTGGAGTGATGTTGAAAAGGTTCTTGAGGAAAGAAACGAGAAAATCGGAAATTTAAAGCAATTTCATCAGGTGGATAAGAACAGCTGATGACAAAGATTAGTAAAACAAAAAATAGGCAGTTTTTTTCTATGCTGCCTGTGATTGTGTCGCTTGCCTGGCCTACGGTATTGGAGCAGTTTATGCAGACTGCGGTTCAGTACATAGATACCGCAATGGTAGGAACTCTCGGAAAACAGGCAACTGCGGCGGTTGGCTCTACTGGAACGGTAAGTTGGCTTGTGGGAAGTACGGTTTCCGCTATCGCAGTGGGCTTTCTTGCATATATTTCGCAGGCTATGGGTGCGGGACATATCGATAACGCAAAAAAAGCGTCTGGACAGGCGGTTATGGCGGTAATTGTTGTAGGACTGCTGTTTACTGCACTGACTACCTCCTTAAGCGGAGTAATTCCCGTTTGGATGCAGGTTGATGCTAATATCAGAGAAATGGCGTCAAGATATTTTCTTATTTTGTACTCGCCTATGCTTTTCAGGACGTCAAGCATTATTTTTGGCACCGTTTTAAGGTCGGTGGGAGATACAAAGTCTCCTATGATAGCCGGCATATTTGTCAATGTGATAAATATAGTGCTGAACTTTTTCCTCATTTATCCCACAAGAGAGGTTTCTTTGTTCGGAAAGAACTATATTATTTACGGCGCCGGCTGGGGAATAGAGGGAGCGGCTGCCGCCAGCGCCGTTGCCTATACAGTTGGCGGAATTCTTATCACAATAACTCTTTGGAGGCATAAGACAATTTCTCCTAAGGGACAAAAGCTCCGTCCCGACCTTGCCATATTAAAACCCTGTTTAAAAGTTGCACTGCCAAATATGTTTCAGAGATTTGCAACATCCTTGGGTTATGTGGCGTTTGCATCTATGATCAATTCCTTGGGAGATACGGCAACGGCGGCACACACAATAGCCAACACAGTTGAATCTGCCTTTTATATCCCCGGTTACGGTATGCAGACTGCGGCGGCTACACTTTCGGGAAACGCATGCGGCGCTAAGGACAAAGAGCGGCTTTCGGCACTTGCAAGGGTCACTATCCCGCTGGTTGTGGTTTTGATGATAATGTCGGGAGGCTTGCTGTTTTTATTTGCGCCGCAGCTTATGAGCTTGTTTTCCAAGGACGCCGAGGTAATTGCCTTGGGAACAACCGTACTGCGTATGGTTGCGGTTTCAGAGCCCTTTTACGGAGTTCCCATTGTTGTTGAGGGCATTATGCAGGGAGCGGGAAAAACCATTACTCCCTTTGTATTTAATGTTCTCGGAATGTGGTGTGTGCGTATAGTGGGAACCTTTATCTGTACTCAAATGCTTGGGTATGGTCTTGTGTCAGCTTGGGGCTGTATGATCGGGCATAATGTCTTGCTGTTTGTGTTGTTTGTCATTCATTATGCCACAGGAAGGTGGAAACCTAAGTATATGAAGTAAACCCGTAAATCGAGACTGCGGTTAAAAAGAAACAAATAACAAGAAATTGACATTTTCGCAAAAATATGTTAAAATTTTATTGTTATCTTTGTACCTTTTGCGTAAGAAAGGATAAAACGGCAATGAGAAACGTTTACACAACATTACTTTTGATTTTCGCTATTGCGATTTTGATTTGCAGTTATGTTATCTCCAAAAAGGATAAAACCGAGCTTACCAAGGCTATTTGCTATATAATGATCGCTGCGCCCCTTACCATGGCGGCGTATGCGGCAGCACTGCTGGCATCGAACCTGATGTTTGCACAGATAATGTATGCGGTTTATTATACTGTCTCGGATATTCTGCTGATAAACATGCTGCTTTATACGCTGAAATACACAAAGATTTTTGACATGCACAAATGGCAGAAAATATTACTGCTTGCTATCGTAGCAGTGGACGGTGCTTTGCTGATTGTTAATGTGTTTACCGAAAGCGTTTTTATCTTCAACTGCGGGCAGGTGGATGACGGTTCAGGCACCGTGTTCTACGGAATATCCGAGCGCGGAGGACTGTATGATTTCCACAGGACATTTATATATGCCATGGTAATCCTTATTGTTATTCCTCTTGTTATCAAAATCAAGCGTTCCCCCGCAATGTACCGAAAGAAATTCTGGCTTACGCTGGTGAGCCTGATAATCATTATTGCTGCAAATGTAGTGTATATTATGACCGATACTGCAATAGATTTTTCTGTTTTAACCTACGGCATTATGGCTGTCGCAATTTATTACTTTAATGTGATCTATGTTCCGCAGGGACTGGTGGAAGGACTGCTTTCGTCAAGCATAAGAAGCATGGACGACAGCGTGATATGTTTTGACTTAGACGGAAACTGTGTTTATGCAAACTCAGTGGCTTATGCGTTCTTCAAAGCCGTTGAAAATGTACCCATTGTCGATTATCTGAATAATTGGCTGGGAGACAGAAAACTATCCGAAACCTCAGACACAGAGTGGAAGGAATCTTACGGTAAGGGATCCTTGACGCTGCACTATTCCAAACAGTTTAAGCGTCTATGTGATTCGGAAGGACGGTGTGTTGGCTGTTTCTTTAAGTTCCACGATGAAACGGTAGATGTGAAAAAGCTGGAAATAGAGCGGTACCGTGCCACACATGACCGCCTTACGGGGATATATAACCGTGACTATTTCTACGAAAAGGTCAACCAAACCGTTCAAAAAAATCCCGATGTTGAGTATTGCATGGTTTGCTCCGATATCAAGGATTTTAAGCTTGTAAACGATATTTTCGGAATCAATAAGGGGGATGAAATTCTCACTGCGATAGCGAATGCGATGATGAAGCTTTCTACGGGCAAAGATACGGTTTACGGCAGGCTTTCGGGAGACCGCTTTGCAATTTTTATGCAGCGCAAGCGTTTTAACAAAGAGGTTTTCATAAAAGCGATCGATAGTCTCAGCAATCTGTTGGGCAGTTCTAACTACAAGCTGCATGTACAGGTGGGCGTTTATGATATTACTGACAAGGAAATTGAGCCCTCGGTTATGTGTGATCGCGCATATATGGCAATTACAACGATAAAATCCAGCCTCACTGCTATGATAGCGCACTACAATGATGATATCAGAGAGGCAACTCTTGAGGAACAAAAGGTCACAGGAGAGTTCAGCACGGCGCTTATTGATGGACAGTTCTGTTTTTACTTACAGCCGCAGGTGTCCGTCAAGGGAAAGGTTCTCGGCGGAGAAGCATTGGTGCGGTGGCTGCACCCTGAGCGGGGACTTGTTCCGCCTAATGATTTTATTCCCGTGCTGGAGCGCACAGGCTTTATTTGCCGATTGGATATGAACACTTGGGAGCTTGCCTGCCGTAAGCTCCGCGAATGGCAGGACAAAGGCTATACCGACTATTATATTTCGGTAAATATCTCTCCCAAGGATTTTTATTTCACAGACATTTACAAAACCTTTACAGAACTTGTGGAGCGTTATAAAATACCTCCGAGAAGCTTAAAGCTGGAGATAACCGAAACCGCAATTATGAGCGATTTCAAAAAGCAGCTTGTTCTGATTCAGCGATTAAGGGAATACGGTTTCTGCGTGGAAATGGACGACTTCGGCAGCGGCTATTCTTCTCTTAATATGCTGAAGGATATGTCGGTGGATTCACTTAAGGTGGATATGGAATTTCTCCGCAAAACCGAAAATCCCGAGCGTACACGTACAATACTTAAAATGATAGTTTCGCTTTCCAAACAGCTTGGAATGGAGGTTATCACTGAGGGCGTGGAAACCAAGGAGCATGTGGACTTTCTCACCGAGATCGGCACGGATATCTTCCAGGGCTATTACTTTGCAAAGCCTATGCCTGTCAGTGAGTTTGAAAAAGGGTATTTGGGCTGAACGGATTTGCAGAATTGAATATAAAAATTTCACTGTTTTTATTTGCTAAATACAGTGAAATTTTTTGACTATATATTGTTTTGAGGAGGGTACAATGGGTATAACCTATAAAAATACCATATTGGTGGAAGAGATAAATTTCTTGCGTGCTTCTATTGGATTTCGGCAAATTCTGCCCGAACAGATCAAGAACGGACTTGACGGAAGCGCTCTTATTGTTTCAGCCTACGATCAGCAACAAATTGTTGGAATGGCACGTTTGATATGGGATGGAGGTTATGTTGCTTTGATACCTGATGTGCTTGTTCTGCCTGAATATGAATCGCAGGAAATAGAGTATAAGCTGATAACACAGATTCTTGATTTTTTGCGAAGCAAATTAGAACCCGGTTTTGGAATTCAAGTGGATATAAAAGCTTGGAACTGTCGGGAAGATTTTTATGAAAGTCTTGGCTTTCAGCTCTCAACTTCCAAACGCCGAGGGACTCCAATGCATATATGTTTAACTGATCAAATTGAATTAACAGATGCCAAGTATAAACAATGTGGTTTTTCGTGATAAATAAGAAAACTTAAAAAAGGTATAATATGAATGATATGAAAATGGTGAATCCAAGAATGATTTTAACCGATCTTGACGGTACGTTGATTCGTTCCGACGGCAGCATATCTGAACGTTCAAAATCAATTTTGAAAAGCTGTCAGAAAAGCGGTATTTACATTGTAATAGCTACTGCTCGTTATTGGATAGGGGCAGAACGATATATAGAAGAAATTCAGCCCGATTACGAAATTACAACGGACGGAACGCTTATCCATCGCCATGGGGAACAAATTTACAGCTGTTATTTTGAAATAGAAGATACTAATAAAATTATACAAGATATTCTTGAACAGGATGATAAGACGGAAATTACCGTGGCAGCGGGACGTAAGGTGTTTTGGAACAGTAAGCACATATCCGAATCCGAAAAATTACATAAAGCAGTTTATTGTAATTATCAGAAACCGCTGTCTTGTCAAGCGAACAAAATCGTGGCAGAACTTCCCGATTATGAAACGGCATTGGAGATTGCAAATAAAAATCATTGCCGTTTGCAGAGTTATCGAGGTGAAAATTGGTATGCTTTTTTACCTGAAACAGCCGGCAAGGTACAGGCAATTCAAGAATTGGCAAATTTATTGAAAATATCGCTTAATGAAATCGTGGCTTTTGGTGATGATAAAAATGATGTGGAAATGCTTAAGATGTGTGGAATAGGCGTTGCTGTAGATAATGCTATTACGGATGTTAAAGATGTTTCAGATAGCATTACATTATCAAATGACGAAAACGGAGTAGCAGAGTGGCTTGCAAAAAATGTGTTAAAGAGTGGGGAATAATAAATTAGATTATGAAAAATAAAACGTGTAAATGTGTTTATACAAATAAAAACATATTTATCTTAATAAAAACGAGACTGCCACAATAATAATTACAGCAGTCTTGTTTTTTATTTGGAAATATTATCTTCAGCTTGGGTTTCCAATTCCGATACGGATTCGGCTTCCGTACCTTCCTTTTCATCTCCCGAAACAAACTTAAAGCTCAAAATATTAGCACCCTTACTTAAAGAAACCGTTAAATCGTGAACCCCATGCACCTCTTTTTCAACAGCAAGCTCAAAGCTCTTGAACTTTTCCGGTTCCACAAAGGGCGGCAGCTTAATTGAAGCTATCGTCTCTCCCTCTGTTTCAAAGGAAATGTGAGCGGAATTTCCAGTGTCTGAGGCTTTGATTTCTATGGTTTTATAGTTGTTAAATTCACAGCCGTAAAATACAAGCTTGCCGCCAAAGGTTTCTATGCCCGAGATATATTCGCCTTTGGCATTTGAAAGAGCCTTTATTTCAACGCCTTGCATTTCGTCAAAGCTCACCGCTGAGGTTTTATTTTGCAGATTTCTGTTTAAAGGCTTGCTGCCTCTTAAAAATATCTTTGTGCTGCAGCGGTCGTCATCGCTTACGCCGCCCGCATATACCAGATACATACCCTCGTCAAAGCTGTAATCCTCGCGAACCACGTCCCAGCGGGCAAATTCCTTTTTGCTGATTGTGAATGTGAAGGTTTTTTTCTCCAAAGCGTCAATATACTCACGCTTAAAGGCGCAGAGTTGTTTTAAAGGACGGCGGTATCTGCTGTTCAATTCCGAAAGATAAACCTGTACGACCTCGTCACCGCCTAAATTAGACAGGTTTTCAACATTTACCGAAACCTCAAAGCTGTCTATTTTATCGGTAACGGAAAGACCGCCGTATCTGAATCTTGAATAGCTTAAACCATAGCCGAAGGGATAGAGAGGGAATCGGTCGTAATACTGGTAGGTGGATTTGGTTTTTATTATATCGTAATCATTTATGGAAGGAAGCTCTTCTGTGGAAATATACCACGTCATCGGCGTTCTGCCAGCGGGGTTGTTTGTGCCTAAAACTGTTTCGGCTATAGCAGTGCCCATTTCGGGACCGCCGTGGGCAGTGTACAAAATGGCAGGAATGCTTCTGTCAAATTCGGGAATGGCATAGGGATAACTTGAAATAAGGCACATTATTGTATCCTTGTTAGCCATGTAAATATTTCTCACAAGCTCTTGCTGAAAGAAGGGAAGTTCTATATATTCCCGGTCATATTCCTCCCTCCCAACGACCATAGGGTTGTTTCCGACGCAAACTACTGCATAATCCGCGCGGTTAACTGCCTTTATGCCTTTTTCTATGCCATCATATATTATTTCCTCGGTAAAAAGCTGATTTTCTTCAACTCTGCTTCTTTCGCCAAAGCGGATTTTGCCTTCCTTATCCACAAAGACAGCTTTATTGTCCCAGCTTTTGTAGGTAACTGCTCCGTTTTTGACATCCGGCTTTAAAATCGGCATTACAAACCATGTATAGGTCGAGGTGCAGCTGGCTTTATACTCTGAACCGTCCGTTGTAAGATACTTTCCGTTTTTAACGGATGTGAGAGTTATTTCTCCGCCCCAATCGTCTTTTATAAATCGGCATCTTACATCATTGGGCGATTCTCCGTCGGCGGTAACGGTTTCGTCATCGTTTACTTTAAGATAATTTCCCGTTTCAACAGAGCGTATTGCCACAATATCCCTGCAATCCTCATACACAATTTCACTGTCGGGCAGCATTGATTTAAATCCGTCAAGAATAGTAATGTTGTAGGAGGATTTTCCCGTGTACCAGTCAGGAAAGCTTGTGTTGGCATGTACTCCGAGAACGGCAAGCTTATGTATGCGTTCTTTCTTCAAAGGCAGTATTCCGTTGTTTTTCAGCAGAGTAACAGCCTCTCTTGCCGCCTGAAGGTTAAGCACCTTATATTTGAAACAGTTTACCGTACTTTCGGGTATGTCAAGGTATGGATTATTATCGGGAGGATTAAACTCGCCCACAAGAAAACGTGGATATAAAGCGTTCACAACTGCCTTATCCAATTCTTTTTCGGTAAGCAGTCCCTTGTCCAAAGCGTATCTTATGGAATCCACAACCAACTCGGCATCATCGCACATAATATCTGTACCGTTTTTCAAAGCCAAGGCAATGGTTTTTCCGTGGTTTTTTGTAAAACGGTGATGTGTTACCGTCTGAGACATATCGCCGCCGTCAGTCAGGGCAAATTTCATACCCCACTGTTTTTTGCACACCTCGTCAATATCGGGATTTATCATTGCAGGCAAGCCGTTTATTGAGTTATAAGAGGTCATAACCCCCGGAGCATAGCCCGCTTCTATTGCGGGACGAAAAGCGCGGTAATAATATTCGTACTTGCTGCGCGGAGTTATATTTGAATTTGAGGAGCATCTGTTCTTTTCGTTATTGTTGGCATAAAAATGCTTTAAAGTGGGAATTGCTCGTAAGTATTCGGGCTTGTTTCCCACAATACCTTTTGTGTAAGCCTTTACACACTGTCCTGCCAAATAGGGATCTTCACCGTAGCATTCTTCATTTCTTCCCCAACGTGGATCACGGGCAAGATCGACTGTGGGACCGAACAAAACAAGGTGATGTCCCTTTGAATGCTCTTCATAATATCTGATCTCATTTCCCGCTATTTCGCCGAGCTTTTCCATAAGCTCGGTATCAAACATAGAGGCAAGTCCGATAGGCTGAGGGAAAACAGTGGACACCTCGGCTTCGTTTCTTCCCACATAGCCCCTTGCAGTTTCTGTGCCGTAGCTGTATTCTTTTATGTTCAGGCGCGGAATTTCAGCCTGCCTTGTGGGGATAAGTCCGATTTTTTCCTCCAAGGTAAGCTGTGACACAAGATTTTTAATACGTTTTTTTAAAGGTAATGAAGTATCAAGGTAATCAGTATTGCCCATAGTTTTATACCTTCCCGAAATATTTCTTATTGTTCCTTGTTAATGCTTATTTAAGGTAACACCGCACAATTAGCGGCTAACACCTTTGCCATTCGCTTGCTTGCATAAATTCCGTCATCTTGCACAAATTCTCCTTGAAAGGCGTCAGCCTTCCTGCGTCGAATTCGTACAATCTGACGAAATTTCTGACTGCGCAATCGAACGGCAATAATTGTGCGGTGTTGCCTTAAATCTTTCCTCTAACTTTTTGCAAATCATTCTTGCCGCTTTATAAACATCTCCGCAGCCGAGAGTGATTATTAAATCTCCCTCCTCAGCATTTTTGCAGACATAATCCGCAACCTGCTCAAATTCGGGGAACCAAACGCAGCCGTTTATTTTTTCGCATAGATCCTTTGCGTAAACATTAAAGGTATTTTTTTCACGGCTGCCCATTATCTCGGTGAGAACGACCTTATCTGCTACGGAAAGAGCTTTTGCGAAATCGTCCATAAGCATATAGGTTCTGGAGTAGGTAAATGGCTGATGAACCGCCCATACTCTTTTAAATGACATAGCCTTTGCGGTAGTGAGGGTTGCGGCTATTTCGGCAGGGTGATGTCCGTAATCGTCCACAACGGTTATTCCGTCGTACTCTCCGAATTTTTCAAACCTTCTGCCTGCTCCCATAAAATCGTCCATCCCTTTTGCAATGTTTTCGGCGGACAAGCCCGAATACTCGGCGGCAGCTGCCGCAGCAAGGGCGTTAACTATGTTATGCTCTCCGGGAACATGAATAACTGCGTCGCAGAATTTTTTCCCTCCGTGCATTATGGTAAAATATGTTTCAAGATTTCCGGAATGAACTATATTCTCGGCATACCAATCATTTTTGCCGCTTCTTCCGAAGGTGATGATATCCTTTCCGCTGATACCTTCAAGCGCTTTCATAGAATTAACATCGTCGCCGTTGATAATAACGGCTTTTTGGGCATGTTCGCAAAAAGTATGGAAGGATTTTATAATATTATCAAGGTTTTTGAAATAATCAAGATGATCTGCGTCCACATTAAGCACAACGGCAACATCCACGGACAATTTAAGAAAATGATCCAAAAACTCGCAAGCCTCGCAGCATAGGGTGTCGCTGCTGCCCGCAATTCCGCTGCCGCCTATTGCTTTAAGCTTTCCTCCGATCACCGCGGAAACATCTGTTCCGCCGGCAAGAAAAATCTGTGTCAGCATTGAAGTGGTTGTGGTTTTTCCGTGAGTACCGGAAACGCAGATAGAGTTGGAATATCTTGCAGAAATAAGCGCTAAAAGATCTGCACGCTCTATTACCTTAACACCGCTGTTTCTTGCGGCAATAAGCTCGGGATTGTCGTCCATAATCGCGGCAGTATATACAATAAGGTCGGCGCCTTCTATGTTTTCTGCCCTTTGTCCCATGTAAACGGGTATGCCCATTTTTTTGACCATGTCAAGGGTTTCGGTGGGATTGTTGTCCGAACCGGTAAGGTAAAAGCCTTTTGAATGAAGGATCTGCGCCAACGGATACATACCGCTGCCGCCTATTCCGATAAAATGTATATGCTTTTTTCCTTTAAGAAAATCTTCCATAGAAAAGCCTTTCTGAATGAGGTTTAATATAATAATTATTGAACAATATTCAAAGGATATGCAGCAGGCGGCTATGAATAATTCAGCTCTGTGTGCTAAAAATATAATTATTCTATTAGATGAAAGGAAACTCAAAAATATGAATATTAGCGATGTGAGAATTAGAAAAACAATGAACGAGCCAAGGCTCAGAGCGGTGGTGTCCTTAACCTTGGAAAACGCTATTGCTATTCACGATATAAAAATCATACAGGGTGACGAAAGACTTTTTGTAGCCATGCCCAGCAGAAGAGACGAATCGGGAAATTTCAGGGATATAGTTCACCCTATCAGCCCCAATGCAAGGGAAGAGCTTGAAAAAGAGATCCTGTCAGCCTATAACGGATATCTTAATTCTTCTCATTCTCAAGAAGAATTTTTGTTTTGAGCAATGCAAGCTGCGTCTTTGCGTCGGTTATTTCTCCGTTCATAACCATTTCCAAAGCTTTGTCAAAGGGGACTTTTTTTACGTCGAGAAATTCATCTGCGTCAAGCTTTTGTTCAGCCTGTGAAAGTCCTCTTGCCAAATACATGTGAATAACCTCGGTGTCGTAGGCGGGAGTGGGGAGCAGGCAGCCCAAATAATCAAATTTTTCGGCAGTACAGCCTGTTTCCTCTTTAAGCTCACGCTTGCCGCAGTCAAAATGATTTTCGCCCCATTCCAGCTTTCCTGCCGGAATCTCGGTGAGTATCTTGCCAAAAGGATAGCGGAACTGTGTTACCATAAGAACCTCATTGTTTTCCGTAAGAGGTACAATACACACTCCGCCGGGGTGCTTTATCACCTCGCGGGTCACTATGCTGTCGTTTTCAAGCTTGGCTTTATCCCTGTACAGCTTTACTATTTTACCTTCAAACATTAAATTGCTTTCAAGTGTTTTTTCATCAAGGTGCATAATAAAAAATCCTTTCTGTAATGGCTCAATAAACCACTGCGCCATATTTTTTACACATTTCCTCCAGCTCATTTTCGGGAATAAGGGTGGAGCTGTCTATGAGCGCAATGCCCTGATACAGCATAAGTGCCGTATCCAAAGCGGTAACGTCTTCGGAAAGAAACATAACAGGAAGAGCCGACATGTGGGAATTTCTTGCAAAATCCACAGCGTCGTCAACACTGTTTACTTCAACCTGAAGAATATCGTATTCTGACTTACAGGTATCGTAAATTATCTCCTCCATATTGGGCTGGCATTGTATTGGCGGTGATATCTCCGTTGTGTCCGCCTCAAGGAAAAAAACGTTTCCGTAATGGGTGAAGATAAAAAAGTCGTCCTTATGCTCCACTCCGTTTAAATCCCCGCTTTGATCCGTAACAAACCGAGGCAGCTCTCCGCTTTTGCATATCACGGTGTTTATTCCGCAAGGCAGATTACCGTCCTCAAAGGTTTTTCCCGTCAAGTCGGCAATTAAAGGAATTTTAGCGTATTTTAAAAGCTCTGCCGCGATCTCCGAGGGATTTTCGTCATTGTCACAGCAAAAGCCAAATCCGCAGGCACCCATATCCTGTGCCGTAACCAATCCTCCCAAGGAAGAAGCGGCACAGTTTTCCGTATTTTCAAACAGATCTGCCACAACATTGACTAAAACAGGCTTATTTGTCTTTTTGCAGGAAAGCAAAGCCGCTCTCAGATCAATCATAGACTTCATTTTGTCAATAATATAAAAATCCGCAAATCGATTTAAGATCTCAACCTGTTTGTCGTAAACGGAGATAAGCTCGGCAAAGCTTGTTTCTCCAAATGGGTCAACCTCCGCTTTGCTGACACCGATAACAGCAGCAATTTTTTTATCACTGTAAACGGAAGAAAAGGCTTCTGCAACAGCCATGTTGACTTTTTCGCAATCGGCATCGATTTTTAAATTTCTAAGAACCGAAGAATTCAGCAGTCCTGTGGGCAGAGCTAAAATATTGCTAAAATCTGTATTTCCCACAGCATTTTTAATGTATTGTGGATCCTTTAAAAAAGAAATATTGATTTTTTTGTTTTTGAAATCAAAGACTTCGGGGAATTGTTTTTCTTTAAGTTTGATTATAATATTTCGTTGGTGACCGTCATCAGCGCTCATTTTTAAAAATTGTCCTCCTAAAATATTTACATTTAATTACATTTTTTCGGGAGCTTCAACCTTAAGCAGATCCAAAAGATTTTTAAGAACGGTTTTTGCGGCATGGCAAAGGGAAAGTCTTGATTGAAGAACCTTCTCCTCCATACCCTTGATAGGACAGGAATCGTAAAACTTATGGAAATGCTGTGCAAGCTCAATAAGATATTTTGTGATAACAGAGGGGTTTAAGCCCTTTGCGCCCTCACTTATTACATCAGGCAGGGAAGCTAAATGACGGATAAGCTCAATTTCAGCCGATTCGGTGAATATAAGCTCATTGTCGGGAAGGACCTTACATTCTACGCCCTCCTCCTTTTGCTTTTCCAGAATTCTGCAAATTCTTGCATGAGCGTACTGTACATAATAAACAGGGTTTTTGGAGCTTTCCTCAACAGCAAGATCCAAGTCAAAATCAAAGTGAGTGTTGGCGTCACGAAGGTTAAAGAAAAATCTTGCGGCGTCCATGGGAATTTCGTCAAGGAGAGTGGCAAGGGTGATAGCTTTTCCCGATCTCTTTGAAAGCTTTACAGTTTCGCCGTTTCTCACAAGGCGAACCATTTGCATTATAACAACTTCAAGGTGTGAAGCGTCAACTCCCAAGGCGGTAAGCGCCGCTCTCATACGGGGGATATAACCGTGATGATCCGCGCCCAAAATATCTATGGCGATATCAAAATTGCGTTTAACAAGCTTATTGTAATGATAAGCAATATCGGGAACCGAATAAGTGGGTACTCCGTTGGCTCTGATAAGCACTCTGTCCTTATCGTCGCCAAGCTCGGTGGACTTAAACCACAGCGCGCCCTCCTGCTCATAAGTATATCCGCTCTTTTTAAGCAGCTCAATTATCTCCGCAACCGAACCGTCATTATGTAAGGTGCTTTCTTTAAACCATGTGTTATACTTTATTCTGTACTTTAACAGATCGTTTTCAAGTCCCTTGATATTTATGGGAAGTGCGTAGTCTACAAGTGCCTTTCTGCGCTCCTCCTCGGACTCATTCATATATTTGTCGCCGTAAAGCTTTGCAAAGCCCTCTGCATGGTCGATTATATCCTGACCGTGATATGAATCCTCAGGCATTTCCACGTTGTCGCCGAAATGCTGACGGTACCTTAAATCAAGGCTCAGTGCAAATTTGTTGATCTGGTTTCCTGCGTCATTTACATAAAACTCACGCTCAACATAATATCCCGCATATTCCAGAAGGGAAGCGAGACAGTCGCCGATAGCTCCGCCTCTTGCGTTGCCTATGTGCATAGGTCCCGTGGGGTTGGCGGAAACAAATTCCACAAGTACACGTTTGCCGTTTCCGTCATTGGTCTTGCCGTAGTTTTCCTTTTCTTCAAGAACGGCGTTTACCGTTTCGGCAAACCACGCCTTTCCCACAAAGAAATTAAGAAAACCCGGTCCTGCAACCTCGATTTTTTCAAAGGCAGAGCCCTCTAAAACCGCATTTTCCATAATTATTTCGGCAATGCTGCGGGGATTTTGTTTAAAAGCCTTTGCGGAAACGAGAGCGGCGTTGCAGGAAAAATCTCCATGACTTTTATCGTTGGGTATTTCAATGGCGAATGCTGGTATAGGCTCGGCAGGCAGCTTGCCTTCTGCCACCGCTGCGCCTATTGCGTTCATAACTATTTCTTTTACGTCGTTTTTTGCTTGTGCAACAGTGTTTATCATTTTATTCTCCTTTACTTTCTCCGCTGCGCTCTTTTATATTTATAAACATTTCATTTTCGGACAAAAATCCCGAATTGACATCAATAGTGTATTTTAAATACAAATCTCCGCCGTTGTCGGTAATATCGTTTTTAAGCGCATTTGTGTTAATGCCTATCATAAAATCGCCATAGGGCGTTCCATAGTGACAGTGGTGTTTTTTTCCTCTTTCGATTATCAGGTTGGAGGCGGCATTTCCCGAGCGTGTAAGCCTTACCTCGTCCTTAAATATATCCAATGTTACCTTACATCCTTCAAAGCCCATAGCGTCTGATTCCTCATAGGAAACAGAGTAATTGTCAGATTGGCTTTTTCTCATTTTCCCATAGGTAAACAGCTCGGTAACATCTTCTCCTTCATCTGAATTTTGTACGCTCTTTATATTTATGCAAACGTCCTTCTCCATTTTGTTCCTTTCTTTTCGCACTGCGGTTTACGCCTTAGATTCCAAAGCGTTGTTAAGCATTATCTCCAAAATATCGGAATAGCTCAAGCCGTCAAACTCCAAAAGCGAGGGCAGAGCGCTTTCCTCATTAAATCCGGGAATGGTGGATATTTTGGTACAGTAAAGCTCTTCGTCCTTTAACAGGAAATCAATCAAAGCATAGCCTTGACAGTCCATTAGGCGGAAAATGCGCTTTGAGATATTTTTTATCTGTTCAGACATATCGGGGCTTAAATCTGTTGAAGCCACAAACTTTGAGGTTTTGCCGATATAGTTGTTTAATTTATCTATGGAGCTTTCAACGGGAACGGTTTCACCGATAGAGGAAACCGTAATAAGACCCTCGTTTTCGTAAACACAGCAGCACAGATTACGTCCCGTAACGGCATTTTCCACAACAGCCTTATGGTGGTGAGAAAAAGCGATTTTCAAGGCGGCTTTAAGCTCGTTTTTATCAAAGGCAATATTTGAACCTATGGATGAGCTGCAGCTTGACGCCTTTACAAAAAGAGGATATTGCAGTTCCTTGTCCCTTTTTTCAATTATTTCGTCGATAAAGGGCATATCGCTTCTTTCAACACAAAAATATTTTATCGTCTTAACTCCCGCTTCGTCCAGAAGCAGGTGAGTCATCGCTTTATCAAGGGCTGTACTGGATGCCTCAAGATTGCTGCCCAAAAAGGGAATACCGGCAAGCTTGCACAATCCCTGTATCCGTCCGCATTCGCCGAATCTGCCGTAAATAACGGAAAAAATAACATCGACACGCTGTAACGCCATTTCGGATTTATTTATAAGCTTTATTATTCCGTGATGAACCGCATCGGGGCTGATAACGGCGGGGCAGCAGTCGGAATCGTTTTCCCAGCTTCCGTCGGCAATGGCACCGTAATTGCCGGGATAATAAAGCCACCGTCCCACTCTTGTTATACCAATGGGGATAACATCGTAATTCAGTTTTGACAAGGTGTTTATTACTGCATAGGCAGATTTTAGGGAAACGGAATAATCCTTTGACTGTCCGCCGAACAGAACTGCCACTTTTGTTTTAGCCATTTCACAAGCTCCCTTTATACCATAGTGTTTTAATTATACCATAATAAAGGTTTTTTTTCAATAGATTTAGGTCAATTTTGAGACAGTGATAAAACAAAAATGACATTTTCCGCAATAATTTCACGAAAAATGTCATTATAAAAGCTATAATCGTCAATCACCGAAGGAAATGCCAATATCACGGGCAGCAACTACGACCTTATCATCAAGGGGAACAAACTTAGTTTTCATAGTAACGTCGGATAAGCGATTTTCTCCGATCTCGGTGCCTATTTTAGCTACTGTGTAGCCGTATTTTTCATCCAATATAAGTCTTGCAGCTCTTGCGCCGAACTGTGTGGCAAGCACACGGTCGTAAGCAGACGGACTTCCGCCTCTCAGCATGTGACCGGGAACTACCGAGCGTGTTTCAAAGCCCGTTTTGTCCTGAATTTCCTTGGTGATCCTTGCAGTGGCGGTGGTATAGCCTTTTTCTGCGCGGATACGTGCTCTGTCCTTCTTTTTCATTTTGGATTCTGCCAGATCCATTGCACCCTCTGCAACAGCAACTATCGAGAATTGCTTACCTGCCTTGGCTCTTGACTCAACAGCGGAAACAACCTTGTCTATGCTGTAGGGAATTTCGGGAATAAGAATTATATCAGCTCCGCCGGCTACACCCGAATACAGAGTGAGCCAGCCTGCCTTATTTCCCATGATCTCAATAACCATAACTCTGCTGTGGGAGGTGGCGGTGGTGTGGATACGGTCTACAACTTCTGTTCCTATATCTACTGCGGTATGAAATCCGAAGGTTACGGAAGTACCCCAAATATCGTTGTCAATAGTCTTTGGAAGTCCGATCACGTTCAAGCCTTCTTCTGAAAGAAGATTGGCGGTTTTATGTGTGCCGTTTCCTCCCAAGGTGAGGAGGCAGTCAAGCTTGTTGCTCTTGTAGGTCTGCTTCATTTCGGCAACCTTGTCTATATTGTCGTCCTCCACGACCTGCATCATTTTATAGGGCGTTCTGCGGGTTCCCAATATAGTGCCGCCCTGTGTCAGTATTCCCGAAAACTCCGAGGGCTTCATTTCGCGGCACTCGTTGTGAATGAGTCCGTGATAACCGTCGGTTATTCCGATTATTTCTACCTTGTCATCTCCCATAAGATCATAACAGGCTTTTGCCACACCTCTTATAGTTGCGTTAAGTCCGGGGCAGTCGCCGCCGCTGGTCAAAATTCCTATTCTGCGCTTAGCCATAATGGTTATCCTTTCCTTTTAACAATGCTTTTTGACAAATGTTCATTAAAGCTTAAAATAAGAACATCGTGTCGTGATGAGTTTTACGTTTTTATTATACCTCAATTTTGGGCAAAGGTCAATATAAAAGTAAATATAAAAACGAATAATGAGATGCGTTGAACCTTATGAACGAATACAGAAAAAATCCAAAATCTATTGACAAAATAGAAAAAATACATTAAAATATAACAGGATAATTTATTTATATCTCACAAATGAAGACGATAACATTTTGGAGGAGCATAATATGGCAGAATATTTTAACATTCCCAAAATTCCTTATGAGGGAAAAAATTCAAAAAATCCTCTTGCTTTTAAGTTCTATAATCCCGATGAGGTTATTAACGGCAAAAAGATGAGAGAACATCTGAAGTTTGCTCTTTCATGGTGGCATACAATGGGCGGAGACGGCACCGATATGTTCGGTGTTGGCACTGCCGACAAAAAGTGGGGCGGCAGCGATTCAATGGATGTTGCCAAAAATAAGGCTTATGCTGCTTTTGAAATTATGGATAAGCTTTCTGTTGATTATTACTGCTTCCACGACAGAGACATTGCTCCCGAGGCTGATAATCTAAAGGAAACAAACAAGCGCCTTGACGAAATTTCCGATTTTTTGAAAGAGCTTATGGACAAATCGGGCAAAAAGCTCCTTTGGGGAACTGCCAACTGCTTTAACAATCCCCGCTATATGCACGGTGCGGGAACTGCTCCCGACGCTGATGTTTTTGCTTTTGCCGCAGCGCAGATCAAAAAGGCTTTGGAGCTTACCGTTAAGCTTGGCGGCAACGGCTATGTATTCTGGGGCGGAAGAGAAGGCTACGAAACCTTATTGAATACAAATTTGGGTCTTGAGCAGGACAACATGGCAAGACTTATGCATCTTGCGGTTGACTATGCGCGCTCTATCGGCTTTAAGGGCGATTTCTACATTGAGCCTAAGCCAAAGGAGCCTACCAAGCATCAATATGATTTTGATACTGCCACCGTTTTGGGCTTCCTGCGCAAGTATGATCTTCTGAATGATTTTAAGATGAATATTGAGGCTAACCACGCTACCTTGGCGGGACACACCTTCCAGCATGAGCTTCGTGTTGCCCGTGAAAACGGAGTATTCGGCTCTATTGACGCTAACCAAGGGGATATGCTTTTGGGTTGGGATACCGACCAATTCCCCACAAATATCTATGACGCTATATTATGTATGTATGAGGTTCTGAAGGCAGGCGGATTCACCAACGGCGGTCTTAACTTTGACTCTAAGGCTCGCAGAGGTTCCTTTACTCACGAGGACATTTTCCACAGCTATATTGCCGGTATGGACACATTTGCTCTCGGTCTGCGTATGGCTGACAAGCTTATCAAGGACGGAAGAATAGACAAGTTTGTTGACGACAGATATGCAAGCTGGAAAACAGGCATCGGCGCTGATGTTATTTCGGGCAAGGCTAAAATGGAAGAGCTTGAAAAGTATGCGCTTGAAAAGGGAGATGTTATTTCCTCTGTTTCCAGCGGACGTCAGGAAATGCTTGAGAGCATTCTCAATAATGTTCTCTTCTCCGACTGATTTTCTGAGAAAGTATGAAAACACTGTGTGAAATTATTAAAGAGCAAGTTGGGGCAAATTTTCTTAATCTTGAAACGGCAATCAGGACTTATAACAGAAATGCGTCTGTGTGCGGCGTTCCTGCGTGGAGATATGTCTATCACGCAATACACTCTGCGGATAAATGGTTTTTCAATCCTTTTGTTTATAATGAACCGCCCTTTCATGAGGAGGGAATGGATAACCCCGACAACCCTTGTAATGTTGAATTAAGCGATGATGAACTGTTGGAGTATCTTGGCAGGGTAAAGCAAAAAACCTTTGATTACCTTGACGGACTTACTGACAGTGAGTTGTATGAATGTCCCAACGACTGTACATTTACACGAATGGACTTGGTTCTTATACAGTTTCGGCATATAAGCTTTCACACGGGTATGCTTAACGGACAAACGGTTGAGCTTACAGGAAGATTTCCCGTTTATGTAAGTCCGCACACGGCTGACAGACTTAATAACGGTTTATTTGACGAATAATTAAAAAATAACAAGAAAGGAAAAAAGACATTGGCTTATATTTTAGGTGTTGATATCGGAACATCGGGAACAAAAACCGTACTTTTTACCGAGGATGGAACTCCTGTTTCCTCCGCCACTTATGAATATCCACTTTACACCCCCCGCAACGGATATGCTGAGCAAGAGCCTCTAGATTGGTGGAATGCCGTTGTAAACGGAATAAAGCAGGTAATAAGCGACAGCGGAATTATTTCCTCGGAAATTAAGGGCGTAGGACTTTCGGGACAGATGCACGGTCTTGTAATGTTGGACGGCGATAACAAGGTAATCCGCCGCAGCATTATCTGGTGCGATCAGCGTACAGCAAGAGAGGTTATTGAGATAACCGAAAAGGTTGGACACGACCGTCTGATCGAGATTACCGCAAATCCTGCCATAACGGGCTTTACCGCCGCAAAAATAATGTGGGTAAAGAACAACGAGCCCGAAAACTATGAAAAGTGCCGTCATATCCTTTTGCCCAAGGACTATATCAGATTTATGCTTACGGGCGAGTATGCCACCGAGGTTTCCGACGCATCGGGAATGCAGCTCCTGGATATTCCCAACCGCTGCTGGTCAGATGAGGTTCTTGGTAAGTTAGGCATTGATAAATCCCTTTTGGCAAAGGTTTACGAAAGTCCCGAGATTACGGGAAAAATCACTAAAAAAGCGGCAGAGCTTACAGGACTTTGCGAGGGCACGATAGTTGTAGGCGGTGCGGGCGATAACGCTGCTGCTGCTGTGGGAACAGGCGTTGTCGAGGACGGAAAAGCCTTTACCACTATCGGTTCAAGCGGTGTCGTATTTGCTCACACAAGCAATATTTCCATAGACAAGAAGGGAAGAGTTCACACCTTCTGCTGTGCCGTACCTGATTGCTGGCACGTTATGGGCGTTACTCAAAGCGCGGGTCTTTCCCTTAAATGGTTCAGAGACAATCTTTGCTGGAGCGAAATGGAAACTGCCCTCAATATGGGAGTAGATCCATATTATCTCACCGATAAGGCGGCTATGGAAGTGCCTATCGGCGCCAACAGGCTTATTTATCTTCCTTATCTCAACGGAGAAAGAACTCCTTATCTTGACCCTAACTGCCGCGGCGCATTTATCGGCTTGTCCACAATGCACAAAAAGAGAGATCTGATAAGGGCAGTCATGGAGGGCGTTTCCTACTCTTTAAGAGACTGCGTTGAAGTAATGCGCGAAATGAACATAAACGTTACCGATATGATGGCTTGCGGAGGCGGCGGAAGCTCACATCTCTGGCGTCAGATGCTGGCGGATTTGTATGCTTGTTCGGTCAAAACCACTCAGAATAAGGAAGGACCTGCTTTGGGCGTTGCTTTATTGGCGGCGGTGGGTGCGGGAATATATTCCTCTGTTCCCGAGGCTTGCAAGGCTGTTATTCTTCCCGATAAGATACAAAATCCCATTGAGGAAAATATAGGACAGTATGAAAGAGTTTATAAGATCTACAGAAATCTTTACTCCTCTCTGAAAACTTCCTTTGACGAATTGGCAGCATTATAATTGCAAAATAAAATTTTAACATTAAGGAGAACAAAATGAAACTGTTTATCGACACCGCCAATGTTGCGGACATCAAAAGAGCTAACGATATGGGCATTATCTGCGGCGTTACCACTAATCCTTCTCTTATTGCAAAGGAAGGCAGAGATTTCAAGGAAGTTGTTACCGAGATAACCAATATAGTTGACGGACCTATTTCCGCCGAGGTTATTTCTCTTGAAGCAGACAAAATGGTCGAAGAAGCTCTTCCTTTGGCAGCTATCAACAAGAATATTGTTATCAAGCTCCCCATGTGCGAGGAAGGCTTGAAGGCGTGCAAACAGCTTACCGCAAAGGGAATCAAGACCAATGTTACCTTGGTATTTTCCGCAGCACAGGCTTTGCTTGCAGCAAGAGCAGGCGCAACCTTTGTGAGCCCCTTCCTTGGCAGACTTGACGATATCGGAATGGAGGGAATGGCTCTTATTGAGGAAATAGTTGATATATTCAACGCTTCCAACCTGAATACCGAGATCATAGCCGCTTCTATCCGCAATCCTATCCATGTTACCGCTGCTGCAAGAATGGGCTGCCATATCGCAACCGTTCCTATGAACGTGCTTTTGCAGATGATCAAGCATCCTATGACCGATAACGGTATTGCGAAATTTTTGAAGGATTGGGAAGGCTTTACAGGAAAATAATTCTTGACAGCTTTCAAAAAATGTGATATAATGCTTTTACTAAAGAAAGGCAGGTGAATGATATGAAAAGTTTGCTTCAAAAAGGGAATATCTGTCATTCACATTCTGTGTCTTAAAGCGGTCAATGTCACAATGTAAAATGATAAATTTAAAGTGTTCTCGTTTTGGGAACACTTTATTTTTTTGACCGCATTAAGGAGTATATATGACAACAAAAGATTTATTGATCTCAGATTTTACCGATCCCAAATTTCAAATTATGTTTAAAAAATACTTTGCCGAGATAGGAGTAAATGTCAAGGATTGGGAAGGGCTTTTTTCGGAAATGAACACCAATAATGGTGGAAATATGGCGTATATTCGTCAATGTGAAAACGAACCCTTGGGTTTTATACAGTTTACGTTTATAACTCTTGAAGGTTGGTTTTTTAAGGAAAGATTGGGATTTATAAGAGAGTTTTGGGTAGCGGAAAAATTCAGAAAACAAGGTCACGGAACGGAAATGCTATCTCTTGCCGAGAAATATTTTAAGGACAGCGGTATCCGCCGCATAGTTTTGACAGCAGAAGAAAACGAACAGCAATTTTATTTGAACCGAGGGTACACTATATGTGAATGTATTTCGGCTAAAAATAATATGGCAGTTTCGGTAAAGGATATATAAGGTGGTGGTTGTATGAATATTTATTCGGTTAAAAATAATAAAGAACTTTGTGAAAGCGTTAAGCTGTATTGTAAGGAAAAATGGAATAAGGTATATAAGCCCTTTTCGGAAAATGCAGAATTAAGCATCAATTCCGATAAACTGCCCAAAACTTATGTTATAAAGGGAATGGAACAGGAAAAAGAAATAATCGGTTTTTATCAGTTGATAGAGAATGATAATTTAACATATCATACCAAGCTTTCGCCTTTTGTTGCAACCCTTTATGTTGACGAAAGAGTAAGAGGGAACGGATTTGGTGAACTGATGCTGACCCATGCAAAATATGAAGCAGCAAGATTGGGTTATGATAAGCTGTATATATCAACGGATCATATCGGATATTATGAAAAATACGGATTCAGAGAAATAGGTCTGGATATTTATACATGGGGAAGTCCCACAAAGATTTATGAAGCTTATACACCGTCGGAAATCAGATTTGAGTATTTTGACCGAAAAAAACCCGTTCCCGATTGGCTTCATATTGAACATGAAAAATTCAGATTTGGCATTATTGACAAAAACCCCGCCCAAATGCTTCATCATCAAAAGTATTTGGGACTGCTTGCAGGTTGGGAAGCAAAGTGGTTTTCGATTGCCGCCTTTTGTGATAATAAGCTTGCAGGGTGGGTAAATTTTATGCAAAATCCAGATAATTTTGCAAATTGGAATATAGGAGATTTGATGATTGCTCCAGATTTTCGCCGAATGGGAATAGCAAGAAAGCTGATAAGCAGAGGATTAGACCGCATAAGCTCAAAGATGAACGGAAATGAGTTTGTACATTCACAAATTGAAAAGGAAAACATACCCTCAATCTTTCTTCATAAATCGCTGGGTTTTGCTGATTTGGGAGAATGTAAGCCCTTTGGCAATTTGATTTTTGGAGAAAATGAATCGACCTACTATCTTAAACTATAAAAAATCCATATACAGATTTTATGCGAACACGCTCCAATCTTTCAGAAATTTTTCAAAACTATTGAAATCCGTTAAAAAAAATAGTATAATAAAAATGTAATTTCCACAAAATAGGGAAAAATGCAGAAAGAAACGAGGAAAAGCGAATGTACAACGATTTGGTAAACACTATAGGCTATGTAAACGGATACGATCCCGAGGTTGCAGAGGCAATGACCGATGAATTGAAGCGTCAAAGACGCAATCTGGAGCTTATTGCCAGCGAAAACATTGTTTCTCCCGCAGTTATGGCGGCTATGGGCAGTGTTCTCACAAACAAGTATGCCGAGGGTTATCCCGCCAAGCGTTATTACGGCGGCTGTCAGTGTGTGGACGTGGTTGAAAATATTGCTATCGAAAGAGCGAAAAAGCTTTTCGGATGTAATTTTGCCAATGTTCAGCCCCATTCGGGTGCACAGGCTAACATTGCGGTTTATTTTGCTTTATTGGAGCCCGGCGACACTGTTTTGGGTATGAGCCTTGCTCACGGCGGACATCTTACCCACGGCTCCCCCGTAAATATGTCGGGAAAGTATTTCAAATTCATTCCTTACGGATTGAATGATGAAACCGAAACCCTCGATTATAACGAGCTGCAAAAGCTTGCCGAGCAGCATAAGCCTAAACTGATCGTTGCAGGCGCAAGCGCATATCCTCGTAAAATAGATTTTGAAAAAATTTCACAAATTGCTAAAAGCGTGAACGCTTACCTTATGGTTGATATGGCTCATATAGCGGGACTTGTTGCCGCAGGTGTTCATGATTCTCCAGTTCCGTATGCAGACGTTGTTACTACCACCACACATAAGACCTTAAGAGGTCCGAGAGGCGGTATGATTCTTTGCAATGACGAGGAAATCGCCAAGAAGATCAACAAGGCTATTTTCCCCGGTACACAGGGCGGCCCTCTTATGCACGTTATTGCTGCCAAGGCGGTATGCTTAAAGGAAGCTCTTGATCCTTCCTTTAAGGAATACGGAAAGCAGATCGTTAACAATGCTCAGGCTCTTGCGGGAGAGTTAATCAAAAGAGGTTTCCGTCTGGTATCGGGCGGTACGGACAATCATCTGATGCTGGTAGATCTCCGTCCCTTTAACGTTACGGGCAAAGAGCTTGAAAAGCGTCTTGACGATGTTTATATCACCGTCAATAAAAATGCTATCCCCAACGATCCCGAAAAGCCTTTTGTTACCAGCGGCGTAAGAATAGGAACCGCTGCGGTTACTACCAGAGGACTTAAAGAGGACGATATGGTGAAAATAGGCGAAAGCATTTATCTGACCGCTTCGGATTTTGAAGCAAACAAGGAAAAGGCAAGGGAGATTGTGAACGGCATTTGTTCAAAATATCCTTTGTATGAATAAAGCGTCATCAACATCATCAATACTTACTTGAAAGGAAGTCCAAAAATGGCGGAAAGAGAAGTAACCGAAAAAGCAAGTACCATAGTGCTTAACTCAAAGCAGCAGGTCGCATCTTTGGGTATAATAGCAACCGACGGAGCAAAGGAGTTAGGCACAAAGATCAACGAATATCTGGTCAAGTGGTCAGCAAATACGCCCTATGCGCAGGACTCATATTTAGTAGATACGGAGTGTCCGAGATTTTCTTCGGGAGACGGCAAGGGACTTATCAAAACCTCTATCAGAGGAGACGATATCTTTATTGTTGTTGATGTGGGAAATTACAGCTGCACCTATAAGATGTTCGGAAGAGAAAACTATATGTCTCCTGACGATCATTTTCAGGATTTAAAGCGTATTATTCAGGCTATGGGCGGAAAGGCTCACCGTATAAGCGTAATAATGCCAATTCTTTACGGAGGAAGGCAGCACAGAAGAAACTACCGTGAATCCTTGGACTGCGCCGTAATGCTTCAGGAGCTTCAGGCTATGGGCGTATCCAACATCATTACCTTTGACGCACATGACGCAAGAGTATGCAACGCCGTTCCTCTTATGGGCTTTGACAATGTAATGCCCTCATATCAGGTATTAAAAGCAATGTTCCATGAGGTCAAGGATCTTGACGTTTCTCCTGACAGCTTTATGGTAGTAAGTCCCGACGAAGGCGCATTAAACCGCAATATGTACTACGCTTCCGTATTGGGAGTTCAGATGGGAATGTTCTACAAGCGCCGTGATTACTCCATTATTGTAAACGGCCGCAACCCCATTGTTGCTCACGAATATCTGGGCAACTCCGTTGAGGGCAAAACCGTGTTTATCTCCGACGATATTATTTCTTCCGGAGATTCAATGCTGGATATTGCTTACGAGCTTAAAAAGCGCAAGGCAAAGAGAATTATCGCTTATGCTACATATCCTATCTTTACCAACGGTCTTGCTAAATTTGACAAGGCTTACGAAGAGGGAATGATAGACTATGTATTCGGCACAAATCTTACTTACAGAACTCCCGATCTGCTGTCCCGTGAATGGTTCAAGGAAGTAGATGTTTCCAAGTATATCGCATACCTTATCGCCGCAGTAAACCACGATATTTCTACCAGCAAGGTAATTGATCCTCATTTGAAGATCAAGTCCCTGCTTAAAAAATATAATGTTAAAAGTGCGGAAACATTATAAATTATCAGCAGCACAAAAAGCAAAGTATAGTTTCATTAAATACCTTAAAACAGCTTTTGCGGTAAGCTTTGCATTGCGTTAAAAAGTCAATCCCCCGCCGATTTTGCAGGGGATTGTTTATTAAGTATTATACAGCGTTGTATTTTATATAAAAAATTAAATAAAATGAAAGGTGGAAAGCAAATGGCAAACGATACACAAGATACGGGATCAACTGGCAGAATAGATATAACCAACAAAATGGTAACGATACATACGGTTTTTGTTTTGACGGTATGTATTCTTTTCGGTGCGATCAACATTGCTACGGGCGGAGCGGCGGTAGGTATAGGGATAATCGTTGCAGGCGCCGGAGCGGTAGGCGTTACTCTGATCATCAAAAGTAATCCGAAATACGGTAATATTATAAGAGGCGTTATCCTTTCCACGGTTCAGCTTTTGCTTATAATAGTGGCTTCAATTTTGAGACAAGAGCTTCACGGAATGTTTCCGCTTATGTTAGGATCTATGGCAATAGCCGCCATATATTTCAACAAAAAGAATTTGATTCTGCAATGGGTGCTTATAGATGTCAGCTCTATCGGAGGATTTCTTTTCAAAGAGGCTTGTTACGGCGATACCACTGTTGATTTTCTTTTCAAGGGCATTCTCGGTATGAATGTCTGTGCTGCAGTTATTATGTATCTTGTCAAATGCTTCCTTTCCCATGTCGAAAAAGCGGTCACTGCAAAGAACGAGGCTAATTCTCTTATCGTACAGGTACAGCAGCAAGTGGAGCGCGCAGAGGATCTGTCAAAAAGTCAGCTCAGCGTGGTTGAAAAAATTTCCGTTATTTCAAAGGAGGTAAATGTTTCCTCCGGAAAAATGCTGTCGGTATCCGATGAACTGAGAGCTTCTGCTGAAGAGCAAAGCGATGCAATAGAAAAAATAAGCGTTGATATATCGTCTATTGTGGAGCAGACCGAAGACAGCCTGGATAAATCCACACTTGCCTCCCAAATGGCTGCTAAAAGCTCCGAGTTGCTGAATGAAAGCAACCGGGAAATCGAAAATATGGATAAGGCAATGGCAAAGATCGAGGAAGCGTCAAATAAGATACAAACCATTGTCAAGACCATTGAGGATATTTCATTCCAAACCAATATACTTGCCCTTAACGCTTCCGTTGAGGCAGCAAGAGCGGGACAGGCAGGAAAGGGCTTTGCTGTCGTCGCCGACGAGGTAAGAACTCTTGCGCAAAAAAGCTCCGACTCGGTTAAAAACACCGCCGCACTTATTGACGCATCTATTGCCGCAGTAAAAGAGGGCAAGGAAATCGCCATAAATATTACCAAAAAAATGCAGGGAGTTATTGATGCTTCCGAGGAAAGTGCAAAGCAGTCCGAGCTTATCAGCAATCTCACCAAAAAGCAGACCGAATCCCTAATAACCATAAGGGAACACATGGAGCTTATTTCTCAGACTGTATCCAAAACCACGACCGCTTCTGCGCAAAGTGCGGAAATTGCCGAACTGGTGGCTGAGGACGCACAGCAAATGGATCAGATCGTAAAGGATTTTCAGATTAAAAAGTGATCCGATCAAACGGGTTTTTAAAATTCAGCATAATATAAAAGGGAAAAGCTATGCCATTAGCCGATAAAATCCGACCCTCGGAATTAAGTGAGGTTTTCGGACAAGCACACATTTTAGGGGAAGGACGTCCACTGAAAAAAATCATTGAAAGCGGACATATTCCCAATATGATCTTTTACGGACCCTCAGGTGTGGGAAAGACCACCGTTGCCAACATTATAGCCGAAAAAAGCAGTATGGAGCTGCATAAGCTTAACGGCACCTCTGCGTCCACATCGGATATAAAGGATATTATCGCTTCAAGAAATACATTTTCTTCATTAGGCGGCATACTGCTTTATCTTGACGAAATTCAGTATTTAAACAAGAAACAGCAGCAAAGCCTGCTGGAATACATTGAAAACGGTGACATTACCTTGATAGCATCGACCACGGAAAATCCGTTTTTCTATGTGTATAATGCGATTTTATCAAGATGTACCGTTTTTGAATTTAAAGCATTGCTGCCCGAAGAAATAGTGCCCGCAGTGGAGCGTGGGTTTAAGCTTGCCGCCCAACAGTCTGGGAACAGCTTTGAAATTGAAGAGGGAGTTTTTGAGCAGATCGCTCAAGGCTGCGGCGGAGATGTGAGAAAATCTCTCAACACGGTGGAATTGTGCATGCTTGCCGCAAATGACAATAAGATAACCTGTGAATTGGCAAAGGAGCTTGCGCAGCGCAGCAATATGCGTTACGACCGTGACGGAGATCAGCATTACGACCTGCTTTCCGCTTTTCAGAAATCTATAAGAGGCTCAGACGAAAATGCAGCCCTGCACTATATGGCAAGGCTGCTGGAAGCGGGAGATCTGCCTTCGGTTTGCAGAAGGCTTTTGGTTATTGCATCGGAGGACGTGGGTCTTGCATATCCGAACGGAATAGTTGTGGCAAAGGCTTGTGTGGATGCCGCCTTGCAGCTGGGACTTCCCGAAGCCCGCATACCATTAGCGGAGGCTGTAATACTGCTTGCCACGGCTCCAAAATCAAACAGCGGCTACAATGCAATAAATGCCGCCATTGCCGATGTAAAAAAGGGAATAACGGGAGATTTTCCGAGACAGCTCCAAAACGTTCACTGTGACGGAGAAGGTGCAAAGGTAAAAGGGCAGCACTATCTGTATCCCCACGATTTCCCAAATCATTATGTGGAACAGCAGTATTTGCCAGATGAGCTGAAGGACACCGTTTATTATAAATTCGGTGATAATAAGCTTGAAAAGGCAGCGGAGGAGTACCGCAAAAAATTAAAGGGGCAAAGCTGACAAATAAAGAAATGGCGTTCAAAAAACCGTTTTTATGATTTTATCCGATTCCTCGGTGGAATAGACCCAGCTGTCGATATGTCCGCTGTCAATATAATACTTGAAGTCGGGGGAGGAATACCCTTTTTCAAAGGTATCGACTATAACAAGCTTTATTTTCATTTTTTCGGGAATTATCGCTTTGATGAAAACGCTGGCATACTGATTTATATGTATATTGTCCTTTAATTCCGCCAATCCAGCTAAATTCGGGGCAAGCTCCACAAAAATGCCGTAGTCCTCAATACTTCTGATATAGCCCGTTACAGTTTCTCCTACGTTAAAATTTTCTGCGTTCTCTTTCCATGTTCCCAGCAGTTCTTTGTGGGAAAGGGAGATTTTTCCGCTCTCAAGGCTTTTCACCACGGCTTTAATGTTCTGTCCCACCGACATACGGTTGGACGGGTGATTTATTCTTGAAACGGATATTGAATCTATGGGTATAAGAGAGGGAATTCCGCAGCCTACGTCAACAAAGCTTCCAAACTGCTCTAAATGAGTTACCCTCGCGTTGATAATATCGCCGGGGATTAGCTTTGAGATATATTTTTCGTAGCATTCCTGCTGGGCTTTTTTTCTGCTTAATATGGCAATTTTTCTGCCGTATTCATTGTTGGCGAAAGCAGTGACTTTAAAGCACACTGCCTTATTGACACGTGAAATTAGTGCAATGTCACGGGTCGAGCCGTCATCGATTCCTATTGCGCCCTCTATACGTGGGATTATTCCTTTCATAAAGCCAAAATCCACAATCAGATTATGACTGCTGTCGCATACTATACAGGGAGCCTCAAGTATTTTACCGCTTAAAATACACTCCTCTAATTTTTGCTCGTTTAATGTGGCTTTTCTGTTGTCTTCGGTATTTATCAATTCTCCCTCGGGATAAAATTCTGACATTTTATCAATCATTCCTTCCTCTGTGGGCAAAGTGCATAAGCCGCACACTTTTTTTGTCTCTTTATGTTTATGACAAGTTGTAAGGTTATATTCCTTTTATTTTGTTCAATACACTCTTATTTTAGTTGATTTTTTAATAATATTGTGGTACAATAGGCATTAAAGCTGATTTTTTTACAAGAGGAAAAATATGGATATAAATGTGGGCGATATTTTGGAAATGAAAAAAAATCACCCCTGCGGCAGCAATCGAATGATCGTATTGAGGGTAGGGGCGGATTTTCGTTTAAAATGTGAAAAATGCGGGCATGATTTTATGGTAGCCCGCAGCAAATGTGAAAAAAAGATAAAAAAGATTATCAGAAAGGAAGATAGAAATGCTTGATAAGCTGCAAAATGCCGAAAAGCGGCTTGAAGAAATAAACGAAAGCCTTTCAGATATAGAAGTTATAAACGATCAGAGCAAGTATAAGGCGTTGATGAAGGAGCACAAGCAGCTGACTCCCATCGTTGAGAAATACCGTGAATATAAAAAGGCAAAAAACGAGTTTGAGGAAGCGGAACAGATACTGAACGAAGGCGGGCTGGACAAGGATTTTAAGGAAATGGCACAGCAGCAGCTGACCTCTGCCAAGGGAGATATTGAAAAATTTGAGGAGGAACTTAAAATTCTGCTTTTGCCCAAGGATCCCGACGATGACAGAAATGTTATTATAGAAATCAGAGGCGGCGCAGGAGGAGACGAGGCAGCACTTTTTGCTAACTCTCTTTTCAGAATGTATTCGCTGTACGCACAATCCAAGAATTGGAAAACTGAGGTTATAAACGCCAATCCCACTGAATTGGGCGGCTATAAGGAAATCAGCTTTTTGGTGGAGGGCGACGGAGCTTATGCAAAGCTGAAATACGAAAGCGGGGTTCACCGTGTTCAGCGTGTTCCCGAAACGGAAGCGCAGGGACGGATTCACACTTCCACCATAACGGTAGCTGTATTGCCGGAAATGGAGGAGGTAGACATTGAGATAAATCCTGCCGATTTGGAGATTCAAACCTTCCGTTCCAGCGGTGCAGGCGGACAGCATATCAACAAAACCGAATCTGCAATAAGAATTATTCATCACCCTTCGGGCACTATTGTTGAGTGTCAGGAGGAGCGCAGCCAGATAAAAAACAAAGAAAAAGCCATGAAAATGCTTTATTCCAAGCTATATGAAACAAAGCTCAACGAACAGACGGATAAAATAGCCGCCGAACGCAAAATACAGGTAGGTACGGGAGACCGCTCCGAGAGGATCAGAACCTACAATTTTCCGCAAAGCCGTGTTACAGACCACCGTATAGGACTTACCCTGTATAAGCTTGAAGCGTTTATGAACGGCGACTGCGACGAGATATTTGACGCTTTGGCGATTGCAGATCAGACAGCCAAGCTGACTAATTCCGAAAACAGTTAAGCGAAAGACAAAAATGAATACGGAAATTTTAAGAATAGAACCAAAAAGCATTGATATTGCCGCCGAGCTTTTAAGAAAAGACGAAATCGTGGCAATTCCCACCGAAACGGTTTACGGTCTGGCAGGAAACGGACTGTCGCCCAATGCGGTGAAAAAAATCTTTGATGCAAAGGGCAGACCAAACGACAATCCACTGATTCTTCATATATCAAGTGTAGATTGGCTTTACAGATATTCGGAAAAGGTTTCCGATTTGGCAATAAAATTAGCGGAAAATTTCTGGCCTGGTCCCCTTACAATGATAATGCCCAAAAAAAGTATTGTACCTAAGGAAACCAGCGGCGGACTTGACACTGTGGCTTTCAGAATTCCAAACAATACTTGGACCTTAAAACTCATTGAAGCCTGCGATTTTCCTTTGGCCGCACCTTCCGCCAACTTGTCGGGACTGCCAAGTCCTACAAGGGCAGGATATGTCTATAACGATATGAATGGAAAAATACCTCTTATTATTGACGGAGGGCAGTGCTCCTACGGGCTTGAAAGCACAGTCGTTGCCTTTACCGAGAGGGGCGTAAAAATCCTTCGTCCCGGCGGAGTTACCGCAGAAATGCTAAGTCAGTTTTGTGAAACTGAAATTGACAAGGCGGTCACGGAGGGCTTAAAGGATACCGATAAGGCATTTTCCCCCGGAATGAAATACAAGCACTATTCTCCGAAAGCGGAGGTTTTTATGGTGGAATGTGACAATGAGGACAGCTTTGCGGTTTTTGTAAATGAAAATTCCGATGAAAATACAATAGTTCTGGCAAAAAACACTGATAATATAAAGGCAAAAACTCTCCCCTACGGCAGATCCGCAAAACAGGAGGCAGAAATGCTCTTTGCAAGTCTCAGGAAAGCCGATGAAATGGGAGCAAAAAAAATATACGTACAAGCGCCGAGCAAAGAGGGAATCGGCTTGGCGGTTTATAACAGGCTTATACGAGCCGCCGCATTTAAGGTGATAAAACTGTAATGTCTGTAAACAACAAAAAAATCATCGGTCTTACGGGAATGTCGGGAGCAGGAAAATCCACCGCATGTACCGTTTTCGCCCGATTTGGATTTGATATAATCGACTGTGATAGGATATGCCGTGTAATTGTGGAAAAAGGAAAGCCTTGCTTGGCAGAGATCGTAAAAATCTTTGGTGAAGAGATTTTAACCGAAGAAGGGGAATTAAACCGCAGGGAAATGGCAAAAATCATTTTTTCCGATGAAGAGAAAAGGCTGACCCTTAACGGAATTATGTATCCTTATGTTTCATACATTGTCATAGAAAGCATATTTAAATCGGAAAGCGGTTATGTGATGCTTGACGCACCAACCCTTTTTGAAAGCGAAATTGATGATATCTGCGACGCTGTTGTCAGCGTGGTGGCAGAAAGGCAGACTGTCATAAACCGAATTGTGCGGCGGGACGGAATAAGCTTGACGGAAGCGGAAAACCGCTTGAAATCACAGCATGATAAGGATTATTACTCAATGAAATCCCGTTATGTGATAAGCAACGACGAATCCGCCGAAGTTTTTCTCAAGAAACTTGAAAAAACCGCAATAACTATAAAGGGAGAAAAATGAGGGTCAAAAGAAAAAAGAATAAAGCGGCTTTAATCGTGATAGTTATTTTAATCGCTCTCATAGCGGTGATTTTCGGAAACGCCATATATAAAAGCGTACACAAAAAATACCTTTACGAAAACTATCCCATAAAATATGAAGCCTTGGTAGAAAAATATTCTTCCGAAAATGATATTGATAAATTTTTAATATATGCTATAATAAGAGTAGAGAGTAATTTTAAACCCGATGCTGTTTCAAATGTCGGTGCAAGAGGTCTTATGCAGATCATGGAGGAAACCTTTGAATGGATAAGGTTTCGGCTTGGCGACAGCGAGGAGCTGAGCTATGATTCTATGTTTGATCCTGAGCAAAATATACGGTACGGCTGTTACCTTGTGGGATATCTGAGAAGGTATTATGAAAACAGAGACACAGCGATCTGCGCATATCACGCTGGAGTTGGAAGCGTTGATTCGTGGCTGTCCAAATCGGAATACAGCAGTGACGGCGTAAGCTTGGATAAAGTGCCCGCAGCTGATACAAATCATTATTTAAGCAAAGTTAATAATGCTTTAAATTATTATCATAAACTTTATATGGAGGAAAACTGAAATGACAAAAAAGGAAAGTAAAGCAAAAGAGCTTAAAGAAAAGCTCTTCATGGAGAAGAAAAATTCGGGACTTATCATGACCGATGCGGAAATGAAAACCGCAGACAAGTTCAACGAAGGCTATAAGGCTTTTCTCGATAAGGGCAAAACCGAGAGAGAGGCTGCCAAGGCTGCCATTGAGATCGCTGAAAAAGCGGGATTTACCGAATTTAAAGTCGGCAAGAAGTACAAGGCAGGGGATAAGGTTTACTGCAACAACAGAGGAAAAGCCGTTATTCTTGCTGTTTTCGGCAAGGAAAGCATTGAAAAAGGTGTAAACATTCTTGCGGCTCATATCGATTCTCCCCGTCTTGATTTAAAGCAGAATCCTTTATACGAGGACAGTGAGCTGGCATTCTTCAAGACCCACTACTACGGCGGTATTAAGAAGTATCAGTGGACTACCGTTCCCATGGCGCTCCACGGCGTTATCAACAAAAAGGACGGAACAGTGATCGACGTTGTTATCGGCGAGGACGATAAGGATCCCGTATTTGTTGTTACCGACCTTCTTATCCATTTGGCACAGGAGCAGATGAAGAAAAACGCCTCTAACGTTGTTACAGGCGAGCAGCTTAATGTTCTTATCGGTTCAAGACCTTTCAAGGACGATGAGGGCAGCGAGCTGGTTAAGCTCAACATTATGAATATGCTCTTTGAGAAATACGGAATTATCGAAGAGGATTTCCTTTCTGCAGAATTGGAAGTTGTTCCCGCATTTAAGGCGAAGGATATCGGCTTTGACAGAAGCATGGTAGGCGCTTACGGTCAGGACGACAGAGTGTGTGCTTATACCGCGCTTATGGCTACCGTTGAAATCAAGGGAGTTCCTTCCAAGACTGTTGTTACCGTTCTTACCGATAAGGAAGAAACAGGCAGCGACGGCAGCACAGGCCTTCAGTCCTCTTATCTTGAATATTTCATTCACGATATTGCGGAGTCCTTCGGCAAAAACGGAAGACATGTTTTATCTGCGTCTAAGTGCCTTTCCGCAGATGTAAACGCAGGCTATGATCCCAACTTTGCCGAGCCCTTTGAGAAGATGAACTGCGCTTATGTGGGCAAGGGTACCTGTCTTACCAAATTCACAGGTTCCCGCGGTAAAAGCGGCACCAACGACGCTTCCGCAGAGTTTGTGGGCTATGTCAGAAAGGTTTTTGACGATAACAAGGTTATCTGGCAGACAGGCGAGCTGGGCAAGGTAGACTTCGGCGGCGGCGGAACTGTTGCCAAGTATATAGCAAATCTTGACGTTGATACAATAGATCTTGGCGTTCCCGTACTTTCCATGCACGCGCCCTTTGAAATTACCTCTAAAAATGACGTTTATATGACCTATAAGGCATTTGCGGCATTTATTAAGTAATCATTTGTTAATCAGATACCGCACATCAAAGCCAAGGGCTGTGTGCGGTATTTCTGTAAAGAGGATTTTCTGATACGCTTGCCTAATCACCGATTTTTTATCATAAACATATAATAACAGATAGGCGGTGATTATATGGCAAGAGGAAAGAGAAAACATCATATAGGCTTAAAGCTCATTGCATTGGGTCTGATACTTGTGGGCATTGTTTTGCTTGTGGATTTAAGGGTTCGTCCCATTATTGAGGAAACGGCAATATACCAAAGCAAAATTCTGGCTACAAGGATAATCAACGACGCGGTTTACACACAGCTTGACGATGAGGATTTCAATTACAGCAGTCTTGTTACCGTGGTGTATAACAACGATAAAGAAATAACTTCCATAGAAAGCAATATGCTGAATATTAACAAGCTGAAAGCAAAAATAAACAACAGTGTAAACAATAAACTGACGGATTTGGACAATCATGATTTAAGCATTTCTCTCGGAACAATTTCGGGACTGACCTCTTTTTACAACCAAGGGCCTCTTATACCTGTCAAGGTAAAGCCCGAGGGCTATGTGGAAACCGCTCTTATAAGCTCGTTTCAAAGCGCGGGGATAAACCAGACCCTCCACCGAATTTTAGTGCAGATAAAGGTCGATATTTCGGCGATTATTCCCGGCTACACTGCGTCGGGTACCATTGATACCCAATTTGTGATAGCCGAAACGGTAATAGTGGGAAACGTTCCCGAAGCCTATACCCATGTTATTTCGGGAAGTGAAGATGTGGTTGGGGAAATAAACGATTATGGAGCGTTAAACAATTATAACGGTTAAGAACCTGTTTTCAAAATCTATTGCACAAATCCTGCAAATACAGGTTCTGAATGAAGGGAATTATAAAATGGAAAATCAACAAATCGATTTTGAGGACGCAAAAAAAAGACATGCCGTTCTTTCGGAGGAAATCGAAAAACACAATTATTCATACTATGTTCTTGACAATCCCACAATAGAGGATTATGAATATGATATGCTTATGCAGGAATTGTACCGCCTTGAAAAAGCATATCCCGAGCTTATTACCCCTCAGTCTCCCTCTCAGCGTGTGGGAGGAATGGCGGAAAGTACTTTTGAAAAGGTTCAGCATACCGTTCAGATGGGTTCTCTTCAAGATGTATTCAGCTTTGATGATGTAAGGGATTTTGATTCAAAGGTCAGAAAGGCGCTGACAAATCCGCCGACCTATATCGTTGAGCCGAAAATAGACGGTCTTTCCGTTTCTCTGGAATACCGTGACGGAGTTCTGGTAAGAGGCTCTACTCGAGGAGACGGCTTTGTGGGCGAGGACATTACTGCTAACTTGAAAACCATAAAGAGCATTCCTTTGAACCTGAAAAATGCATTGCCCTTTATTGAGGTAAGGGGCGAGGTTTATATGCCCAAAAAGAGCTTTGAAAAGCTGATAAAGCAGCAGGAAATCGACGGAGAGCAGCCCGCTAAAAACCCCAGAAATGCCGCAGCAGGCTCTTTAAGACAAAAGGACAGTAAGGTAACGGCGAAAAGAGAGCTGGATATTTTTATTTTCAATATTCAGCAGGTTGAGGGGGCAGAGCTGACAGGTCACAGAAATTCTCTTGAATTTATGAAAGACTTGGGCTTTAAGGTGATTGACGGATATCAGTCCTGCACCGATATAGAACAGGCCATCGAGCGGATAAACGCAATAGGGGAGGGAAGGGGAACACTTTCCTACGATATTGACGGCGCTGTTATAAAGGTTGACGATTTTAATGACAGAAATGTTTTGGGCGCAACCTCCAAGGTGCCAAAATGGGCAGTAGCCTTCAAATATCCTCCCGAAGAAAAGGAAACAGTTCTTAATGAAATTGAGATCAATGTGGGAAGAACGGGTGCATTGACTCCCGTTGCGATTTTCGATCCAATTTCATTGGCGGGTACGACTGTTTCAAGAGCTACTTTGCACAATCAGGATATAATTTCCGATTTAGATGTAAGATTGGGAGATACCATAATTGTGAGAAAGGCGGGAGAAATAATTCCCGAAGTGGTAAGGGTAAAATCTCATGCCGAGAACTCTCAGCCCTATCATATACCCGATCATTGTCCCGCCTGCGGAGCAAAGGCGGTAAAGGACGAGGACGAAGCCGTTATCCGTTGTCCTAACATTGACTGTCCCGCGCAGCTTTTGAGAAACATCATTCACTTTGCCTCAAGAAACGCTATGAATATTGAGGGACTTGGTGACGCAATAGTTGAACTCCTGGTAGATAAGGGCTATGTAAAAACTGTGGCAGATCTGTACACTCTTACAACGGCAGACGCAATGATGCTGCCGGGCTTTAAGGATAAATCCGCAAACAATCTCATTACCGCAATAGAAAATTCCAAGAAAAACGAGTTGGACAGGCTTATTTACGCTCTTGGAATAAAGGGGATAGGACAGCGTTCCGCAGCGTTGCTGTGCCGGAAATTCCCCTCTATGGAAAAAATAATGAATGCGGAAAGGGAAGAGATATTAGAAATCGAAAACTTCGGCGAGGTTTTGGCGGACAGCGTTTACAATGCTATGAGAGAGCCTCACAGAATTGAGGTTATCAAGCGCTTGCAGGAATACGGGCTTAATATGACCTATACCGTTAAGGAAACGGGAAAGAAGCTTGAAGGTCTAAAATTCGTTCTGACAGGAACACTGCCCACTATGACAAGAGACGAGGCAAAGGCGCTTATAGAAAGCAACGGAGGAAAATGCAGCGGCTCTGTTTCATCCAAAACCAACTATGTTCTGGCAGGCGAGGATGCGGGAAGCAAGCTTACCAAGGCGCAGCAGCTTGGAATTACGGTTATAAGCGAAGAGGAACTTATGAAAATGCTGGAAGACTGAAAAAATCAGACAGACTTAGGAGATCGATATGCACGAAAAAGTATTGGCAGATAAAACTCTGTTTTTTGACCGACCTTTTACACAAAGGATAAAGGATGGTTGGGACAGCTTTTCACAGGGTGAAGAAAAGCTTCGTGAAATGATAAAGAATAAAGCAGATTCGGACGACATAACGGATCATTGCAGCAAGATGCTTAATCCTGCATTTTCGGATGTGTGCTTTGAAGTGGGATTTAACGGCGAAAAATACGATTTGAACCTTACTCCCGAAAAAAATAAGTTTATGCTTTTCTTTCTTGACGCCTTTAAAAAGCAGGCTCCCGAAAATATTTTAAAAAATTGGAATGTAATTTTGGGGCGTCCTGCTTGCGGAAATCAGATATTGGGCTTTCACGGGGAAAAAATCTCACCCTCAGATGTGTATGTTAAAATCGAAAAAGACGAAAACTCGGGAGAATGCAGCGCAGTTGGTTACAGTAAAAAGCTGCTCCATGTGTTGAAAAGGGACAAAAACGAGGCATTATGGTTTTTCGATCTGCTCCTTGATATGGCTTTAGGCGAAGTAGTCAATATGCGGTTTATAGACACTATTGATATGACGGACGAGCCTTTCGGAAAAAATGATAACGCCGTTCCGCTTATGGATTTGCCTTTGGAAATGAAAAAACGTTATGGTGACCATGAGGGCTGGGACACGGCGGAAAGCTATCTGGAATCCTATGTGGGTTATCAGATGAAGCCCGATGAGGAGTCGGAAAATTTTATACCGAGACATGATATTTATGTTGGCTTTTCGTCCTTTTCTCCTATTATAAATTGCTATTATAACGGGGATAAACACTTTACGGAGCTTGCGCAGAATAACGGCGCCGTGTCAGGATTTATCTTCTATCCTTTATGGGATTTTGAAGAGGACGCCGAAAACAAGAAAAGCGACAAGGTGCTTGATTTTCGCGACGAACTGGAAGCATATATAAACCAAAGGACCGATAACAGCGCGTTCTGCTTTTTGGGCGGAGCGACGGGCGTGTTTTTCGGGTATTTGGATTTTATCGCGTGGGATCTGAAAGCGGTTCTGACTGCGGCGGAGGAATTCTTTGCGGATAAGGACTTTATACCCTACGCTTGTTTTCAGTCATTTGACGAGGAATCGGACAGCATTTCTCTTAAACTCCAAAGTTAGGCTTTAATATTATTTTGAGGGAATATAACAGTTATGAAAAAGATAATTGTACTTATTACAGTTTTGGTCATCGGCATAGCGGCAGCCTTATGTCTTGTGTTTTCGCCCCAGCTTCAGAAGGAACAGCCCTCTGTTTTGCCCGATGCGGAAGATCCTGTTAAAACAGAGGAAGAGAACACAGACCCCCTTTACATGACATTTTCTCATCAGGATACTTTTTACAATGAGTCAATTCAAGTAGAAATAACCTGCAAGGACGAAAATGCGGTTATTTACTACACCTTGGACGGCTCAACCCCTGACAATACAGATACAAGGTATAACGGCGCCATTGCTGTAAAATCAGGATCGGAAGTCAAAGCCACTACTATAAAGGCCATTGCCGTAAGCGGTGAAGAAAAATCCGCTGTTCAGACAAAAAGCTATGTTACGGGCAAAGAAGTATTTGATAGATTTGACGATTCAACCTATGTTTTTGTTTTGTCCTCGGATCCTTATAATCTTTATGATTATTATTACGGGGTTTGCGTTGAGGGTTATATCCGCGATGAATGGCTGAAAAATGAATACAAGGGCGGCGAGATACCATATAACGCTCCCGCTAACTGGTATATGAGCGGACGTGAAAGCGAAAGGGATATGTATGTCGAGGTCTACGACAGCAAGGGAAATCAGCTTATTGATCAAGCGGCGGGCGGAAGAGTAGTAGGCGGATATTCCAGAGCAAACGAACAGAAGTCTTGGCGGCTGATTGCAAGAAACGAATACAGCGAGGGAAACGGAAAGTTCAAGTATCCGTTTTTTGAAGGAGCGACTGACGCTTACGGTCAGCTTATGACAAGATACGACAGAATTACTTTGAGAAACAACGCCAACGACAGGGAATTTGCAAGCGTCCGCGATGAAATAGCCATGGAGCTTGCGAAACAGGCAGGGCTGCCGGACACACAGGAAACCATTCCCGCAGCGGTATTTCTTAACGGCAAGTATTATGGCTTTGCTTGGCTCCACGAGGCATATTGCAACGATTATCTGGAGGTAACCTACGGAGGAATCAAGGAGAATTTCAAGATCGTAGGCGGTAAAGAATCCAATATTGACAGCTACGATGACGAGCAAAGCCTAAATGACTATAATTATATGCTTGATCTGGCGAAAAACGGATTGACCGATGATTCAAAGTTTGAAGAATTCTGCAGCTTGGTTGATATAGAGAATTTTATGCTTTATTACGCCATTCAGGTTTATATCAATAATGAAGATTGGCCCGGAAACAACTTTAAAGCATGGCGTTATTATCCTTCGGAAAATGAGGAAACGGACAGTCCCTATCTGGACGGCAAGTGGAGATTTTTGATTTTTGACGCAGAGTACGGTATGGGACTTTACGGAAACGGTTACAAAGAACCTACAATATCTTATCTGCTAAACGGACGGCATATGCAGGGCAAATCCACACTTTTAAGTGCTGTGCTTGAACGTGATGATATGAAGGCAAAATTTGCCAATACTATATGCGATCTGATGTACGGAAAATTCAGCTATGAAAATGCCAATAAAGTAATAGATGAAAAAATAAGCTTATGCGACAAAGAATGTATGTATGCTTTAAATAAGGGAATTACATCAAGCTGGGCAAACGAACATACATTTAATGACAGCCGGAATCAGATCAGAGACTTCTTTAAAAACCGCGAAAAGATAATGATAAGGGATATGCAGAAGGTATTCGGTTACGGCAATGAAATGTATACGATTACGGTCAATACAGGCAAGGGCGGAGAAGTTTATCTGAACTCGGTTAAAATAAGCTCCGAATCAACCGAAACACGAAAATACTTTGATGAATGTTCGGTAAGCTTGTCTGCAAAGGCTTATTCGGGATATAAATTCCTATATTGGGATATTAACGGAGAACGCTTTGAAAACAGCGAAATTGCAGTTGACAGTAAAATGGCGGTTGACGGAAAGCTTTTGATAAATGCAGTTTATGAGAAAACAAACGTTACGGGAGCTGCTGTATATATCAGCATGCTTGACACTGCGGGAAAAGGCGACAGTATAGTTTTATACAATCCAAATTCCGAATCGGTCACACTCAGCAACTATTATCTCTCGGATAATTTCAATCAGCTTGACCGTTGGACAATTCCCACAGTTACCATAAATGCGGAAAGTGAGCTTATAATCGTCTGCAAGAATAATAAAGAGGAATCCGCATTGCAAAAGCTTGTAACAAATTTTAACCTGAAAACGGGAGAAACCGTTTATTTGTCGGATTCCGATGGAAACGTTATTTCCAAGGCGGAGGTTGTGGAGATGAAGGAAGGCGAGGTGCTTGTCCGAAGAGATGACGGAGGATATGAGATTAGGAGTGCTGAATAATATGCAGTCTTAAAATTGAGGTTTAATAAAAAGGGGCTGTAAAAAACAGCACATCATCTCTAAGAGCGGATTTCCACTCGCACAACATATTATAAATAACAATTAGAAAGGAATCAAGGTTTGTTTGAAAAATCGGTCCCCTTAATTGCGTAAAATTTTCATTTTACGCAATTATCTATATTTGTTTTTTGACACTGCCCCTCCGTCAAAAATTTAGATTTTTCAAAAAAAGCCTCAGCCACAAATATGCTCACAAACTTCACCTATAAAAACGATGCCCCCGATTACCTTATAGACTTTTTGGACTATATGTCTGTAATCAAATCACGCTCACCGCTGACAATAAAAAATTATTACTGCGATCTGCGTTTATTTTTACGCTATCTTAAGGTTCAAAAAAATCCCGAATTATCCAAAGAAGATTTTTCGGAAATAAAAATCGCAGACACTCCCGCCGATTACATAAAATCTGTTGTATTGAGTGATATAATCGGTTTTCTTAACTTTACGCTGGATCAGCGCGAAAATCATCAGAAAGCCCGTGCCAGAAAAGCTGTTTCCATAAGACAGTTTTTTAAGTATCTCACCGATAACAAAGGCTGGTTTGACGTAAGTCCTGCGTTAAAATTGGAGCTTCCGTCGCCCAAAAACGCTTTGCCGAAGCATTTGACCATTGAACAGGCAAATCAGCTTTTGAAAGAATGCTCAGATATACAGAACTGGGCAGATTCCCGTGATTACTGTATGATAACCTTTTTTTTGAACTGCGGTCTGCGTCTTTCCGAGCTTGTGGGTATTTCGGTAAATGATTATATCAAATCAGTTGATCCTAAAACAAATGAACAGTATTCATTCTTAAAGGTTATAGGAAAAGGCAATAAAGAGCGTGTAATTTATCTGAACAATGCCTGTGTTTCCGCTTATGAAGCTTATTTGAAGGTACGTCCCAAGGTTCAGAATGAAAAAGCACTGTTTTTAAGCAAACAATATAAACGAATATCCAACCGCCGGGTTGAGCAAATAATCGAAGAAAAAATGATGAAATCGGGACTTGCGGGATACGGTTTTTCTGTCCATAAGCTCAGGCATACGGCGGCGACCTTAATGTATCAAAACGGTGTTGATGTTCGTATTCTTAAAGAGGTATTGGGGCATGAAAACTTAAATACAACTCAAATTTATACACATGTTTCCGACAGTCAGATAAAACAGGCCATGGATCAAAATCCGCTGTCATACATTGAAGCGCCGGATAAAATAACCAAAAAGTAGAGTTGATTACTTAATAATTAAGCTAATGTCTCAATTTACATAAGAATAATTGTATAATATAACGATTGAAATAGACTTAATATTAAGCTATAATGTTATTGGTTATCAGTATAAATTTAAAACACTTAAAGAGGTTTGAAATGAAATTGAAAAAAATTTTAGCAGGAATTGCTGCATCTGTTATAGCAATCAGCACTTTATCGGTTAACTCAAGTGCTAATGTTTATATTATAGATAGCACTGACAAAAGTCCTAATCTGACCACATTAGTCGGCAGATGGATGATTTTGATTCAAAACGGTGAAGGCTCGGCTAATTGTGGAATTGATATAACACAAATAAGATCAGTTGATTTTTATACCGAAATAGTAGTTGCACCCGAGAAGGAGGGTGAGCTGACACTTGATGAATTCGATTACGGAAAAGATTGGTTCGGCGGTGCTATTGTCTTTTCAGAGGGCGGAGACAAGTTTAAGGAAGTTCACGGTTCGGAAGTAGCCAATAAGTATAACTGGAATAGTGCCGATTGGGGAGGATTACCTGCACCTGGAGATTCTCCCGATAAATCAAATCAAGGTACTGCTGAATATGATAAACCTCTTGTTATGGAATATTTGAATGATTTTTCTTATAAGCTTTCGAGAACTATGAATGATGATGAAGTATTTTTGGAAACCCCTCCCGATTACTGTCAGATCTCCTTGGAAGAATGGGGTCATAATGCAGATTATAACTTAAAAATCAATCTTTGCACTTTTAGGGATAATGACGGTAACATCATACTCGCCTATGACAGCTTGGGAAACCAAATAAATATCGAAGATGCACAAGCAAAAGCTGCCGAATACGAAACTCCCAAAAATCCGGATCCTGTAGGCGATAAAACACAGGCAAGCAATGCTGAAACACAGCCTCCCGTTGTTAATAGCAGTGTCAGCAGCAATGACGATGCTGCAGGAACAGCAGACGCTTCCGCTCCTAACTCTTCCCTCTCCTCAGTAAGCTCTTCTTCCCAAAACATCACTATTGATAACTCGGGACTTATTTTAGGAATCGTTGCATGTATTGCTGCGGTAATCAATGTTATAGTTATAATTATTGTTTTTAAAAGAAAGTAATCGCATTTAAAAGGAGAGAGTTAATAACTTAACAATTTAGCTAATACCCTTAATTTACAAAAGGAAAATTGTAGCTAATTGCTAATATAAAATTAATCTTATTGTATAAAATGACGATTGAAAAAAATCTATTGTTACGTTATAATAATGTTATTAAATTAGCTTAACAGCGTTTAATAGGTTCAAAACTAAACAAATGTATGGAGGAATACAATGAAATTGAAAAAAATATTGGCGGCTGCAGCTGCGTCTGTATTGGCGATTGGCACAATGGCAGTAAGCGCAAGTGCAAACTTTTATAAGCCTGAGGGCGAATTGGATCCCAGTCTTATAATCAACGAAGGTTCTTACGGAATGTGGCTGATACAGCTTTACAACACCGGCAACCCTGCTGAAAACAAGCCCGCTGTTGACCGCAACCTTGATGTAACAAAGATTGCTTCTTTGACTGCTTACATTGACATTGTTCCTGTCGAAGGTTATACTTATGAAGATTATGACCCTTCAATTGACGGCTTCGGCGGTGGAATGATCTGGTCTGCTAACGGTGGTGATTACGGTACTTCCGATGCTGACGAATTATTTAAAAAGTATAACTGGCCTTCAGGATTCAACACATGGTGGGGAATTCCCGATAAGGAAGATACTTATGAAGGAAGACCCGCAGATCAGGTTGATGAAAACGGTGAAGGCGGAGAAGGCACAAATACCGGTACTTGTTCATGGAATGAAAAAATTCACATGAATTATATCAGAGATTTCGCTTATTCTCTTACAATGGAAGTCCCCGATGAATTTCGTTGGATTCCCGGTGCAGGCTGCCATCAGGTTGGTCTCCAAGAATGGGGTAACGATGAATATTTCCTTTTGAACGTTGTTGCTTTTACCGTAAATGATGATGACGGAAATGTTCTTGTTGCTTTTGACGAACTCGGAAATGAAATTGATGATGCTAAGCTCAAGGAAATAGTTGATAACCTCTCCAAGCCTGCTGAAGGAGATACTCCTGCTGATACAAATGACAATAATGCTGAAAATACTGCTGCCGGTGATGAAAATACTGCTGCAACAGAAGAAACTCCTTCTGACGCTAACACAACAAGCTCCACAACTACCGATTCTTCCTCTTCCACTCCTCCCAACAACAGCAATGTAGGACTTATTATAGGAATTGTTGCAGGTGTTGTTGTAATTGGCGGTGGTATAGGCGTCGTAAGCTTTTTAAGAAAGAAATAAATCTGAATTGTTTTAAATATCAAAAGCGCTCTTTTCGGGGCGCTTTTTTTATTGCATTAGCTTTTGAAAAATTTAGCGAAATATGTATTATATCTTTATAAAAATTTAATACTCATATCCACGCAGGCGACAAAACACAGGCTCCCTTCGATAATAGCGGTGATGCAGCAATCACGCAAGCAATTCTTCTTCAGGCAAGCTCATCGCAGGGGTTGTTGTAGTTATCATTATTATTAAGAAAAAGAAATAAATACATTTAAACTATAAAAAATAACCGCTTTTATCGGCGGTTATTTTTTTATTCTGATATCATTTTTTATTTCAGTTCAACAACGGTAACTCCCGCTTCGCCCTCTCCGTAAACTCCAAGACGATAGGTTTTTACATACTTATTTTGTTTCAGGAATCTGTGAACTGCTTCTCTTAAAGCACCTGTTCCCTTTCCGTGAATTATTGTGATTATCTTGATACCTCCAAGAAGACAGCTGTCTATAAAACCGTCCACCTCCATAATTCCCTCGTCGGAGGTCATTCCTCTGATGTCAAGCTCCATACTTGACTTTCTGTCGGCGTTGGACTGTATGGATCTTGTAACGGTTCCCTTTACTGCTTTTTTATTGTTTGGAGCAGTATTTTTTTGCTGCTCCTGAAGCTTCAGATTGCTGATATTTGTTTTTGTCCTTATAATGCCCACCATAACAAAGCAGTTGCCCGAGCTGTCGGGAAGAGAAACCACAGTTCCCTCTCTGTCGATATCCCTAAGAATAACCTTATCGTTAAGCTTTAAGGCGCGCGGCAGCTGATATTTTTCATTTTTCTTTTCGGTAACTGGATTGGCAATATCGTACATTTTATTGAGAGTGGAATTTACCTTTGAGTGGGAGGATTTCACCTTTTCCGCAAAATCCGCCGCAGCCTTTTCCTTACGGAGCTTTTCCAGATCTTCCATAAGCAGATCCGCTTCAAATCTGACCTCTTCAACAATACTCATAGCTTGCTGACGAGCCTTTGATATTTCAAATTCCTTGGCTTTTTCTGCCTCTGCACGCTCTTTTTCTATCTGTGCGGTCAGCTCTGCGGTTTTGCGCTGTTCCTTGGCAATATCGTCCTTTAACAGCTCCAGTTCTTGTCTTGACTTTTCCAGATCCTCCACAACACGTTCAAAACGCTTGTTTTCCTCTCCTACAAGAGCCTGTGCAGAATCTATTATACACTCGTTCATACCGAGACGGCGTACTATGGCGAAGGCGTTGGATTTTCCGGGAACGCCAATTATCAGCTTATAGGTAGGCTGCAAGGTAGCAACGTCAAATTCGCAGCATGCGTTTTCGACGCCCTCCTCTTCAATGGCGAACATTTTTACCTCTTGGTAATGGGTCGTAGCTATAATAAAGCAGCCCTTGTCCTTTAAGGTTTTGAGGATTGACACCGCTAAAGCCGCGCCTTCCACAGGATCTGTTCCCGAACCTAACTCGTCCAGCAATATAAGTGAACCTCTTCCGCAATCCTTTAAAATGCTTATTATATTATTCATGTGAGAAGAAAAAGTGGATAAGCTTTGTTCAATACTCTGCTCATCACCTATATCTGCTCTTATATCGCTGAAAATACCTATTTTGCTGCCGTCCGAGGCGGGGATCATCAAACCGCACATAGTCATAAGTACAAGCAGTCCCGCAGTCTTTATTGATACGGTTTTACCGCCTGTGTTAGGACCTGTGATAATAAGGCAGCTGTAATTTGTTCCTAATTCTATCGTTGTAGGAACGACAACCTTGGGGTCAATCAGCGGGTGCCTTGCTTTGTTCAGAAACAGCATTGGTTCTTCTGTGAGCTCAGGGGTTGACGCTTTCATTTTTGCACCGAGGTTAGCCTTTGCAAAGTACATTTCAAGCTTTATGGCGTTTTCGTAGCCGATAATAATGTCCTCCGAGCGCTCCCCTGCTCTTTGAGAAAGATTTTTAATGATCCGCTCGATTTCTGCCTGCTCCTGTGCTTCCAAAACTCGTATCTCATTGTTGGCTTCAACTACGCTTATAGGCTCGATAAATAATGTTGCGCCGCTGGAAGACACGTCATGAACAAGTCCGTTTATCTCTGATTTATGCTCCACCTTGACAGGCACCACAAAACGTCCGTCTCTTTGGGTAATAAGGCTTTCCTGCAAATACTTTTTGGTTTCCTGACTTTTTATCAGCTTGTTGAGCTGTTCTCGTATATTGGCGCTCTGACGAGCGATAGAACGGCGTATTCTTGACAATTCGGGGCTTGCGCTGTCGGAGATCTCTTCCTCTGACAATATGGCGTTTTCTATTGCTTCCTGTAAGGACTTGTCAGGTACAAGCAGTTCAAAATATTCCTGTAAGGTGTTTTCTATACCCGAACATGCCGAATACCAACTGCAAAGTCCAGAAATTTCCCTAAGTACTGCGGCAATATCCAGCAATTCTCTGAGCGAAAGTGTCGCTCCGCCATAAGCTCTTTTTACGCTGCCGCAAACGTTCTTTATATTGCTGAAGCGGGGAGTGCCGAACTTGCTGGACAGAACAAAAGCGTCATCGGTTTTCTTAAGCTCTTTTCCGCACCGCTCCATGTCAAAAACTGGCTCAATTTTTAAGCACTCCCCTTTGCATTCATCGCTCCATGCGTTTTCCGCAAGCAAGGTCAGAACCTTGTCCAATTCTAATTTTTTATATTCTTTTTTCATTTTAAAATCCTTTTTTAAATTAAATCCAATTTTTTGTAATAATCAAGTGTGTTAAAGCTTCGTCCTAACTGCCTTAACAAATAATCCTCGGCAAAGGCGAAAAAGCTGTCTCTTGTTTCACCGCTTAGCGTAAATCCATACACCTTTTCCAACGCGGAATATGTTACATACCTCATCGTGTGCAAAAGCTGCGGAGAAAGAGCTTTCAGCTCCTCTCCGATATTGTGTTCAAGCTCCCTGCATTCCTCACAGATAAGGCTGTTATCCTCAAAGGAAAAGAACATATCGCCGTTTATATATTTACCGCAGCTGCGGCAAGCTCTCAGATCGGGCAGAAATCCAAGCATTGAAGCTATTCTGAATTCAAACACCGATTTTATAAGGTCGCAGTCAGAGTTTTCCTTTTGCAGATTAAAAAGGGTGATGGCAAAAAACCTCAAAATATCCTCGCCTTTTTGCTCAGAAGCGGAGGTATACTTGACTATATCTGCAAAATATACAGCAAGACTGAATTTTTTCAGCTCCGAGGATAATCCGAAAAAGCTGCACTTAGGCTCGGCGCTGTTTAGGGTGTATTTATAGTTGCTTTTGTTAAAGCAAAATTTTGAATAGGAAAAAAGTCCCGCAGCAGACATATTGCTGCTGTTGGTTTTTTTCACGCCGTGAGCGGTAGCCTCTATGACCCCGTATTCTCCCGTAAGTATATCAAGAAAACAGTTGCTTTCGCCGATATCCCGCTTTCCGATAACTATTCCTTCAACAGTGACCAGCATCAGCTTTCCGCACCCAAGCCCAATTCAAGGATATAGCTTTCCTTATTGCGCCAATCCTCCTTGACCTTTACCCACAGTTTCATATTGACCTTTGTGCCAAAATAGTCCTCCATATCCTCACGGGCCATAGAGCCTATTTTTTTGAGAACAATTCCCTGCTTTCCTATTATCATGCCCTTATGGGACGATTTTTCGCAGATTATGACCACACCTATATCCGCAATGTTTTCTCCCTTATTTGTTTTTGTTTCATTAAGGCTTTCGATTTCAACCGCCACTCCGTGAGGAATTTCCTCCTGCATTGTGCGGAGAATTTTCTCTCTGACGATTTCCGCCAGCCATACCTTTTCAGGCTGATCGGTAGGCAGATCGTCGGGGAAAAAGTGAGGTGATTCCTTAGCGTACTTTTCCACGGCGGGCAAAATAAGCTCCGTGTTAATTTTGTTTCTTACGCTTATGGGAATAATTTCCTCAAAATCATACAGCTTTGAAACGTTATCGATAATTTTAAGCAGTGAGGACTTGTCCCGAATCAAGTCGATCTTGTTTATAAGCAAGATTACCTTTAAACCTCGTGTTTTAAAGTTCTCGATAAGGTTTTCCTCGATTTTGGACAGTTGTTTCGTTGCATCGATCATCAGAATTGCCACATCAACGTCTTCTATGCTTTTTTTGACGGACTTCACCATTTCTTCGGAAAGCTTGGTTCTGGGCTTGTGCATTCCGGGAGTGTCAATAAATACGTACTGCGTTTCGCCCTTGGTAAGAATCCCGTTTATTTTTGTACGTGTGGTCTGGGGTTTTTCGCTGACAATGGCGATTTTCTCTCCCACCAGCAGATTTGTCAAAGAGGACTTGCCCGCGTTGGGACGTCCCGTAATTGCTATAAAAGCTGATTTAGTCATTTTTTATCTTTCCTTTGATATTTCTCTTTTTTCCCGAGGTAACAAATACCACGGCTATTGCCGAAAATCCGATAAATAAAAGCAGATTTGACCATTCGCTGAAAAACAGCAGAATAAGCTTTATTTTCTCAAGATCATAAAACAGTACTATTCCCACAATAACCGCCATAACTGCCGACAGAAGCACCGCTCCCGCCGCTGCGTCCTTTGCTATTTTTGCAAGAGGACTGTACTTGGGTGATACCTTGTCCACAATTACTTCAATAGAGGTATTCAGCACTTCAAGTATCATCACCAGAGCGCAGGTGATAACCAACAGCACGATCTCCGATTTTGAAAAGCTGTAAAATGCCGAAAAAAAGGCAACATACAAAGCGGCTACAAGATGTATGCGCATATTTCTTTCGTGCTGCAGCACAAAAGCAATGCCTTTAAAAGCGAATTTAAAGCTGTCAAATAAGCCAAACCGATTTTTCATCAGATCACCTGTTTATTCCTAACCTTTTCAGAACCTTTTCCTGTTTTTCAAACATTATTTTTTCCTCTTCCCTGCTCACCTCGTGGTCATAGCCTAAAAGATGAAACATAGAGTGAGTAGCGAGAAAACACATTTCCCGTTCAAAGGAATGTCCGTATTCTTCCGCCTGTTCCTTTGCCCTTTCCGCAGATATGACAATATCCCCAAGCATAATGCGGTTGGTTTCAGGATCAAGGTCAAAATCCTCGCCGTCGCTCATGGGGAATGAAAGCACATCGGTTGCGCTGTCTTTTTGACGGTATTCCTTGTTGATTTTCTTTATTTCCGCATTGTCTGCGACTGTCAATGAAACCTCTGCGTCTTCTTTGATCCCCTCTTCTTCAAGAGCTGCTTCACAGCACTGTCTGATCAAGGTTCTTATTCCCTTGGGCAGCTCAACAAGCTTTTGATGATTTGAATAATACAGCTTTACCTTCGGCATTTTTACTCCGTCACTTTCCTTTTCTCGCCTGTTCTGCGGCGTATCTCTCATAAGCCTTTACTATATCCTGCACCAGCTTATGCCTTACAACGTCCTTTTCCGAAAACTTGATCTGTTCCACTCCCTCGATGTTTTTCAGCACCTTTGACGCCTCCACAAGCCCCGATTTTTTATTGTCGGTAAGATCTATCTGGGTAACGTCGCCTGTGATAACCATTTTGCTGTTGAAGCCCAAACGGGTAAGGAACATTTTCATCTGTTCGGGGGTGGTGTTCTGAGCCTCGTCGAGAATAATAAAGCTGTCGTCCAGAGTGCGTCCTCTCATATACGCCAAAGGAGCAACCTCAATAACGCCTTTTTCCTGATTGCGCTGGAATGCCTCCGCCCCCATCATATCAAATAAAGCGTCATATAAGGGTCTTAAATAAGGATCCACCTTGTTTTGCAGATCTCCCGGCAAAAAGCCCAGCTTTTCACCTGCCTCAACAGCGGGACGGGTGAGGATTATACGCTGTATTTCATGATTTTTAAAAGCTCTCACCGCTAAAGCGACCGCAAGATAGGTTTTTCCCGTTCCCGCGGGACCTATGCCAAAGACAATAGTGTTATGCCGTATGGAATCCACATACTTTTTCTGACCTATGGTTTTTGGCTTGACAGGCTTTCCCGTAAAGGTAACGCAAACGCTGTCCGAGGACAGGTTTTCAAGCTGCTGCTGCATACCGTCGTTTACTGCGGTTATAACATATCTTACGCTTTGGTCGTTGATGACCTCGCCCTTGTTGAACATTTTTTCAAGGCTGTCAATAACCGCAGCAGCAGCGTCTACATTTGCCTCCGCACCGTTGATAATGATCTCACCGTTGCGGCTGTACACCGAAACGTTGTACTCTCTTTGAATGATATTTATATTTTCATCAAAATTACCGAAAATGGAATGAATACACTCCATTCTGCTTACCGAAATGTTTTTCTCTGCCATAAAACTTTAAACTTCCTCCGTGTAAAATAGATTTATTTGTACACACGACAATAGTATATCATAAAAAGAGTGTTTTTGCAATGCTAAGATACTTTTAAAGTTCTAATCTCTCAAAAATATTTCACTTTGTGAAAGTATATCCCCCTGCAAGGTATAATTACAGGTAATTTTTATTCCCTTTTCGTCCCTCTCAAACTTAATGTCACGGTCGGTAATTTCGTAATTCTTCAAAAAATTAAGCTCGTACTTATCAAGCTCTTGTTGTAAGAGCCGCTTTACATCATTTACCGAGCGAGTAACCTCGACATTTTCGGTTTTGACACCTGTGACCTTGATTTTTGTCCACGGCATTGTCAATCCGAAAAGCTTGACCGCATAGCTATCAGAGGTGTAGGTATAGCCGTCAATGTATTGGCTGCTCTTGTTCGGTAAGGAAAATCCAAACAGCTTTATGTATTCTTTTGTATAGCTTTCCTTTGTCTTTACCTGCTCTGTTGTGGTAAATTCCTTATAAAAGCTCACCTCCTCTTCAAACTCGGCGATAATTTTCGCGTCTGCATGGTGAATTGTCACGTTTCCTTCCTCATCCGTCACAATTCCGCTGACTACCACATCGCCTTCCTTTACTCCGCTGCCTATTTCATATTTCATTGTTCCGCTGTGTATCTCGGAATAAATTATTCTTCCGTCCCTGAATGCCACCAGATTACAGGGTGTGCTTGCAGATAAGCCGTGATAAGGGTTTTCCACGCTTTCGCTGACCTTGACATTTATCCTTGAACCGTTTTCCTCAATACTTATCCACGCCAGATCCTCATAGTTCATCATAGCTTTAAGCTCGGTAATTGTGTTTTGTATCTCCTTTCTCGGCACTCCGGGGTAAATACCGTTTTCGGATAAAAATTCAAGAATGGAGTCTTCAGGTATACGTTCATTTCCCGTAACGGAAATATCCCATACCAAGCTTGAACAAAAATACAAAATTGCGCAAAAAGCTGCTGCACCAAAAAGAATACCGTAACGGTACTTGTACTTATAAAGCTTAAAGGCAATACCGTGCCTTTCGGTAATCCTGATTTGTATTTGGTATCTTCTTTTAAGCTTTGTTAATCTTATGTAATCCTTTGGGAGAGTTTTTGCGTAATAGATCCCTTTGACGTTTTCCACATCAAAGATCTTGATCCCATTATTGACCGCATCAGTAAAAAAGCTCTCACAATCAGCGCCCAACAGCTTGAATTTCACATATCCCAAAGCCTTGCTGCTCATCATAAATCCTCCTTTGATATAAATGTCAGGGAGTGTATCTGTCCCTCTATAACAAGTCCCCCGACACTGAAATTACGCATGGAAAGGTTCATTCCCACAACAGAAACGGCAACTGTGGCAAGCTCCAGTCTGATACAGTTTTCGTTGTACTCTATCACCCTGCGGCAGCCGTCTAAAACAATGCTTTTGTTATCTGTTATCTGAATGTCCGAGTGCTTGTTGAGGGATTTTTTGAAATCCTCATATTTGATTGCCAAATCATTTATATTCATTTTATCACCGCCTTTTTAATATAAATATATGAGACAAGTTCAAATAAATTACTATATTCAATAGGAGCGTTTGTGTGAAAAAGCAAAGAATACCGAAGATAATTCTCGCTGTTGTGGCGGCGGCACTATGTTTGATTCTGATAATCGATTCCGAGGGAACAGTAAATGCAGCAAGGCAGTCGGTGAGCGTGTGTCTTACGGTAATTATTCCCTCTCTCTTTGCCTTTATGGTTTTTTCTCAGGTTTTTATTAAAAGCGGAATAGGAGACTTTTTGTTTTATCCGCTATACAAGCTTAATTCCTTTTGGTTTAAAGGCAATCGCCGCGAATTCTCCATATTTATTATAAGTCTTTTCGGCGGTTATCCTGTGGGAATAAAACTTTTAAAGGATTATATTGCGTATAATAAAAATTATACCGAAATTGCAGAAAAAATGCTATGCTATTGTTACTGCGGAAGCCCTTCTTTTATAATACAGATCGTGGGCATCTCCGTTTTGGGCAATGCAAAGGCGGGATTGCTGGTGTATCTTTCAAATATTGCCGCCTGTGTTACTGTTGCGGTTATTATAAACCTCCTGCCGTCCAAAGCGGAAAGAGAAACAAGTATAAATAAAACAATCTATAAAATAAATAAAATCACCGTTCAAGACTTTACAGACAGCATAGCCGACACAGTGAAGGCTTTGGGCGTCATAAGCGGTACTATATTGGCTTTTAATATAGTTCTGGAGCTGATACGCTTTTCCGGATTTACCGAAATATTGGAGCACTTTAATATTGACAAGCATTTTTTGTCCTTAATGGAAATATCCAATATATCCGTTTTCCAAGGCAACAGCTTTGGTCTTCTTCCATTCTTCTCGGCAGTCACCTCCTTTGGAGGTCTTTGCATAATCGTTCAGACCGCCGCATTGTCCAAAGGTCAAATTTCTTTAAAAAGGTTTATTGTCTCCCGCCTGCCCGCTTCCCTTTTTAGTGGATTATATATGTATATTATAAGCTTAGTATTTCCCGTTACTGTCGAAACCGTCACACCATCCGAAGCAGTTCCCGCGCTTTCAACAGTGGATTCCATAAGCACAGCCTGTCTTATTGTGATGACATATCTGCTTTTAAAGGAAACCAAGAATTTAAGCTTACACTAATTCCCGACTGAAAACAGACATTCTTTGCGGTCTATTTTGAGCCGTGAATTAGAATTAGTATTAACCAACAAATGGGATTTTTTAACGAAAATATTTTTCAATAAACAAAATTTTTGTACATATTAACCATTCGACAATAAATTTATTGGTGCAAAATGTAAATTGACTATATTTTAATTTTATAGTATACTTAAACTATAAAATAATGTAAACGGTTACATTATGAAAGGAGTAAAAAATGAAAAAATTATTGTCATGCTTTCTGTGCACAGCCATGATTTTAGGCATTACAGGCTGTTCTCAGGAAGAAACCACACCAAGCGGTGATGATCCAAATGTTACTACAGACGACGATAACCCTGTAGATATAAGCGATGTAGATTTGGACTTGGACAAAGATGTTGACCTTAACGGCAAGGTGTTGAAATATCTCGGCTGCTACGATATTACTACTGCCGGTGACGTTAAGCCTGCTTATGTTTACTTTAAAGAAACCTACGGTGCTGAAATTCAGTGCGATATTTACAGCGACAGTGAAATAATGGATAAGCTGATCACTTCGATCAACGGAGGCGAATCTCCCGACCTTATTGACCAGCGTCAGAACTCCTTCCCTTATTACATAGGACAAAACGCATATATGCCCCTTGATGAATATATGGATACCAGCGCACCTCAATGGGCAGATGTCGCTACTTATATCGACAGATATGCTATCAACGGCAAGCATTACTATTATCCTTGGGCTTACTATGTTGGAACAAGATATCTTATTTACAACAGAGCAAAATTCAATGAGATCGGTATAGATGATCCTAAAACCCTCTATGATCAGGGTAATTGGACTTGGGATACCTTAACAAAATGTATGACGGATTTCGTTACTGCTGTTAAGGGCGATATTCCCGATGTTGTGGGAATGTATGGAAGTGTAGCAAACTGCTTTATCAACTCCACAGGCGTTCCGCTGGTAGGGCTCGAAAACGGACAGTTGGTCAACAATATTGATAACGCGAATGTTGACCGCGCTCAGAGTTTCCTTGAAAACCTCAAAAAGCAGGGATTGTCTAAATTGTATTACGGCGAGTACAGCAATGTTGCTATAGATCCTATCATTTACGGCTATGCAGCATTCGAGAGCGTAGGTGACTGGTGTATCTCCGACTTTTCCAAGAAACAGAGCAAGGATCCCGATATGGACTTCTTCTTTGTTCCCTTCCCCAAGGATCCCAATGCTGACAGATACTATCAGACGCTCAGCACCTTTGCTTACCTTGTTCCCGCAGGTGCTCCCAATCCTCAGGCTTCCTGCATTTTCATCAACTGTGTGAGACTTAGCAAGACTGATGAATCCTTAATGGAAACCACCAAGGCAAGTATTATGAAGTCTAAAAAATATACCGAAGAGCAGTATGATATGTGGAATTATTTCCAGACAGTAAGCAACTTTGATCCCGAATCTCTTGTATCGGATTACGCTTACAATATTGATACGGAAACATGTAACAATGTTATCAATAAGCTCTGTGAAGATGTTCCTTTTGTTGACAATGAAGACACCCAAAGCTGGACGGTTATGAGATCCTCAATGGGACCTATGCTTGATAAATCGCTTAGTGACATCAATGCAACCTTGAAATGATGATAAAAACGGTTGAATAGAATAAAAAGGGAAGCTGAACGGCTTCCCTTTTTATTACAATTTGAATTTTTTTCCTTGATAGCTTTCCAGATCGGCTTGCAGCTTATCTATTGCTCCCAAAACCGAAATTTTATCTCTGCTCCATAACGGCGCAATCAGCTTGTTTTTATCTCCGTCACCTGTAAGACGTTCAATAACCGTTTCCTGCGGCAGCAGCTCCAACTGTCTGACGGTGATATCAACATATCTGTCTTTATCCAAGGGCTCGTATTTACCTTTATTGTACATAAGCTCCAGCTTTGTACCTTTTATTATATGAAGAAGGTGAATTTTTATGCCGTCCGGCATCATTTTCCCCAGAACAGACGCAGTTTCAAGCATCATATCATCATTTTCTCCGGGAAGACCGTTTATTATGTGAACCACCTTTCTTATTCCCAAATCTTTAAGATTGCTATAGCCCTTTTGAAACTCGGAAAAGGTGTGTCCCCTGTTGATTATCTTGGCAGTATGGTCGTGAACGGTTTGAAGTCCCAATTCCACTGTAAGATTTGTTTTTTGCGAAATTTCTCCGAGATAATCCAAAACGTCTTTTTTTAAGCAATCAGCACGGGTGGCAATAGAAACAGAAACCACATCTTCAAAGTCCAAAATAGGCTCTATCCTGCTCTTTAACAGCTTCACATCTGCATAGGTGTTGGAATAGGACTGAAAATAAGCGTTTATCTTTGCTTTTGGGTGCTTTTGATGTATCAGGGCTATCTGATGTTCAAGCTGTTCTTTTATGGGAATAATACTGCTGTCGGTAAAATAGCCGCTGCCTCCGTCACAGTATATACAGCCTCCAAAGCCCTTTGTTCCGTCGATATTGGGACAGGAAAAGCCTGCGTTTATGGGAGCTTTGTATACACGTTCTCCGAATTTCTGCATATTATAGTAGTGGAGCGTGTGATAACGCTTGTTGTCTGATGAATAAGGGAAAATATTCAATAATAATGTCCTCCATAATATTTACTGCCGCAAGAAAATTGCGGCAGTAATTTTTTATTGTTATCTGTTGCTGAGTTCAATATAAGGGCTATGCTTAATGACATTTTTATAAGCAGGGCGAATGATCTTGCTGTTGCTGACAAGCTCTTCAATTCTATGAGCGCACCAGCCCGCAACTCTTGAAATAGCAAACAAAGGTGTGTACAGTTCCTTGGGTATTTCCAGCATTTTATAAACAAAGCCGCTGTAAAAATCAATGTTTGCACTTATTGCCTTATATGTATGTCTTTTTGCATTGATTATTTCGGGAGCAAGTCTTTCAACTCGGTTGTAGAACTCAAATTCTCTTTCTGTTCCCTTTTCGTGAGATAATCTTTCAACATATTGCTTAAAGATTTTTGCGCGGGGATCGGAAATGGAGTAGACCGCATGACCCATACCGTAAATAAGTCCTGCTTTGTCAAAGGCTTTTTTATCCAATATATCGTTCAGGTATTGAGAAATCTGCTCATCACTTTCCCAATCCGTAACCTTTTCCATCATATCCTCGAACATTTCGGCAACCTTGATATTTGCGCCGCCGTGACGTGGACCTTTTAAGGAGCCTAATGCGGAAGCTATGGTTGAATAAGTATCGGTTCCCGAAGAGGTGACAACTCTTGTGGTGAAGCCGGAGTTATTTCCGCCGCCGTGATCTGCATGAAGAACAAGAGCCAGATCCAGAACTTTTGCCTCCAGCTCTGTAAAGGAATTATCGGCTCTGAGCATATAAAGAATGTTTTCCGCCGTGCCAAGCTCGGGAGAAGGCGCATGAATAAACAAGCTGTTTTCCTGATAATAATGCGCCAATGCCTGATAGCTGTAAACTGCAAGCCGAGGAAAACGCGCTATCATTTGCAGTGATTGACGAACAAGAGTTTCAATATTGAGGGAATCGGCGTTTTCGTCATAGGTGTATAACGTTAACACACTCCTTGCAAGAGAATTCATAATATTGTGGCTGGGTGCCTTCAAAATAAAATCTCTTGTAAAGCTGGTGGGCAAATCACGGTAAAAAATCAAATCCTCTTTAAAGCTTTTCAGCTCTTCCTTATTGGGAAGATTGCCGAACATAAGCAAATAAGCCGTTTCCTCAAAACCGAAGCGGTTATCCTTTATAAAGCCGTCCACAAGCTTTTCTATATCTATTCCTCTGTAATAAAGCTTACCCTCGCAGGGTATCATATCGCCGTCGTCAATGGTATAGGATTTGACCTCGGCAATTTTGGTGAGTCCCACCAAAACGCCCTTTCCGCTTTTTTCTCTCAGTCCCCTTTTAACATCGTACTTTTCGTAAAGCTCGGGGTTGATTTGACAGTTTTGTTTACACAAATTGCTGTAAGTAGGGATTCTGTTTGTTTCGGGTTCTTTCATTTCAGCCAATGATACGGAATTTTATCCGTATACTCTCCTTAATATGAATAATTTTAAAAATAAAATTGCATTTTCTGTAATCAGTATACCATACATTTCAGTATTTTTCAAATATAAATGCAAAGAAAATGGCTTTATTTTTAAAATTTGAAGTTTCCTACAATTATTGTTGCAAAAATTCTTGCAATATGGTAAAATAATAAAAAAACAACAAAGATTTCAGGAGATAATACTATGAAGATAGAACCTTTTTACAGAACCGCTCTGTATTATGAAACCGACAAAATGGCAGTGGTGCATCATTCAAATTATGTAAGGTGGCTTGAAGAGGCACGTATAGATTTTTTAAAACAGGTGGGACTGCCTTATGATGAAATGGAAAAGAACGGGATAATGATCCCTGTTTTGTCCGTTTCCTGTCAGTACAAATACGCTGTGCGGTTTAATGATACGGTGTGCATTAAAATGAAAATGGAGGATTTTAACGGGTTGAAATTCAGGATTTCTTACCGTGTTGCCGATAAGGAGACTGATGAGATACGTGTGCTTGCGGAGACGGCGCACTTTTTTGTGGATAACAGTTTTAAGCCTATCAGAATGAAGAACATTGATGCTCATATTTATGATGTGTTTAAGGGTTTGGTCGGTGTGGAGTTGTATGAAGATTAAATTCAAATAGTATTTATATCAGTAATGGAAAGGGGTATTGTATCTTGGATTATATCGAAAAAATAAAGAAGCTTGTCAAAAAAGCTCATTCGCGTAATGTATTAAACTACAATTTTTCACCCCTACATGATTTTGCTCCTCCTGCAACTATGCAGCAGATAAAAGAATTTGAAAAAGAGATCGGTATGACGCTGCCGATCCCTCTTGTGCGGTATCTGACAGAGCTTGGCAACGGCGGTCCGGGTGCCGATTATGGCATCTGGTCTATTGACGAAATGCGCCAGCAAAACGATCCTGCTACATTGCGAAACGACCTGCCGCCTATGCTTGACCATTCTCTTACAGATGCGCAGTGGAGGCAATTTGCGGAAAAATATTTGGCAATTGAAAAAATGGATAATGCTTCGAAGGACGAATACGAACAGCTGGAGAAGCAGCTTGAAGATATGCAAAATCAGATGAAAGCGGGAGGAATTTTTATCAGCACTCCCGGTTGCACCATGCTCTCACTTTTGATGTGCCGCGGAAATGCCATGGGAGAGGTTTTTATACTTGATTTTGATTATATGGATCAAGTGCATTCTGAACTATATTGCTGCGGAAAATTTGAAGATTGGATCATCAAAGACTTGCAAAGAAGAATTGACCAAGTAAGCGTTTTTGGAAGGGTAAAACTTTTATTTCAAATGATAAAAAACGATTGAAGATCTGATCGTAATAAGTATAAAGAACACCTCTTCAAAAATCTATAAAACTTTTAAAAGTATTATCGGAGTTGAGCTATACGAATAGGACGAATTGGAGCTTATAAATGAAAATGCCTTACACTTTTCACAAATGGGGTGTGTATACTAAAGAATGGTTTCAAAATAATATCCAATATGGCATACCCGACAAGCTATCTGTGTTAAAAGAAAGCTTTCCCTGGCCCTTACTCTGCATAGGAACTGATAAAAAGCGCACAAGGAAAACACTGAGAGAGGAATTTCGTTCCAAGGGTATTACGCCAAAATACTATTCTTTTATAAACGGTGTACCCGAGGACACCCTTGTGATGTGTAGGTTTGGAATCTTTCTTTGGCAATACTACTATGTGGAAAGAGGAAGAAAGTGGAGCAGAAGAATATTTTTTACTCAAAGTCAGGCTTGCTTTTACTTGTATTACTCGGTGCTTGGATCACTGTCTTATGAGCTTACGCAAAAGGTCAAACTTACGCCTATGGAAGAAAAGACACTTAAGAATTTCAAATATGAGTCAAAGTGGATCATGAAAACAGGTGTTTCACGCAAAGATTGAAAATATCAAGGGACTGCCGTAAATTGACAGTCCCTTTTATAATTTTCGTATCAGCTTTCAACAAAACTGCATCATATCTTCATTCAGCAAAGATATTGAATAATAAAACCGAGAAACGGCTTTTAACTGTTCGCTTGGATCGGTAACATCGGGGTCATGATCATATAATGCTGTTATTTCACCGAGAAGATCGTAAATTCTTTGTAAAACCTCTGTACTGCATTTTTTGCTCAGTTGTGATTTAATATCTCGGTAAAAGGTTGCATAGTATACCAAACCTGCTCCATAAGTTCCGGCTAAATCGGAATTTTGTCCGAAGGTCTGCTCACAAACCGTTTCTGTGGTGACTGCTGTTTCAAGCAATTTTGCATACTGTTCTTCGCTGGGGTCTTTGACAACACGTCCAAAGCCTTCATACAGTTCCATGACCCGATCCCGCTCAGTGACAAATAAATCGGTATAAGCTTTATTGCAGGAATTTTCAAATTCTTTCTTCTCTATTACATTATTGACAACATTATAAGATATTACAATAAATATCGCGCTTATGACAAGCACCAATATAATTGTTTTCCTTTTCAAGCTGACCTCCCGAAATCATCAATACGCTTTACCCCAATATACCATCTGCTTAGCAGGCTTACCGCAGCAAACGCACTTATTTGAAAGCTCCTTCTGTTCAAAAGGAATACATCTTGAACCAACGCCCGTTACTTCCTTGACCTTATCCTCACAAGCCTCGTCGCCGCACCACATAGCGCGGACAAAACCATCGCCGTTTTCGTTCAGCTTCTGAATGATCTCGTCCATGGTGGTGCAATCGTAGGTGCGCTTTTCCATATTTTCATAGGCTATATTGTAAATATTATCGCCATAAGCCTTTAACAGCTGTTCAATAGTTTCCTCCAGCTTATCCAGAGGAACAAAGGTCTTTTCGCGGTTATCACGGCGAACGATCACGCACTGATTATTTTCAATATCCTTAGGACCTATCTCAAGACGGAGAGGAACGCCTTTCATTTCATATTCCGAGAACTTCCAGCCGGGGCTGTTTTCGCTGTCGTCGATCTTTACACGGTATTTGCCTTTAAGTCTTTCGGAAATTTCGCCTGCCTTGTCCAGAACGCCTTCCTTATGCTGATTGACAGGGATAATGATGATCTGGATAGGTGCAACAGCAGGAGGAAGAACCAAACCGTTGTCGTCGCCGTGGGACATTATAATTGCACCGATAAGTCTTGTGGTAACGCCCCATGAGGTTTCATATACATATTCAAGCTTGTTTTCCTTGCTGGTGTAGGTTATATCAAAAGCCTTTGCAAATCCGTCGCCGAAATAGTGGGAGGTTCCTGCCTGAAGCGCCTTTCCGTCGTGCATAAGAGCCTCAATAGCATAGGTTGCTTCTGCACCCGCAAACTTGTCGCTTTCGGTCTTTCTTCCCTTTATAACAGGCATATTTAATGTTTTTTCACAGAATTCCGCATAAATATTCAGCATTCTTTCCGTTTCTTCAATAGCTTCCTCGGCAGTTGCGTGAACGGTGTGCCCCTCCTGCCACAGGAATTCTCTTGAACGGAGGAAAGGACGGGTGGTCTTTTCCCACCTTACCACAGAGCACCACTGATTATAAAGCTTGGGCAGATCTCTGTGAGAATGAATTATATTTGCGTAATGCTCGCAGAAAAGTGTTTCCGATGTGGGTCTGACACAAAGACGCTCCTGAAGCTTTTCATTTCCGCCGTGAGTTACCCATGCTACCTCGGGAGCAAAGCCCTCAACGTGATCTTTTTCTTTGTTCAGTAATCCTTCAGGTATGAACATAGGCATATATACATTCTCATGCCCGGTGTCTTTAAACATCTGATCAAGGATCTTCTGCATATTTTCCCAAATTGCATATCCATAAGGTCTTATGATCATACAGCCCTTAACACTGGAATAATCGATCAGATCCGCTTTTTTAACTATATCGGTGTACCATTGAGCGAAGTCCTCGTCACGGGAGGTAATCGCCTCAACCATTTTTTTATCTGCCATTTTGGTCTCCCCTTTGTAAAATTTACTTTTTCTTATAGTATTATAAAGCATTTAACAATTTTTTTCAAGATACTGAATAATTTTTTTAATAATTTTGTCAAATTTACCGATTAGCATATTCCCTTTTTTAAAAATCTGTGTTATAATATTAAATGTATGTTATGATAAATAAAAAATCTTTTATATAAAGGAGTCGCTTATGGCATTTGAAAGCGTCAGAGGACGAAAAGTCTTTTCTCCTATGACCGGAATGACCTACATATTCGGAGATTATTTTGTGGTTATGAAGGGAGAGGGTGTAAATCCCGATATTTACGAGTGGAGTCAGGTTACCTCTGTTTCCGAAACCTTGTCTATGTTGAATGTCACTGCAGGAAATCAGAGCTACAGTATTGAAATGAACGCTTTTGAATCCGAGGACAAGTTTTTGGCTGTAAGAACAATTATCGAGGGGCAAATAGCCGTTCACCCCGAGATCCGATACAAATTCAACAAGCGTATTCTTCCGCTGAAATACCTATACCAAAATATGACACCCGATAACGCGTATATTATGAAGGGCTTTTATGACGAAAAGGTAATAAATTCCTGCAATATCGCCCTTGTTATTGCAAGATTCGGACGTTATATGTTTTTGATGACGATTTTGCTGATTATCGCTTTATTTGTCATTTTCGTCACCGTATTGGGAGATTTTAAGGAGAATTGGCTGTATTGCCTGCCCTTGTCTGTTTTTATTGGAATTATTATTTCTATTGTGGTATATCTGGTGGTTGGCATTATTGCACGGCATAAGTTTAATTCCACCAAAAAATACGATCCCGCAACCTCTAAGGAAATAACGGTTGTTGTTGCTCCCGAAGGATTTGCTGCTGTTGAAAGCAGCGTTTATACAGGACGCGACCTTATTCCGTGGAGTGAGGCTAACTTCTTTATAGAAACTCATGCGGGACTTGTTGTATTAAGGGATAATAAATCCGTTTTCTGGCTGCCCAAAAGCTTTATCCCCAAAAATCAGCAATCTGATGTATTCGGTCTGATTGCCGCAAGAGTAAGACAAAGGTAGGATCAAAAAATGAAATCTTCCGTTTCCTCTGAATCAATACTGATAAACAATAAGGAATACACCTTAGTGGGAATTTCCAACAGTCCCAACAGCTTTGGAATTTGTGATACCACTCTGCACAAGGATAAAGGTATAAGAGAGACCTTTTTTATCGGAAATGAGGCTTTGCTGAATATTGTTCAAAGAAGTATCAACGACCCTTATTCCAATAAGATTATAACCCAAGTTTCCACCATGGACAGGTGCGGCGATTTTCCGAGGAGAGTGGCGGCTGTTGTTGAGGACTATTTTTTCAATAACAAAAATCTTACTGCAGCGTTCCAGCCTTTGCTGGATTATATCAAATCGGGCTTGTATGTTGTGTATGAGGCTAATATGATCCCCACAGACGGTGAAGGAAATTATTTCTGGTCAAGCTATATGGTAGGCCATGAATTCGGCGGTTCAAGTACCTTTAATACTGTGTGCAGAAAAGAAAGGTCTCTTGTTCCCTCTTTTCTTGTGCCAACTGAAAATTTTGGCTCATTCAGCGATAAGCTTATGAAATCCGCCTCTGAAAGGGTAAAAAAAGACGACTGCGCTTATGGACTGTGTTTTCATTTAACAGGAATGTTCTGCGCTTTGCTGTCCAATCATTATGATGTCACAGCCGCTTTGATGCAGGAGAAAAAAATCAAGTGCCTTGTAATCGAGCCTATAAAGTACATCTGCACCGAGGAGGAAATGAGAAGCTATAAGGCTTCTGTCTCTGCCGAGGCTGCTCCCAAGGAAAATGCCGAGGGTGAACAGGAAAACAACACTGCTCCCGTCGCTGACGAAGCAGAAGAGAACGTTGAGCCATGTCTTTACTCCTGCCGTGTTAAGATACCCTTCAGCAAGGTTCCAAATTCCCTTTTGGAAAGATTTTTTGTAACGAGAAAAGGACTGTACGGCAAATATACCGACACTGTGGCTTATAACTGCGAAAAGCCTTCCCATGCAAAGAGCAAGCGCTCCATGCCCATCAATGTTCTGGAAAAATGCGAAAAATACCCTGATTTTGAAATGCTGCAATCGGCGGCTTTGGTAGGACATTTGTCCGATGAAGAGCTGAACGCGCTTTTACTGGGTGAAACAACGCTGAACGGAAGATATATTATCAATAAAAATTATTATTCGAGCATTACGATTGCCTTAAACTACCTGCAATATAAGGATTTTAACAGATTTATCGGTTTTGTTTCATCTTTGCTGAAAAATGAGGAGTTGACGGCAGTTCACCAATACGCCGCGTCCCGTTTGCAGACTATTATGGATCAAAGGATCGAAGCCTTGTTTAAGGAAATTCTTAACAGCGACAGCCAATCCTATAATATGTTAAAGCCTTCTGCCGAAAAGTATATCAAAAGATATAAAATATATTGTGACTCTGTTGCCGCGGCGAAAGCAAAGGAAGAAAGCAAAAAAACTTCTTCCGTTATTAAGAGAGATATTTCAAACGAATTGGATTCTTTGGAAGTATGACATAAGAAACTGTCACTATAAAAATAAAGCAGACGATTTTTCGCCTGCTTTATTATAATCATTATTTATTGAAATTAAAGACCGCAAAGTTCCTTGGTATCTCTTGCAATCAAAAGTTCTTCGTTTGTGGGAACGACCCAAACCTGAACCTTGCTGTCGGCTGTGGAAAGCTTAACCAGCTTGCCTCTCTCCTTGGAGTTCAGCTCCTCATCAATCTTTATTCCGAGGTATTCCATATCCTTGCATACGTTCAAGCGAACGGAAGGCGAGTTTTCGCCGAGACCGCCTGTAAAGATAACAGCGTCAAGTCCGTTCATTACAGCGGTATAGCTTCCGATATACTTCTTGATTCCGTATGCCAGCATCTCCTGTGCAAGAGCAGCGCGCTTATTTCCTTCCTTTGCGGCGCTTTCTATATCTCTGTTGTCGCTGGAAATACCTGTGATTCCCAAGAATCCCGACTTTTTATTTAAATACTCGCTCATTCCGTGAGCGTCAAGACCCAGCTTCTGCTGAACAAAGGTTACAGCGGAAGGGTCAACACAGCCGCTTCTTGTTCCCATGATGACACCGTCCAAGGGAGTAAAGCCCATAGATGTATCTACGGATTTTCCGCCGTTAATTGCAGTAATGGAAGAACCGTTGCCAAGGTGGCAGGAAACAATCTTAAGATCCTTGATATCCTTGCCCATAGCTTCTGCCAAAGCGGCAGATACAAAACGGTGAGATGTGCCGTGGAAGCCGTATTTTCTTACATGATACTTTTCGTAGCACTCATAAGGCATACCGAACATATATGCCTTTTCGGGCATGGTCTGATGAAATGCGGTGTCGAATACTACTGCCTGAGGAACATTTGCGGGAATTACCTTTTTGCAGGCTCTTAATGCAAGAGCGTGAGGGTGATTATGTACGGGAGCAAGCTCTGCAAGATCATCGATTTTATCTATTACTTCATCGGTAACAAGAGTGGTTTTGTTGAAAACCTCCGCTCCCTGTACTATTCTGTGACCTACAGCGGAAATCTCTTCCATACTTCCGATAACAGCTGCCTCTCCCTCTGTCAAAGCCTTGACAACTCTTTCAAAGGCCTCGGTGTGGGTGGGGAAATCGCAGTCCTCGCTTACCGTTTTTCCGTCAAAGGTCTTGTGTGTGATGTGACCGTCAATTCCGATTCTCTCACAGTTACCCTTGGCAATGACGCTTTCATCGTCCATATTGATAAGCTGATACTTTAAAGATGAGCTTCCTGCGTTGATTACTAAAATTTTCATTTTTGTATGATCCTTTCTTTAAGAAATCTTTCATAATCATTTTATAATATTTTTACAAAAAAATCAAGTCAATATATAAAAAATTGGAGGAAAAAATGAACATTAGCGGAATAATATGTGAATATAACCCATTTCACAACGGTCACAAGCACCATATTGAACAAACAAGAAAGGAATTCGGTGCAACTCATATAGTTGCCGTTATGAGCGGAAACTTCACTCAGCGTGGCGATGTAGCTGTTGTGGACAAGTATAAGCGCGCAGAAACGGCGCTGAAAAACGGTATTGACCTTGTGATCGAGCTTCCTGTGGCTTATGCCTTGGGGAGTGCCGAGCAGTTTGCCCAAGGTGCGGTGCATTTGCTTAACGCTCTCGGCTGTGTTGATTCTTTAAGCTTCGGCAGCGAATGCGGAGATATTGATAAACTCAGAGAGGCAGCAGGCGCGGTTGTTTATACGCAGGAAAGCGAGGAGTTCCACAATCTGATGAAAAACGGCATGACCTATCCCGCTGCACTGCAAAAAGCTATGGGAAAGTTCTATACCGATGATGTTTTGGAAACTTTGGCGGCGCCAAACAATACCCTTGCCATAGAGTACATCAAGGCTCTTGATGATATAGGTTCTTTTATAAAGCCTGTTACAGTCAAGAGATTTATCGCCCCTCATGACAGCGAAATTAACAAATCCTCAGATATTTTAAGCGCCTCGCAAATACGTAAAATCATTTCCGAAAAGGGCGATGTTTCGCAGTATGCTCCCGGCTGCGACTTTTCCAATACCGCTTCACTATCCAATATTGAGGTTGTGATTTTGTCTAAGTTGAGGACAATGAGTCAAGCGGAGCTTGAAAAAACTCCAAATGTGCTTATGGGTTTGGAAAACCGAATTTACAGAGCAGTTTCCGTTGCGTCAAGCTTAAACGAACTTTATTTTCTTGTTAAGACAAAACGCTACACCTTGGCAAGAATAAGAAGAATTATTTTGTCCGCTTTTTTGGGAATTACAAAAAACGACTTGAAAATTAAGCCTTCCTATGCTAGAATTTTAGGTATGAACAACAAGGGAAAGGAAATTCTTGCGGCAGCAAAGTGCGATCTTCCCATTAACACTTCCCTTTCCCAGCTTGAAAAGATAGACGACAACACCAAAAAGCAAGCGAGATTGGAACAGCGCTGCGACAACCAATACACCTTAGCCCTTGAAAAAAGGTTGGGCTGCGGATTAGACTATACCGCAAAGCCCATAATTTTAGAATAATCAAATTTATTAAATGAAAGGAAAAAAATATTATGAGCGTAAAATTTTCGGAAATCAGCTATAAAAACTTCGGAAAGTGCATAAAAATGGAGAATGAAGCGGCAACCGTCATTGTTACCGTTGATGTGGGTCCCCGTGTTATTTACTACGGACTCAACGGCAAAAACAATATTTTCCGTGAGGATATAAACCGCGACAGCTTTAACGACAAAAAGCAGCTCCATGATTTCTTTGAAACCGAAGAAAACTGGTACATTTACGGTGGACACAGACTTTGGAGCAGTCCCGAAAGCTATCCCGAAAGCTATACTCCCGATAATCACCCCGTACCCTATAAAATAAAGGGAAATTCGATCAAGCTTTGCCCCGAGGACAGAGTTAAGGTAGGAGAGCGGCACACTATGACCGTTACAATGGATGAAAGTACATCAAAGGTAACGGTAAATCATACAATAGAGAACATAGCAGACTTTGAAATAAAGCTGGCTCCATGGTGCCTTACCGTTGCGGAAAAGGGCGGTGTGGAGATCGTTCCGCAATGCACCAAGGACACAGGATTGTTGTCCAACAGAAGATCTGTATTCTGGGCTTATTCCGATGTTCGCGACCCAAGATTTTTTATCTGCGACAAGTACATTACCCTTGCACAGACCGACAGAGAACAGGCGTTCAAGATCGGCGTAAACAACGAGGACGGCTGGGGAGCTTATCTTAACGGCGGACAGCTGTTTATAAAGCGCTTTGATTTTGACAAAGACGGCGAATACCCTGATTATTCCGTTAACTATGAAACCTATACCAATCAGTTCATTATGGAAATAGAATCTCTCGGAACATTGGAGACCTTGCGTCCCGGAGAGTTTACGGAATACAACGAATACTGGGAGGTAAAGGAATGCTCCGATACCTTTGACAGAACCGATCCCGACAGCATTGACGCTTTTGTTAAGAAGCATATATTATAATCCGAAAGAAGAAAGTTATGGATAAATTTCAGCAGCTGAGAGAAAAACATAAAGAATTTATTTACGAGAGTTACGAGATATATGATGACAGCTTTGTCTTTCACTTTAAAATCGATGATTATTCCTTTACTCCCAAATGGAGCTTTTCTCCCGATCTGATTAAAAAAGCTCCCAATAAAGAGCTTTTGGACTACGCAGTTTTTTCTTTGGGAATGTCAGAGTTGGTAAGCTATTGGAAATGCGCTTGCCCTCCTATGGTAAAAATCAACTGCGGTGCGCTTAATGATGAGCAGAAAAAATGGTGGAAAAAGCTTTATTTCAATGGCTTGGGCGAATTTTTCTACCGAAACGAAATCAAAACCGATATTGACAGCTTTATGACAATTATTCCATCCTCTGAGTCTGTTCCCGAGTTTTCCGACAATAATAACAGCGAGGGATTTTTGATCCCCGTAGGCGGCGGAAAAGACAGCGTTGTAACTCTTGAACTGCTGAAAGAATACAAAGCCCAAAACGCCTGCTATATTTTAAATCCGAGAGGGGCAACCTTAAACTGCGCTCACACTGCCGATTACGGCGACGGTCAGATAATTGGAGTAAGGCGCACCATTGACAAACAGCTTTTAGAGCTGAACGCCATTGGCTATCTTAACGGACACACCCCTATTTCCTCTGTGATAGCCTTTTCCGCTTGGATCTTTGCTTACTGCAACGGAAAAAAGTATATAGCTCTATCAAATGAAAGCAGCGCCAACGAGTCCAATATCAACGGTACTTCAATAAATCATCAGTACAGCAAAAGCACCGAATTTGAAGCGGATTTCAGATACTATACAAAAACATATTTTTCCGCTGTTCCCGAATATTTCAGTATGTTAAGACCTTGGAGCGAGTGGCAGATCGCTAAAAAGTTCGTCACTTACCCTAAATATTTCCCTGTTTTTCAAAGCTGTAATATAGGCTCAAAAAATGACACCTGGTGCGCCGACTGCGCAAAATGTCTTTATGTCTATATAATGCTGGCGGCGTTTTTGCCCGATGAGGAGCTTATAAAGATTTTCGGCAAAAATATGCTGGAAAAGGAAGAATATCGGGACTTGTTCAACGGTTTGGTGTATCAGGATTACAACAAGCCCTTTGAATGTGTGGGTACTAAAAAGGAAATAAATCTCGCTTTGTTCAGAGCTGCTTTGAAAAGGGAAAATCAAGATCTGCCGCTGTTGTTAAGGGACTATATGAACAGTGATGAATCCGACAGATCTCCCGAAGATCTGGACAGCTTTTTTGACGAAAACAACTTTATTCCAAAGGAACTGCTTTCTTTACTAAAATAAGAGGAAGAAATGAGAGAAAAACTAAAAGCTTTTTTTAACGGCAAAAGGGTTCTTATCCTTGGCTTTGGCCGCGAGGGAAAGTCAACCCTTGATCTGATAAAGGATTTTGACTGCGAGATCGGAATATCGGATCAGAATCCCAATTTCACTGATGATGTAAAAAAATATAGGCTTTACAGCGGTGACAGCTATCTTGACCCAATAAAAGAATATGACATTGTGATGAAAACTCCCGGAATTGCCCTTTTGGATAAAATCGACGAGAAAGACAAAGAGAAAATCACAGGGCAAACGGATCTGTTTTTACGGTTTTGTCCAAACTACACTATCGGAGTGACGGGTACAAAGGGAAAATCCACCACCTCAAGCCTTATTGCCCATATCCTGAACTATTGCGGAAAAAATGCGGTGCTTATAGGCAATATCGGCATTCCGCCTTTATCGGTGGTTAACACCTTGGAAAAGGACACCATTGTTGTAATGGAAATGTCCTGTCATCAGCTTGAATATGTTAAAGCCTCACCAAGAACCGCCGTTTTGCTCAACGTTTATGAGGAGCATCTGGATCACTATGTTGATTTCAACGCCTACAAAGCTGCCAAGGAGAATATTTACCGTTATCAGGGAAAAGACGATCTTCTGATCTATAACAAAGCACTGCACACCGTATCAGTCACTTCCCTTTCCTCAAAAAAAAATACCGCCTCTATGGAAGAAAAAGCGGATATTTATGTTTCGGACAAGGATATTTTTGTTGAAGGAAAGCCGATTTTCATAGAAAAGCTTGCTCCGAAATTAGAGGGAAAGCACAATCTTTATAATATTGGAATAGCTTTGTGCGCCGCATTACATCAAGGCTGCGATTTTGACAAGGCGGTGGAAGCTGTTGGCAACTTTAACGGACTTGAACACCGTATGGAATATGTAAAGACTGTTAACAGCGTAAGATACATTAACGACAGCATAAGCACAATTCCTCTCGCCACAATCAACGCAGTAAAAACCTTTAATGCTGATACTGTCATAATAGGCGGTATGGACAGAGGGATAAACTATGATATTCTGGTTGATTTTCTGAACAGCGGAAATGCGGAAAATATAATCTGCCTGCCCGACAGCGGTTACAGAATAGCTGATATGCTTAACACCAAGGCGAATATTTACAGGGTCAAGGATATGGAGGAGGCGGTGGCAAAGGCTTTTGGTGTGGCAAAACATTGCTGTGTGCTTTCGCCCGCTGCCGCAAGCTATGGATTTTATAAGAATTTTGAGGAGAGGGGCAGGCATTTTAAGGAATTGGTGGATAGGCTTTGATCAACAAAAGTATGCATAAATAATAATTTATATCTCAAATATGAACTTGTATAAAACAATTGTTTTATACATATTTTTTAGAAAGGTGAATTATGTTAGCTAAAGACACATTAAATGGTATTTCATGGCGTTTGATCAATAATTCAACAGAAAATATTTCAAAAGAAATGATAGGAAGTTCAAATAAAGCTTATAGAAAAGGATATGATATAATTAACAATAAGTTTTTTGTTGAAACGCAGCTTTTTTTTAACGGATTTAAGCAATATTATTCTAATCACAAATGCTTTGATAATTTTGAAGAGTATTTTAACTATCTTAATGGAGATATCTATACTAATTGTTGTTATAAATTTTATAATTTTGAGAAGGATCGCTCTTTTATAGAAAAAAATAAAATTGATATCACAAAGCTTTTAAAATCAGATTCATTTATAACCCAAACAGTTGATGATGTGGATTTTAGCCATGATTTGGAAACAAAAAATGAAATTTCAAGTGAAGAATTGGACAATTATAACTTAGCAGAAAACACAAAACAACATTGTATAGATTGGATTAAAATATTTAATGCTTGTAACAATTATGATGAGTTATTCCAAACGGTTACAATGTATAAAGAAACAGCAATTTGTAAAGTGGATCTTTGTTTTTTCTTTTTTAATTATATCTTTAGCGATATAAACAACAAAGATAAGTTTACTGCTATTATGAAGTATATGTCATTAGGAGATTATCCAGAATATAAGTTAATTAATCCATTATGTTCAATTTATGATGTAGAGGAAGTTTTAAAAAATTATAAATTTTGTGGCGGCTCAAAAACTAAATTTAATAAGAGAAAACAAAAGTTAATGGAACATATAGATGTACTTAAAAATTCTAATATTAAAATTGAAAAATATGGATACTTTGATGAAAAAACTCATTTTTACTGTGAAGAAACAGTGATTGGAAACAACGCACTTCAAATATATTTCAATAAAACTAAAAGATATTTTAATTCATTTGAAGAATTTATAAAATATAGAAATGGAAATTTAAAAAATTGCGACATATCTAAAGATATTAAATTAAATGTAGATCTTTCATCATACGAAATAGATAAAAGCACAAGGCTTCCTCCACAATATAATATTAATTCAAGAATTATGATAGATAAAGGATATAACAGTGATGAAGGTTTATTTTATGTATATAAGTATATACTTGGTTTTAAAGGAGAAGTAATAAAAGAAGAAAAATTTGAATCCTATTATTTTTTTGATTTTATATTTTATCTAAAAAACGATCTTTCAAATGCAGACTTACTTTTTTGTGATGGGTTAGAAAATTTAGCAGTAAACAATAATATAGATTTTTCAAATGCAAGAATGACAAGTAGATTATGTGATAAATTCAATATAAATTATGACAATTATACTTTGATGTATAATGAAGATTTATCCCTAAAATATACTGAACAGCAAGAAAAAAATTATTATTTAATGCAAAATTCTAATAAAGATATTTTAAAACATGATACTGAAGAGGAAAATATTCATTTAAAAAGAATCTCTTATATAACCGATCTTCATTTGGATCACAGAATACATAACTTTAATATTAAATCCGAAAATGATAAAATTTATGTAATACACAAAATTATCAAAACCATAGTTAATGAAAGCAGTAAAATGTTACTTATAGGAGGAGATGTATCGTCTGATTTTGACCTTTTCATCCTATTTATAACTTTATTAAGAAAAACGATAGATTTACAGTCATATAATGATAAAGTTAAGGTGTTTTTTGTTTTAGGGAATCACGAATTCTGGAATTTTAACGGCAAACCAATAAATCAAATTATCGAGATATATAGAGAAGTTATAGAAAAAAATGGAATGTACTTAATTCATAACGAATTATTTTGTATGAATTCTTCTAATAACTTTATAAGAATACCTTATGAACGAGTGTTAAAAAGTCAGCCCGAACAACTTAGAAATCAACTGCTAAACACAAGGTTTATTATTTTTGGCGGTATAGGCTTTTCCGGATATGACGAAGAGTTTAATGCGAACAACGGAATATATAGATCTACTATTAGCCGACAAGATGAAATTCAAGAAACAAAAAAATTTGAAAATTTATATAACTTTTTAACACCTGTCTTCAAAAATAAAAATGTTATTGTTTTCACTCATATGCCTATAAACAATTGGTGTGAATGTCCTGATTACAAAAACAAATTTGTTTATATAAGTGGACATACACATAGAAATGAGTTCTTTGATGATGGTGATTGTAGGGTTTATTCGGACAACCAGGTTGGGTATTACAACGAAAATCCTCATTTAAAAAGCTTTCTTATTGATTGTGATTATGACTGTTTTGAAGATTATTCTGATGGAATTTATAAAATCTCCGCTTCTCAATATAATGATTTTTACAGAGGAAAAAATATACAAATGACTTTTACAAGAGAAGTGAAATTTTTGTATATGCTAAAAAAGCATGGATATTATTGCTTTATTTTCCAAGGAAAAACCGGCTCATTTTCGTTAATGCATGGAGGCTCATTATTGAAATTAGATAAGAGAGATGTAAATTATTATTATGAAAATATGGACAAAGTTATTTTATATATAAATGATCCATTAACCAAATATATGAATATTCAACGTCAAATATCAAAACAAATACAGAAAATTGGCGGTAGAGGTAAAATTCATGGTTGCATTATAGATATTGATTTTTATAATCATATTTTTGTAAATCCAGAAGACTTAACCGTAAAAGGATATTGGGCGAAAGATATTGTTAATAAGGTTGTTTATCCTGATATCCCATCACTTATAAAAGATAAATGCCCGTTACTATACACTAAATATCTAAAATTTCTTGAAAATGATGATAAAAACTCTTTGACTATCATGAAAAAGTCAGAAGACACAGATTCTTGTCCAAAAGAATATCTTGATACTACTATGTATAAAGCCTCAAGAAAGGTTAAAAAAATGCAAAGAGTTAATTTAAATATTTTAACTGTATGGTATGATGATATTACAAATAATTGTTTTCTTCAAGAAAAATCTGAGAATTAAATAATAATTGACAAATACCATAACGGCTTTTATGGAAAACATAGGGGAAACATGATGTTTTAATTTATAATAAAGCATTGCAAAATGAAAAAATCGCTTCCCTGCCCTTAAAAACATAACCGCCTCTATGGAAGAAAAAGCGGATATTTATGTTTCGGACAAGGATATTTTTGTTGAAGGAAAGCCGATTTTCATAGAAAAGCTTGCTCCGAAATTAGAGGGAAAGCACAATCTTTATAATATTGGAATGGCTTTGTGCGCCGCATTGCACCAAGGCTGTGATTTAGACAAGGCGATAGAATCCGTAAGAAGCTTTAACGGACTTGAACACCGTATGGAATATGTAAAGACCGTTAACGGCGTAAGATATATTAACGACAGCATAAGCACAATTCCCCTTGCCACAATCAGCGCCGTAAACACCTTTAATGCCGATACAGTCATAATAGGCGGTATGGACAGAGGGATAAACTATGACATTCTGGTTGATTTTCTTAATGGTGGAAAGGTTGAAAATATAATCTGTCTCCCCGACAGCGGTTACAGAATAGCCGATATGCTTAACACCAAGGCGAATATTTACAGGGTCAAGGACATGGAGGAGGCGGTGGCAAAGGCTTTTGATGTGGCAAAGCATTGCTGTGTGCTTTCGCCTGCCGCTGCAAGTTATGGGTTTTATAAGAATTTTGAGGAAAGAGGTAAGCATTTTAAGGAATTGGTGAATAAGCTTTGATTGTAAAGCTATAAAAAAGATAAATTGTAAATCAAATATAAACAGCACCAAACAGAAAAGCTTAATCTGCTTGGTGCTGTTTTTATAATTGGCTCTTCTCTGAAGTCATCGTAATAATATGACTTTAACACTTTTACACTTTCGCCTGTTGGTTGATTTTTTTTGCAAAACTCAAATATGCGGTTATTGAAAAATAAGCTTATAATCTTTATAATAAATACAGATAAGAACCAAAGCAGCTACATTTCAGAACGGAAAGGATTTAATATTTTTGAAACCGCCGAGCGTATAAGAAAGGAATTATCAACAATGGAAATCAAAAAAGCAATAGGCACAAACATATCCCGTTACCGAAAGGAACAGAATCTGACTCAGCAGGAGCTTGCAAATAGTTTGAACATATCCTATCAGGCAGTCAGCAAGTGGGAAACCGGACAAACCTCTCCCGATCTGTATCTTCTGCCCGAAATTGCTTCTATCCTTCATATAAGCATAGACCGACTGATGGGTTGTTCTCATAACTTTGATGTTGAAAGCGATTATGAAAGACGTTATAATTCCGAGAAATATTATTGGGGGGTAAAGCCCTCATATATGTGCCTTAAAATTCTTGAGCTGATGCCGCCCACAAAACCGATAAACGTATTGGACATAGGCTGCGGCGAAGGAAAGGATGCTGTTTTTCTTGCCCGCTGCGGCTACAGCGTCAGTGCCTTTGATGTAACTGACAGCGGCATAGAAAAAACCAAAAGACTTGCCGACAAGGCGGGAGTTTATGTTGACGCATTTAAGGCAAATATGTTGGATTTCAGATTGGAAAAGGATTTTGATATACTCTTTTCAAGCGGCGTTTTTCATTTCATCAAACCCGAGCTGCGACAGGAAATAATTGAAAACTACAAGCTCCACACCAAGGAAAACGGTATAAACACATTTAATGTGTTTGTAGAAAAGCCTTTTGTTCCTGTGCCTCCCGATAAGGACACTTCACGTTACAACTGGAAAAGCGGAGAGCTTCTTATGCTGTATCACGACTGGTTTATCGAAGAAAACTTTGAAACGGTATTTGACTGCAATTCGGGCGGTAAACCTCATAAGCACGCAATGAATACTGTATATGCAAGAAAAATCACGACATCTGTTGACAAATAATAAAAACTATGCTAAAATAAATCAGCAAAAGCTAATAACACGGTTTCAAGCTTTTAAGAATCCGTTTATACATTATTTGAGGTACACCCATGATTAACAGAATTTGTCGTATTCGTTAAATTGCATAGCTTACCCGAATTTAATGCGGTATAGCGATGCCTTTTTGCGTAATAAACAAATTTTGCAATATGAGGTGTATTTTTATGTCCAAAAATCAAGGGTCAAATCTGCCCTATTGGGTATCACAAAATTTTTTAACAAGACGAAAAATAATAAACAAGCTTATTTCAAAAACCACAATAACAAGCTCCGACACAGTTCTTGAGATAGGAGCGGGAAAAGGTCATATCACCAAAGCTCTTTCGGAAAAATGCAAAAGGGTTATCTCTTATGAGATTGACGAAAAGCTATATTCCAAGCTTAAACCACAGCTTAACGACAATGTAAGGCTGTATCGCGGAGATTTTCTCAAATCCAAGCTGCCGTCCTATCCATATAAGGTATTTGCAAATATTCCCTTTTCAAAAACCACCGAAATAATCCGCAAGCTAACCTCTGCGAATAATCCACCCGAAAGCATTTGGCTTATTATGGAGAAAGGTGCAGCAAAACGTTTTTGCGGACTTCCCAAAGATAATATCAATTCCCTGCTTTTAAAACCATTCTTCAATTCAAATATAATATGGCATTTCAACAGAAACGATTTTCACCCTGCACCCAATACCGATGTAGTTATGCTGGAAATGAAGCTAAAGGAAACATTCGATATTCCCTGCTCCCAAAGAGATGATTTCAAAGCATTTTTAGAGCAAAACCAAAAAGGTCTCTTTGGCTCTCGTTCCCTGATGACAAAAAAGCAGATTTCAACCGCTTTAAAATTGGAAAAACTGCCTCAAATCCCGCAGACAGGCGATATTTCTTATATACAGTGGCTTTGCCTTTTCCGATGCTGGCTGAAATTCGGTAAAAACAAGAGAGGATAAAACAATGGACTTACATAAAATTTCGGAAATTGCCGCCCGAGAAATGAAAACAAAGGCAAGTCACCCCTTCAAAGAACCCGGGAACAAATACTATCATGGTCAGCGTACGGCGGAAATAATTAAACAGCTTTGCCCAAAAATCGGATATACGGGAAATACGGAAATTTTGACCGTCTCGGCATGGTTTCACGACATAAGCAACGGCGAAGAGCATCACGAAAAGAAAGGCGCAGAAAAGACCTGCTCTTTATTGCATGGTTTATGCTCCGAAGCCGAACTAAAAGAAATACATAGAATAATCTCCGTACACGACAGCCGCACAAAAGCCGACCTTTCAACTGAAGAAAAAATTCACCAAGACGCCGATCTTCTTGACCACTTCGGAACCTTTGAGGTATGGAATTATTTTCAGTATGCTTTAAAAGAAAAAATGTCTATGATCGAAGCCGCATATTTGCTGCTTGATGACAGCAAATTTTCAACAACAGAAAACGTCATTCATTTTGAGATCAGTCAAAAAATTTATGACGAAAGGCGCAGCTATGTCAAAAGCTTTGCGGAACGTATGCTGAAAGAAAGTAATGGTGTAATTCTTTTTCCATAATATTTAAAATAACTGCTCAGCTTGTAAAAAGCCTTGGAGAAACAAATGCGTTTCCTTCAAGGCTTTTTATATTTCTGTTATTTATTCATTTTGGGGCAATCGGTTCGACCTAAAAGATAGTCTATTGAAACATCAAAATAATCTGCAATAGCAATCAGCGTTTCGTAGTCCGCTTCCCTTTCTTCATTTTCGTATCTTGAAATAGAATTTTGATTCATATTTAAATCAATAGCCATTTTGACCTGTGATATTTTCTTCTTTTTTCGCAGTTCCTTTAATCTGAAAATGACGGTCACCCCCTTGACAATATTATACCAATATGGTATAATACAAAATATCCCATTTTGGGATATTATTTCAATTTACTGTTTTATAGTCATTATAAAAAAACGAGGGGGTGTAATAGTTGAAAAAACCCTATATATTAAATCGCAGCAGTCATATTTTTCACATTGAAGGGTATTGTCCAAGTCACGGTTTACCGGAAACCAATAACAATTATGTTGCATTTTCATCGGAAAAAGAAGTGCGTGCTTATGATAATGATGCTCGAATTTGCAAAAAATGTGCTAAAAAACGTGATGAAAAAATGCAATAAAACTTACTATATATTTTATTTTTTGGGAGGAAAGTATGAGCGACAAATGGATAAGATTTAATAAAGGATTACTTATTTTCAGTATGATAACTTGTTTATTTTCTGTAATAATATTGACCGCATTTTTGGCTGATGATAAACGTTTAGGTTCAAATGCATGGATTGTGTTTATCAGCGGGTTATTAGCTGTAATTTTTGTTCATGCGGTTTGGGGTCTTTTCATTGAAATTGCAAACAATTTATATTTGTTAAAGGAAGGTAAAATACAGGTTTCAGAGGCAAAAAATTCAAGCAATAAAATAAAAATTTCTGACAGTTCATGGGTATGTGAAGGATGTGGAACATCAAATAATGATGTACTTAATTTTTGCACTAAGTGTGGTAAATCTAAAACTCCGAAATCAAACTAAAAAGAGGTGAAAACTTTTGAAAAAGGCCTTAAAGTATTTCTGTGGAAACAAGTGGCTAATAATAGGGTTTTACATATCTATTGCATCTTTACTTTTTTTGCAGATATATGACTTCATTAATCAAATTCACACATACATTATTTACGATATATTTGATGATTATGGTATATTTGATTATCTCACATTTGCCGTCAATTCAACATTAAGTCTTTTTCCTTACATTATTTTTGCTTTTTTTCCTTTAGAAAAAAACAAGCTGACTTTAATTTTTACAATTATTCTAATTTGCTGTTTAATTTTTAATTCTTTATTTTCTTTTGATTGGAAGAATATATCAAGCAACTTTTATTTTCCAATATTTTATATTATTTTTTGTCTTATCACAATATTTACAATTTTTTTGATAAGAGCAAAAAATAAAAAAATTATTGTGTTGCTCGCAATGATAATTTTACCAATATCAAATGAAATACTCTACAATATATTATTTTTATTAAATAATCCAGATTTAAATGACCCGTATATAAATGTAGATTTTTCTTATTTCATTGAGTTTTTTCCATGGAAATTTTATTTATTATACTCAATCTGCGTAGCTTTGCTTTGGATACCCAATATAATATACAGAAAATGCCCTAATTGCAAATTTGTCAACAAGAAAAAACATATATATTGTGGAAACTGCGGGGAAAAGATTTGAAAAAACGAAAAACAATACTGTACGACTTTTGCCATACAGTATTGCTTTTTACTTTGTTATAGATTATATCGATTTTATAGAGCTATTAAAAACTATCAAGCTCAAACATTCTCAATTTCCACCCAAGCCGGATAAAATCCGCACTTCAATGCAATATTCTGCGAGTGAATGTTAGCCAGCCCCGTACCGTAAAAAGGAATAGCCCCTCTTTTAAAAATCTCTTCCTTTAAAAGCCCCACAAGAGCGGTACCTATTCCCCTTCCCCGATATTTTGGCATCACATCGATCCCTATCTGCCACATTAGCTTGGAATCTGCGGAACATCCTGCCATTCCTGCTATTTCATCATCCAGAACGATGCATACACCAAGCACATCGGGGCGCTTCGGCTCGTACTTTTCACAAAATGCATTTGGGAATCTTTTGTCGCCGTAAAACTGCCCTATATCCTTTTCTTCAAACCATTTCACTTCAAAATCAGGCTTGATAGTCAAGGGTTTAATATCGGGCAGAAACAGATGATGCGTCTGAAAAAGTGTTTTACCGTGTTTTTGCAGCTCCGATTCTATTTCAAACAGGTTATGCCGTTCAAACAGCCATATTCCCTTTTTGTCCTTAATGAAATCATTTAAAAACGGGTGCAGTATTTCATCGGCGGAAACAACGGCATTTTTCCCCATTGTCGCCATTGAGAAAAAAGCCCTGTTCTCGCTGTATACCCGTCTGCCCTCATTTTTTGCGGATACGGTCAAAACATTTTCTTCGCAGTCAAAATCTTCCGATTTACAGTTAAGATCAATAGCAAGCTGTTTTTTCAATTCAAAAACTATCTCTTCTTTTGTAAACACACTTTCCTCCAATTACCTGATTACAAAATTCCTGCTGACATTAAATATAAGCGCAGTCATTTTAACATTATCCAGCTTGCTTCCCTTTTCGAGTATTGACGATACAGCATGTCCTATAGCACTGTAACCTATGTACTTTTTGTATATCTCATCAGTATCTTTTCCGAAAATTCCCGAAGAAAACAAGGTCAGGACCGCTCTTTGTATCAAATAATAGTCAGAAAGCTGATTTTTATAGCATGAGATCTTCTCCCGTCCGGCGGGCGCAATGTCCAGAATTTCGGAATAGCTGACCTCATAGAAAGCGTTTTCTGCACATATTTCGGGAATAAAGGACAAACAGCTTTCCGATAAAATAGGGTCGCCTATCTTTTCAATCGTTCTTGGGATCAAGGTATCAAACTGCTCCTCTGTTTCACATTGATAAAAAAGCTCCATTGCGGTTTTTACCTTGCTTTTTAACACCTCAAAGCCCTCACCTCCCCGGTATGGGTAAGGTATAACAGTGTCCTCCTGCTGTTTTATAAAGAAAAACATTTTCTGTGATGCAAACTGCTGTATATCCCAATTTGCCGCTGATTGAGCAACGATCTCGCTCAATTCTTCGTTTTTTACGTCGTCAATTCTGCATTCACCTATTATTTCCGTATCTGTCTTAGCTACATAGATTTTTACATAGCACAGCTTTTGATTGCCCAATCTTTTTATAATATCATCTCGGAGCAGTCTCCAATAAAAGTCGGGAGAATCCACATAAGCTGCCACCGATTCTCCTAAGCCCACCAAATCGCTTTTGTATGCTTTCCACTTATGCTTCTGACCATCAAGCTCGGTTACTAAGACGTCGGGATCCTCGTCCCTTTCCATTTTTCCCAAGCCCTGAACAAAAGAGAAAAGAAATGATCCGCAAGCTGTTCCTATGGCAGTCTTGGCGTCTTTTCCCAGAGCCGATGCACACTCGAACAGCTCATTTCCCCATTTGGGAGAATTCATAAAGATGTTCAAGGTGGCTTGGCGGTCGCTTAACTCCACCACCTTTGGAGTTAAGGTCATTTCCCACTGCGGAACGTAAAGGCTGTCACCCTTTACTATATCCTTTACTCCCAGCATTTTGTGAAGTACGTTATTTACAACATAGCTGTCAGCATTTTCCAAAGTGATTTCTTTAGGGTTATCCTTTTTAAAAATGTTAAGTCCCATAATATCTCCTGAATAGTTTTAATAATGAGCAGTTTAAAAGCACTGCAAAATTAGCCAAGATTTGTCAAAATTTCTTTTTGCAAGGTCGTCCTTGTGAATATAAAAATATATGCTGCCTTCATCGCCAAAACATAACTCGGTAGAATCTGTACCGAATGAAGAAAGCTGAAACAGCAGCAGCCATTCTTTTCCCGAATGATCTATACTTTCCTGTCTGTCCTGTGGAGTAATATGATCCCATGAGCCGCCCAAGTAATACCCTCTTTTTATCAACTCACACTGCATTGTCATATTGCCCTGAATGGGATTTGCCCAACCTAACAGCTTATGAATATTGTCCTCTTCTTTGCATAAGCCTTTCATGGACATATCATACTCGTCCCAATGCCCTATCATATTATCGCGGGTAAGGCTGAAATCCTCAAATGAAGGGTATGACGGTTCCGATTTGGCTTTTATTTTTAAAGCATTGAAGGTATTTACTTTATCAAGGTCATCGGGAATGTCGGCAGGAACCAAATCCTCTGTGTTTTCAAACCAGAAAACTCTTGCACAGCCCTTGTTCTTCGGGTCAAATCCCCACAGCTGAGAATCCAGCTCATAGAAAAAAGAAAGCAAGCCTTTATCGGGAAGTAAATGTTCTGTATCATGTTTTGAGATCTCTTCGCAGTTAAACTGCGCAAGAAATGCAAGAGGACGGGGTTTTTCTTCTTCATCATCAAATGTTTTTGTGTTAAAATATGGCCACTGAAAATCCTTTGGAACATCGGGAACACCGCCGAAACGCGTTGCGCCCGCAGCAGTATTTCCGCCCTCTTCAATAGATAGCGTGATACTGTTGCGTTTAAGCTTTATGATGTCGTTTTTATAATTCATTTTTGCACCTCCTATTTTGTATTTCTGTTGATAAATATGGCTTTCAGCTTATCATAAACAATGATCTGCGATTTATAAAGGCTGTAATATCCCGAAAGCATAAAGCAGGTGGAGCAGATTATTGCATAAAAGGGCAGTCCTTCTACCCCAAACAGCTCAATGCTAAGCATAATTGAAGCCAAAGGAGCATTTGTAGCGCCGCAGAAAAGTCCCACAAGCCCCAACGCCGCGCCAAATCCGGGATCCATGCCCAAAAGCGGTGCAACGGTACAGCCCAAGGTCGCTCCCACAAAAAATGTAGGTACGATCTCACCGCCCTTATAGCCGCAGCCTAAGGTTATTACCGTAAAGAGGATTTTCAGAATAAAGGCTTCGGGACGCGCTTCGCCTTTTAGTATGGCATTGTCAACTATTCCCATTCCGGAGCCGTTGTAGTCAGTACCCAAAAGTAAGGTAAGCCCAATGATTGCCGCACCGCCCGCAACAGTTCTTATATAATCGTTTTTTATGGCTTTATGGAGAAGTCCTTCCCCTTTGGAAAATGACAAGCAAAGCAAAATACTGCCCATAGCGAAAACTATGCCAAGGGCTATGCTCTGAAGAAGACTTATTGGAGTTACCGAAGGCACAGCTACCAATTTATAGCTGACAGGATGCATATTTAAAATAAGGGTCAGGAGATATGTAAAAACCGAGCTGAACACACAGGGCATTATTGCGCTGTAATAGATCACACCAACGCTGATTACTTCCATAACGAAGATAACGGCGGTAAGCGGCGTACCGAAAAGAGCCGTAAAAACCGCACTCATACCGCAAAGAACTATTACGTGCATATCCTTGTCGTCAAGCCGAAACATTTTTCCCAAGGTTGAACCAAGACTTCCTCCAAGCTGTAAGGCTGCTCCCTCTCTGCCCGCCGAGCCGCCGCACAGATGTGTCAAAACCGTGGCGATAAGTATTCCGGGAGCCATAGTGAATGGCACAGAACCGTCCTTGCGTATAGAGTCAATAACATAGTTTGTGCCGTCTATTTTTTCAAGCTTGAACAGGTGATAAAGCGCCGTTATCAAAACTCCTGCCAATGGAAGAAAGTACAAAATAAAATTATTCTCCTCACGCAGTCCTGTCGCCTTTTCAATCAAAAGGTGAAACAGACAGCCTGCACCGCCGCACACCATAGCTGTGATCAAGCTTAACATCAGCCATTTTAAAAATACCGTAACATAATGCAGCGCTCTTTTTGTTTCTGTTGCTGCATATTCTTTATCTATGCTCATTTTTCCTCTCCGTTTAGACAAAATATTCCTGTATAACATTATATCATAAAAGGAGGATTTTGCAAGGCAAAATTTAGATACCTTGAAATTTTGATACCTTGAAACGATAAAATGTTCTCAGATGCTAAAAATCCTACTCTTTACACAGTATGAGGTTGTGTGTAACAAAGAAAAAATTATCAAAAAAGTTATAAATAACTATTGACTTTTTAATTAAAATCGTATATAATATGTATTCACAAAGGGATCGTAAAGGTTTCGACGGGGGCTGTGAACCTCGCTAAGCATGCAGAGTTCGCCTAAACTCTTTAATAATGGGCAATTTTAAAATTAAACGCAGATAATAGATCTGAACTCGTAGCTGCCTAATCGCAGCTGCCGCCCACCCCGAGAGTACTGCGGCTTGGGCTTGGGCGTCGATGAGCAGTGAACTTTATCAGTGAGAGCCTTACAGCTGATAAGGAATTAAAGGGCTACCAAGCATTGATCCTGTTTATCGGAGTGATGTGAGGGAATTTTAATAGATAAACTAAGCATGTAGAAATGTGAGCGGATTGGCTTTCGGACGCGAGTTCGACTCTCGCCGGTTCCACCACACGAAAAACCTTGAAACAGCGTAGTTTCAAGGCTTTTTCTTTGTTTTGTTCTGCTTAACACACGGTCTAATTTATATTTGTAAAGTAGACTCAAAATGATTTCTTTTAACTTGTTGCTATAAGCAGATGATTATGATATAATGCAGACAATATATTCTTAGGCGGAGATTAAATATTAAAACTTGAACATATATTTGGAGATTGAAATGAGTAAAAAAATAGTTGCTATTGGTGGCGGAGAAAATGGCAGACTAAAATCAGATGGCACAAGATATCCATACGAATTAGAAAATCAAGATAGAGAAATAATTAAGTTGACTGGAAAAGAGCATCCGAATTTTCTTTTAATTGCTCACTCACAACCACTTGAAAGACAAGAAGGATATTTTCAAGTTATGGTTGATATATATCAAAAAATGTATGGTTGTCCATGCAAAGATTTGAAAAGCGACAAATTAACTGACAAAGAATATGTCCAAAGTCTTATAGATTGGGCAGATATAATCTTTGAAGGTGGCGGAAATACTCTTGATATGATAAAATTATGGGAGGATACCGGATTTGATAAAATTTTGAGAGCAGCATGGGAAGCCGGAAAAGTTATGTGTGGTGTTTCAGCAGGCGCAAACTGTTGGTTTAAGGAATGCTCTTCGGATTCATTGAAAATAAAATTTGGAGATGATCAGCCATTAATTAGTATGAAATGTTTGGGCTTTGTAGATGGATTATTTGTTCCGCATTGTGACGAACCAGGTAGATTAGAAAATGTAAAAGATTTATTGAAAATCAGTAATGAAATAGGACTATCTATCTCAAATTGCGCTGCGCTTGAAATAATAGATAATCAATACAGGTTGCTAACAAGCGATGCATCTTATCATCATATTAAAGCATACGGACTTAAATCATATTGGGAAGATGGACAATATATAGAAGAAAAAATAGACGATTCATTGGAATTCAAACCGTTATGTGAATTGATGAGTAGTAAAAGTAAGGGATAACTTTACGCAGGTTCAAATCCCTCAGCCGAAAATGCAAAAATATCTTTTTCGTAGTCTCTTGACACCAGCGTGACGCTGGACCCAATAAAACTCGGCTTCGGTCGAGTTTTATTTTTTGCCCATCACACCGCTGAAATCTTTTTTATAGCGTTTAGACATATCAAAACCACCACTGAAGTGGTGGTTTGCATGCGCCCTAGAAGGGCGAATTACAGGCTCAACCCCTAAAGGGGCGTTGAAGGCTTGACATAGCATTAATATCACGGGCAGCCGCTAAAGCGGCTGTCTTTTTTGCCTTTTACTTCTTGCTACCCGTAAACGGGTCAATATATTCTTTCAACGTCATTTGATCCATTTCATAATCTTCTTTCATCTGATTTTGAATATATTTTTTTATCGCTGTTTCATTCCGTCCCACCGTATCTACGAAATACCCTCTACACCAAAAATGACGACTTCCATACTTGTACTTTAAATTTGCATGTCTGTCAAATATCATAAGTGTACTTTTACCCTTGAGAAATCCCATGAATTGTGCTATACTTAAGTATGGTGGTATACTTACAAGCATGTGAATATGATCAGGACAAGCATTTGCTTCTATTATTTCTACTTTTTTCTCTTCGCACAGCTTTCTGAGTATTTTACCTATATCTGCCCTCAATTGTCCATATATCACTTTTCGACGATATTTGGGTGCAAATACGATGTGATATTCACATCTGTATGTTGAGTGTGACAATGTTTTTATTTCATTCTTCATTTGTTAATAACCTCCTTTATGTATTCGCAATAGTAACGCGGCTGTCAAACCGTTACTATTATACCATATCGGAGGTTGTTATTTTGCTAAAGCTTTTTATTCCACCGGCAGAGCCGGTGGTTTTTTTACGCTAAAGCTCCAATCAAATAAAAACCGCATTATATTGCGGTTTTTATTTTTTAATCCCCGAAAAAACCATGATTATGTTTAAAGTAATGAATTTGTCTTTAATGGTTGCATTTTACATTGCAAAATGGTACAATAACAAAGAAGAAAATAACACAAAAGAGGAAAACAAAAATGAAAATACTTGCAATAGAATCCTCCTGTGATGAAACAGCCTGCGCAATAGTAGAGGACGGAAGAAAAATAATTTCAAGCATTGTGGCAACACAAATTGACGAACATAAGCTTTACGGCGGGGTCGTTCCCGAAATTGCATCAAGAAGACATTGTGAAAACATCGTCGGCGTATGTGAAGAAGCCTTTGAAAAAGCAGGAATGACCTTACAGGACTGTGACGGAATTGCCGTTACCTACGCTCCCGGGCTTATCGGCGCGCTTCTGGTGGGAGTGAGCTTTGCAAAAAGTCTTGCTCTTGCTTTGAACAAACCCCTGATACCTGTTCACCATATAAAAGGACATATTGCTGCCAACTATATCGCCCACCCTGATTTGGATCCGCCGTATCTGTGTCTTGTAGCCAGCGGAGGTCATTCTCATATAATAAAAGTCAATAGCTATACGGAATTTGAAACGATAGGAAAAACTCTTGACGATGCGGCGGGAGAAGCCTTCGACAAGGCGGCGAGATCTATGGGCTTTCCCTACCCCGGCGGTATTTACATTGACAATGCAGCAAAAAAAGGCGATCCTGCAAGATACAAGCTTCCTATACCCAAGACAGAAAATCCTTATGATTTCAGCTTTTCGGGATTAAAAACCGCAGTGATAAATCTGGTTCATAATTCTGAGCAAAAGGGCGAAAAAATAGATGTCGACGACCTTGCTGCAAGCTTTCAACACACAGTTTGCGATATTCTCACCACTAAGTTTATTAAAGCTGCTTTGGATAACGGCTACAAAACAGTGGCTTTGGCTGGCGGAGTTGCCGCAAACAGCGGTTTAAGGGACAGCCTGTCAAAACAGGCGGATATTCACGGTTTAAAGCTGTATGTTCCACCGATCTCATTATGCGGAGATAATGCTGCGATGATAGGCAGTCAGGCTTATTATGAATACAAGTCGGGAAATTTAGCTGACAGTTCCCTGAATGCTGTGGCAAGCTTAAAATTAGGATAATTCAAAGGAAAAACAGATAAGGACGGCAAACATGACCTTGCCGTCCTATTTTTTTATTTTAGCCTGTATTCTTTTAGTCCTATCAGAAGTCTTTACATGACCCACAATGCGGGAAAAATCGTTAACACGCAGAATATCGTTTAATTCCGCTCCCACAAACAAAATAATCATACAAGTATATATCCACAGCAAAAACAGAATAATTGCCGTAAGACTTCCGTACAGCTTTGACTGATTACCGAAATTGTCAATATAAAAGGAGTAAAGCACCGAAAAACCTATCCAGCCTACCGCGCTTATTACCGCCCCCGGAAGCTCGTTTTTCAGCTTGGTTTTTCTGTCGGGTATTACGGTATACAGGAACATAAAAAACAATATCAAAAATCCGAAAGCAATCAGCCACCGTATAATTCTTACCGAACTGACAACGGATTCTATTACAGGCAAAAGAGCCAGAATTCTGTTGCCGAACACCATAAGGATAAGAACCACTGTAAGCGCAGCTATCAAACCCAAGGTATAAATCACAGCGGTTATCCTTAACCGAATGTAACCTCTGTTTTCTGTGGTCTTATAAATGGAGTTAAGTCCGTAAATTATGCCCAAAACTCCCTTTGAACACGCCCAAAGCGCAGCTATGGTGGTAATGGATATTATGGCTCCCGAACCGTATTCCCCTGCCTCGGCAAAAATGCTTTTCAGCAATTCACCTATCTGTGGAGAAATAAAGTCCGATGTCCAATTTTCAATATTTTCACTGCTGAAAATCGGAATATATTTCAAAAGGCTAAGCAAAAGCATTAAGAAGGGGAAAATGGAAATAAAGATGAAAAATGCCGCCTGAGCCGCGTAAGCTGTGAGATTATCGTTTTCAAAGCGCTTTGATATACGCTTTATACCGTGGACGGCATATTCAAAAAAACTTAATATCCCATTCATTCATTTCCCCCTTAATATCCTAATTTAGAATCAAATCTATTCCGAATTACTTATATCTGTAAAGAGATATCTTCTCAAAACCGTCAAGAAGCTCATCTGAAAGCCCGAATGCAGCTTCCACTCCCTTTGCCACACATTTCAGAGGATCGTCAGCCACATAACAGGGAGCGCCGATAACCTCTTGTATCAGTTTATCCAGACCTTTAAGCAATGCTCCGCCGCCTGTCAGCACTATTCCGCTTGCCAGAATATCTCCCACCAGCTCAGGAGGTGTGTGTTCAAGCACATTCCGTATTCCCGCAATAATTTCGTTCACTAAATCAATAACAGCCTCATAAGCGTCTTTTTCGCTTATCTCCAAGCTTTCGGGCAGACCTCTCAACAGGCTGCGCCCTTTGACAATCATTTTCTTATCGGGATCGGGGCGGAATACATTAGCGATCTGCATTTTAGCCTGTTCTGCGGTTTTTTCGCCTATAATTATTTTATACTTCGCTGAAATATATTTTATTATCGCTTCGTCTAATTTATTCCCCGCTATTTTAATCGAGGTATCCTGAACTATACCATTAAAAGAAGTAACGGCAATATCGGTGGTTCCTCCGCCTATGTCAACAACCATGGCTCCCTTTGCCTTAGAAACATCTATCCCCGCGCCTATAAGTGCCGCAATAGGCTCCTTGATAATAAATACTTTTCTTGCGCCCGCAGAAAGAGCCGCTTCTATTACCGCACGGTTTTCAACATCGGTAATAAGCGAGGGCACACAGAGAATAATGCGGGGTTTAAGCATCATACTGCTGCTGACCTTTTTGATAAATGCGGCTACCATGGCTTCGGTAGTGTCATTGTCGGAAATTACTCCGTCCTTTAAGGGCTTTACAGCAACAATATATTCGGGAGTGCGTCCCAGCATTTTGTACGCCTCCGCCCCAACTGCAAGAACCTGATGCTTTTTCTTGTCATAAGCTACCACGCTTGGCTCGTCTACCACCACTCCTTTTCCTCCGATAGTGATAATGGTATTTGCAGTTCCAAGATCTATTCCGATATCTACCGATGACATAAAAGTCACTTCCTTTCAATTATTTACACTTTTTCTTTATTTATTACAAGATACTTTGTTAAAGAATCAAAATCATTATTGCATTTTCCTTCAATTACCGAATCAAGCAGAAAATTTAAAGCATTTCCAACCTCTTTGCCCTTATAGCCCATTTCTATAATATCATTCCCGTTTACCTCCAAATCTTTAAGAGAAAAACATTCCTTTTGGGCGATAATTTTTTTTGCGGTTTCCTCCGCTGCTCTGTAACCTGCTATTCTTCCCTGTGCCGTTGGTGCTTTAGCCATATCATCGGCTATATGTACTTTCAGTAAATCAAAATAAAGTTCCTCGCCGTATTTGTTAAGCTGCTTTTTAATAACAACAGGGTCGTCCTTCATTATCATATCATGACGTTTTACAAGGGACAGTACGGTTTTAAAGGTTTCGTTGTCAAAGCGCAGCTCCTCCATTCTTTTTTCACAAATATCTGCACTGATAGAGGCGTGACCTTTAAAATGACCTTCTTCATTATAAAACTGATAGCAAGCAGGTTTCCCCAAATCATGAAACAGCATTGCAAGTCTTAAATGCGTCACAGGTTCAATACTGCAAATTGCCTTTACGGTATGCTCCCAGACATTTAAATTATGATAATGGGTTTTTTGGTCAAACCCCACACTAGGCAGTATTTCGGGAATCACTTCTCCCAATACATCGGAAAATTCCATAAGTACAAGGTATAAATTCTCGGATTTTCCGCAAAGTGTTTTGCATAGTTCACAGTTGATTCTTTCGGGAGAAACAGCCTTTAATAAGTGCTTTTTTTCGTGGAGCGCAGCGGCAGTTTTCGGCTCGGGTTTTAATCCATAAACAGCCATAAACCTTAACCCGCGCATTATCCTCAATGCGTCCTCTTCAAAACGCCTTTCCGCCTCTCCCACACATTTTAATATTCCATTACAAATGTCTTTTTCGCCTTCAAAAATATCAACAAAGCCCTTTGAGGGAGAATAGGCTATGGCATTTACTGTAAAATCTCTCCGTGCTAAATCTTCTTTAAGACTTGGAGTAAAGAAAACCTTTTCGGGGTGACGTCTGTCCGTATACTCTCCGTCTGTTCTGAATGTGGTTATTTCGGCGGTATTGCCTTTTTGGACAACAGTTACAGTTCCATGCTTTATACCCGTTTCAATAATTTTCATATCGGAAAAAACACGTTCTGTTTCCTTAGGCAAAGCGGAAGTAGTTATATCATAATCGGAAACGGGTATTCCCATAATGCTGTTTCTGACACAGCCGCCTACCGCATAAGCTTCATATCCAGCATTTTCAAGCCTTTGTATAACCTCCGCCGAAAAATCCGACAAAGCAATTTTATCTGTCATCTTAATCTATCTGCTATCTCATTAGATTTGCGGTAAATATCCTCTGCCGATTCGCCGATAAAATACTCACCGTTTTCATAAAGAATTTTTCCGTTTACCATTGTCAATTTAACGTTGCTCTTGCTGCCGCTGTAAACAATATTCTTTCCAATACTGTTCAAGGGCTGCATATTTGGCTGATTGAGATCTATCATAATCAGATCGGCATTTTTGCCCTCTGCAAGGCAATCGCTGTCGTTAAGCCCCATTGCCAAAGCTCCGCCCTTTGCAGCCATATACAGAACGGTGAGAGCGTCACAAACTGCGGCATCCTTTTCCCTCAGCTTCTGTAATCCCGTAACCAAAAACATCTCCCTGAACATATCAAGACAGTTGTTGCTGGCTGAACCGTCTGTGCCTATTGCAAGGTTAACGCCCCTTTTCTGCATCTCCCAGATAGGTGCGATTCCGCTGGCAAGCTTGGTATTTGAGCCGGGATTTGTCACTGCCCAAAGTTCGTGTTTCTTGAAGATATCCAAATCGTTATCGTCCATATAAACACAGTGGAAACCTCCTCCGCCGTATTCCAGCATTCCCAGCTCCTCAAATAAAGCGGTAGGAGTTTTTCCATGGCGTTCCTTACACTCCATAACCTCTTTTTCCGTTTCGGAATTGTGAGTGTAAACCGGAGCTTTAAGCTGCTGTGACAGAGCGGCGATCTCCTTCATAAGATCAACAGATGTGGTATACTCCGCATGGAATCCAAGCTGATATGAAATCAACTCATCATACTTATTATACCGCTCATACTCGTCCTTTACACGCTGAATTTTCTCCGCACCGCCGTTTACCGAGCCGCAAAGCACTGTTCTGAAGCCTGTATCCTTGGATGCAGCCGCAATAGATTCCGCAAAGAAGTACATATCAAAATTAGCGGTAATGCCGCTGCTTAAATATTCCATAATCGCCAGCTTGGAAAGCGAATAAACATCATCGGGTGTAAGCTTATCCTCGCGGGGAAATACCTGATTGAACAGCCATTCCTGCAAAGGAAGATCGTCGGCATAAGAGCGCAGAAAAGTCATTGCCGAATGCGTATGAGCATTTTTAAAGCCGGGCATAAGCAAATTACCCTTGCAGTCGATCTCACGGTCAAACTCACCGCCCTTGTTCTCTGCTCCGATATAGCTTATCTTGTTGTTATCGGTATGCAGTTCCCCTTTGATAATGGGACAGCTTTTATCTGCCGTGTCAAGCTTCATTATTCTTGCGTTGTAAAATCTGATTTTCATAATTTTGTCCTTTCTATTTACCAAATCCATTAAACCAAACTCTGCTGTCAAACGGTTTTTTAACTGCTTTAATTGTACCTTCGACAGGTTTTCCCACAGGCAATATACATACAAGCTTATACTCGTCTGGTATGCCAATATGCTTGGCAATACAGTCGCCTATTCCGTCATTGTCGGTAATATGCCCCTCATACCAGCAACTTTCATATCCAAGTGCTTTAATAGCTAAAAGCATATTTTCAATAGCTGCGCTGTAATCCTGAACATTAAAACATTTATCTCTGTACGCATATATTTTTTGAGTAAGAACTAAAATAAATGCAGATGCAGTTTCAGCTATCGGTGGCACAATCAACGATTTTATCTCGCTTAACAGCTTCATATCATCAACAGCTATAAATGAAGTCGTTTGCTTATTACACCCCGAAGGTGCCGATACGCCTGCTTCAAGTATCTTTAGCAAATCTTCTTTTGGAACAGGAATATCTTTGTATCTGCCTCGATAACTGGTTCTGTTTTTTATTACATCTAAAACATCCATATTTTTCTCCATTAAACTTTACATTTTCTAACGTTTTTCATATACTTTAGAATCAAATTGAACCATCGCATAAATATAACAGTCGCACAATCCTAAAGGGCAGACAAAACAGTGCCTGAGCATACCCTCCCGCACAAAACCGTTATTTTCCAAGGCTTTCCACGAGCCTTGATTGTCAATATGTATCTTTGAATAAATACGCTCCAATTCAAGATAAGAAAACCCAAAATCAGCAACAAGTTTTATGCAGGCGGTCATAATTCCCTTATTCCAATACTTTTCGTCAAGAAAATAACCTATATTTGCAATTTTATTGTTTGCTTCAAAATCAGAAAGGTATATCCTTCCCATAGCCTCATTTGTGCTTTTGTCCGCAATCGTCCAAACATACATCGTTCCTTTTTCGGTAAAACGTATTTGATTGGTTAGGTTTTTTATTACTCCCTCTCTGATACTTTCTTCCGATTCTCTTTTACTTCCCGAAGCTCGACCACCGTAATAATTCCAGATATTTGGATTTTTGCTCATACGAACGCCTACCTCTAAATCTGTTTCAATATTCGGCTGTCTTAAAATTATTTCATCGTTTACCATAAGATTTTGAAAGTTTTTGAATTTATCTTTAAAAGACATACACTAATACTCCCTATAATTCACCATTCCACTTCGATCACACACTTTTCTGCCCCTGTCTTTATGCTTTCAAGCAAAGTAACCTTTACATTTTTATGGAACACCTTGCTAAAAATTCCCTCCGCATTACCCAAAGTACAGTAGCACCACGTTTTTGACAGCCCCTTTGGAACTCTTTTTACACAAGCGCAATAGCATTCGGGATAACAAAACAAAATTTTGTTGTCGGATATATATTCCATAAAAGCAAATGTTTCGTTTTTGTTAAATGTTTTTACAAAATCTTCTATACTATCTGCCTTATTCAAATATTTCAAAAGCTTGTTTGCTATAGATTTTCCGTCGTTACATCTGCAAGTCTTTCTAATCTCTGTAATCTTATCCGTATCGAAATTTTCTTCCAGATAACCGCAAACGGTTTTCGCCCATTCAAATTTCTTTTCAATATCTGCGCTTTTGGATAAGGGGTGTTTTTCTTCAAATTCCCTTGCAGTATCTTGTCCGACAGCTTGATTTAAGCTTTCAGCTAATTGAACAGAATGTGCATTATCGTTTTTATCCATAGCAAAAATACTCTCCAAACAAATAGAAATTTTTTACAATTGCTTTATAATAAAATCAACATTTTCTTCTATACTTTTTGTTCCGTCAACTCTTATAACAGGACAGCTGATTTCCTTTACCCATTCTTCAACAGTATCCTCCGATCTGGCGGACACAAAATCATAAAACCACTTTTCATGCTCATACAAATCTCCGCCCAGCAGCATTCTGTCACCGAATTTCTGAAAGGAGCGGTTTTTCACACGCTGTAATCGCAGTTCTCTCGGAATTTCAACCAGAACGGCGTACTGAAAAAATGGGCGCTTGGGATCGCCGTAATTCCCTCTCACCGAAGTAAAGACAAAGTTCTTGTACTTCTCTATTTCCTCAAAAAGCAGCCTTTCAACCTCTTCACGGGTGCGTTCGGAAGCGTAGGGATAATTTGGATCGGTCTTTGGAAAATACAGATCTTCATTGTCAATAAAACGGTAGTTCAGTTTATCCGCCAAAGCCTTTCCCAATGTGCTTTTTCCTGCACCATTCAGACCGCACATCAAAATTCCTGTTCCCATAAAATTCTCCTTTAAAAAATCAACCAAACAAAGCTCCCAAGCTTTCACTGTAAGGCGCTCTGCAAATCCCCTTTTCTGTAACAATAGCCGTAATAAGCCCGTTATCGGTAACATCAAAAGCAGGATTATAGCACTTGACCCCCTCGGGAACTGTTTTTTCCTTAAAGAAAAGACTACCTATCTCCTCCCCCGACCGTTCTTCGATCACAATATCCTTGCCCGAAGCGCAGTCAAAATCTATTGTGGAGGAGGGGCAAAAAACATAAAAGGGTATTCCGTAATGCTTTGCCAGTATTGACACACCGCTTGTGCCTATTTTATTGGCAGTGTCGCCGTTAGCCGCCACACGGTCACAGCCCACAAAACAAGCGTTGATCTTTCCTTGGCGCATAACAATACTTGCCATATTATCGCAAATCACCGTTACATCAATTTCCGCTTTATTCAACTCGTAGGCAGTGAGCCTTGCGCCTTGCAAAAGGGGACGTGTTTCATCGACATAAACATGAAAATCATACCCGCGCTCTTTACCGAGAAACAAAGTACCAAGCCCGGTTCCGTACCTCGAAGTTGCCAACGGACCTGCATTGCAGTGTGTCAGAATACCGTCTCCGCTTTTCACCAAGGAAAGTCCGTACTCTGATATTTTGCGGCACATTTCAACGTCCTCGGCTTGTATGGCAATACTTTCACTGAACATTGCGCCGACGATATCGGCTATTTCCCGTCCCGAATTGGACAAAGCGGCATTTTCCACTCGGTTTAAAGCCTTACTGAGGTTAACGGCAGTGGGTCTTGAAGAATTGAGCCGCTCCTTAATTTCTTTGAGTTTTAAAAAGAACTCCTCCGAATTTGAGCAGACAATCTTGCTTCCGAGAACCGCCAAGGCATACCCCGCGCAAATACCGATTGCAGGCGCGCCGCGAACTCTCAGCATATAAATTGCTTCGTAAAAATCCTCCAAGCTTTTCAGTTCAATAAAAACCTCTTTGGTTGGCAGCAATGTCTGATCTATAATGATCACACTGTCCCTGTTTTCCGACAGCCTGACATTTTCGCAAAACATTTCGTTGATATTATCAGCTTTCATCATTTTTTAAGAATTTCAGAGTAAATATTTTCAATGGAAGCTCTGATAAGCTTCTTGAACAGCGGCGCAGCCTTATCCGCAGCCTCAATAACCTCCTTATGAGTAAGAGGAGTATCGGTAAGTCCACAGCCTAAATTTGCCACACAGCTAATGCCCACAATCTTCATTCCCGCATGATTGGCAGCAATAGCCTCACAAGCGGTACTCATACCGATAGCGTCAGCACCCAGCATTCTGCACATTCTGACCTCGGCGGGAGACTCGAAATTCGGTCCTGTAAGCTGAATATACACACCTTCCTGAAGCTTAATACCAAGCTCCTTGGCGGTATTTCTCACCACCGAGCGCAGCTTTTTGTTGTAAATATCGCTCATATCAGGAAATCTTACACCCAAACTTTCAAAATTTGCGCCGATAAGCGGGCTGGGAACGAAATCGGAAATCTGGTCGGAAATCAGCATAAAATCTCCCGCCGAATAATCGGGGTTAGCCGCTCCCGAAGCGTTGGTAAGAAACAGCACCTCAGCGCCCATTTTTCTCATAAGCCTCGTGGGCAGAACTACGTCCTGCATGGCGTAACCTTCATAATAATGCACTCTTCCCTGCATAATAACAACGGGAACCTCTCCGATATATCCGAACACAAACCGTCCCTTATGTCCAGGAACGGTTGAAAGAGGAAATCCCTCGATCTCGTCATAATTAAGCACTGCCTTAACGTCGATCTCATCTGCCAGCGCACCAAGACCCGATCCGAGTATTAAAGCCACAATCGGTTTAAAATCAATTGTCTCCTTAAAGCTTTCATAGCACTTTTCCAATTTTTCTTCTGCTGTCATTTTACGTCCTCCTGTTTAAAGTTTATCGGCATTTATAGGTTCCCGTTTTAAAATCTGTTCCTTGGTGATAGTTTTTTTCATTCTCTGCTTTTTACTGTACATATTGGCGTCAGCTTGCTTTTGGATCTCCTTCAGTGTCATATATCTTCTGTCGCTGTCGCTGTTGTAATACTCCGATCCGTAAGCTATCTGTAAAATGAATTTGTGGCTTTCATCGGAGTTATATTCATCAATAGCCATATTAAATGCTGCAATGGCATTATAGCACAAGGTCATCGCATCATCTCCGTATATTATGCCGACAAATTCGTCTCCGCCTGTTCTGTAAACCTTTCCGATTTTGCCGAAAACCTTATAGATAATAGCAGAACCGTCCTTGATAAGCTTATCTCCCTGCTCATGACCCAAATTGTCATTTATGGTTTTAAGGTTGTTGATATCAAACTGTATTATTGCAATGGATTTATAGTTCAGCTTAACGACCTCAAGGTGATTCATTTTTTTATTAAATGCCGCAGTATTGCCAACACCTGTCAAAGCGTCGGTGAAAGCCGCCTTTCCCATTTCCTCCACCTCGTTGCTGAGACGAAGAGTGTTTGCAACCTCACGCATATTTATGATAAGCACCAACGACAGGAAAAGCAGACAGCTTGTTATAAACAAAATCGAGATATAATTTCCGTCATATAAGATATGACCGATAACGGCGCACAGGTTAAACGCCGTATTTAAGATAGGCAATAACAGATCCGTGCTTCTTTTTTCCTTTTTTCTTCCAACATCGTAAAACAGTACAACAGAAATGAATACACATTGAGCCAGCGCGATCAATTCGGCAATGCGGCTGCTTTTATACAGATCGAAAACATTAAACGCCGCAAGGGCAGTGACACACAGTATAAATATTGTCTGTATTACAGCTGAAGCCTGCAGAAGCCTTTCGGAAAATCTGTGATAAACCTTTTCAATAAAAAACATTATCAAAGGAAGCATCATAAATGCAAAGGAAAGAGTATGTAAAACATAAATAGCCTTGCTGCCGGAAGTGAACATAAAGGAAAGGGTAGCCCATTCCGTAAAAACGTGTAAAGCCGCCAAAAAAGCAAAAAATGCCGTATATTTGATGCTTCGGGTTGAAATGACTTTCTTAAAGGAAAAATGGAAAATAAACATAAGTGTACCGATTGCAAAAACGATAACACAAATCAACATACCAAAGATATCTTTATTGAAAACGGTATTCAAAATATCATAGGAATTGCCGTATAGCACATTGCTTACTCCACAGACAGTGTCATTATAAAAGGATTTTACCTCTAAACTGATTTTATCTCCCTTGTCGATCTTTTTAATGTCTGCAATATGAACACCCGAAACAGGAGCGTTAAAGGAAAAGAATTTGTCCTCTTCCGTATCGGAATTGTCTTTTGAGGAATAAACCTGTTTATCGTTTATGTATACCTTAACCTCGGAAAAATCGGTTTTAAAAGCAAGTGCGGTGTTTTCCGCACTTTTGTCCGCCGTGAAATACACCGAATAAACGTTATCCTGAGTAACCCGCGAAACCTGAGAAGGGTCGTTTATATCAATAGGCAGATCGTTTGAAGAAAACCACTCCATATCCGATTGATACATACTTTCCCTTTGGCTTTTCTGAATACTGAAAAGACTTAACGCAGCAACGACTATAAACACCGCCATTACTGCCCAGAACATTATCGAAAATAAGGGTGAATAATATTTTTTCATTGTTTTCTCCATATCTTTTTATCTATTTTTATTAACCGGATCAAAGCTTTTCGCCTGTAATCAAAAAATACAGACCCTCGGCGGACTCAGCTATATGCACCGCTCCGCTTTCCTCAAGCTCTTCTTTTGTTCTGAAACCCCATAAAACGCCGCATGAGTCAAGTCCCGCATTTTTGGAAGTTTCCATATCCACATTGCTGTCACCAACATATAAAACCTTTTCTTTATCGGCGCCAAACTGCTTTAAAATAAGATTTACCGAATAGGGATCGGGCTTTTTGGGAAAACCGTCTTTTCTGCCGCAAACTATGTCAATATTACCGTCAAAAAAGTCCTCAACAAGCTTTACGGAAAAGCCATGATCCTTATTGGTGGCAACTCCTGTCCTTATTCCCTTTTTCTTCAATGCAGCGAGCAATTCGGGTATACCGTCGTAAGGCTTGGTTTTACAAACGCAATGACTGCTGTAATACTCCGAAAACAAACTGTGAATCTTTTCGGAATTTTCCTCGGAACAGTCACGCGGTACTATTCTTTCAATAAGCTTTGGAATGCCGTTGCCAACAAAAAATTTATACTTTGACACCTCATGAACAGGATAGCCCAATTTTTCAAGAGCATAGTTTCCCGCATCCGCCAAATCATCAAGAGTGTTGAGCAAAGTGCCGTCCAAATCAAAAATAACAAATTTATACATAAAAACACCTTCTGAAAAATTATACCACTATAACCGCACTTTGTCAACTTTTTCCGTTCACTGTTTGACTTTTTGGGAATAATGGTATATACTGTAAACAACGAAAGGAAATATTATGAAAAACGGTTTTATATGCCCTGTTTGCAAAGCGCCTCTTGAAAGAAAGGACAATAGCTTGATCTGCGAAAAGGGGCATTGCTTTGATATTTCAAAATACGGATATGTGAATTTGCTTACCAAAGGCGGAAAAAAAGGACACGGCGACGACAAACTTATGGTAAAAGCACGCCATGACTTTTTAAACAAGGGATATTATTCTCATTTGCGTGAAGCTGTATGCGGGGAGGTAAAAAAGTATTTCGGAGAAGGACGGTCTTTGCTGGATTCAGGCTGCGGAGAAGGCTATTATACGAGCGGTTTATGTACGGTTTTGAGCGATAAATCCGATGGTGCGATCTATGGAATAGACGTTTCAAAGGAAGCGCTGAAAACAGCGGCAAAGACCTGCCCTAATGCGCATTTTGCCGTAGCAAGCGCCTACTGTATGCCATTTGAGGATAACAGCTTTGATATAATCACTTCCCTTTTTGCCCCATTGGCAGCGGAAGAATTTCACAGAGTATTAAAAAAAGGCGGATTCTTTATCACCGCCATTCCTTTGGAAAATCACCTTTTTAATTTGAAAAAAGCGGTTTATGACAAACCCTACCGCAACAAGCCCGAAAACACCGATTTAAATGGATTTGAGCTTGTTTCAAGAATTGAGGTGAAAAAAGATGTCTGCTTAAACAGCAGCGAGGATATAAAAAATCTGTTTATGATGACGCCCTATTATTATAAAACCTCTCAAAAAGATCAGGAAAAGTTGAACTGTATTGATAAGCTTGACGTTGAAACAGAATTTATGATTTTAACATACAAAAAAGTCTGATGTCTATAAAAAGCCTATACAATAGGCAATGCAACCTGCGGTTTACATTTAGAACTTTAAAAATGGTGGTCTTGCAAAAGAGAAAAAGATATAATTTTGACAAAAGAAATTAATGGAGGCTGCACTATGACATTGGGCGACAAATTGACAAAATTACGAAAAGAAAACAATTACACACAGGAACAGCTTGCGGATATTCTTGAAGTATCAAGACAAGCCATAAGCAAATGGGAAAACAATACAGCATATCCCGAAACGGAAAAATTGATAACGCTTGGCGAATTGTATAATTGTTCCATGGATTACCTGTTAAAAGACAGCGTGGAAGATTTTCAGGGAGAAGGCAATAAATCTCCCGACGATAAATCAAAGACTTTTACATTTACATTAGACCTGAATACACTATATTTTGAAAGAAAAAGTAAAAGGATTATCCATGGACTGCCTCTGTGGCATATCAATATTGGATTCGGACGTAAAGCAAAAGGAATTATTGCTGTTGGATTTTTCGCAAGAGGAATAATTTCGGTGGGATTATGTTCTGTTGGCTTAATTTCAATAGGACTGTGTTCATTGGGTCTTTTGGCATTGGGAGCCTTTGCAATGGGGATTTTATCCGCAGGGGCAATCTCAGCGGGTGTATTTTCTCTTGGTGCCATAAGCTTTGGCGTTGTTTCTGTGGGCGCCTTGGCTATCGGTCATTTTTCGGTTGGAGCGTTGGCGTTGGGCAAATATTTTGCAATGGGCGATCACGCAAACGCCATGATCGCATTGGGAGATACCAAAGCCACAGGCAGCATTTATCAGAAAATAGGACAACGTACGGCACAGGACATTACCTCAATCAAAGAGCTTCTTGATGCTAATATTCCCTATTATCTTTCATGGGCAAAAAATCTGATTAAGAGTATGTTGTGATTAAAAAAACAAATAAAAAAGGAGACAAAAAATGAGAAACTCAATCTTTAAGAAAAAGAAAAACCCCGTCAAAATAATACTGATCTCATTATTAGTGACGGTGTTGGTATTTTCGATAGCATCATTCATTATCGTAAAGGTAAATTTTGACGATGTATTCAGCAGAACGGAATTGGATCCGATTACCGGATATCTGAGATACAACGATATCAAGGATCAATATCCCCGTGAGCTTATATCATTTATGTCGGGAGAAAATAAGCTGCAAAGCTATCTTTTCGGCTCGGAAAATACAAAGGGGCTTGTGGTGATCTCTCACGGTCTTGGAGGCGGAGCGGAAAACTACACCGCCGAAACAAAACGCTTTGTGGACGAGGGCTATCAGGTATTCAGCTATGACAACACAGGCTGCCGCAGCAGCGAGGGAGAAAGCTGTATCGGGCTTGTACAGTCGGTGATAGATTTGGACGCGGCTCTCACCTACATAGAGCAGGAAAGCCGTTTCAAAGATCTTCCCGTGCTTCTTTACGGACACAGCTGGGGCGGATATGCGGTGACTGCCATATTTAACTACGATCACAATATAACAGCTTCGGTAAGCGTTGCAGGCTTCAACAAGCCAATGCAGATGATAGTTGAGTGGGCAAGGGGAATGATGGGCGGCTTTGCTTATGTGGAATCCCCCTATATATGGCTTTATCAGAAAACGGTTTTCGGAAATAACCTTGAAACAACTGCCGTTGACGGAATCAACAATACCGATACTCCCATACTGCTCCTTCACGGAAACAAGGACGGAACTATAGGGATAGACGAATCCGCAATAATGGCATATCGTGACAAGATCACCAATCCCAATGTACAATATAAAATATGCAATAAGGAAAGACAAAACGGTCACAATTCCCTTTTCCACTCTGCTGAATCCCTTGACTATGCCGATGAGATAAACGTTGAATATGAAAAGCTGTACAACGAATATGACGGCAAAATTCCCGATGATGTGAGAAAAAGCTTTTATGATCAATGTGACAAATTTAAGGTCAGTGAGCTTGATGCCGACTTTATTGACAGTGTTTTGGATTTTTATGAGAATGCAATCAAATAAATAAAAAGCGACGGTTTTCCGCCGCTTTATTTTTATTAACAATCATACCCTTTCCAAGGGGAATTACACTAAGAAATCTCAGTGATTGCCCCCGGAGGATAAACATAAAATGAATCTTCAAATGGATCTTCCTCTTCGCTGATATCATCTGTGATTTCCGAGGTATAAGAATGCATAAGTTCGTGAAATTCACGAACCCAAGGTTTATCTTCATTACGGCGGGGATATTTTTCTCGATTATTATACTGTTCCTCGGTCAGATCTCTTTCCAAAACATCCTTGCCGTTAATCAGATAATACGTGAAACCAACATTTGTTGCATATGATGTAGCTCCGGATATTGTACCGTTATTATTTAAGTGAAAATATCCATCACCATATCCCAAATCGTCGGGAGTTCCTCCGACTGCAATAATACAGTCGTGTACTCTTCCGTTGGAATCCTCCTTGCTGTATTCATAATAGAAGGGCTTTTCATCGCTGATTAAATCTGTTATGTCGATTTCGTCCTCACCATCGTCAACCGCGGTGAAAATCACTCTGCCGTTAACAATCTTATATGGTTCAATAACATTATCAGCATTTCCTCCATTTGATATATAAGAATCGAACGTCTCAATCCACTCGTCAACATAACCTAAGCGGGTAACAAAGGTAGTAGTCGGTGTTGCGGCAGTTACAACGAACAATCCGATAAAAGCGGCCGCAACGGCGATAATTATTTTGGTATGGAGCTTTAAATGTTTCTTGACCTTGACCTTTGCATTTACTCCCTGCAAAACCTTTTCGACATCATCCGACTGTTCCCCCTCAATCAAAAATTCATTGTCTGTATAGTTATCCATAAGCTCTGTAATTTTCATAATATCAGCTTCCTTTCTTAAATATCTAAGTGTTTTCAACAGGCTGTCCTTTGATCTTACACTCACCGTCGGAATAAAAATCCACAGCTCCCTTTTCGATTAGGATACCTTTAAGCTTTTCCCGTCCCCGCTTTAACCACGATTTGGCGGTAGATTCGTTTATATCCATTTCCGCCGAAGCTTCGGCAACCGACTGCCCATAATAGTAATGCCGCACAAACAATTCTCTTTGAGCAGTGGGAAGCTCCCGCAGAGCTTCGTCCAAAAGCCTTGACAGTTCCTTGTTCTCAATTTTGAGTTCAATATTTTCATCGTCAAAAATCAAAATATCTTCCTCTAAAGGCAGATCCTCATGTTCTTTTCTTAACAAGCTGAACGCTTTATTCCGCGCGATAACCGCCAGATAAGATTTCAGCTTTCCTGCTTCTATCTTCCTGCGATTGTTCCACGCTGTCAAAAAAACATCTTGGGTAAGCTCGTCAATATCCCGCTCCATATTTCTCAGTATTCTTCCGATAACCGAGGATACAAAGGGAGTGTATCTTATGATCATTTCATTCAAGGCTTTCAGGCTGTCTTTTTTCAAAAGCTTTATTATTTCATCTTCGTTCATTTTCTTTACTCCCTCCTTTTTTGTTTTTTGAAGCTTCATATATTATAACGCAAATAAAGAAAAAACGGTTGCAGAAATTCTTTATTTTTAAAAATAAAAAACTGCCGCATAAACTCGACAGTTTTTATTTTATGTTTTATATCCTTTTAAAATCCCCCGTCAACACCAAGAACCTGCCCTGTAACAAATTCTGCCGAACACAGGTAACGTGCAGCCAAAGCCACATCAGCAGGTTTCCCGATCTTGCCCAAGGAAGTCCCATCGGCAAAGTCGTTTATTTCATCTTGGGATAAATGACCGTTCATTCGACTTTCTATAAATCCGGGAGCAATACAGTTTACCCTGATTCCCGAAGCACCGACTTCTCTTGACAAAGCCTTGGTAAAACCTATGAGCCCCGCCTTTGCCGCTGAATAAACAACCTCGCAGGAGCCGCCGTATACTCCCCAGATAGAGGAAATATTGATGATACAGCCTCTTTTCTCCCTTATCATAAATGGCAAAACCGCTTTTGTAAGCTTCATTGCTCCTATTAAATTTGTGTTGACAATATTGTCAAGTTCATAATCCGTCAAATCTGTGAACAGCCCAATGCTGTCAACTCCCGCATTATTTATCAGCAAATCGCAGGAGCTTATAGTGCTTAAAAGCCTTTTTATATCCTCACTGCTGTTTAAATCACAGTGAACTGCTTCCGCGCCGTACTTGGCAGCGATTTTTTCCGCACTGTCTCTGTTGTTCAGATAGGTAAAAACTATACGGTAATCCCTTGAAAACTCGGTAACAAGTCCTTCTCCGATAGAACCGCTGCCCCCTGTTATAATGGCTGTTTTCATTACGATACTACCAATTCTCCCGCCTTGGAGGAAACATTGACCTCGGAAATCCCGCCTTCACCCTTTTCAATAACAAGGTCAGCTACCTTATCCTCCAGCTCTTTGCGGATTACTCGGCGAATATCTCTTCCGCCGTACTTTCCGCCGTAAGCCTTGGCGGCTATGGTCTTGTAGGCAGCTTCGGTTACTTTAAGCTCAATTTTCTTTTCCGCAAGGGCAGTTTTCATTTCCTCCAGCATAAGCTTTGCGATCTTAACATAATTTTCTTCCATCAGAGGATTGAATACAACAATCTCGTCAATTCTTCCCAAAAATTCGGGACGCAAAAACTCTTTAAGAGCGTTTGTTGCTCTTTCCTTGGAAATATCCTTTTCCGTCTTGCCAAAGCCTAATCCTCCGAAATTATTGTTGGAAGAGCCTGCATTTGAGGTCATAGCTATAACGGTATTCTCAAAGCTTACGCTTTTGCCGTGAGAATCGGTGACCTTGCCCTCATCAAGAATTTGCAGCAGAATATTCATAACATCGGGATGCGCCTTTTCGATCTCATCAAAAAGAATAACGGAATAGGGCTTTCTGCGGACTTTTTCGGTAAGCTGTCCCGCCTCATCATAGCCGATATATCCGGGAGGAGAACCTATGATCTTGCTCACGCTGTATTTTTCCATATATTCGCTCATATCAAGTCTGATAAGAGGATCAACAGTGTCAAACAGCTCGTTTGCCAGAACACGGACAAGCTCGGTTTTACCCACACCCGTAGGTCCCACAAATATAAAGGAAGCAGGCCTGCGGCGGGCAGAAAGCTGTACTCTTGTACGCTTTATGGCAGAAGCCACCAATTCGCAGGCAGTATCCTGTCCTATTACACGGCTTTTTAGAACATTTTCAAGCTTTGAGATTTTCTTGAACTCGGTTTCCATTATCTTTGTAGCAGGAATGCCTGTCCACAGCTCGATGACCTTGGAAACATCCTCCTCGGTGATATGGATTTGTGTTACAAGTGGTTCAAGCTCGTTTATTCTAAGCTCGTTTTTGGATATCTGGGTCTTGACCTCCGCGATCCGCTCGTAGTCAATATTTTCCTGTTCGGCGGAAAGGTCGGTTAGCTCTCTTTCCAAGTCCTTGTTATCAGATTTCAAGCCCTCATATTCTGCCAGATCCTTGCTCTTTATGCTGGCGCAGGCGGCGGATTCGTCCAAAAGATCAATAGCCTTGTCGGGCAGATATCTGTCGGTTATATATCTTTCCGAAAGAATAACGCAGGAGCGCAGTATCTCATCGGAAACATGAATAGCATGATGTTCTTCGTAATATTTCTTTATGCCCTTTAACAGTTCAACCGTATCCTCAATACTTGGCTCGTTGACGGTTACAGGCTGGAAACGGCGTTCAAGGGCGCTGTCCTTTTCGATATATTTTCTGTATTCGTCAAAGGTGGTTGCGCCTATTACCTGCAGGTCACCTCTTGACAAAGCGGGCTTGAACATATTTGCAGCATTCATGGTGCCCTCGCTGTCGCCCGTTCCCACAAGATTATGAACCTCGTCAATGAAGAGCAGAATGTTTCCGGCACTTCTTACCTCATCAATAAGGGATTTTACACGGCTTTCAAACTGACCTCTGAACTGTGTACCAGCCACAAGTGCGGTAAGGTCGAGCATATAAAGCTCCTTGCCCTTCAGTCTGAAAGGAACATCTCCCGCCACAAGCTTTTGAGCAATTCCCTCAGCAATGGCGGTTTTTCCTACGCCTGGTTCGCCTATAAGACATGGATTGTTCTTGGATCTTCTTGAAAGGATCTGTGTAACACGATAGATCTCCTTCTCTCTTCCGATAATGCTGTCCAATTCCCCTCTTTTTGCCTTTGCGGTCAGGTTGGTGCAGAAGGTATCAAGGAACTTACGCTTTTTACTGTTCTTTTCTGCGGATTTTTCCTTGGCTTCGGCGGGTTTCTTTTCCTTTTTATCGCCGCCTGCGGTTTCCTTGCCCTTTTCCTCCGATTTCTTTTCGGGGGAGCCTAACAGCTTGTGGATAAAGGGCATGAGGGTATCCGCGCCGCCGCTTTTGAAGCCGTCAACGCTGTCGGGATCGCTTTCGTCATTTTCATCAAAAATAGACTTGAATTCGTCGCTTTCCAGAAATTCGTCAAGATCCCCTTCTATCATCTCTTCGGGAATTCCTAATTGGCTTATATACTCACTGACTTGGGGTATGTTCAGTTCCTTTGCGCATTTAAGACACAAGCCCTCGTTGCGCTTATTCTCCCCCTGAACGGTAGTGATAAACACAACAGCCGGACGCTTTTTACATCTGCTGCACATCATCATAGTTTTTGTCTCCTTTGTTCACAGTAATTCCTATAATCAATTTATGCCATAAAGTTGATAAAATCAAAATAATATACTTTTTGGAAAAGCATCGTCTTGTCAATAGTCATAGTATTGAGGAAAATAAGCTCATTTCCCGAAAGTGAAATAACCACCTGTACAAAAATGCACACAAGGAAAATCACCACGGCTCCCTGCGCAAAGCCTGCTACGGCTCCAAGCAGCTTGTTTATTCCACCCACAAGAGGAATGTGGTTTATTCCCTTGAACATTTTTGCCGCCAAGTTAAGTATGAGTAATATTATAACAAATAAAATCAAGAAAATCAATGCCCTCATAGGTACCAATAAAACAGGCTTGACCATAGAATCGGTAATTGCCTCGGATAGATTGCCCGTATCTGCGTTAAGAATGCAGAGCATAATTTTGTGAATAACTTCCTTATCTCCCGAGGAAACGGAATCAGCTGTATCCGACATAAATGACGGCAGATAATCGGACATTTTGTCCAATGCTTCGTTAATGGCACTGAATGCTTCTCCCTTTAAAATATTGTCTGTCAAAACAGACGCAAGAACCATCTTTTCTATACCATAGTTTTCTCTTTCTGTTGCCGTAATTTCCACTGAGCCTAAATTTACCGAGGAATAATTTACCGTTTTGTCATCTATTCCGAATGCGGATAAATCGGTTTTATCTATTCCCGTTTCGCTTAAATCCAGCTTTGTCAGATCCAAGGTAATCATTCCCATATTATTGGGAGTAAAGGTTATTGAGGAAAGCTCTTTTCCGTTTATCTTTGCTTTGCCCATATTTACTTTTTTCAAATCGGTAATAACGGAATTGCCTAAAACGCTTTCAAGCTTGTTGTCAATTTCGTCCGATACAGCTTCCTTAATAACACTGTTATAAATTCCTTCGGCAACTGCACCGCTTATTGGCAGTGCCAATGCAAAGGCAACCACCATAGCCACAAATCCTATAAGGATAGACACCAACCCCTTGCGAAAGCCCTTATACAAAAAAATTATCAAAAGAGCGATTACCGCCAAATCAAAAAACCAAAAAAATTCTGTTCCCATTAGTATGTTCCTTTCTTATCTTAGCTTTATTTTTTCTTTTCTGTACCATGGTTTGTTTGAAAAATCGAAAGCACCGCCTTTTTGCCATAAAACGGTCATCTTCTGTGTCAAAAATCCGTCTCTTTCTCTATTTTCAAATTCCAAACAAGCCTTAGAATCACAAGGTTTCAATATCTATGCTGTTATAGCCTAAAAGCAAAAACGAATTTCCTATTTTTACAAAGGAAACGCAGTCATCGGAAACCTGTTTTTCCGCCACGACCTTCATTTCCGAATTATACCCTGTGATTTTTTCCGACTGAATAATATACAATGTGTTATTGTCGGATATAATTTTATTTACACTTGGATCAACTACAACGCTTGCTATATTGTTCATATCGTAATCATAAGACATCAGAACATCTTTATTTGAAGATGAATCGTAGTAAATAAGTCCAATCATTGAATCCGAATTGTCAAAACAGGTTACAGTGCCTTGAAACTCCTTTTCGCCTTGCAGTGAGCCGTCAGATTCATTGAGAGAAACAACATAGTTGTCATATATAACACACACCCTGTTTTTCTTTACCATTATTTTTAAAGGTATTGAGGCTTTTACCAGTTTATAAGACCAAACCGCCTCCGATTCATTTGTGGTGTCATATTTATAGACGGTTGAATAAATATCACCGTTTTCCGCTCCCAAGGTCACAGTATAAATATACCTGTCATCAGAGGAAAAACCAACATTCATTACATTTTCATTAAGGAATTTTCTTGTATATTTCCATTCGCCGTTGCCGTTGTATACATAAATATTGTTTGAGTATTTTTCCGAATTGGTAACAATAGCTACCGTATCCTTATTCGATATTGTACCAAAAACTATTTTTTCCTCAACCGTACCCTTATAAATCAGCCTTGTTTTGCTGTACAGCGAAAAATCGTTGTAATCCTTGTCATAAAGCAGTATTCTTTTTGAATTTGCACAGTGAACGGGTTTTGAATAGCTGTGCTTAAGAGCATAATTCTGTCCGCCGTCGATATTGTATGTATACAAGTATGTATCGGAAAGCAGCGAAAAGTTTTCTCCAAAACTTTCAAATGAATATGAGGCACTGCCTGAAAGCTTTATGGGATAACCCACATCATTTGACGTTTTTGTATCGATTTTTGATGCAATGCCTTTTAAAGAATCCATAATATTTTCAAGATTCATAATAAGGACAAAAGCGCCTAAAACAAAAGCCAAAATTATTATAAGCTTAACCAAAAGCTTTCTTTGCTTTACTTTTTTTCTGTATTCCTCTAAATCAACCGCTTTATTGCCCGATTTGTTATCTTCACTCATCTGTTTCTCCTTTAACACTTTAAAAAGTTCAATAGAACACTTTATTTAAATATAACCCGCAGGGAGGAAGCGTTATACCCGCTTTTTCCCTGTTTCCGCTTTCTATTGCGCTTTTTACATCATCAAGGGTTCTTTTGCCCTCATTTACATATATCAGCGTACCTGCGATTATCCTTACCATATTATGCAAAAAACCGCTTCCGCTGACATAAATCAGGGTAAAATGTTCCTTTTGCTCTATTCTCACATCATAAACCGTTCTTATGGTAGTTTTTAAATGCTTCTTAGCCTCCGCTCTGCAAAAAGCGGCAAAATCGTGTTCACCCTTTATTATTTCCGCCGCTGCCGTCATTTTTGCTATATCAATATTATAACGGTACGGAAGCGCCAGATCGTTTGTGAAAACGCCCTTTTCACTTGAATTATCCAATAAATAAAAATATTCTTTTCCCTTGGAGTCAAATCTTGCGTGAAAGCCTTCGCCAACTTCTTCACAGCTTAAAACAGCGATATCATCGGGCAAAAGCCCGTTGGAAGCTTTAAGAATACTGTTGATATCTATTCGGCTCAAACCTTCGTTGTACTTTACATTAAACACATATTCACGGGCATGCACCCCTGCGTCCGTTCTTGAACAGCCGTTTATATTAACCGTCTGATTTAATAAAAGCTTCAGAACCTTTTCGATATTATCCTGAATCGTATTTCCGCCGGGCTGACTTTGATATCCGTTATAAGCGGTTCCCTTATAGCTTATTGTAAATTTCAGATTTTTCATCAAAACACCATATTGTCAATTATCACAAAGCCCAAAACCGTAAGCATCAACAGTCCTATCATATAATCAAAGGACTGTGCTTTCAGCTGTCTGAGTTTGGTTCTTCCATCTCCGCCCCTGTAGCAGCGGCATTCCATAGCCATAGCAAGCTCATTGGCTCTTTTAAATGCCGAAACGAAAAGAGGTATAAGTATGGGAATAAGTGCCTTTGCCCTTTTCATAAGTCCGCCTGTATCAAGATCAGCCCCTCTCGCCTTCTGAGCGGACATTATCTTGTCCGTTTCCTCAATAAGAGTAGGTATAAATCTTAAAGCAATAGTCATCATCATAGCCAGCTCATGAACGGGCAGCTTTATTTTCTTTAAAGGAGACAAAAGCCTTTCAATAGCGTCGGTGAGCACAATAGGCGAGGTCGTATAGGTCAGCAGCGACATTCCTATTATAAGACAAATTATTCTTACTATCATAAATATGGCGGTGGAAATCCCCTCTGTGTAAATGGTAATGACCCACCAATCCACCAAAGGCTCGCCCTCGCCCTTTACAAAAAACAAGTTAAGTATTGCGGTAAACAGGATAAGCGGCATAAGCGGCTTTAAGCTTTTCAGCATCATAATCGGCTTTATTTCCGAAACCGCATAAGCCATAAGTATGAAGATACCCGCCACTGCAAGTGAAATATAGTTGTCCGCCACAAAAAGGATAACCACATAGAGAATGTCCAGAACGATCTTAAATCGGCTGTCCATTCTGTGTATAACGGAATTTCCGGGAAAATATTGTCCCAATGTTATATCTTTAAGCATTTGTATTTCCTTTTAAAATTTTCAGAAGTCTTTCCTTTGCTCTTTCTACCGTATAAACATCGCCGCCTATATCTATTCCTTTTTCGGCAAGCCTATGGGATAATTTTGTTATCTGAGGTATATCCAAGCCGATTTCCTGCAATTCCTTTGACATAGAAAAAACCTTATCGGTGGATTCATAACAGAACAGCTCTCCGTGATTCATTACAAGAACCTTATTGGCATATTTAACAATGTCCTCCATAGAATGAGAAACAAGGAGAATGGTAGTGCCCGAATTTTTGTGATAACCCGAAATCTCTTCAAGCACCTTGTCACGTCCTGCTGGGTCAAGTCCCGCCGCAGGCTCGTCAAGTATAAGGATCTTCGGCTCCATGGCTATTACGCCTGCCAGCGCAACACGCCTTTTCTGTCCTCCCGAAAGGTCAAAAGGCGATCTTTCCAGCAATTCATCGTCAAGTCCCATTTGATGAGCGGCATTTCTTACCTGCCTGTCAATTTGCTCCTCCGAAAGTCCCATATTCTTAGGACCGTAAGCAATATCCTTGTATACCGTTTCTTCAAAAAGCTGATATTCGGAATATTGGAACACCAAGCCTGCCTCAAAGCGTATTTCCTTGATATTTACGTTTTTATCCCATATATTTCTTTCATTGATAAAAATGTCTCCCGAGCTTTGCTTTAAAAGCCCGTTCAGGTGCTGTATAAATGTAGACTTACCGCTTCCCGTGTGTCCTATTACTCCCACAAACTCGCCCTGCTCGATAATAATGCTTACATCGTCAACGGCGGTGGTTTCAAAGGGAGTGCCGACGCTGTATTTATGTGTCAAATGTCTCGTTTCTATTGCCTTCATGTGTTTTTCCTTAATTTAATATTTTTACATTCACAACTTTAATCAATAATTATAGACTACCGCAGCAAAATGAAAGATGTCATTTACTTGCAACAGCAGTAAACTCTCCCGGTATCTTCTCATTTGTCCAATCGGGATGTTCATCAAACCTTTTCAAAGTAAAGCCGCTGTTTATGATTGAATTGATAATATCACTTACTGTATATTTTCTGTAACTGCACAGAGGCATTTGCCTACGGATTTCTTCTTCAAAAAAAGGAGCGTGTGCCATTTCACCTTCAAAAATTTCCGTTGAAAAGTAATTTTTTTCGGACTGTACAAAATTTGAATTGCCCAATATCTTTTTAAACGGGTGAAAATCACTGCATATCATCTTTCCTCCTTCTTTAAGCAAGAAATACATTATCCGCATAAATTCGTCAATATCGTGAAAATAATGCAGTACACCGCCTTCCATAAACACTACATCAAAATAATTGCCATACTTTTCAATATCTATTTCCAATATATCACATACCTCAAAGTTCAAGCTGACATTTGCAGCTTCCGCAACCTCAAGCGCATATTTTTTATTATCCTCCGAAATATCAAAAACTGTAACCTCTGCCCCCAAAATAGCCAAAGGAACAGCTTTCTTTCCGCAAGAGCCGCAAATATTTGCTATTTTAATTCCGCTGTAAGTATCAAAGTAATCGGAATATTTTTTTAACATTTTAACAGGATTTTCCAGATCCTTTTTTGCTCTGTCAGACGGAGTGCCGGAATGTTCTACCCAAAACTCATAAGCGTTGTATTCCCAAGCCTTTTTATTCTGAATACTGTAATCTATCATCTTTAAACGTCCTCTCGCCTCCGATTTCTATGTTTATAATCCTCTTTTTGTTATATCAGTCTATCAATCTCCTTTAACTTTATCCTGTTTATCATTATCCAAAAAAACTTTTGATCCTGTTGCGCCCATTTGCCCCTGATATTTTCCGTTATAAGAATTTAAAGCATAATCGTCCATTTCCGCAAATACAAGCTGTCCTATCCTGCGTCCGGATTTCAGTTCTATGGCAAATCTGTTGGCGTTAAATAATTCCAATGTGATCTCACCCTTAAATCCGGGGTCAACCCAACCTGCATTTTGAATAAACAGTCCCATACGGCCAAGAGAACTTCTTCCCTCAACAAAGGCGGTTAAATTATCGGGCAATTCAAAATATTCCATTGTAGTTGCAAGTACAAACTGCCCCGGCAATATTAAATATGTGTCCGTACAAATGGTTTTATAGTTTATTTCACTTTCCATTGTAATAATTCCCGAAGGGGAATCTTCAACCACGCTGAAACTATTGCCCAGCCTGATGTCAACACTGGCAGGCTGTATTTGTTCATCGGTCAGCGGATTTATTATCAAAGTTTTTTCCTTAAGCTTTTGCAATATAGTTCTATCCGATAAAATCATTGCAGCATCAACCTTTCTATCTCCTCCAGCATATCCTCCTCGGTAAGCACCTCAAGAGAAATATTGATTCCCTCTTTTTTCAGTTCATAAGCCAGCTGTGTCACCTGCGGAACATCAAGACCTACCTCGTTAAGCTTTTCGACCTGTGAAAAGATCTTTTTGGGAACATCGTCCATTATAATCTTTCCGCTGTCCATTACCACAACGCGCTCTGCCTGCGCAGCCTCGTCCATGTAGTGAGTTATAAGCACAACGGTTATGCCGAACTCCTTGTTAAGCCTTTTTATGGTTTTCATAACAGATTTTCTGCCCTTAGGGTCAAGCATGGCGGTAGGCTCGTCCAGAACTATGCACTGTGGACGCATGGCAATGACCCCCGCAATGGCGATACGCTGTTTTTGCCCTCCCGAAAGCTGATGCGCCGAATGAAGCCGATATTTATACATATCCACCGCATTTAACGCTTCGTCTACCCTTTCCCTTATCTCAGCGGGAGGAATACCTAAGTTTTCGGGAGCAAACGCCACATCTTCCTCCACAATGGTTGCCACAAGCTGGTTGTCGGGATTTTGAAATACCATTCCCACCGTTTGCCGTACATCGTAAATCCTATCATCATCGGCGGTGTCGATTCCGTTTACATAAACCTTGCCCGAATTTCCTATCAGGATTCCGTTAAAATGCTTTGCCAAGGTGGATTTTCCGCAGCCGTTGTGACCCAAAACTGCCAAAAACTGCCCCTTGGGAATTTCAAGGTTTATGTTTTCCAGCACCTTATTGCCCGCAATAACATTTCCCTCATCATCGGTAACGGGATATTCAAAGGAAAGGTCCTTAACTTCGATTATGTTCACACAAACTCCTTATTTTTTCTAAATAAAATCATATTACACAAAATTAACTATGGCTGTATTTCCGCAAGGAATGGCAAGTCCTGTATTTTTCACAGGAAGCCCTATTTCCTCTACGTTTACTTCTATTTTATATTTCAGTCCCACTGTCATTTTCAATAAATAAGCCATTATAGACGGTGAAAGCCCTGTGGTATAGCTATTGAGCAGTATAAACAACGGCTGATCCGAAAGCACCTCTGTGCATTTCAACATAAGCTCATGTATACAGTCCTCCAGCTTCCACATCTCTCCGTTGGTTCCTCTGCCGTAGCTTGGAGGATCGAGTATTATTCCGTCATACCTGTTACCGCGCTTGATCTCTCTGTTTAAGAATTTTAATGCGTCGTCAACTATCCACCTTATAGGTTTATCTCTCAAACCGCTTAATTCCGCATTTTCCTTTCCCCATTCAACCATACCCTTTACTGCATCAAGATGACAGACGCTTGCTCCTGCCGCTGCGCATGCAAGAGTTGCTCCGCCTGTGTAGGCAAAAAGGTTAAGCACCTTTATAAAACGTCCCGCATTTTTGATAAGCTCAGTGCAGTAATCCCAGTTAACCGCCTGTTCGGGGAAAAGCCCAGTGTGCTTAAAGCCTGTGGGCTTTACCTTAAAGGTAAGATTCCTGTATTTTATCTTCCAGCTTTCGGGCAAGTCCTTTGAGTATTCCCAATGACCTCCGCCGCTGGAGGAACGTATATATCTGGCATCAGCATTGTTCCACTCTTTTGCCAAACGTGAACATTTCCAGATTATCTGAGGATCGGGGCGGATAAGTGTGATATTTCCCCACCGTTCCAGCCTTTCCCCCTCTGATGTATCTATAAGGCAGTAATCCTGCCATTTATCAGCAATTCTCATTGATTTTTATCCCTACTATACATTTCTACGACCCATTCTATTGTACTTAAAAAGTTTTCTTCTCCGATAGTATCGATTTTATAGAAAACAGCCTGACTTCCTCCTGTGGTTATTGCCGAAAAGAATATTCGACCTTCCGATTCAACTAAAGTAAAGGTAAGACTTACCCTATTTTTTCCGACAATGCTGTATCTCTCATAAGCCCTGACGGCGCATCGCATATTTGAGGTCACAAAATTAGAACCGTCCTCAAAAGATGCGCTGTAACTTCCGTCCATAACTGCATTATGAAATTTTGCCAGAATTTCTTCATATTCTCCGTAAAGCTCACATTCAATTTTTGCCATTTCTAATCCTCTGTTTCACCGCAAAGCTCTTTTTCAACCACCGAAACGATTTCATTCACCCAATAACCAACAGCTCTATCATCTGTACCTTCTATCATAACTCTTAACAAAGGCTCTGTGCCGCTTTCTCTAACCAGAACTCTTCCGTTATCTCCCAACGATGTTTTTGCTTCATCAATTATTTTGGTTATAGCAGGAGTTTTGTCCCATTTTCCCTTTTTATCCTCAGTTATAATTACATTATATAAAATTTGCGGATAGTCCTTTATATCAAAGGTAAGACGATAAAGGCTTTTTCTGCACATAACAAGCACACTCAAAAGCTGTACAGCAGTAAGCTGTCCGTCGCCCGTGGTGGCATAATCCAAAAAGATAATATGTCCCGACTGCTCACCGCCTATATTATAACCGTTTTTCAGCATTTCTTCAAGCACATATCTGTCGCCAACAGCAGTACAAACGGTATTTATACCATTTTCCTTCATATACTGATGAAAACCCAAATTGCTCATAACGGTGACAACGGCAGTGTCCTTTTTCAATGTCTCCTTTTCCTTCATATAGTTGGAAATAACCGCAATCAGCTTATCGCCGTCAACAACCGTTCCGCTGTCGTCAACTGCAAGACATCTGTCCGCATCTCCGTCAAAGGCAACGCCTAAATCGCATTTATGCTCAGTCACAAATTTACACAGATTCTCCAAATGAGTTGAACCGCAATTCAGGTTTATATTTGTGCCGTCTGGAGTGTTGCTGAGCATATAGCATTTTGCTCCAAGGCGTGTGAACAGCTTTTCCGCAGTAACGGAAGCGCTGCCGTTAGCACAGTCTATTGCAACGGTAAGGTCATCAAACTGACAATCGGCGGTGCTTTCAAGGTGAGAGATGTATTCCTCCGCCGCATCTTCAAGGACACATACTCTGCCCAAATCACAGCCGTCCTTAAGCTTGATATCCTGCGGCTTATCAAGAATAAGCTCTTCGATCTCCTCCTCAACGCTGTCGGGAAGCTTAAAGCCTGTTCCCGCAAAAAGCTTTATTCCGTTATATTCTACGGAATTGTGAGAGGCGGAAATCATTACACCTGCGTCTGCTCCGTGTTTCTTAACAAGAAAAGCAACAGCAGGGGTAGGCACAACACCCAAAAGCTGCACGTCAACCCCCACAGAAGTAATACCCGCCACTAAAGCGGCTTCAAGCACATCGGAGGATATTCTTGTATCCTTTCCGATGAAAATTTTAGCTTTTCCGCTGTCAGTTTTATGCTTGGTCAAAACCATAGCCGCAGCTCTTCCTATCTGCATAGCGGTTTCACAGGTAAGCTCGGTTATTGCCACGCCTCTTGCGCCGTCTGTTCCGAATAATCTTCCCATAATATTATCTCCTCTTGATCTATGTTAAAACATTGTCTGCTGTCCGTTAAAGTCAATGCCCAAATGCTTGTAAGCAAGGGGGGTAGCCGTTCTTCCCCTTGGAGTTCTTGCAATAAAGCCCAGCTGCATTAAATAAGGCTCGCATACATCCTCGAGAGTAACCGATTCCTCACCCAAAGCACTTGCGAGAGTTTCAAGTCCCACAGGACCGCCGTTATAGCCCTTTATTATCATTGTCAGCATTCGTCTGTCCAAGCCGTCCAAGCCCAAATCATCTATTTCAAGGCAATTTAAAGCATAATTAGCTAAATCCTTGGTGATTTTTCCGTCACCTCTTACCTCCGCAAAATCCCTTGCTCTTTTCAAAAGCCTGTTGGCAATACGGGGAGTTCCTCTTGAACGGCGGGCAAGCTCTGCAGCACCCTCTTTTAAAGTCGGAATACCTAAAATTACTGCCGATCTCATAATGATTTCGGTAAGCTCCTGATGAGTATAAAGCTCTAATCTTTCCACAACGCCGAATCTGTCACGCAGCGGACCTGTCAGCTGTCCTGCGCGGGTAGTTGCGCCGATCAATGTAAACTTGGGCAAATCTATGCGTATAGACTGCGCATCAGGTCCTTTTCCTATCACTATGTCAAGAGCATAATCCTCCATTGCGGGATAAAGCACTTCCTCAACCTGTCTTGACAAGCGGTGGATCTCATCAATAAACAAAACGTCGCCGTCCTTTAATGTGGTAAGAATTGAAGCAAGGCTGCCCGGCTTTTCTATGGCGGGTCCCGACGTGATCTTTATCTGAACTCCCAGCTCATTGGCGATAATGCCCGAAAGAGTGGTTTTTCCCAAGCCGGGAGGACCGTACAGCAATACATGATCAAGAGGTTCCTTGCGCTTTTTTGCTGCCTCTATATATATTTTCATATTTTCCTTGACCTTTTCCTGCCCAATATATTCGGAAAGGATCTTGGGACGAAGGCTGAATTCTATATCAGTATCCTCGGGAGTATAAGAGCTTTCAATAACCCTGCCGTACTGCACATCTTCCTCTTCGGCATCTTTAATGCTGCTCATTTCTATTGCCATGCTATCACTCCTTTCATCTTCTGATTATTTTTCGGCAAATTGCGTTATTTTCCCGAAAGCCTTTTCAGTCCTTCCTTGACCAGCTCCTGAACCGACAGCTCGGCGGACAATCCCTCCAAGGCAGTTTGAGCCTGACTGTTGGTAAAGCCCAATACCATAAGTGCGGTTAATGCCTCATTATAGGCATTTCCGCCAACTGCCTTTACATTGACCTGAGGAATATTGGTATTTTCAAAGGAGCTGTCCTTTTTGAGCTTGTCTTTCAGCTCCAGAACAATTCTTTGAGCTAATTTATTGCCAACGCCCTGCGCCTTTGTAAGCTTTTTATAATCTTCGTTTATGACAGACAAAGCAAATTCCTGAGGCGACAGCGCAGACAACACGCTGATTGCCATTTTACAGCCTACTCCCGAAACGGAAATCAGCTTTTTAAAGCAGTTCAGCTCTGTTTCGTCCGCAAATCCGAAAAGCTCCGCCGCGTCCTCACGAATATTCAGATATGTAAAAAGCTTGAGCTTTTCTCCCATAACCGCCGCCGAAACTGCGGAGGAGGTGGAAAGACAGGCATATCCCACGCCGCCGCATTCCACAACTATCAGATTTTGTTCAATATGTACAACCTCACCGTTAACACTGTAAATCATATAAAAACCTCTGTTTTAATTAAATTCCTTTTTGCTGAATCCCGCCAAAAGCGAATTGTCGGTATGAGCATGACAAACCGCAATAGCAAGCGCATCTGCGGTATCATCAGGCTTGGGTATCTCGGGAAGGTGCAAAACCCGCTTTGTCATTTCCTGAACCTGTTTTTTTACCGCCTGACCGTAACCCGTGATAGATTTTTTTACTTCAAGGGGCGTGTATTCACGAATAAGCAGATTCCTTTGAATTGCCGACAGCAAAATTACTCCCCTTGCCTCTGCCACATCAATAGCCGTTTTTTGATTGTTTTGAAAGTAAAGCTTTTCAATGGCTAAGCTTTCGGGCTTGTAAATATCAAGAACCTGACACAGATCCTCATAAATGATTTTCAGCCTTTTGTTGAAATCTATTCCCGCAGGAGTGGTAATTGCGCCGTAATCCACTGTCTTGAATTTACTGTTATCATATTCAATTATTCCAAAGCCCACAATGGCATAGCCGGGGTCAATTCCGATAATTCTCATTTTAAATGTTCCTGTTATTGTTAATCATACTTTTTTATTATATCATAATAAACCCCATTTTGCAAGTTTTTATAGCTCGGAAACCTTATAATCTTGAAAATTTTGTTTTTTAATGCTATAATATAAATAAATTTCACCAAAGAGAATCAAAAAAAATACTTAACAACAAGGAGCTTTAAAAATGCAGTTATCTCAATTAGAAAAATTCAATGAAATTGTCATACAGATTCACGATAATCCCGATGCGGACGCAGTCGGTTCGGGTTTTGCAATGTACAAGTATTTTAAAAAATCGGGCAAAAATGTCCGATTGGTTTACAGCGGACGAAATGCCATAAAGAAAAGCAATATGCTTATTCTCATATCCGAGCTGGATATACCGCTGGAGTTTGTTTCGGAACTTAATAATCCCGAATTGCTGTTAACGGTTGACTGCCAGTACGGACAAGGCAATGTCACTCGCTTTGACGCTCAAAATATTGCTATGATAGACCATCATAATACAGGCAAGCTGTCGGACGATATGGCGGAGATACGCAGCAATTACGCCAGTGCCTCAACAATATGCTACGCCATGCTGCAAGCAGTGGGCTACGATATCAACGGCGATATTCCAATGGCAACGGCACTCTATTACGGTCTTTATATGGACAGCGACCATTTTTCCGAAATAGGTCACCCTCTTGAAAGGGATATGATCGATTTTCTGAAGTATGATAAAGGTTTGATACTAAAGCTGAAGCACGCAAATTTCAATATGGAGGAATTGTCAACGGCGGGAGAAGCTATTACAAGCACAAAATATGTAAATGAGTATCGTTTAGCCATTGTTGAGGCAGCCCCCTGTGATCCAAACATTTTAGGTGTAATAGGTGATTTCATCATACAAGTTGACACTATTGATATTTCAATCACCTATAACAAATGCTCAGGCGGATATAAAATTTCAGTAAGGAGCTGCACTCCCGAAATCACAGCCAACGAATTGGCAGATTATATCACAAAGGAAGTGGGCAGCGGCGGAGGTCATTTGGATAAAGCCGGCGGATTTATCAATCTTGACAGCATCCAAAAGCTATATCCCTCCGATACATTGGAATCATACCTTATGAAAAAAATGAGCGAGTATTATAACGGCTATGATGTTATCAGATATAACGACAAAGAGAAAAATCTTGACAAATTGCAAAAATACAGAAAAAAGCCCGGAATCTTCGGGTATATCAAAACCACCGACCTGTTCAGCGCGGGTACTGAATGTAAGATAAGAACCTTGGACGGAGATGTGCTGATAAGGAGCGGCGAGGATATTTACATTATGTTGGGTAAATCGGGAGAGGTTTACCCTATTCAAAGGGATATCTTTGAAGGCAAATACACACCGATAGACGCACCCTTTACCGAGGAATACGAATACCGTCCCACGGTAATAAACGTCATTGAGGGAAAGCCCTACGAAATACTTTCCTACGCCCGTCAATGCCTTTCCAATACAACCTCCGCTATTTTAGCAAAACCGCTGGAGCGATACACAAAAGTCTTTACCAAATGGAATTATGACGGCTACATGGTGGGCGACAAGGGCGATATGCTTTGCTACACCTTCGGCAACGAAGAGGACGTCTATTTAACGGAATGCAGTATCTTTGACGACCTTTACGAAAAAGACGATAACTGAGTTACAAAAAACTATTGAATTTAATGATAGTATATGATATAATTAAGATATAATATAACAATAAAGGAGCACAAGGATGAAGCAAAAAACAAGAGAAAAGCTGCAAGTTGCAATAAAAATCGGAGCTTTTGCTCTTGCCGTAATAATTGCAGCAGGATATATTATTTCATCCTTGCTGTTCTGAAATTCAGGAGGCATTTATGTCACAAGTATTAGTTGAAACATCAGCCCGTCACGTTCATGTAACAAAGGAAACTCTCGAAGTTCTTTTCGGAAAAGGCGCAGAGCTTACCAAGAAAAAGGATCTTTCACAGCCCGGACAGTTCGCCAGCGAACAGAGAGTTACTGTTGAAGGTCCCAAGAAGTCATTGGCAAACGTATCTATTTTGGGTCCATGTCGTTCCGCGGATCAGGTTGAATTATCCGCAACCGATGCCCGCTCTATCGGACTTCCTATCGCTATCAGAGAAAGCGGAGATATTGCGGGAACTCCCGGCTGCAAGCTTATCGGACCTTGCGGCGAAATTGAGATAAAGGAAGGCGTTATCGTTGCAAAGCGCCACATTCACCTTACCCCCGAAACAGCTGAAAAGCTTGGCGTTAAGAACAAGGATATCGTTTGGGTAAAGATCGACACTCCCGAAAGAAAGGCTGTTTTGGGCGACGTAGTTATCAGAGTAAGCGACAGCTTTGCCGACGCTATGCACATTGATACCGACGAATCCAACGCTATCGGCGCTACACCCGATCTTCACGGAGAAATTTTAAAGACACTGTAATTCTTAAATCAGCTTACATACTGCAACCAAAATAATCGCCGCTCCCCCTAATTTCTGAATGAATGGAGGAGCGTTTTTGTTTATACTTAAGCCTAAAAAATTCCCGCAGTATACCGTCAAAAATGTAATAAGGCAAGATAAAAAGCCCACCACCGCAACATTGTCCTCTGCCACCAAGCCAGCTCCAAATCCAGCCGCCAAGCCGTCCAACGACATTGAAACGGCAAATAATACTGTTTTTGCCGTTGACAGTTTTTCGGGTGTTTCGCTTTTCTGTTTTTCAAAAAGCTTAACCGCCCCGATTATAAAAAGAATGAGAAAACTGCCCGTTTTTGTAGTCCATTTGGGAATACAGAAGCTTAAAGCCGCCGCAAATCCCACCGATAGAATTAAAAACACACTGCATACAAGACTTATAATAACCGCCTGCCAAACAGTAATCTTTATTTTGGCAATTCCGTAGCTTACTGCAGCAGCCAAGGAATCCACCGATAAAGCTAATATCAAAAGAATTATTTCCGCAACTATCATCACATCAACAACCCCCTTAGACAGATTATGCCGTTTAAGGGAATTTGACACAAGACAATAAACTCTTGTATAATAACAATTTTATTTGATTAGCATATCTTATAGTAAATATAAATTGAACGGAGATTTACTATGAAAAATTGTACAGATCTTTCTTCCGTACTTAACGGAAGCCCAAACGCAGAAGCCGTTATACACGGCAGCAATAACTATCCGAATATAAGCGGAACAGTCAGGTTTTATCAATTATGCAGTGGAGTAATTGTAAATGCGGAAATAACAGGCTTGCCTACAGAATGTCAGTCATGCAAGCAGCCTATTTTTGCATTTCACATTCATAACGGAACAGAATGCTGCGGAAACTCGACCGACCCTTTTGCAAAAGCAGATGGGCACTACAACCCCAATAACTGTATGCACCCATACCATGCGGGCGATATGCCGCCATTATTCGGAGCAAGGGGAAAAGCGATGCTCGTATTTCTTACCGACAGATTTTCTGTTTCCGAGATATTGGGTAAAGCGGTGATAATTCATGGTTCGCCAGATGACTTCACCACACAGCCATCGGGAAATGCGGGAGAAAAAATAGCCTGCGGAATTGTAAAATCGGTTTGCAGATAAAATAAAAAATACCACACAAAGATTTTGTAAGCTTTGTGTGGTTGTTTTTGGAGCTTTAGCGTAAAAAAACCACCGGCTCTGCCGGTGGAATAAAAAGCTTTA
>CAZWRZ010000002.1:0-314482 GCA_964636555.1 uncultured Ruminiclostridium sp.
ATAATTCATAGTTATCCTGTGTTGTTAAATGAGAATATTCTTTTTAGTGGTATTTTGCTATTTTATGATGCTAAATTGGAGGTTTCATTACTGAATAATCCATAAAATTTTAGATAAAAGAGAAAGGTTGGATTCATGATGGATGTTTTAAATTCAGTTAATTTAAAGGCTCATACAGGAAGACCATGTACTCCTCTAGAAAAACCTTTAACTTTATGGCATACATCTAAGAGTTTTTTGCAATGCTGTATTGAAAGTCAAGGTTGTCGTTTTAGTCAAGTTGGCGGATCATGCATTATGTGTGATTATGGTATTGGACGTAATCTTACTGCATTAGAACTTAAAGATGCTTTAGAAAATATTTTGTTGCCTAATCTTAGTGGAATAAAAACTATATTATTCGGATCATATGGGAGCGTTTTTGACGAATATGAAATATCTGAAGAATGTTTCGATGTAATATTAGATTTTGCGGCAAATCACGTCTTTGAAAGTATAATCTTTGAAACACACTACAGTACGGTTACTTCAGAAAAATTAAAAAAAATAAAGAATGCTATTGGCGGGAAGAGCAGAATAACTATTGAAATGGGATATGAGTCTTGTGATGAGTATATCCTTCGGAACTGTATTAGAAAATATATGAATTTAGAAGATCTCAAGAAGACAGTAAAAATAATTCACGATGAAGGTATGATTGTGAGTCTGAATATTTTTATAGGAGCACCATTTATTTCAACTCAGGAACAAACTTTAACTGCTGTGCAATCTATCGAGTGGGCTTTTTTGAATGGTGCTGATTGTATTGTTGTTTTTCCTTCAAACATAAAACCATTTACATTACTTTATTACTTATATAAAGCAGGATATTACTCTAGAATTTCTCAGTGGCAAATTATAGATGTTTTAAATCATTTACCGGTTGAATTTTTAGGCAGAGTGTTCCTTTCATGGTATGGTGATAGGAAAAACTTTTATGAGCATAACCAATATCCATTACTACCTCCCATTGACTGCGAAAAATGTCATGATTCTATCTTCTCTTTTTATCAAAGCTTTTTTAATTCCAATAACGACAGATTACGAAAAAAATTGTTAAATAATTTGATTAATACCAATTTAGGGTGTTCTTGTAAAGCAGAATATTTATGGGATTTTAGTCAAGGTGCTGATCGGTTAACACCTGAAACTATAAGAACAATTGTAAGCAAATTAATGATTGATAGTGTATGTAAAAACAATATAAACGATATATAGAATAAACTTAAAAATGGTATAATGAAAAAAGAACAAAAAATAGGAATTGGTAATGAATAATAGGAACATACAACGTTTTAATTCGTCTTTATGGATATAGGGAGAATACCAATATGAGAAAAAAGATTTTTTTATTGCTGATTGGAGTTGTGCTAATAATTTCAGTTGTTTTTTTAGGGATTAAATCGGCAAATAATAGTGCACTTGTCGTACCGTTTGGACTTGCATGTGCACTTATAGCCCCTGTAGGTATATCGTGCATTACTAGTTTTTTTAATATTGGAAATAATGAAATATTTAAGAAATTGTTAAAGGTACCACAGATTGATGAACTAATTCAAAAAGCTGAAACACAAGAAGAAAAAATAAAATTATTAGAGGATGAGAGAAAACAATTAAGTAATATTGTAAAATATGAAACACTTAAGTATGCGGCATTAGAACGTAGAAAACACTTGGAAACTGAGGCTGAAAATATACTTAAAGAATATGAAAAGGTTGAAGTAGAAATTCAACAATTGAATTTAGAAAAAAAGGAAGAGCGATTATCTAATAAAGTGATAGATGAATTGTACAAAAAGATGGAGGACAAGGGAGTTAACCAAAGTTCAGAACTTTTAATTTTATCGTTTTTTGATGCTATACCACTTCGTATTCCTTTTTTAAGTAGTATTGCACTTTTTTTATATGGTAAGATAAAGCAATCATTGAACAAACGCAAAAGAAAGGATTAAATAATTGGTGGTCAGTTATATTTTAATTGTAGTTTTGGACTATTTCTTGAATTAAAGAATGGGTTATATTTGTGATTTTGAGCAAAACGATAAAACTTTAGATTGGGAATAGGGGATTTAGCACTGAAAAATTGATTGTAATGATATAGGGAGGAGTTTAGTATGAATATCTTTTAAGTCAGGTTTTGATGAATGTGTTGCACAAAGAGGGCATAGATGGGATTGCGTATTTATCAAGACAGGGAACAGATGATTTCCAATATCCGCAAATGGTATGTTTAGCTATTCCTGTTACGGATATTAATAGTAGGATGAATATGGTGATTTGATAAAATGTTACGAGATGACAAGCCTTATTTATTTAGCGAGTTTAATGAAAATATACATTTTGAGAAAAAGAGCTACATAAATGAAAAATGGCCAACACATTTTAAATATGAATTTTGTGAGGGTGAAAGAGAAAATTATAATGCTAAGGTAAATTATGAAGAAAAAGAGGTGTTTTATCAAGATATACCTTTTTCAAAAATGGATAATTATCTGGTTAGTCAAGAACATATAAAATTTGATAAAAAATTTAAAAACATCAAAGTATAGTAAAGTAGAAATTTTATTGAAAAGCTTTATGTTCAATAACATCAATATGAAGATAAGCAGAAAAATGGACAGCTATTGAAGCGGATTCACTTTAGGTTTCCTGTATTCTATAGTGGTCAGGAGATTGATACAATTGAAGGAAATGTCGAAACATTTTATTACACAGCCTTTCCTTGATGGAATGAGCTTAAGGCAAATCGCCAATACGATGAATTTACGAGGTTTAAAAACATAACATAAAAATGCAACATGTTACTCTTTTGTTTTAGTATTTGGTGGGGATTACTTATAAATTCTTTATTTAAGCGGTTTGATCTGCTTGGATTTTTATGTGAAATTAGCGACGAAATTATAAAAATGTTAAAACCATTAAGTTGTTTAAAAATGTATTGACAGTCGTGTAGCAATATATTATAATATAAATAGTAAAAGCTGGTGTTTTTTAACATGAATAAAAAATCTTTTTTTCAGTGAATCACATAAAATGAACCGCCTGTTGTTTGGCGGTTTTTTGTTGTGTAATTATAGCAGTCCAAGGAAATAACGCGACACAGAGCGACAAGAGCAAATTATGCATAGCAAGGCGGACGACGAAAGCGGGCTGTCGCCCGGTGAGGAGGACAACGCAGCTATGCGTAATTTGAATTGCCGATATGTGTTGTGGTATTTTCTTGGATTGCTATAAATTACGCTATTTATTAAAATTTAATTAAGATTTAATGATTGGCGATCCGATCCACAAAAAATTAAAAAATTTTAATTGTGATATCACAAATAAGGTTCGGTCTATTGTGCATTTTGATCATTCTGTGCAATATTAACAAATTTGATCTAAAAATATTGCTGAAAAATCAAAATATTATTTTGAAAAAAATGAGAAAATATGTTATAATTAATATGAATAAGTTAAATTTTAGGAGCGGATGTTATGAAAAATAAACCGTGGAATGTGGCAGAAGAAATACTATTAGTAAATCTTTACTATAATCTAAAAACTCAAAATATATCAATCAACAGTGCAGACGTGCAAGCTGAAGAATTTTCCAAAGCATTGCATAATTATGCCCATAATCGAGGGGTAGAGGTAAGTGATTCATATCGTAATGTCACAGGAATTAAAATGAAACTACATAATATAGAGTATATTGATACTAATGGACAATATGGGCTCCCCGATGTTTCACATCTTGATAAGGACACAGTAACACTATATAAAAATAATAGAATAAAGTTTGAACGTCTGCTTTCATTAATTGAGAGAAGTTGTAATTTATACACAAAAAATATATCTAACAACAATAATGTTGGTGGCTATATAACAGATGATAATAACGATCAAATTGATATTTCCGAAACGAATGCCGAATCACATAAAAGTAACACGCAAACCATTTGCTCTCTTGTTAAAGAACTGAAAAGACTAAAAAAATCCTCGTATGATGCTGTGGATAATGAAAAAAAGTTTTCTGATTTTAAGAAGTATATGCATGTACATCGTAAAGTTGAGGATAATCTGATAGAAACTATCAAATCTGCAAAACAAAACGGTGGGAAGTGCTTGATTTTGCTTTGTGGGAATGTTGGTGACGGAAAATCTCACCTTATTTCTTATTTGAAAAATTGCGATGAAAATTTGCTTAATGATTTTGATATTCACAATGATGCCACTGAAAGCTTTCACCCTAAACGCAATGAAAAACAAGAGCTTAAAATAGTTCTTGATGACTTTACTGATGAAAACCTCGATAACAATTCCCGTAAAAAAATTATTGTTGCAATAAATTTAGGTGTTTTGAGCAATTTTATAGAATCTGAAGAAGGGACTCACTTTAAAAAACTAGCCAAATTCGTTGAAAATAAAAAGATACTTATTGAAACCGATATTGCTAATGATGCTATGGATAATGGTCCGTTTTACTGTGTCAATTTTGGAGATTATCACATTTATCGCTTGTCAAACGGAAGAGTTGAATCTCCATATATAAAGGACATTATTTACAAGATATTTGTCAACGAGAGGGAAAATGTATTCTACAATGCTTATACTAAATGTGGAAATTGTGAGTGCAGCGAAATGTGTCCCGTAAAATTCAATTTTGAGTTTATGCGTAACGAGGTCGCGGCTCAAGGGGTAACAGATGTTATTCTTGAAACAATAATCAAGGATAAGATAATTTTATCTACCCGCGACCTGCTGAATTTTTTCTATGATATTACAGTGCACCCATTGTTTGAGCAAAAAAGCGTTAAGAAAGAATATAAGAAACGCGGGCTTGACTATATTGCTGACTACTTGATTCCCAATATTATGTTTGGTCACAATGATATTTCGCCGCTCGTTTCACACATAAAGAATTATGATTTTGCTACACAGCGCACTGAATATTTTGACGAAATGATTACACGGTTTTATAATACCGATGACATGGGTGGGTTATTTAAGGAGTTTATAGAGCAGTCTGATGTATTGTCACTTATTTTAAATGAAATTGAAAAGTTTGAACAAGATGACATGCAAAACAGATTAAAAGAAAAGCGTAATATGATGTTTAAAATTTTTGCCCGTTTAAATAAGTTATCGCCCAAAGTTCAATGTCGTGAAACGGTTAACCCCGAATTTAAAGAATTCATAGCGTATTTGTATTCTGCCATAAGAGCAGATAAGCCTAACCTGAAAAACTTATACTCTATGGTGAAAGATTGTGTATATTTCTGGAATGGTTCATCTGATACTCAGAATTTGACTTTGCGATCAAATCAAGAGGATTACATTATTTCTACACCTTTGGAGATTGATCCGGACATTTCGGGATACTCCAATCCAAAATCAGAAACCGTATTTGAACGTTTTCCTGGAAGCATCAATATAACTTTCTGCCTTAAGAATGACAAATCAAAGTCGGCTTCAATTGCTATTGATTATGATTTATATAAGATGTTGAAAAAAGTTCAAAGTGGATATCGTCCGTCTGTTAAGGATGACAATATGTATGCAGGATTTGTTGCATTTATAAATAAAATATCCTCATTCGGTGGTAGTAATGACAAGATAATAATATCACATTATGAAGATGAGAAACTCAAAAAATACCTGCTTGAAGCCGATCAATTTGATGGTTTCACGTTTAAGGAGGCGTAATAAATGGGATATGCTATTCGCCAAGATGTTTTTGACAAGACTTTTTTGGACAAAAAGAAAACTTTTCATCATAAAACCAATGAATTATACAACTTATTTCCATATAACACAAAGGACCAATCGGATAAAATAATATCTGATTTTGATGGCATTTTGGGAGCTTTTCTGCAGGATATTTATTCTGAGCAAGCACCTAATGAAATATCCCGCGATGCTATAATAGAAGAAATATGCAAAGGAGTTTCTTTTGAAAATAATCCTGTCAACAAATATAAATTCGTTTCTATTTTAAAAGAGCTGTATTTCAAAGACGAGCACAATCTAAAATGTACCTGCTTAAACACTTATAAATACATTGGCTGCGCAAAGAATGTCAACAAAATATCGGAATATATTGTTGGCGCAATATGTGACAAGGAGTCAATTATAAAGAAACTTTCAGAACATAGTGGTGCCAATACAAATGTTTTGGACAAACTTGTGGAATCACATTTGCCCAAGTTGTCGCCTAAAAAGCCGGGCAAATCTTATTTGCAGCTTTTTCCTCAAATAAAAGAGATGTTTACAAATGATCTGATCTTCCTTATTGGAAATAGCAATACGGAATTTCCTGATTTGATCCAGCTTATTTCATATTACTATTTCTTTTATACAAGCCAAGTGATTCTGCGTTTGAATGATTTTTGTCAATCCAATGAAGAAATCAAGCCTGTATTTTTTTGTATGAACTGGGAAAAAACTTCCCAAAGCCGCAAGTGCTATCTTCAAGGCTGGCATCATATGGAGAATATGCTGAACACCATGTTTGCACATGCCGTTTTGCTGGAAATTCTAAATCAAACAGGAAATGAAAAGAAGTATTCATACAAAGATATTTTTAATGAATATAACGCCTCATCAAACGAAGAAAAGAACGAAATTTTTTCTTGTATAGAAAACATCAATCAAAATTATCGTGAGAAGTATGCTCCCGAAGATGGATTTTTGTATGGTGAGGTCAACTATACTCAAGGAAATCTTGAAAGCTTATTGCATAGTTTTTTTGATGACATTGCCTTGCAATTTCAAAAGTCAACACGTGCGAGAGCAAACGAAGCCTATCAAAAGAGCTTTTTCCTGTTTTGTAAGAATAATTTCTTACAAAACAGGAAAAGAAACGGACTTATGTTGGTTCTCAATGAGGAGCAACTTGTGCTCTTTACAAAGATAATTATTGGAAACGAGCAGAAGATGCGGTTGAATGAGTTGTTTAAGGAATTCTCCCGCAGAGGAATCGGTATGGATAGACAAACACAAGAATGTGTTGTTGAGTTTTATGAAAAGCTCAATTTAATCGAAAAGAAAAGTGATAGTGGAGATGCTCAATATGTTAAAGGAATTTTATAATTATTTGGCTCGCATAACATACGACTTTTTTAATAGTACCACGCTCAGTATCGGGGATAAATTCATCTTAAATTTAGATGACAGCGACGATATTGACAAATACTATAAAGCTTTTGAGAAACTGCTTGATTCTCATAACAAAAAGTTTCCTTATATACGTCCAAGCGAGGATTTCGAAACGTATCAGTTTGAGACTGAGAACAATTCAAATGTACATGTTGTCGTTGTAAAGGAAACTTCGGGTTCTAGTGCTTATATGACAAATCTGCGCAATAGACTGTCCGACGAGGGCGTTCTGTTTATGATAAGCTGCAATCCCATTGACAGTATCAATGCGGGAACAGAGAGTTTAAAAAAGGAAGGTATGCCATTCCACAAAGATAAACTCACATATATTATTAAAACGGAGATCGAAACGTCGAACTTGACAGACGGAGAAAAGGAAATCTTGTCATATGCTTTGGAAGATAGCTCCAAATCCGATATAATGGATATGTACTCTTTAAAAGATTTTGCCAATATAATTGAAATTCTGTCAAAAGACAAGATTGAGGATGACGATTTTTATATATTCGAGTTGTTTTCGGATCAAGAAATAACCGCGCCCAACCTATACGAAAAGAAAGTCCTTTCGGAAAGGGTTAAGGACAACCATTCTAAATTTAAGAAAATTTATGATATAGTTAAATACGGCAATCCCAAAGAGGGACTGGAAGGATTGATTACTGAGAAATATAAATCGAAGATTATTGGTAATATTTCCAATTTGGTTCGGTGGGATACAGGCATAACATACGCAGCGATAAAAGAATCCTTTGAAAAGGCAAATCAAAAGCAGGACGCTATAAAGATAATCGACATTGAGATTACTTCCGACGATACCAAAATGCTTCAAAACAAAGATTTCTTTGTAAGGTATGAAAAAGAAACTGCGGTCGGCAAGCGTAAACCCCAGATTTTGATATTTAACGGTTCCGCGACTTCCGAAATAATCATCAGTGTTGAGTTGTCAAATTTCCCTGGCTCTAATTCGTTTTCATTTGCAGATAAGTTCACCAAAGATACGATAAAAATATCAGGTAAAAAGATCGTTATCAATATTGATCCAAGTGAACTTTCGATAAATAGGGCAACCGTCAACTTAAATGATCGCCCTGAGAAATTCGAAATCAGTTATTGCGCTGTAAATTGTAGAGCTGATTGGTTTGCAGATATAGTTTCTAGATTCTCAATAAAAGGAAAACCCGACAAAAAGTCGTTCAAATCTCTTATTATTCTGTGTGATGATAATATATTAAAATTCAATAGCGGAAAGGATGAGGAAGAACTTGTTTTAAAGCAAGACATGGACATTATCGCGCAACCGGATAAAACCTATGTTTTAATAATAGATGAGAGCTCGTTTGACGAAAACGGAATTACTACAGCTGCTATTATTGTGGATGATATAAAAATTCCCATAATATTTAAGGAGACTGCTCCTATAAATTCAAGTATAAGCGGCGTAAAAATCGAGCAAAAACTTTTGGCATCGCATCTCAGCTTTGAGTATCGCGGAAATAATAAACTGGTTCACGGAACAGATGAATATAATACCCGCGAAGAACTGAAAAATATTATTGAACTTGAAGCCGAGATGGTGAGATCTAAAATCGCCTATGGCGAGATTGATGGTGATGAAAATTTAAGATCGGCAGATTTGTCTTTAAGTGACAGTGTTAGAAACGCATATAATGATTTTATGGATTATTTCAAAACCTATAATACTTTACCTAGCCTTGCATACTATAACGATGAACTTTGCGAACTGGCGGAGCGGTATTTAGATGCTGTATTAAATGAATTGTCCGGAATTAAAGAGGATACTTCTCTGCCCAATTATGTTAGGGATATAATGAAAATAGGCGTTGTTACAATGAAGTCGAAAGACATCATTGCGTTTTCGGCTGTTCACCCCATAAATGTTGCCCATAAGCTGAAATTAACTGCTGCTGGCGAAAAAAAAGAAATACGCGAAGATGTACTTAAAAAGCTCTCCGCGGATAATTTGTTGCCTTTTATTCATGATGAAAAGGGTAATTTGTATAAAGTTCAAGAACAAATGCAGGCAATCAATTGGATCTATTACTCGCCTATGGAGTGCAAAAAGTTTAAGGGTTCGCGCAATTTTGTTGTAAATCTTGTTACAGAAAAAATAAACGACTTTTACAGCCATTTCAATTATCTTTTTGACAATATCGGTGGTGGTAAAATAATCATAAACGCTGTCAATATGGGCGATTGCAGGAATTTATTTATTGGAATTATCAACTATTTTAAATACAAGATGAAAGAAGAAACAAATAAAGCCCTTTCTGTAATTGTGAATGTTTATGATGACATTAATTCATATAATGTTTTTGAGGTTCTTTCGCATAAAACTGCTTTTAAAAGTATACTTGAAGAGGTCGGAATTAAAGATGACGACAACAATTTTTCAGAAAACGAATTTATCAATCTTGTCATGTCTAAATTAAAATATTTTAGAAAACGAAAAACGGATGAGAAATATCAGTATTGTCATCTTGCTTTTATAGAAATGGACACTGAACGCAAAACCGAAACAGCTAACAAAAGCGAAATTCGTTCAGGTACTATGCTTGACGGACTGATGTCAGGTGTTACTTCAATGTATTATGGGGAAAACCACTCTTACCGCACGGGATATGGTTCAAAGTTTAACCTGCCTCAAGCAAATGATTCTCGTTTGTATAAGCTGGTTGAATTTTATAATTCCGCAATGGTCGTGTATGGAACAGAAAGCGCATATAATTCAAAACTTGCAATATGTACTTCTATTGTCGAAAAAGAGACTGAAATGATCAATAAGACATATGAGGCAGCAAATTGGGTAGTATTTATTGATCCAAAAGTTGATCTGAACTACTTCAAAAACAACGAAAAAGACGTGATGATTATTCATTACAGCGATCAACACACCACTTCAAGCGGATATGACGCGATAACGGTCACGCGCAAGACCGAGCAATACGAAAACATACTCCGTGAATTTATGATGCAAAATAATATTAGCGCAAATAATAACGAAGCTGTCAGAAAAATGATAGACATGTTTAATGCTGTAAATGGAGATTGGCTGTTGAAGTTGATATCGTCCAAGGAGAATTTCCGAAAGGAAAAGATCAGCATTCAATCCGCAATTAAATTAGCGTTGGCATTCTTTAAAAATGACAATATAATTTGGATTCCGATATCTCTTGAAGAAATTTTGAGAGTATCGGGAGCAATAGGTCTTGCCCAAAAAGACGGATTGTTTTCCGCTAAAAATTTAGGGTACGATAGGGGTGCTACAAGTGATGATCTTCTTATGTTCGGAGTGGAAATGAAAAACGGAAACGTTTTTGTCTACCTTTATCCCCTTGAAGTTAAGATTGGATATAGAGACAATAACGAGTTGGTCAAGGCAAAAAAACAGATACATTCCACTAGAGCAATTTTTGATAATGCTCTTTTGAATGAATCAAACGATATTCAGACTAAATTCTACCGTAATTTTATTGCGCAGCTTGCTATAATCAGTGCGCAGAAGCTTGAACTGTATGATATATGGAATAGTCAAGATTGGGAGCGAGTTGTCGGAAGCAATATTCGCGGAAAACTGCTTAACGATGATTTCATTGTATCCAATTCTTTACGTAATAAAATCGGTGATGGTATCATTATTTCATTTAAGTCGGATGTCATTGCTCGAAGTGTGAATAATGACGAAAATGTTACTGTAATAAAATTCATGTATTCCGATGGAATTAACTACATAACAAAGAGCATTGATGAAATACGCGAGAATATTATGTCTATGCCGGCTGTAAAATGTCATGTGTTTGATAATCTTGCTGAAGATTTTCAAATGGGAAGCATTGCTGAACCTGGAATTCAAATTGTTGAAGAGCAAAACAATTTAGATGAATGTGATTCGCATAATGATTTTTATGAATTTGACAATCATACAAAAGCGGTAAATAATCTAAATTCCGAATTTGATGATCTTTCGGAGGAAATTGGTATGCTTTTTGATGAGATTGAGAACTCCGATGAATCGGAGAAAATCTTTGAAATGGTTGATGAAACTGTACGTGCAACATTAAGTGATACTCTCTCAACAAATGAAACCGATAACGGCATGAAAATACTTTTTGGCACAGATGTTAATAGCGGACAGCCTTTATATTGGTATCCTAATGACACCGAAAGAACCATGCACCCCAACACCGGAATTATCGGCACAATGGGTTCAGGAAAAACTCAATTTACTAAATCGTTGGTATTGCAGTTGGTAAGAGAACAACACAATAATCCCGGAGGAAAGCCGCTCGGAATACTTATTTTTGACTATAAGGGCGACTACAACAAATCTAAACAGGACTTTATAGATGCAACAGGGGCTAAAGTTTATAGCGTCTATAAGCTGCCGTTTAATCCGTTTGCAATTGTAAATCAAAGCAAGCCATTAATGCCGATTTACATCGCTGACGCATTCGCTGATAATATTCGAAGAAATTACAATCTTGGACCCAAACAAGTAACAACATTGTGTGACTGTATTTCACAAGCTTATGAAATCAGAGGAATAGATTGTGAAGATTCGTCTACATGGAACAATCCGGCACCAACCTTTGAAGATGTATACAATATTTATATGAAGAGCGATTCACGAAAAGATGATAGTCTAAATGCTGCGATGACTAAATTGCATAAATTTAGAGTATTCGAGACAGATTCGCAAAAAACGGTTTCGTTGTATGATCTAATAGATGGAGTAACTGTTATAGATCTTCAAACATGTGAAGAGTCTTTACAAAATCTGATTGTAGCACTTACTCTTGATTTATTCTACTCACAAATGCGTGCTTTTGGGCATAGCAAAAATTATGGTAAGCTCCGGCAGCTCACCAAATTTATTTTAGTTGACGAAGCGGACAACTTTCTGCGCGAGGGCTTTCCTTCTGTTAGAAAAATACTTAAAGAAGGTCGAGAGTTTGGAGTGGGAACTATACTTTCTACCCAATTCATAGATCATTTTGATACGCAAGACGATGACTTTGCCAAGTATATACTTACTTGGATAGTGCATAAAGTAACTGACTTAACGTCAAAAAATCTGAGGAGCTTATTTAATACTACAAGCAAATCCGAAGAGGACGAGCTTATTACAACAATACAACAATTAAACATGAGCTGCAGTGTAGTGAAAATGGGTAATACATCTGTTCCCTTATATATTCAAGATAAGCCTTTTTGGAAGTTTGTGGAAGAAAAAACAGTTCAAGGAATAATGGTTTAATGAAATTATTTAGGAAGGAAAAGCGTGTTATGCCACGTATGATATTAGTATGGCAACAATCGTGGAAGCTATCAAGGAGATCCTTTCAAATTCACCTGAAGGATTATCTAGCATTGAAATCTATGACAATATCATTAAGAAAAAATTATATATTTTTAATGCTATCAGTCCTCAATCAATTGTAAATGGAATGATTAGGCGTCATTGTTATGGCTTAAATTTTCCCACATCCAGTCCTCATAAATATTTCAAGATCGTTGGGATAAAAAATGGAAAAACTCAATACTCTTTGTATAATGAAAATGACAATGACGCTACTGTTCCAAAACAAGTGGAACGTGAATTACTACCCGAAGAAAAAATGCAGGAAGTATATATCGAACACATTTCTTCGGTAAAGTCTCAACTTATGAACTCAATATTAAATGCTTCTCCTGCTTTTTTTGAACAACTTGTGGTGGAACTGCTTCTTAAGATGGGATATGGATACGGTAAAAATTCCGGAAAAGTTACTAGATACACAAAAGATGGTGGCATAGATGGTATAATTGAAGAAGATAACTTAGGTCTTGACAAAATTTATATTCAAGCTAAACGTTATAATATAAATAATAAGGTTAAAACAGTAGAAGTGGATCAATTTGCCTCTGCAATGGGTAAACGATCAGTAAGTAAAGGCGTATTTATTACTACATCAGATTTTGTTAAAACAGTTAAATCGGACTACTCGAAACCTGTAGACGGTAAAACTATTCGTTTGATAAATGGTGATGAATTAATGAACTATCTTATTAAGTACGAAATAGGCGTTAAAAATGTCCAAATTTACAAAAGCTTTATAATCGATGAGAATTATTTTTCTCAATAACCCCTTGACAACAATGAAAAAAAGATGTATACTTAAGTATATTAGCAGTATACTTAAGTATTGTTTTTGAGGAGGTGTTTTCGCTGTTCTCATACAAGTTCCCTGCCGTAAAGGGCGTTCAAGCAGGAAGAGAGTATTATGTGTCGATGGTTCCATTGAAAGTCCTCCCCAAGTTGTTTATTACCGAGGCAGAGAGTGCAAGTCCGGAATTTCGTGCACAGCGTAGATTAAACGAGCAAAGAATTCCAGAAATACGAAATTACATTTTGAACAACCGAAGGGACTATGTATTCTCTGCGCTTTCTGCATCAATAGACGGTAAATATATATTTCTGCCATATGAAAAAGATGGAGATATCGGTATACTTGAAATTGACATGGATACCACATTTCTTATTAATGATGGACAACATCGCAAAGCAGCAATAGAAGAAGCTTTGAAAGAAGATGAAACATTAGGCTTTGAAACAATATCAGTAGTATTCTTTGAAGACAAAGGACTTGAAAGAAGTCAACAAATGTTCACAGATTTGAACAAACACGCCGTTAAGACATCTAACTCTATCTCGACACTCTATGATTCGCGCGATGAGCTTTCTATCATAACCAAGCGTGTTATAGAAAATATACCTCTTTTTCAACTGTATACTGATAAAGAAAAAGACAATTTGGGTAAATATTCTTCTAAACTTTTTACTATTAACAATATAAAGAAGGCAAACAGTCGAATTCTCAAAAAAACTTCAATTAGCGATCAAGAAGAGCAATTTATTCTTACATATTGGTCAACTTTGATAGAAAATATTACAGAATGGCAGGAATTCTTGCGCAAAGAAATATCTAAAATCGACTTGAAGCAGAACTATATTCTATGCTTAAATGTGACGATTTTAGCATTTGGTCAATTAGGAGCATATTTCTATGAAAATCCCAAAATCAATATGAACAAAATGCTAAAAAAACTTCGCAAAGCTGATTGGTCACGAAGCAATTTAGGATGTTGGGGAGGAAGGGTTATAGGAGATTTTGGAAAGGTACTATCAAACGAAACCGCTGTTGTACTCATTTGTAACAAAATAAAACAAATTATGGAGATTGAGCTCTCTACACAAGAAATGATCAAAGAGCAAAAATTAACAGCCAAATAAAAAGGCATCAATGACTGGTACTCATTGATGCCTAAGGCAGCAGGTATAAATATCCGCTGAAATGCCTTCGGATATATTATACTACACTTTATAGGATTTGTCAATGGTTTTTGAACTGTTGACAGATTTTCTGTATCTTGGAACGCTGCCGATTTAAGGGAGGCGGCTATGTTAGCAGTATGTTTAATAATGAAAAAAGGTGCAGAATATTCCAATAATCCGCGAGATATTATGAGTTTAGCCATACAAGATGGAAATTCTTGTAAATTGTGCATGATATCAAGATTATATAGATATTTGAAAGCCAACCCCAATATAAAAATTTTCGTAAAAGGGAGTACAGCTTATCTTGTACCTGCCGAATCATTAAACGGAGAGTGTTATGTTCGTTCTGAACCGAGTCTATCAACTGTTGATTCGTTGATGTATTTGCCGCGCTATAAAGTGTTAGAGAAATGAGAATAAGATTATGGAATGTGAATCCTGCAAGGACAAAGAGGTCACTGTAAATAAAAATGTTATTGATGGGTTGCAAGAAACCGTGCGAAATCTCTATCTTGCCGATGATATACCATGGGTAATCGGATATTCGGGAGGAAAGGATAGCACAGCTGCACTTCAATTAGCGTGGCTATCTTTGGCATCATTATCAAAAAAACAACTGAAAAAGACTGTACATATTATCAATACGGACACAATGGTAGAATCCCCTGTTGTTTCAAAATGGGCAGCTAATTCATTGAATAAAATGCAAGAGGCAGCCCGTGAACAAGAGCTTCCATTTGAAGTTCATAGGCTTACACCAAAAGTTGATAATACTTTTTGGGTGAATTTATTAGGGCGTGGATATCCGTTCCCAAGAAAGCGATTTAGATGGTGTACCGATAGATTAAAGATTAGACCTGTTAATGATTTTATCAAAGAGTGCATAGCAAAGCATGGCGAGATAATTCTTGTATTAGGAACTCGAAAAGCAGAAAGTGCGAACCGCGCCAAAACAATGGCATATTATGAAAAACTTCGTATACGTGAATTATTAAGTCCTAATCCCACTCTTGCCAATGAGTTGGTATTTTCTCCTCTTGAGGATTGGAATAACAATGATGTTTGGGTGTTTCTTATGCAGTATAAAAATCCGTGGGGTTATAACAATAATGACCTTCTTACAATGTATAAAGGAGCTACAGCAGACGGAGAGTGCCCTATGATGGTAGAAAAAAATCTACCAAGCTGTGGTAAAAGTAGGTTCGGCTGCTGGGTTTGTACAATGGTAGAGCAGGACAAATCCATGGAGGCTATGATTGCAAACGACAGCGAAAAAGAGTGGATGACCCCGCTGCTGGAATTCCGCAACGAAATAGGAAACAATGAAGTAGATCGCGACAGACGCGACTTTCGCAGAATGGGCGGTTATTTGCAGGGCTGCAACGGAAGGCTAAACCACGGTCCGTACAAGAAAGAAGTTCGTGAAGAGTGGCTGAGAAAGCTTTTGAAGATGCAAATGGAGATTAACAAAAACGGTCCCGAGGAATTTGAGCATCTTGAACTTATAACTATACCCGAACTTGCAGAAATACGAAAAATATGGGTGAATGAAAAGCACGAATTTGATGATTCTCTTCCTAGAATTTACGAAGAAGTTACAGGCATTTCCTTCCCGGATAACTCGCTTTATAAGTCAAATGCTTATGGGGAAAACGAGTGGAATTTGCTCAATAAGGTTTGTGCTCCCGAAAGTAATAACGGCGAAACAAAGCTGTTTGAGCTTATGTATACACTTGTCGATATTGAGAGCAGATCAGATATGATGAACAATCGCAAAGGGATATTAGATGAGATCGAAAAAACTCTCATGCAGAATTTCTATCGTGATGAAGGCGATGCTAATGATTACTATTTTGCACGCACTACACGCAAAAAAGAACTGGGTGGAAAATACGATGAGCGTGCTTTAAATGGCTTTGTGGCAGTGCAAGACGAGGCTGAAGAATTTACGGGAGACGATGAAGAATGATTATAAAGCGGTTGACATTACACAATTTTGGCGTTTATGCCGATGATAATACATATGAATTTAAATATAGAAAAACGCGCTGCGTCAGTCTTATCGGAGGAATGAACGGTCGTGGTAAAACAACATTCCTCGAAGCCGTGCTTCTTGCCTTGTATGGACAAAATTCTTTTGCATTTGCAGAAAGCAGATATAAAACTTACGGTGAATATTTGCGTGCACATGTGAATACAGCTGATGGCACTAACATGGCTTTTGTTGAGTTAGAGTTCGACATGGACGAAAACAACGACAAAAATTCCTACATTGTAACCAGAATGTGGAATTCAATTGGCAAGCATGTCAAAGATACCATAAGAGTTAAAAAGAATAACGTTGATGATAAATTTCTTACACAAAACTGGACGATGTTTATTGAGAGTATTCTCCCCAGTGGGCTGGCTAACTTCTTCTTTTTTGACGGTGAAAAAATTGCGGAACTTGCGGAAACCGAAACAAATTCGGGAATGAAGGATTCCATAAAGGCACTTTTAGGCATAAATGTTATTGATCTTCTTCAGAGCGACTTGAGCCGAATTTTGAAACGAGTCAACAGCGAACAAATAGATGAATACAGTGTCGTTAAAATTCGCGAATTGGAAACTGAAAAAGATCAAAAGGAGGAGCAGTATGACGTTATTATATCTGAAATTGATGCTATAAATAAAAAAATAGAAAAAACAGAAAGCGACCTTATTAAGTATAGAGGCATCTTCGAATCTAAGGGAGGAAATATTGCAAGTCAGTCTAAGGATATTTTTTCTGAAAGGATTCGTTTAAAATCACAGCTTGAGCAACTTCAAACCAATTATGAAGAGTTGGCAGCGAGTATCTTACCGCTTACAATGGTAAAGCCCCTTTTGGTCAGAATTCAAACACAATGTCAACAGGAACACGAAACTAAAAATATGAAACTTGCTGTTGATACTATCAGCAAATTTTTAAATTCCTATTCTGGGGAAAAGAGTGAAATATTGAAATTCCTTGGTTACGTTAAAAATCGAACCGCTAAAAGTTACAACAAACCTATTTTTGATTTTTCCGAAAATGCATATTCGCAAATATTGCTTTTAAACAATGGAGATATAGCCAATACCGTAGAATTATATATATCCCGAAAAAAACAGGGTGAGCAACTGACTAAAAGAATAAATGAGATTGACAATTATCTTTCTGTTGATATTGATGAGGATGCTATCAAAAGCTCATATAAAAAAATATGTGAACTGGAAGCTATCAAAATGCAGTTGGAAACGCAGCTTGAATTAAAGAATAAAGAACGCATAACGTCACATGGCGAATTGCTCAAGGCGACCACCGAGTTTAACCGCTGTGTTGAAACATCGTTGAAGACTATGGAACGTGAGGACGATTTAAAAAGGTTGAGAGCATATACTATGATAGCGCAAAATGCTTCGGAAGCATATAAAATCGAGCTTCAAAAAGCCAAGGTGCAAGAACTTGCTGAAACGATGACAGAGTGCTGTCAATCTCTTTTTGGAAAAAAACATTTTATCAATCATATAGAAATGAATCCCGAAACATTAGATTATTTATATATTGATAAAAATGGCAGCGAAATACCTAAAAGTACTTTATCCGCAGGTGAAAAACAACTTATGGTAATATCAATGTTGTGGGCACTGGCTAAATGTTCAGGAAAAAATTTGCCTATAATAATTGACACACCTCTTGCACGATTGGATTCCGTTCACCGCATGGCTCTTATCAATAAATATTTCCCCAAGGCATCAAAACAAACAATAATTCTATCAACTGATGTTGAAATTGATACTGAATATTATGAGAAAATAGAAAAATATGTTGGTAATGAATTTACACTTGTATATAATGATGAACTGAAGAGATCAACCATTGAGGAAGGTTATTTTAAAGGGGTGATTGAATGTTAATCAAGCAAATCCGACTTTCTAATTCTGCAAAAGATAAATTGTCACGACTAAAAGGAAAAACTGGAATTCAAAATTGGAATGTGCTTTGCCGATGGGGATTTTGCCTTTCACTTCAAGAGGGAACAATTCCTACCGATATCGAGATCAATTGTGACAGTAATGTAGAAATGTCATGGTATACATTTGCAGGAGAACAGCATGAAATATATGAAGCCCTGATAAAACAATGGTGCATTGATAATGATTTAGGAGTCGACAGCTTAGTCGTCACAAAATATTTCAAGTTACATTTAGAACGTGGCATTGCATATTTGTGTGGAACTAATTTCGTGAAAGATATAAAAGGTTTGCTGGACTTAGCGTTAATGGAGGAATAGGATGAGTGTTTATCTGGATTATAATGCATCCACACCTATTGATGAGCGTGTGCTGAACGTGATGATGGATATATATAAAAACAATTATGGCAACGCGGATAGCAGAACACACGACTATGGCGATAAAGCAAGGAAAATTATTGAATCTGCGCGTCAAAATGTTGCTGATATGTTGAATGTAAAAAAAGATGAAGTGTTTTTCACAAGCGGTGCAACGGAAAGTGATAACATCTCGATATTAGGATTGCAAAGATATGCGGAGAAAACGGGAAAAAGGCACATTATAACTACAGCAATAGAACATAAAGCTGTATTAGAACCATTAGAAGTTCTAGAGAAGAGTGGTTTTGAGATAACTTACATTAAGCCCGATATATCCGGAAGAATTTCATCGAATGAACTTTTATCACAAGTTCGAGCTGATACTTTATTAGTAAGTGTAATGCACGTCAACAATGAAACCGGAATTATTCAACCGGTAAAGGAAATTGGTGAGAAGCTTTCTGAGAGTGATGTGCTTTTTCATATTGATGCTGCACAAAGTTGTGGTAAGATCATTGATGATCTTCGCGTTATAAAATATAATATGCTTTCGGTAAGCGCACACAAAATGAACGGTCCACAGGGAATTGGTGCACTTATTTTAAAGAAAAAGCGATATAAGTTACCGCCTATCAATCCAATTATATTTGGTGGCGGTCAAGAACATGGTATTCGACCGGGAACACTTCCAACAGCCCTTATTGCAGGATTTGGCGAAGCATGCAAGATAGCACAGACAGAATACTTACAAAGCATTAAAGCTTGTCATAAAATCAAAAAAACACTTATCGCCATGCTGGAAAATTCCGGACTCGAATATGAAATCAACGGAGATCAGACATTTTGTATTCCTAACACCATTAATGTTTCATTCAAAGGAATAAATTCTGAGGCATTAATGCTTTCTTCAAAACAGTATTGCAGTATATCAAATGGATCAGCATGTAATTCTGCAAGCTACAACCCAAGCCATGTTTTGAGTGCTATGGGGCTGGATGAAGCACGAATTCAAAGTGCTGTACGGATTAGTTGGGGAATAATGTCAGATTTGGGTAATGATTTTCCAAAAATGTTGGAAATCGCTAATAATTTGAAATAGCTAAATATTATCTCAGTAAATCTATAAGATTATAAGATGTTTTGCGATTTACAACCGCAAAACATCTTAGCAATTCCTATGTTTTGAATTATAATGTCATAGAGGTGATCACAACGATATATCGATCAATGTATATAGATCGCATAATGACATATGTCAACACGCCGTTCGTAAAAATCCTAACAGGCGTCCGCCGCTGCGGCAAATCCACAATTTTGAAAATGCTTGTCGAAAAGCTGAAAACAGAGCAAGGTGTTCCAAATGAACGCATTATCACCCGCCGCTATGACTCCATGGAATACGATGATATGACCGCAAAGCAGATGTACACTGACTTGAAAAATCAATTGTCGGAAAATAAAAAAACTTATTTATTTCTTGACGAAGTACAAGAAATTCCAAATTGGGAAAAAACGATAAATTCTCTTATATCCGATTACGATGTAGATATTTATGTTACAGGCTCAAATTCCCGAATGATGTCTTCCGAAATTTCCACATATCTGACAGGAAGATATATTGCCTTCAGAATTTTTACTCTTTCATTTAAAGAATACCTAACATTCAAAGCAGAATATGATACGATTGGAAGTCTTCATGAGGAACTGCCAAACTACATTCGGCTAGGCGGTTTTCCTGTCACACATCTGAAAAAGTACAGTGCTGACGAGGTTTACACAATAGTCAGAGATATATACAACTCAACCGTTTTTTTCGATATTGTGAAGCGAGGTCAAATAAAAAAGATTGATCAGTTGGAACGTGTTGTAAAATACACCTTAAATAATATTGGTAATACATTTTCTGCCAAGTCGGTTTCAGATTATTTTAAATCAGAACATCGCTCACTGGATAACGAAACGGTATACAGTTACCTTGAAAAACTGGAAAAGGCATATCTGCTTTACCGCTGTTCACGCTATGACTTGCACGGCAAAGAAATATTGAAAACGCAAGAAAAATTCTATGCAGCAGATACTGCGCTCAGATACAGTGTGCTTGGCTATAATGATGACAGTGTTGCTTCAAGCCTTGAAAATGTTGTCTATTTAGAGCTTTGCCGCAGAGGATATACTGTAAATATCGGCAAAACCCGTGACAGTGAAATTGATTTTGTGGCAGTGAGGCAAAATGAAAAAATATATGTTCAGGTTACCCAGCGCATTGAAAGCAAAGAAACCGAACACAGAGAATATCAAAGACTACTTGATATTCATGACAACTATCCAAAATATGTGCTTCGTACTGATGAATTCGCAGGCGGAAATTATGAGGGAATAAAAGCCATGCATGTTGCGGATTTTCTGTTAAGCGATGAATATTAACCGAGATGCAGTGCAAGATGCGTACCCCACCATCAATCAAAACTGCAAAACAACACTTAAAAAATCAGGAGATAAAATGCCAAAAGACCTATTAGACGAAGAAGAAATCACTCTCGAAAAATTACGAGAGCAATTTCAAAACAACGATTTTACCCAAACCGCACTAAAATCCTATTCCGAATATACTTTGGAAGAAGTTGAATTTCATAACGAAATTCGCTCTTACGTTCATGAAAGTTGGAAAGAGCTGCTTAAAGAATTTGGTATCAAAAATCCCGAAGCATGTTTTTCAAAAGATTATCCGCCCGAATTGGTTCGTGAGTACCTTGAAAAATTGATTGCAGATATAATTATTTGCATAGATCGTGACGAAAAAGTTCTTGAAAATATATTGCAAACATTTGTTTTTCCTATTCTTGAACAAGAAAACTGTGATGAATTGGCTGACCGATATTTGCACAATACCGTCAATGCGCTAATGCAAACTGTTAATATTAAAGAGCTTGCCGAAGTATCAAAGGAATATTCTTCTGATGAAGATTTTAGCAAATCCCAGAACACCAATTATCCAAAAATGGATCATGATAGGAAGTGGAATCATACTCGCAGCAAAATTAAAACCGAATCATTAGATGAGTTGTTGGAAAATGACGATGAAGATATAATGCAGCAGAATTTTGATGCGGAGTCATTGGCTATAACGAATGTTACTCTCAAAGAAATAATCGAAAAAGCTGATGAGCAGGAAAAACAAATACTTAAAATGCTCTCGATCGGATATACTCAAAGCGAAATTGCGAAAAAGCTTGGAATTTCACAGGGGACGGTTTCAAAAAGATTGGCTAAAATTAGGAAACCGTATAAGTCAGATCCGACTTTATAAATTTCGTAAAAATAAGTTGAAGAAAATAAAATAAGAATTTATAAATCAGGTATGTTTTGAATGCAGAGGTAAATTATATGAAAATGCCCAAAATGATCTTGTTTGATTATGGTCAAACACTTATTGCAGAACAGAAATTTGATGGAGTAAAGGGAACGGAGGCTGTTTTACAGTATGCTACAAAAAATAAATATCATTTGTCGGCAGAGCAGGTGCAGGCTAAAGCAAATGAAATCAATAGGGAGTTTGGAAGATTTGATTCTGAGAAAAGACATTTATTTCAGATAGAAATACCCAATACGATGTTCACGCCGTATCTTTATGAATCGCAGGGAATAGAGATTACATTAAGCAATTCTGAAATTGATACAGTATTTTGGAATGCCGCTGCACCTGGAATGCCTACAGAGGGTATTGAAGATTTCTTGGAATATTTGAAGAGTAAAGGTATCCGCACAGGCGTAATCAGCAATATCTCCTATGCTCCGTCTGTTGTTACAGAGCGTATCAACAGACTACTTCCGAAAAACACTTTTGAATTTATTATTACATCAAGTAATTTTATGTTCCGTAAGCCAAATAAAAGGATATTTGATTTAGCTTTGGAAAAAGCCGAATTGCAGTCAAATGAAGTTTGGTATATTGGGGATCAGTACGAATGTGATGTAAAAGGTTCCTTAAATGCAGGAATGTTACCGATATGGTACATAGGAGCTATTGATTTGCCGCATACAGAAGATATAAATATTTTAACAATAACCGATTGGGATGAATTAAGGCTGCGGTTAGGTGAATGACCGAAATTGTACAACGGAAGGAAATACCTATGGGAAAATTTAATTAAATTCCCGAACTTTGCCACGCATATTCCGATCTTGTTTTATTACTAAAAAAGGAAAGGCAATCTTGCAGCTATGAATATTGAACAGTACGAACAATTATGTGAAAAGCTTGAATTGTATAATCTTCTCGAACAGGGTTTTGAAGATGAACGTCAAGGAAAAACCCGTCCCCTCTCCGAAGCTATTTCGGATATTCGCGAGGAATCCTATTAAAATGATTTATGTAATAAGGAGAGAATGACATGGAGAATAAAATAATAGTAGCAGAATCAGAACGGCTGATTTTAAGAAGATACAATAAAGAAGATATACAGGACTTATTTGAATATTTATCTGATAAAGAAGTTGTGAAATACGAACCATATAAACCGTTATCTTTTGATGAAGCAAAAGAAAATCTTGAATGGCGCATAGGTACAGATGAAATGATTGCTGTTGAATTGAAAAATTCGCACAAAATGATTGGAAATGTATATATGGGAAAACGTGAATTTCAAGCACTGGAAATAGGATATGTATTTAATCGGAATTATTGGGGAAACGGTTATGCCGCTGAGAGTTGCAAAGCTTTAATTCAACAGGCATTTTCAAATGGGGTGCATAGAATGTATGCAGAATGTGACCCCAACAATAAGAACTCATGGAAATTACTTGAAGCATTAGGATTTCAGCGTGAAGCTCATTTCAGGAGAAATGTATATTTCTGGAAAGACGAAAACAAAAAACCGATTTGGAAAGATACATATGTATATGCTAAATTAAACGATAACACGTAAATAAATTTTGATTTGCGGAGAGGTAGGTAGCTAAAAACGGAATAATTGCCGTACATACAGAATGGCACACCAAAACAAGATATCGATAAACGGTTTCCTGTTTTTTGCGCCCATTTTTTGCATTTTGAAAAATCGCCAGTATAATGCGTACAAAGAGGATAGAAAGAAATTCCCTCTTCCATTTGGCAACCGTTCTAAGGATTGTTCGCTCCCGCAGTGACTGGATTACTATCTTAACGAATGAAATTGTTGAAAATTACTGATTAAAAATATTGATTTTTATGCAACTATACAAAATTTAAAAATTTTTCCCCAACATGGAATAATTTCCCTTTCTCGTGTCGGTAAGTATATAGAGGGCAGTCCCATCGTTCATCGGCGGGATTTTTGTTTTCTCAAATTTTTATTGACAGGAGGACAATTTATTGGACGAACTGAAAACAGTAAACTGCGAACAACTTATGACCACACCGCTGAAACCTATTGAGTTCTGTGTAGATGGAATGATCTCCACAGGCTTATTTATTTTGGCGGGCGCACCGAAGATCGGAAAATCATGGCTGGCACTGGACATTGCACTAAGTATTGCAAAAGGGGAAAAGATACTCGGTCGGGAAACCAAATGCGGCACTGCACTTTATTTGTGCTTGGAGGATAGCCACACTCGAATCCAGAATCGTTTGTTTGAACTGACAAGCGAACCAACTGAAAATCTTCACTTCGCAATTATGGCAGGAACACTTGGCGGTGTTTTGGAAAATCAAATCGAAAATTTCAAATCACAGCATACAGACCTCAGAATAATAATCATCGACACCCTGCAAAAAATCCGTTCGGGTGATGATGCAAGCTATGCTTCCGATTACAAGGAGCTGTCTGTACTGAAAGAGCTTGCTGACAAGCTGAAGATAGCTATCTTGCTAGTACACCATACTCGAAAGTGTCGTGACAGCGATCCGTTCAATATGATTTCAGGAACGACAGGTATCAGCGGTTGCGTAGACGGAAGTATGGTTCTGATTGAAAAACAGCGCAGCAGCGGTGAAGCTGTTCTGCATTGCGTTGGCCGTGACATTGAAAATCTTGAATTACATTTGAAACGTGAAGAATCACGCTGGATTGCAGAAGAAAAAATTTTTCCAAAGCAGCGTGATACTTTTTCTTTCATGATACACGATTTTATGTTGGAGAAAAGAATTTTTAAAGGCTCTGCAACTACACTTGTCAATGAATTAAAAATTCAATACAGCGTTGAAATTTCATCGAATAAAATCACTCAAAATCTTATTCAGCATGGTATAGAATTAAAAGGTTATGGTGTGACAATTGAAATAAAAAGATCATCCGGGCAGCGGTTTATAATTCTCAACTACGACCGTAAGAGTGACAGCAGTGACGGCTGTCATTTGTGGGTGGAAATAGCTGTCACTGCCGTCACTCCTATTGTCACAAACGCTTTACCTATGCGGATTTTCGATAGTGACGGCAGTTTTGAAAGTGACGGCACTACTGCAAAATAGTGACGGCTGATTTGGCAAATGTGTGCCGATTTGTGCAAGGTTTCCGATACAAATAGGGTAACTACTCGCCCTATGAGCTTGGAGCAAAATTTGAGCCGTTTCTGTGCGAGTTTGAGCAAAGCAGTTCACAAAGCGAATTGACGGAAAATAACGCTGGTATTTCAACGCAGATTCGGGCAAATATGAGGGTATGATTTTTATGCAAGTTAAAGGGGCGGGGTCGCCCCGATCACAGCGGACGGGTAAAGCCCGCCGCAAAGGGAAAATTTAGCATTTTTGAAAGGAGTCAAAATATGGGAAAGTCAAAAATTTCGGGGTTGCAAAATAATACAAATGCGACAACAAAGCCAAATTCAAGCACTATTCAAGGTGGCTGTAACAAGCAAAAGTTCGCATTATGGGCATATCCCGATACATTAGAGGAAGTGGATAAGGCTTATGAGGGAGATAACTGCAAATCCAAAAGCGAGTTTATTGAGAAAGCCATTAGATTCTATATTGGCTATCTCAAACAGGAGGATAATGTAAGCTATTTGTCGCCAAGAATTACGTCCTCAGTAGATGCAGTAGTGCATGGAGCGGAGCAGCGAATCAACAGGAATCTCTTTAAAATCGCTGTCGAGTTGGGAAAACTTTCCCACACACTCGCCGCCGCAAATGATGTAGATGAGGGCACCATGCAAGAGCTTCACCAAATGTGTTTAGATGAGGTCAGACACATTAACGGCGTGATAAATTTTGAAAAAGCAGTAAGATTTCAAAACGAGGAGGAAGAATAAATGGATAAAATTTTCAAGTACAGATGTAAGAAAGCAGACGGTTTAAAAAAGCCCTTGTGCGAAAATATGCCCGAGGTGGTCAAAATCAAATGCACCGACCGAGAGATTGACGGAGTCACTTATAGAGTGTGGTCGGCATTTCAAAATGAAGTCAGTGCCTCCGATAGCTTGGAAAATTTAATGCTCAACAGGCTTGAAAGTGATGAGACCGAGGAACCTGAGGAGGAAGAAACTTTCACTCTAAAAATGTAAAAATCCAACGAATAACTATTGCTGTTGTTCGCACATCGGTGTATAATATGGATAATGGTAGGAAAATATTTAATCCGAAAGGAGTTTTTTGCTATGTCTAAGTCAGCAAATCTTTATGCACATATTGGACAGGAAGTAAAGGAACAAGAAACGCCGTTTGAAGTAAAGCTGACGGAGAAACCTCAGGATATCATTCGTATGACAGATGAACAGCTTAATGCAGAACTGGAGAAAGGATATGCCGATATGCAAGCGGGACAGACAATTCCTGTATCGGAAGCGTTTGCAGATATCCGCGGGGAATACAGCAAGCTATGACGTCAGATTTCAGCAGCGAATGACACAGATTTTAAGAGTCGAGAAATCGGCTCTTTTTCTTTGTCCTAAAAGAACGGACTTTCTTGCACAATTTTTAATGTAAAGAAATCCCAAAAATATTGGTTCGACAGTAGAAATTTATCTGGACTTTTGCAGCGGGTTGTGGTATATTGATGATGCAAGATAACGCAATCCGCTGCCGGGAAAGGAGCTATATGAACAAACAGCAGCATTACAAAGCAGCACTCTATTGCAGACTTTCGGTGGATGATGGCAACTACGGCGGAAGTGCAAGCGTAAGTATTGAAACACAAAAGGTTTTGCTTGAACAGTACTGCAAGGATTACTCTATAACCGACTACACCTTTTACTGCGACGACGGTTGCAGCGGTACCAACTTTGACAGGCCGTCCTTCCGCAGAATGTATGATGATATTCAAAACGGGAAAATCAACCTTGTGATTGTAAAAGACCTCTCCAGATTCGGCAGAAACTATGTTGAAACAGGAATGTATGTAAGAGAATTTACCGACAACAATATTCGGTTTGTTGCGGCGGACGATAACTATGATTCCCTTGTTAACGGCGATGATTTACTGTTCCCTATCAAAAATGTAGTGAATGAAATGTACGCCCGTGACGTGTCAAAGAAAACCAAGGCGGCTAAAAAAGCCAAGGCGCGTGACGGTCAGTTCATAGGTTCAAAGGCACCGTTCGGTTACAAAATAGACCCTTCCGACAAACATCATCTGATAGTTGATGAGCCCGCCGCACAGGTGGTAAAACGTATTTTCAGACTTGCCGCCGATGGAATTGGCTACAATAAAATGGCTAAGATGTTCCGTGAGGAAAAGGTACTTACTCCGATTGCCTACTTCAACAAAAACAATCCCGACTACTTCAAATCGGATTATTGGAGAAAAGAATTTGACTGGCATGTTACCTCAATACGAGCAATTTTGGAAAACGAGGTTTATCTCGGTCAGCTTGTTTACGGAAAGCGAAGAAACAAATCCATAAAGAGCAAGGAAAAAGTAAAGAATCCCAAAGAGGAATGGATAGTTGCAGAAAACTGCCACGAGCCAATTATTACGCAGGAGCTTTGGAACACGGTACACAGAATTTTAAGTGCAAAGCACCGCCCTGCTAAAACCGGAGAGGTTCAGATGTTCGCAGGTCTGCTGTACTGTGCGGACTGCGGTCACTGCCTTACCTATTCTCAAAAACAGCGCAAGGATGGAACATATCACGGCTCATATTCCTGCTGGATGTACAAAACCCATGGCAAGGAATACTGCGCATCGCATTATATCACGTTCTATGCGATATACGATATCGTGCTCACGGATATTCGGAAAAATCTGTTCCGATACCGCTACGACAGTAAGAAGTTTGGGGAGTTCCTCACCAGCAAGTACAAGTCTATGACTGACAAGGCAATGAAGCGGCTTGAGACCGAATACGGGCAAAAGCAGCGACGCTGCGACGAGCTGAACAGGATACTGTGCAAGCTGTATGAGGACAACGCGCTTGGGAAAATTCCCGACAGCCGCTACGAGCTTATGACCGCGGAATACGAAACCGAGCAGGCGGAGATCAGGAAAACGCTTCCCGACTTGGCGGCGCAGCTTGATGAGCTTAAACGTGGCGCGGATTCAACAGCTAAGTTTATAAATGTAATCCGCAAGTACACCGATGTGCAAAAGCTTGACTCAGCGATACTGAATGAGCTGATTGACAAGATCGTAGTTCACCACAAGGAAAAGTCGGACGACGGCAGAACCTATCAGCAAATCGAAATATTTTACAGGTTTGTCGGAAAGCTTGATAACTGAAGCCAAATATGGTATAATATTCATAACACCACGAAAGAGGGCGGCAAAATGATCTATGAACTGAGACACTTCGACACAGCGCTCATGCAGTTTTCGGCTACCGAGGATACAAGTTCACCAGAAATAGAGATACTGTGGCTGAGCGATGAAAATAAGGCATTACTGCCTCTTGACATGACCACAGAGGTCGACAGTATTTCACACTGGCTCAAGAAAAGGACAATACCGAAAAACCGTGCCTACGTTCACAGCTTTCTCAGTAAATGCGGACTCAATCTCAACCGTCCCATGAGCATTCTCAGCGTATCAAAGGGTCTTTCCCTGAACGACTGCTACTGGGTAGTCGAGGAGGGCTTTGAGGGCAGCTTTGCGGAGTACAATTTGTACGACAATAGGTTCAGCAGAGTGCTTGGACTTATCGCATTCACAGGCTACGGCAGCTCCGTGAGAACATCGCTTGCTTCATGTCCCGAGTTCACCACGAATGGTATGCTCCCTAAATGCTGGCGCAGAGATAACGGCAGTATAAAGCTATATAAGGGAGGTACGAGTGGGGCCTCCAACACGGGCAACGAGCCGTATTCGGAATTCTATGCCGCACAGATCGCAGAAATCCTCGGCATTAACGCTATCAACTACGGACTGTCGAAATGGCAGGGCGAACTGTGCTCCACCTGTGAGCTTTTCACAAGCAAGGACTATTCATATATGCCCGTGGGCAGACTTGTCACAAAAGGCGGAATGAAAGCCGTTCGGGAGTATTATGGATCGCTGGGAGAGGAGTTCGTCAGCGCACTTGATGATATGCTGGTACTCGATGCGGTGATTTGCAACGTGGACAGACACTTCGGCAACTTCGGATTCTTAGTGGATAACCGCACAAATAAAATAGCCGCTCCTGCGCCGCTTTTCGACCACGGAAACTCGCTGTTCAACCTTGCAGGCAGGGACGCTCTTATCTCAGATGATGCACTCAGTAAATATGCTGATACTCTTATGCCATGTGTTTATGACGATTTTATCGGAACGGCAAAAAACATACTCTCCAACAGGCACAGGGAAAGTCTCCGCAGACTGCTCGACTTCCGATTCAAGCGTCATTCGAGATATAACCTCGACAGCAAGAGGATTACCCTCATTGAGGGACAGATACACAAAAGGACAAAGGAATTGCTCGGATAACAAAAATAGGTATTTTACATCATTTCAGAATAATAATAAACGTCTCTTTAAATATAACACACGGTCGGGGGTTCGAGTCCGTTCACTACTGGTAAGGATGTCTGGAGTACTTCAATGATAGACCGCATTCTATCAAACGAGAAGTATGTAGGAGATGTGTTGATGCAAAAGAGCTATACAGAGGACTTCTTAACAGGTAAGCGTAAGAAGAACGAGGGAGAACTGAATATGTACTTTATCGAGAATGACCATGAGGCGATTGTTAGTAGAGAAATTTTTGAGAAGGTTCAAGAACGTAAGGCAAAAAAATCCGATTAGGTATTATTGTCTCATCAATAAAATATATTGAAAGCGCATTGACTTTTGGAACAATAATATGGTATAATTTTTTTAAAAAAGAGTTCTATTCTTGAATTTATTCTTAAAACCGCAAATGTACCCGAGGAGCAGAAAAATACTTTCCTGAAAAACTATATTGACGAGCTTATTGCAGCGCCCAATCAATCGGAAAAAGAAGTTTATGAGGAGATCGCCTACAACGAGCTTGTCATCAGGTATGAAGGAGATGTTGACACCGCACGTAAACGGTTTGAGGCGGAACGGACGAAAAAATCCGACGACCTGAACCTGATTGCCGAAATGGTGGATTGGATCTACGAACAGAATTCCGAGGAGGTCAACGGACAGATCAGGCTGAGCATGTTCACCCTGACAAAGGCGCTTCAGGAAAAAGCAGCGGAAGTCCATGCAGAGGAATACAGAGCCCAAAGAAAGAGCACCTGCGCTGTAACTATCGGCGATTATTCAACGGCGGCGAATTTTAAGCGCGGGGACGAAGAACACAGTAAAATCAACACATACTACAACGAAAAGAAAAATACCGAGCTTTCCGCCATAAAAGCTTGGCCCGCGTTTATCGGTTTTGGCGCGGCGGCGCTGGCATTGGCAGGCAGCTTATTCGTGGGCTATTGGCTCTTGGCAGTTACTGTTGGCGGCGCGGGATTTGGCTTATTTAAGCTTTTATCCAACAGGTCAAAGAAAAAACAGATCATACAGAGGTATGATGAAAGCATTAGAATAACAGGTGATACTATGTCTAAGCTGTTTGAAGAGTTTGATCGGTACAGCAAAGAATTAGATGAATATGACGCTTATTATGAGCAGATAAAGGACGCTTTTGCCAAGGTTTAAGTGAAGAAATCACTGCCTGCTTCCTCAAAAGCGGGCTTCCGTTCGTATAACTGTCTTAATAGCACAAATTTCAAAGAAGTCTTGGCGGTTTCGGAAATAAAATGGAACGAAGCGGAGTTTTATTTCCGGAATTTTGAAATTTTTTAAAAAGGAGAAACCGATAAATGAAAACAATAACACTCGGCAGCACAAATATAACTACCCCGCAAAACGGCTTCGGCGCACTGCCTTTACAAAGAGATTCCATAGAGCGTTCTGTTGCAATTTTACAAAGAGCCTACGAAGGCGGCTTTACATTTTTTGATACCGCAAGAGCATATTCGGACAGCGAGGAGAAAATCGGTCTTGCTTTATCGGAGGTAAGAAAAAATATCTTTATCGCCACCAAAACCATGGCGCAGAATACCGAGGATATGAAAAAACAGCTTGAAACCTCTCTCAAAACCCTTAAAACAGATTATATAGACATTTATCAGTTCCATTGCGCGGGACGCTGCTTTAAGCCCGATGACGGCACGGGTATGTATGAGCTTATGGAGGAATTCAAGCGTCAGGGCATGATACGCCACATCGGACTTACCGCTCATAAAATAGGGATAGCGGAGGAGTGTATAGAGTCGGGGCTTTATGAGACCATGCAGTTCCCCTTTAGTTATCTGTCCTCGGAAAGAGAGCTGGAACTTGCCGACAAGTGCCGTGAGCATAATATGGGCTTTATTGCCATGAAGGCGCTGGCGGGAGGAATGATTACCGATTCGAGAGTTGCGTATGCTTTTATAGGAAAATATGATAATGTACTTCCTATCTGGGGTATTCAAAGGGAAAATGAGCTTGAAGAGTGGATTTCCTATATGAAGGACACTCCCGAAATGACGGAAGAAATTGAAAAAATCATAAATGCGGACAAGGCACAGCTTGGCGGAGATTTCTGCCGCGGCTGCGGCTATTGTATGCCTTGTCCCGCGGGAATACAGATAAACAACTGCGCAAGAATGTCCCTTATGCTGAGAAGAGCGCCATCAGACGCATGGCTTTCCGAAACATGGCAAAAGAATATGAAACAGATAGAGGACTGCCTCAACTGCGGACAGTGCAGGACAAAATGTCCTTACGAGTTGGATACGCCCCGTCTGCTTAAGGAGAACTATGAGGATTATAAGAAGGTGCTGGCGGGGGAAGTCAATGTAAGAAATTAACAACTGTTTTCATTTCTGCAATTTCAAACAAATAAAGGGGCTGTAAAAAAGACAGCTCCTTTATTTTATGCTCCCAAGAAAGTTGTGCTGATTTTTTTGGCTCTCTTATGGAATGTTGTGCTAATCTCGCACCGCTTTCAAGGAAAGTTGGCGGTAATTTGCTGATTTAAAAAGAATTTCAAAACCGACAAGATTTAAATTTGCTTGAAAAACCGGGCAAATTTAAATCTTGTCTATCTAACTGAGTTCGGATTTTTTGCTTGAAAAGCTGGGCAAAAAATCCGAACTCAGTTGATTTTTGAAATTCGTGCTATCAGGGCAGTTGAGCGAGTGGGAGCCCGCTTTTAGGGGTGTTGTGCTGATTTTTACGATTCTTTCAGGAACCTGGGCAAAAATAAAGAGGCTGTCTTTTTTACAGTCTCTTATTTTTTAAAAAAATTTTACTCAACTGTAACATTTTTCGGACTTTCGTGTTATGATAGACAAGAACCGGTTTTTATTGGCAAGTCGCAAAACGTCTGCCGATGACGATATCCAAAAGGGAAGGGAGGAGGAGCATTGACGGAAAGCAAAATTATTGCCGAGCTGAAAAACGGCAGCACCGAAGCACTTTGCACTCTTATCGACAAATACACCCCTTATGTTTCCTCCGTTATCTTCCGCATTATCGGATATAGGCAGGAGGATTGCAGCGAGCTTACCGCCGATGTTTTCGCCGCTGTCTGGAACAACAGGGAAAAGCTTTATGAGGAAAAAATAAAACCTTATCTCGGAGAAATTGCCAGAAACAAAGCCTATAACTTTGTCAGAGATCACAAGGAAGCATTGCCCTTGGACGAGGAAATTATCTTTCGAGGAGAGGATCCCGAAAATCACGCGGAAAAAACCGAACAGGCGGCAATGCTGAAAAGTGCGCTGTCAAAGCTGGATCCCAGACGAAAAGAGCTTCTGATACGTTATTACTGTTACGGACAGAAGATATACGAAGCGGCAAGGGACATGGACATAAAAAGCTCTACCGCAAGGGTATGGCTGAAAAGAGGCAGAGATGAGCTCGGAAAAATTTTAAGAAAGGAAGGCTTTGAGCTATGAGAGAAAAGGATATAAAGAAAATTTTTGATACTTACTGCGGAAGCGGTGAGAAATCGGGAAAAGCAGAGGTCAGCTCCGAAAGGGTAAAGGCTTCCGTTATGGAAAAGATTGGCATGTCGGCGGCGGAAAGCTTTTACACCGACAGCCAAGAGAAAGAACCCATAAAGCCCGTATTTGCGGCTGTTCCCAAGAAAAAGAGAAACGGCGCTGCGTTAAAGATTGCGGCATGGATAGGTGCGGCGGCTTGTATCGGAGCTGTTGTCATGAGCATGGGTCTGTTTGGCGGAAATGGCTTGTCCTTCATTTTACAGAATAACACCATGCCCACAGCTTCCGATACAGCAGCAAGCGGTCAGTATGTCAATATGGAGCTTTTCATCAAAGATAAAAATATGTCGCTTTTTCTTATGGACGGAATGCATTTTACTTATACTGTCGGCAATGAAAACGATAATGAAGCCTTCAGATACGACCATTCCAAAATAGAACAGTATAATGTTGTTCCCTTCCTCTATTTAAAGGATGGCATACTGTATTTTGATCCCACCGATGACAACAAAGTCCACCCTGAGGACATTACGGGCAAGATCAATAAAAATGATTTCTACCTCTACACTTACAGCAATTCCGATAATCCCGTTGACTCCACTCACTATCTTCTGATGGGCGGAGATGTGAGAGAAGGCAAATTCGGCTACATGGAGATCTTCAAGGTCAAGAACAGCACAAACACATGGGGCTTTGTAAGCGGTTTCAGCTACGAATATGTGTCTGGAGACAGATTCTGTGATCCCACAGGCCCTGATGTACAATGGCTTGCCAAGGGAATAAAGTGGCTGAATGAGGCTTATGACATATCTGTCGATGCGTCGGACAGCAATGTGGGCTGCTGCCGCCGAAAGGTTGATTTTGAATATAAACCGGGTTATAATTACGGAGAAGATAATCCCTACATGATGCCGGATACAGAGCCTGTAAAGCCGATTTTGGAGATCACCTTATTAAACAAAGGGCAGGTCAAACTGATGCCAAATCATTCTATCAGCGGAATAATTCCCAGTGCAGCAATTACTAACGGACTTCAATATTTTGAAGATTCGGCTACTTTAACTCCTTTAATTTATAAGGAAGACGACAGAGTGTACTTTACCGCAACCGTTGACAGCGAGGAGATAAAGGAGGATGTAACAGATAAGCTCACGACCGATGACTGCTTTATTTACAGCTACAACAATCCCGACAATACCGTCAATCAGACACACTATGTGGTAATATGCGGCGATCTGAGCAAAAAGGAATACGGCTGTTGGGAAGTATTTCAGATCCATAAAGCTGAAAATGAGTGGGATTATGACAACTGGCAGTGGTATGGACAATACTCCGGCAACGGAAAACTTGACGAAAAGGAATGGTTTATCAACGCAAGTAAAGTCTTGGAAAAAGAATGCGGCGTTGATTCAACACTGTCATCCGGCTGCTGTACGAATTATTCAGGATTTCCTGTGAGGAGCTCGGATTAGTGCGTGTTCTTGGGGGCTAAAATAAAGGGGCTGTCTTTTTTACAGCCCCTTTTATTTATGCTCCTAAGAAACTTGTACCGGTTTTGGTTCTATCAGAGAAGTTGTGCTGATTTATGTCCGCTTTTCGGGAAGCAGTGCGAGCAGTGACCCGCTTTCAAGAAAAGTTGGCGGTAATTTACTGATTTAAAAAGAATTTCAAAACCGACAAGATTTTAAATTTGCTTGAAAAATTGGGCAAAAAATCCGAACTCAGTTGATTTTTGAAATTCGTGCTATCAGGGAAGTCGTGCGAGTGGCGCCCCGCCTTTAAGAAAACAGGCGGTAATTTTTCACCACTCTTAGAGGTGTTGTGCTGATTTTTGCGGCTCTCCCAAGAAACTTGGCATAAAATAAGGGCTGTCTTTTTCACAGCCCCTTTGCATATTTATTTCTTTTTATCTTCCTTATCTTCTTCCTCACTCTTACCCACCAGCGCATCTCTTATCTCGGTAAGCAGAACGATCTGCGGATCGGGTGCGGGAGGGGCAGCGGGCTCTTCCTCTTTTTTCTTATGACCGATAGACATTACCTTATTGATAAACTTGATAAGCAAAAACAGGATAAGCGCCATAATAAGGAAATTGATAACGGCGGAAAGGAATGCGCCGTAATTGAATTCAACTCCGTTTATGGTAAATGAACCGCCTATGTATTGGGGATTGCCCGCCTCATCGACCTGAACGCCGCCTGTGAAAACGGCGATAAGAGGCTTGATAAAGTTTTCGGTAAGGGAAGTTACGATGCTCTGAAAGGCTCCGCCGATGATAACGCCGACAGCAAGACTCATTACATTGCCTTTAAGTGCGAATTCTTTAAATTCCTTAAAAAATTTAATTTCCTTCTTTGGCTTTTTTTCGTTTGCCATATTGACCTCCTTGATTTAATATTTTTTGCTGCCTTAATTTTAACTTATTTCGGGAGATTTGTCAATAAAAGGAGAAGAAATTCCCCCTCGTTTCTTTAAAAGCAGGTTGCCGCTCGCACAGCTGCTCTGATAACACGATAAAAACAGCACAACACTCCTAAGAGCGGATTATCACTCTCATAACTGCTCTGATAGCACGAATTTCAAAAATCAACTGAGTTCGGCTTTTTTGCCCGGCTTTTCAAGCAAAAAAGCCGAACTCAGTTAGATAGACAAGATTTAAATTTGCCCGGTTTTTCAAGCAAATTTAAATCTTGTCGGTTTTGAAATTCTTTTTAAATCAGCAAATTACCGCCAACTTTTCTAAGAGAAAATAGAGAAATAAATTTGCTAAAATTTTCAAAAACTACTTGACATTGGAAAAAAAGTGAGTTATACTATTATACTGTATCATAATGGATGTATATATATTTCAGAGGATTTTCAATGCCGACAGGAATTGACAAAAACCGCTGAAATAAGGCATCAGTGTTGAATTAAGGAGTGATAGAGCCAATGGTAAATGTCAAGGATGTGCAGTTTGGCAAAACCACCAGAAAGAGCTTTTCAAAAATCGATGAAGTTCTGGAGATGCCCAACCTTATCGAAATTCAGAAAAAGTCCTATCAGTGGTTTCTCGACGAAGGCATCAAAGAGGTGTTCAACGACGTTGCGTCAATTACCGATTCAAACGGCAAGCTGACTTTAAGCTTTGTTGATTACACTATCGACGATACCCCAAAGTACACCATCAGCGAATGTAAGGAGCGTGATGTTACCTACGCCGCCCCCCTGCGTGTTAAGGCGCGCCTTAAAAACGAGGAAACGGGCGAAATTACCGAGAATATTATTTTCATGGGCGATTTCCCGCTTATGACCGACAGCGGCACATTTGTCATCAACGGCGCGGAAAGAGTTATCGTTTCGCAGTTGGTGCGTTCTCCCGGCGTTTACTACGGCTTTGACTATGATAAAACGGGTAAGAAACTGTTCAGATCAACAGTTATACCCAACAGAGGCGCATGGCTGGAGTACGAAATGGACAGCAACGATGTTTTCTATGTCCGTATCGACAAAAACCGCAAAATTCCCGCCACTACCCTTATCCGCGCTTTGGGAAAGGGAACTGATGACGATATTATCGATCTTTTCGGCGAGGACGAGCGCATCCGCCAGACCATAACAGAAAAGGACACCACAAAGAACACCGAGGAAGCTCTTCTCGAGGTGTACAAAAAGCTCCGCCCCGGCGAGCCTCCCACGGTTGAATCGGCGCAGAATCATTTGAACGCCCTTTTCTTTGACGCAAAGCGCTATGACCTTTCCAGATTCGGAAGATACAAATACAATAAAAAGCTTGGCATTGCTTCCCGTATTTCGGGACAGAAACTGGCTGCCCCCGTTATCAACCCCATGACAGGCGAAATTATGGCGGAGGAAGGCGAGTTCCTGAAGTTCGACAAGGCTCGGGAAATTGAGCAGGCAGGCGTTATGGAGGTTATCCTCTCGGTTGAGGATAAGGAGATCAAGGTTATAGGCAACGGAATGGTTGACATCAGACCTTACCTCCCCGACGGCATCAATCCCTTGGATTACGGCATCAACGAAAAGGTAAGCTTCCCCGTTCTGAAGGAAATCCTTGATACCATTGAATCCGATGAGGATCTTAAAAACGCACTTGCCGAAAATTCAGACAAGCTAGTCCCCAAGCATATTATAATTGACGATATTTTTGCTACCGTAAGCTATTTCATAAACCTTTGCGAGGGTGTGGGCGACATCGACGATATCGACCATCTTGGCAACAGAAGAATTCGTTCCGTGGGCGAGCTGCTTCAGAATCAGTTCAGGATCGGCTTTGCCAGAATGGAAAGAGTTATCCGCGAGAGAATGGGACTTCAGTCTCAGGAGAAGGAAAAGGTTTCTCCCGGAAGCCTTATCAATATCAGACCCGTTGTTGCAGCTATCAAGGAATTTTTCGGTTCCTCGCCTCTGTCACAGTTCATGGATCAGAACAACCCCTTGGCGGAGCTTACTCATAAGAGACGTCTTTCCGCATTGGGTCCCGGCGGTTTGTCCCGTGACAGAGCGGGATTTGAGGTACGTGACGTACACTATTCCCACTACGGAAGAATGTGTCCTATTGAGACCCCCGAAGGTCCTAATATCGGACTTATCTCCTACCTCGCTTCCTTTGCGAGAATCAACGAATACGGCTTTATCGAGGCTCCCTACCGCAAGGTGGACAAGGAAACGGGAGTTGTAACCGACGAAGTTGTTTATATGACCGCCGATGTGGAGGATCTCTACATTGTAGCTCAGGCAAACGAACCCCTTGACAAGGAGGGACACTTTATGCGTCCCCGTGTTACCGCACGTCACAGAGATGAGATACTTGAAGTTTCCAAGGAAAAGGTAGACTACATGGACGTATCGCCCAGAATGATGGTTTCCGTGGCGACCGCAATGATACCCTTCCTTGAAAACGACGACGCAAACCGTGCCCTGATGGGCGCCAACATGCAGCGTCAGGCAGTGCCTCTTATGGTAACACAGAACCCTGTTGTAGGCACAGGTATGGAGTACAAGGCGGCAGTTGACTCGGGCGTATGCGTTCTCGCCAAGGAGGACGGCGTTGTCACCAGAGTTACTGCGGACAGCATTACTATCTACTCCGAAAGCGACGGCAAGGATCACAAGTACGAGCTTATCAAATTCAAGCGTTCCAACCAGGGAACTTGCATAAATCAAAGACCCATTGTACGCAAGGGCGAGACTGTCAAGAAGGGCGATGTTATCGCCGACGGTCCCGCTACCAGCAACGGCGAGATCTCTTTGGGCAAAAATGCTCTCATCGGCTTTATGACATGGGAAGGCTACAACTATGAGGACGCCGTACTTATCAACAAGAAAATGGTGTTCGATGACGTGTATACCTCCATTCACATTGAGGAACACGATCTGGAATGCCGTGACACAAAGTTAGGTCCCGAGGAGATCACAAGAGAAATCCCCAACGTAGGCGAGGACGCCTTGAAGGATCTGGACGAAAGGGGCATTATCCGTATTGGCGCAGAAGTCCATGCGGGCGATATCCTTGTAGGTAAGGTTGCTCCCAAGGGCGAAGCCGATCTTACCGCCGAGGAAAGACTGCTTCGTGCGATCTTCGGCGACAAGGCGAGAGACGTTCGTGATAATTCACTTCGTGTACCTCACGGCGAAAGCGGCGTAGTTGTTGACGTCAAGGTGTTTGACAGAGCCAACTGCAGCGAGCTTGCAGCGGGCGTAAATATGGTAGTGCGCTGCTATATCGCTCAGAAGAGAAAAATCAGTGTCGGCGATAAAATGGCGGGCCGTCACGGAAACAAGGGCGTTGTTTCCCGTATTCTTCCTCAGGAGGATATGCCCTTCCTGCCTGACGGTACTCCCCTTGATATCGTGCTGAACCCCTTGGGCGTTCCTTCCCGTATGAATATCGGACAGGTTCTTGAAGTTCACCTTGGCTATGTTGCAAGAGCGCTGGGCTGGAAGGTAATGACCCCCGTATTTGACGGCGTTCACGAGGATAATATCCGCGATCTGTACCATAAAGCGCAGGAAAACCGTGATAACCTTGCGGGCAAGGACGGTCCCGGACTTGACTTTACCAAGCTTCCTTGGACAGACGACTGCAAGACCCAGCTCACAGACGGAAGAACGGGCGAAAAGTTTGAATCCCCCGTTACCGTCGGATATATGTATTATCTTAAGCTCCACCACCTTGTTGACGATAAGATCCACGCCCGTTCCACAGGTCCTTACTCGCTGGTAACACAGCAGCCTTTGGGCGGTAAAGCGCAGTTCGGCGGTCAGCGTTTCGGTGAAATGGAGGTTTGGGCGCTGGAGGCTTACGGCGCCGCATACACTTTGCAGGAGATCCTGACTGTTAAGTCCGACGATATAGTTGGACGTGTAAAGACTTACGAAGCCATTGTTAAGGGCAATAATGTTCCTAACCCCGGCGTTCCCGAATCCTTTAAGGTTCTCGTTAAGGAGCTGCAGTCCCTTGGTCTTGACGTTAAGGTGCTTGACAAGGATCAGGAGGAGATCGACCTTAAGCAGACCTTTGATGACGACGATGAGGTTGGAATGGTTGACGCCAGCGACTTCGAGTATGTTGCCGACGAAAAGGAATTTGATTCCGCATACAGTGCCGATGAAGGCGATGACGTTCTGTCGGACGACGACCTTTACGGCAGTGATGATTACGATGACGAAGACGATGATTTCCCCGAAGACGATTTCGCGGGAGACGATGACTCCGACGAGTAAGCGGCAGGAGTTTTCCGCTTGCTTTTTCAAATAGTTCCGGCAAAAACCTGAGATATGTTTTAGGGCGTATTAGAAAAATAAGCAATTTTGTACAGTTTCGCTAAGTGCGTGGCGGTTTCAGGGAAAAACGGAGAAATATGATAATATTTCGAGCGTTTTTGACGCAGAAAGCGTTACCGCAAGGATGCGGTACAGTGACTGCCCAATGCAGCGGCAACAAAGCAGTCACAGCTGCAAATCAGCAGAAACCGTGCAAACTGCGGCTTTTAAGACAGCCCCTTACTCCGTACAGGCTTTGAATTTACAGAAACGAGGTTATCAAATTGTCAGATAATGTTTTTGAGTCAATAAAAATCGGTCTTGCTTCACCCGAGCAGATAAGAAAATGGAGCTACGGTGTCGTTACCCGTCCCGAAACCATAAATTACCGCACACAGAAGCCCGAAAAGGACGGTCTTTTCTGCGAAAGAATTTTCGGACCCACAAGAGATTGGGAATGTGCCTGCGGTAAATACAAAAAGATCAGATTTAAGGGAAAGACCTGCGAACGCTGCGGAGTTGAGGTTACACGCAGCAAGGTAAGACGTGAGCGCATGGGCAGTATTGAGCTGGCGGCTCCCGTTTCCCATATCTGGTATTTCAGGGGTACTCCCTCCCGTATAGGTCAGATGCTTGACATTTCCCCCAAGAGATTGGAGGAGGTATTGTACTTCACCAAGTATATCGTTACCGACCCCGGAGAGGCAGCAAACGTTCTCGTTAAGGGACAGCTGCTTTCCGAAAAGGAATACAATGATATGAGAGAGCGCTATGAGGACGATTTCAGCGCAGGAATGGGCGCGGAGGCAATCAAAATCCTGCTGGAGGAAATCGACCTTGACAAGCTTTCCGAGGAGCTGAAGTCCGAGTTGGAGGGCTCCCAGGGACAGAAGAGATTAAAGCTGCTGAAAAGACTTGATGTTGTTGAGGCGTTCAGACAGAGCGGAAACCGTCCCGAATGGATGATTTTGGACGTAATTCCCGTAATTCCTCCCGATATCCGTCCTATGGTACTGCTGGACGGCGGACGTTTCGCCACCTCCGACCTTAACGATTTGTACAGACGTGTTATCAACAGAAACAACCGTCTTAAGAGAATGATGGAGCTCAAAGCTCCCGATATAATTGTAAGAAACGAAAAGCGTATGCTTCAGGAGGCTGTTGACGCCCTTATCGACAACGGCAGACACGGCAGAGCGGTAACGGGTCCCTCCAACAGACCCCTTAAATCCCTTTCCGATATGTTAAAGGGCAAGCAGGGACGTTTCAGACAGAACCTGCTGGGTAAGCGTGTTGACTACTCGGGACGTTCGGTTATCGTCGTAGGACCCGACCTGAGAATGGATCAGTGCGGCTTGCCCAAGGAAATGGCTATTGAGCTGTTCAAGCCCTTTGTTATGAAGGAGCTTGTGGAGCGGGGCAAGGCAAACAATATAAAGAGCGCAAGAAAAATGGTTGACCGCGCCAACGACGAGGTTTGGGACGTTCTTGAAGATGTTATCAAGGATCACCCCGTACTGCTGAACCGTGCGCCTACCCTTCACAGACTGGGTATTCAGGCGTTTTCTCCCGTATTGGTAGAGGGCAGGGCTATCAAGCTGCACCCCCTCTGCTGTACCGCATTCAACGCGGACTTTGACGGCGACCAGATGGCGGTTCATCTTCCCCTGTCGCAGGAGGCGCAGAATGAGGCGAAAACCTTGATGCTGGCAGCCAAAAACCTGCTTAAGCCTTCCGACGGACGACCTGTAACCGTTCCTACACAGGACATGGTGCTTGGTTCATACTATCTGACCATAGATAAGGCAGGCGAAAAGGGTGAGGGCGGAATTTACCGTGACTTCAACGAGGCGCTTATGGCTTTCCAGAATGGGGATATCACCGTTCATTCCGCAATTAAGGTGCGCAATACCAAGATTGTGGGAGAGGATACCGTATCAAAGATAATCGACACCACCGTCGGCAAGATAATCTTCAACGAGCATATACCTCAGGATCTGGGCTTTGTTGACCGTTCCGACCCCGAAAATGCCGTAAAGCTTGAAATAGACTTCAAGGTAGGCAAGAAGCAGCTGGGACAGATTATTGACAAGTGCATAAAGGTTCACGGTCCTGTTATCACGGCGCAAATGCTGGACAGAATCAAGGCTTTGGGCTATAAGTATTCCACCAAGTCGGCAATTACCGTTGCGGTTTGCGATGCGTCAATTCCTCCTCAGAAGAAGAAGCTGCTGGAGGAAGCAGACGAGGAGATACAAGTTATCAACGACGATTATCAGATGGGCTTTATCTCCAATCAGGAGCGTAAAAACGCAGTTCTCACCGTATGGAACAGAACCACCGACGAGGTTTCCAATGCCCTTACCGCAAACCTTGATCAATATAACCCCATATTTATGATGGCTGACTCGGGAGCCCGCGGTTCCGCCAGCCAGATCAAGCAGCTTGCAGGTATGAGAGGACTTATTGCCAATACCTCGGGTGAAACCATTGAAATCCCTATCAGAGCAAACTACCGTGAAGGTCTGAACGTTCTGGAATACTTCATTTCTTCCAGAGGCGCAAGAAAGGGCTTGGCAGATACCGCTCTGAGAACCGCCGACTCGGGTTATCTGACCCGCCGTCTCGTTGACGTATCACAGGAAGTTATTATTAGAATGGACGACTGCGGAACCGACGAGGGTATTGAGATTTACGAGATCGTAGAAGGCAAGCGTGTAATCGAACCTCTGTCAGAAAGACTTGTGGGACGTTACCTGCTTCGTGATCTGTACGATGATAAGGGCAATCTGGTTATCTCCAAGGATAAGCTTCTTAATGACGATGACGCGCAGAAGATAGTTTCCATGGGAATCACCAAAATAAAGATACGTTCCGTATTGGGCTGTAAGGCAGAGCACGGTGTCTGTGCAAAGTGCTACGGTCACTCCCTTGCCAACGGAAATCCCATTCACATAGGTGAAGCAGTGGGCGTAATTGCGGCGCAGTCAATCGGCGAACCCGGTACACAGCTTACCATGAGAACCTTCCATACGGGCGGTATCGCGTCTGCCGAGGATATTACACAAGGTTTGCCCCGTGTAGTTGAACTGTTCGAGAGCAGACAGCCTAAGAACAGCGCAATTCTTTCCAGAGTTACAGGTACTGTTCATATAGAAGAAATCAAGAAGGCAAGACACGTTTTTGTAACCTCCGATGAAGGCGAGGTAGGGGACTACACCGTTCCTTTCGGTTACAGAATGAGAGTTGACGAAGGGGATCATATCGAAAAGGGCGAGTCCATTACTGAAGGCTCTATCAATCCTCATGACATTCTCGAGGTAATCGGCGAAGAGGCTGTACAGAACTACATTATTTCCGAGGTACAGAAGGTTTACCGCTTACAGGGTGTTGATATCAACGACAAGCACATCGAGGTCATTGTACGTCAGATGATGAGAAAGGTCAAGATCGAAACTCCCGGCAGCTCCTATCTGCTCCCCGGCGCAGTAGTGGACAAGAACGAGTTTGCAAGAATCGTCAAGAGACTTGAGGAACGCCGCGAAAACGGTGAAGAGATTGAGATGCCTACCACTTCGCCTGTTATCCTTGGTATCACAAAGGCTTCCCTTGCAACGGACAGCTTCCTTGCTGCCGCTTCCTTCCAGGAGACAACGAGAGTTCTTACCGACGCCGCTATCCACGGCAAGGTTGACCCGCTGTTGGGATTGAAGGAAAATGTTATTATCGGTAAGCTTATTCCTGCGGGTACAGGTATGGGCAGTGATGATCATCATGAGAGCGCGGCGGCTGTGGCTGTAAGCGCGAGCGCGGGTGAAGTTTCCGGCGAAGAGGTTTGATCCTCTGCGAAGTAAATGTCAAATGCCGCTCAGGAGTGGGCGGCATTTTTGTGTGAAAAGCCGCTTGTGAAAAAATGCTTAGCTGTAAGTTTAGGTTCACCTTTTTCCAAAGGGTGGCAGGGTGTTCAGAAGGGCGGCGCCCTCTGTCGCCCTCCGCAGAGGGCGAAATCTCCACATACAAATTAGCAGTAATCTTCAAAAAGAGAAACAGAAAAATTCTCACAACAAAAAATAATTCTTAAGGAACAAGCATAAAAAATGACTTGTGAACCATTACTCACCAACATAATAATGAACAATCCTCCGCAAAGCGGGGGGATTGAATTTTTAAGCACAACATAAAAGCATCATTTATTTTGAAGTCACCTTGGATAAAAGAAGAAACTTCTTGAAAAAAGCAAAATATCCCACAAAAACAAAAAAATTAAAGTTTAGCCAATTCCTGCCGATATTAAATATGAGAAACCATACATCACAAAAAACAGCAAAGAAACCTATAATCGCTGTCACTAGGAATCCAAACACCAAGAGGTAACAAGCATGATAAACGGCATCGGGAAAAGCAAGATAACCTCCGCATCGAACCGCGGCGGAGGTACACGCATAAGAATGCCCAACGTTCCCAAAATGCTCACAAAAGGGCAATGCAAGCTAAGCGAAAAAGAATTGGCAGAAAAAATCGTGAAGCTGGCAAAAGCCGACGCCGCCGCAGGAAAAGATTCCCGACACGGAGAGAGCGTCAAAGGGTTCAGCGCAAGAGTAGGCACCGCAGAATGGAGAAAGCTCCGGGACGATTTCATCTCATTAGCTTCCCCCGACAGAATGGGAATGGTCAAGAATAGCCTTTCAGGATTGGCAGGTAAAGCAAATTCCATGCAATTAAAAGGGAATGGAAGTTGCGATTTTTTTAAAATACTATTTGATTACAGTAAACGTTTCGGCTCCGATGTAGGGGCAAACTTTGTGAATTTCAGAGATGAAAACGGCGAATTGATCGCACGATATACCGAGCCTAACGGCTGGAGTACATGGCCTACGCGTGCTGAATCGGCAAGAAACGCCGCCTTTGATCAGCTGTGGGATCAAGCCCTGGCTGATGCGCAGTATGAAATGGAACAGGAAAAGGAAGGGTCGTTTTTGGCATAGCTTTGTACTTTAAAAACATATTTGATCACATATAAAGAAACAACAGAAGGTAACCCATGAACACAATATACACCAACATGGACTGGGAAGCCACACCAAATTACAACCCCGCCAACAGCACCGCAGGAGAACCCGACCCCGAAACAGGCATAGTAAAATGTCAGCCCGGAAAAACAGCAAGGACTGATGAGCTGGAGATCAACTTCTGCGGGAATTTGCCGGAGGAGCAGGCTGAAAAAATACGGGGTTATGCGAATGCGGCTAAAGGCACCAGACTGCTTGCTGCTACTGCCTCCGATATTGCCGCTGCGCCCTCCGATATTACCGCTCTGTCATCTGAAAGCACGAGTGCAATTACATTTAAACGTATCGTGTTGGACGCTTATGACAAAACGGCGGTGGCTTCGGACGGCAGCACATTTTCGGTCAGATATGCTTACAGCAAGGACGGCAAAGAGTGCCGCAATAACTATCTTTCGGGAATGAAAGGCGTTGCGGCAGGCACAGCCAGAACTCTTGAAGATGCCGCCTATACCATAAATTTAAAAGCGGATATTACTTCCTATTTCAGCACCGCTTCATCACGCAAAGCCGATGAACACGCTATATTTCAGGCTTATCAAAGCGCTATGAAGGAGATAGAGCAAAACATGGCCAACGGTAAGGCAGATCCTACTTCGGGTCTGAAAACCACCGTAACAGTCAACGGTACTGAGTGGAATTTTGCCGAGCTTCTGAACACTGTTGAGAAGCTGAACAAAAGCTTTGAGTATTTTGATACTAAGGGTAACCTGGATTACACCGATTATGCAAAAATGGGCGTGAGCAAGGCAGATGTGAAAAATTGGGCAAAAGAAAATCTCTCCGAGGATAAACAAAAGGTCGTTGCGGACACCCTCAATGCAAGAGTTGAAACATTCATTCAGCGTGAAAGGGAGGATCTGGAGGCGTTCAGGCATATCTGGGATAAGCCAGGAGTAGTTATGCCCGAAGAAAAAGCCAAGTATTATGAAACTCCTGTTCTTTCTGCCACAAATAAGGAAGTGCATGAGAGGATAATGAAGCTTTTTGAGGAGACCGATTACGATTCTCCTGCTACTGTTTCAAGGACTGTAAACAGGTTCAAGGATATGTTTCTGCCTATTATGATAGCTTTCGGGGGATCACAGGGTGCTTCTGGAGTGGCTGATAATGCGGCTAAGAAGATGTATAAGTATATTGCGGATCTGTTTGGGGGCAATTCTGCACACAGATTGAATTATTCGGTTTGATCGTGTTACATGTTACAAAAAACAACTGAGTTCCAATATGGGACTCAGTTGTTTGTTAATATCAATAAAAAATTAAAGTTTTGGCAAATCCTGCCGATATTATATTTGAAAAAATATATATCAGGCGATTACAGAAATTTTTTTGCAAAGGAGGAACCCTGATGAATGGCATAAACACATCAATAAACAACGCCATAAACCGTTACCGTCAAGCAAACAGCGGCTTTAAAACAATAGCGTACAACACAAAAAGCCAAACACAGACAGCTTCCTCCAAGGAAACCACCGAGGCTTGGAAAAGAAGCTTTGACGGTTTTGAAAGAATACAGCAGACCTACAGAAAAACAACTCAAAATTATAATAAAGGCAATTACACAAATTACGCCCAAAGTAATTCCCCTTGGGAAAATGTGAGAAAATATGACGGCTTTGATGCTGCGTACAATACAACAGGCAGCTATAAAACAAAGCAGCCGGCCAAAACCGACGATGTGATATTCTGCCCCGCAGACAGCGAGGAGAGCAAAAAGGCAAAGGAGCTGTCGGACGCTTACGCTTATTTCAGAAAAGCCGCAAAGTCCAACGGATATACCGTGGTACAAAGCGGCACGGAAAACAGCCTTTATTCCTATGCCATAATGTCGGGGAAAAAGTCGGTCATTATGATAGATCCCGAATTTATGAATACCATAAAAGACGATCCCGAAATGCTGAAAAGATACGCCGACGAGATAGAAACCATGAAAAAGCTCGACAAGCAGTTTGAGAGGAGCTGTAAGCAGCAAGGGAAAAAGATTATTTCAAGAGGCTGGAGAATTGAAAAGGACGGCTCGATAAGCAGCTGGTCGGTGGTGAAAACCGAAAGAAAAGCCACCAAGGGCAATCTGGAGCGTATGAGAGAGACGCAGGAAAAACTGCTGAAGAAAAAAGCAAAAAAGAAAAAGGAACAGGCGAAAATCGAGGAAAAACGCAGCAAGCAGAAGGAAGAAAAGCTTCGTCTTGAAGGCAAGAAGAAATCCGCTATGAAAGAAGGAATCAAGCGGAAGGTGAAGAAAGCTAAGATATACGAGTTTAACAGGATTGTGCCTAAGTCCAATCCCAATAAGATCATCAGCTCGATATCGGTTTCCTGCGGAAGTTCGCCGTCATTGCTTAATACGAAAACGAAGTGAAAATCTATCAGCAATTTGCACAAAACGGAAATAAAAAATAAACATTTTGCGGTAAAAGTTACGATTTTTTCCTGTAACAATGGGAAAATATTGACTTTTGCCGCATTTTTGTGTATACTAATAAAGCTTGCGTAGGGATAGTATGCCCTTTTTGCATATATCACTATGAAAAAGCAAAATTTTAACAGGAGGTGTAACTGAATTGCCAACCTTTAATCAGCTTGTAAGAAAAGGCAGAGAGTTATCTACTAAGAAGTCTAAGGCACCTGCACTGCAGAAGAACCTTAACACTTTGAAGAAAGAAACCAACGACATGCCTTCTCCTCAGAAGCGCGGTGTCTGCACGGCAGTAAGAACAAGTACCCCCAAGAAGCCTAACTCCGCAATGCGTAAGATCGCCAGAGTAAGACTTTCCAACGGTTACGAGGTTACCGCTTACATTCCCGGAATCGGACATAAGCTTCAGGAACACAGCGTTGTTCTTATCAGAGGCGGCCGTGTAAGAGATCTGCCAGGTGTGCGTTACCACATCATCAGAGGAACTCTCGATACACAGGGCGTTGACGGAAGAATGCAGGGCAGATCCAAGTATGGAGCAAAGCGTCCTAAGGCCGGTAAAAAGTAAAGCGTAACCAAGAAAATCAACTGCCACATTTGTGGGAGGTTATATACATTAGGAACTTGTCTTGTGAGAGCGAGTTCAAAGGCTTTGTCCTTATGTAATACCTCTTTTTCACAATGGACGGCGGGAGAAAGCGGTTTTATCCGCTGCGCTTTCGAGTACCGATGAATTCATTGCCGTGAGAAATTATTGCGGCGAAAATTTATGAAGGAGGGAATAAAGTGCCAAGAAGAGGTAATGTACCCAAGCGTGAAGTATTGCCCGATCCTATGTACAATTCGGAGCTGGTAACAAGACTTATCAACAATATCATGCTTGACGGTAAAAAGGGCGTAGCCCAGAAGATTGTTTACGGCGCATTTGAAATCGTAGGCGCCAAGACAGGTAAGGAACCCCTTGAAGTATTTGAACAGGCTATGGAGAACATTATGCCTCAGTTAGAGGTTAAGGCTCGCCGTGTGGGCGGCTCCACCTATCAGGTACCTATGGAGGTTCGCCCCGACAGACGCAGAACATTGGGTCTGAGATGGATAACAATGTTCAGCAGAAAAAGAAACGAAAAGACTATGAAAGAAAGACTTGCAAACGAGATCCTTGACGCTGTCAACGGTCAGGGTGCGTCTTGCAAGAAGCGTGATGATACTCACAGAATGGCTGAAGCTAACAAGGCTTTTGCACATTACAAGTGGTAATCGGTAGAACGGAGGAATTATGGCAAGAGACGTAACTCTTGAAATGACCCGTAATATCGGTATCATGGCACACATTGATGCAGGTAAAACAACCACCACCGAGCGTATCCTGTTTTACACCGGTATCAACCATAAGATAGGTGAAACTCACGACGGTTCTGCAACAATGGACTGGATGGAGCAGGAGCAGGAGAGAGGTATCACAATTACCTCCGCCGCTACTACTGCATACTGGAAAGAGCACAGAATAAACATTATCGATACTCCGGGTCACGTGGACTTCACCGTTGAGGTAGAACGTTCACTGAGAGTGCTTGACGGCTCCGTAACCGTATTCTGCGCAAAGGGAGGCGTTGAGCCTCAGTCAGAAACGGTTTGGCGTCAGGCGGACAAGTATCATGTACCCAGAATGGCCTATGTAAATAAAATGGACATTATGGGTGCGGACTTCTACAACGTAGTAGGCATGATGAAGGAAAGATTGAAAACCAATCCTGTTCCCATTCAGCTTCCTATCGGTGCAGAGGACACATTCAGAGGAATTATCGACCTCGTTGAAATGAACGCAGACGTTTATTACGACGATCTGGGCAAGGATATGAGAGTTGAGGAAATTCCCGAGGATATGAAGGAAAAGGCTGCCGAGTACAGAGAACAGCTTCTCGAAGCTATCGCTGAGCAGGACGAGGAGATCATGGAAAAGTACCTGGGCGGTGAGGAGATCACCGTTGAGGAGATCAAGAAGTGTCTCCGCAAGGGCACTATCGACAACAAGATCGTTCCCGTAACCTGCGGTACTTCCTACAAGAACAAGGGCGTTCAGAAGCTCCTTGACGCTATTGTAGACTATATGCCTTCTCCTCTCGACATTCCCGCTATCAAGGGTACAGATCCCGAGACAGGCGAGGAAACAGACAGAAAAGCGGGAGATAACGAACCCTTCTCCGCTTTGGCATTTAAGATCGCCACCGACCCCTTCGTTGGTAAGCTCTGCTTCTTCAGAGTTTACTCCGGTATTGTTGAGGCAGGTTCTTCCATGCTCAACGCTACCAAGGGCAAGAAGGAGCGTATGGGACGTATTCTTCAGATGCATGCTAACCACAGAAAAGACCTTGAAGTTTGCTACTGCGGTGATATCGCGGCAGCGGTAGGTCTTAAGAATACAACCACAGGCGATACCTTGTGTGATGAAAATCACCCCGTTATCCTTGAATCCATGGAATTCCCCGACCCCGTTATTGACTTGGCTATCGAGCCCAAGACAAAGGCAGGTCAGGAAAAGATGGCTCTTGCTCTTGCAAAGCTTGCAGAGGAAGACCCCACCTTCAGAACATGGACAGACGAGGAAACAGGACAGACTATTATCGCAGGTATGGGCGAGCTTCACCTTGAAATTATCGTAGACAGACTTCTCCGTGAGTTTAAGGTAGAAGCAAACGTAGGCGCACCTCAGGTTGCTTACAAGGAAACCATTACAGCGGCTACCGACGTTGATACCAAGTATGCGCGTCAGTCAGGCGGTAAAGGTCAGTACGGTCACGTTAAGCTCCATGTTGAGCCTAACGAAAGCGGCAAGGGCTACGAGTTCATCAACAACGTTGTGGGCGGTGCTATTCCCAAGGAATATATCCCCGCAGTTGACGCAGGTATTCAGGGCGCAATGCAGGCAGGCGTGCTTGCAGGCTTCCCCACCGTTGACATAAAGGTAACACTTTACGACGGTTCATACCACGAAGTTGACTCTTCGGAAATGGCGTTCAAGATCGCAGGCTCTATGGCTCTTAAGGAAGCTTGCCGCAAGGCTAACCCCGTTATCCTCGAGCCTATCATGAAGGTTGTTGTTATCGTTCCCGAGGATTATATGGGCGATGTAATCGGCGACCTCAACTCCCGCAGAGGGCTTGTTCAGGGCTTTGAGGACAGAAGCGGCGCTAAGCAGATCGAAGCACTGGTTCCTTTGTCGGAAATGTTCGGCTACTCCAACGACCTGCGTTCCAAGACACAGGGAAGAGGACAGTATGTAATGGAGCCTCACAGCTATGTACAGGTTCCCAAGAACATTGCGGACGGAATTATGAAAAACCGCAGCAAGGACTAATTTTGATAATTTTTAAAAAATTTACAAAAAAGCCTTGCTATTTGCGAAAAATTTTGGTAAAATATAATTTAAGCTAATCAAAAAATCTATTAGGAGGAAATTCTAAATGGCTAAACAAAAATTTGAACGTACCAAGCCCCACGTAAACATTGGTACTATCGGACACGTTGACCACGGCAAGACCACTCTTACCGCAGCTATCACAAAGGTACTTGCGCTTAAGGGCTATGCACAGTTTGAAGCTTACGATATGATCGATAAGGCTCCCGAAGAGAGAGAGCGCGGTATCACAATCAACACCGCTCACGTTGAGTACGAGACCGATGCACGTCACTATGCTCACGTTGACTGCCCCGGCCACGCTGACTATATCAAGAACATGATCACTGGTGCTGCTCAGATGGACGGCGCTATCCTCGTTGTTGCAGGTACTGACGGTCCTATGGCTCAGACCAAGGAGCACATCCTGCTTGCTCACCAGGTAGGCGTTCCCGCAATGGTTGTATTTATCAACAAGTGCGACGACGTTGACGATCCCGAACTGCTTGACCTCGTTGAAATGGATATCAGAGACATCCTCTCCAGCCATGACTTCCCCGGCGATGACATTCCCGTTATCAGAGGCTCCGCTAAGGTTGCTCTTGATTCTTCCAGCCAGGATCTCAACGCTCCCGAGTATGCTTGCATTATCGAGCTTATGAAGGCAGTTGACGATTATATCCCCACACCTGACCGTAAGGCTGACCAGCCCTTCCTGATGCCTGTTGAGGACACCATGACAATTACAGGACGCGGTACTGTTGCTACAGGACGTGTTGAGAGAGGCGTTCTTAAGATGAACGATCCTATCGAGATCACAGGTCTTTGCGACGAGCCCAAGAGCACCGTTGTTACCGGTATCGAAATGTTCCACAAGCTCCTTGACTACGCTGAAGCAGGCGACAATATCGGCGCGCTGCTCCGTGGTATTCAGAGAAGCGACATCGAGCGCGGACAGGTACTCTGCAAGCCCGGTTCAATTCATCCCCACACAAAGTTCAGCGGACAGGTTTACGTTCTTAAGAAGGACGAAGGCGGACGTCATAAGCCCTTCTTCAGCAACTACAGACCTCAGTTCTTCTTCAGAACTACTGACGTTACAGGCGTTATCACTCTTCCTGCTGACAAGGACATGTGCATGCCCGGCGACAACGTATTGATGGACGTTGAGCTTATCACTCCTATCGCAGTTGAAGAAGGTCTCCGTTTCGCTATCCGTGAAGGCGGCAAGACTGTAGGTTCCGGCGTTGTTACTAAGATCAATGAGTAATTGACTTTGATGTAATTAAGTTAGTTTAGTTTAATAAAATTCCACCGTCATAGATCCGAGTGGGTTCATTGTTTGAGATGAACGGAGTTCTTTCTTGAAGAATGGGGGCGCTTGGAGATGTGGGGGTGGATTTTTTTGCTTGAGTGTTGTAAAGGTGACTTGTGAAAAATTAAATAGCTTAAAAGTTTCGCCCAGCCTTTACAAAGGCTGGCAGGGTGTCCAGAGGGGCAGCGTCCCCTCTGGTCGCTGTCCGCAGACAGCGAAATCCCCGGCGTAAAGATAAGAAGATATTCAGATAATGACAAAAGATAAAAATTCTCACAACACAAAAACGAAATTCTGATAGCACCACATTTAAAATGACTTGTGAACCTTCAACCACCCACACAATAATAAACGCTCCCCCGCCAAGCGGGGGAGCGAATTTTTAAGTACAACACAAGAAAATGCTATTCCAAAAAAATAAATCACCAAGCAGACAAAATAATTTCAACCAATAAGATCGGAAGGTGTCTCCGCCCACTCGACCCTATACTCATACTCCCCATTCTTACCGATCTCAAACCAAAATTCCCTGAATCCATAAATAATATTCAACCTCTCCTCATCGACCTTCAGATCGTGCCAGCGCAGTGATATAGTCCAAAAAGGGGCTTCTCCAAGAGTATTATCAATGCTCCTTTCGGGAGTATACAAATTCTCACCGTCAAAGCACCAGATCCGCTCTATATCTTCAAGGTCTCCGTGGAAAATAAATAGATCGTCACCAAAGATAAAAGCGTTGGATAAACGTTCTTCCAAATCATCATTATAAGAAAACTCAGAGCAGTAATAAGGCCAAAACCAAGCCAGCTTGCCAGGTACGCTCGCAAGAGCTTCATCACCCCTTTTGATAATGATTTGTGGATCATAAAAGTAAATAATTCCGCTTTCGGTTCTCCAAAAATTATTTCCCACAAGACACAGGGTATATTCGCCCAATTTTCTTTCGGATAGGATCATATTATGGGCAAAGGCTGCTGCCAGATCTTCAAAATCTTCATAGTGGAGATCGTTTTGCATCACAGGTATAGAATCATAGTCAAAGGGTTTGAATCCGGTATACAGTGGTGTCTTTTGTCTTACAATGTAGGTGTCGCCCAAAAAGCAGTATTCGGTCCCTGTCAGCTCATCGTCAAGTGCAAATACAGTAAAGTTGCCATCGGTTATCATTACATCAGTCATACAACCACTGATCACAGGGCTGAGAACGTCAGGATCGTCATCTCCCACGGCTCCCTCAGAAACGCCGCTTTTTATATATTGCATTAAAGTATTGTCATTCTCATTTACGCTGAAAAAAGACACCTTTGGAATACGACAGTTGAATAGATCCCTGAATATGGCTATATCTCCGTACATATCCAAATATTTGTCAAAATACTTTTTATCCAAAATATAACAATCGTTATCGTCGGACAGAAGATCGTAAAGACCTAAGGTAGCCGTTATCCTGCCCGACTTTACCAAAGCTATCCTCAGCTCCCCTACAAAAACGGTATCGGGAACTCGGTGCTCGTCATATTCACTTTCGCATCTATATGCGTTGAAGCCGAGGAGAGCAAGCTCATTTCCGCCGAAGGTCTCTACTCTGTCAAATACCGCTCCCACAGTGGTGCCCGGGGGATCAGGTTCCTTAAGTTCCTCAAAATTGCTGATAAGGTAATACTCCTCCTCATCAGCAGCATTGACATAGCTGTCAATATTCCGCCATTTTTCCTCCTCCAAAAGCTCGTCCACAAATGTATGTCTGATCACGGGGGAAGGGGTGGTTTCCGAAACAACGGAGGTTTCCTCCCCCGGCGGAGTTGAGGGAAGATTTTGTATAAGAGTAATTACACCAATACACACCGCCGCCATTGCTGCCAAAGAAGCAGCGCCCACAGCGGCTCGTCCAAGCCATGACCTTTTTTGGATTCGCTCCACCCTCCTTGATCTGACAGAATCGTCCGTGACCTCGTCCACCAAATCGTCATCAATATTATTTAGGGCGTCTAAAAACCTGTTGTCCTTCTTATTATTCAACATAAAAGCCCTCCTTTTTCAAATACTCCTTCAGATCCTTGCGAATAAGGGAAAGAGCGGCATATACCGCATTTTTGTTTGAGGCGAATTTTACGGCGATGCTTTCCACATCCTCGCACAGCCAATATCGGCAAAGAAAAATTTTCCGCTTTTTTTCGGGCAGTTCTCGCAGGAATCTGCTGATAGACTCGCCCAAAGCCTTTCCATCCGCCTGCTGCTCCACCGTGTCGGCGTTTATGTAAATATCTTCCGTTTCCTCGCAGATCTCGTTAAGCCCGTCCCGCTTTTTTCTGTGAGAAAATCGGTATCTGTCAAGGGCGATGTTCCGCGCGATCTTCGCCACATAAGCCGAAAGAGATTTGGGCTTGTTTGGGGGAATGGTTTCCCACGCCTTGTACATTGCGTCGTTTACACACTCCTTTGCGTCCTCTCCGCTGTGGAGTATGTTGTAGGAAACCTTATTGCATAACGCGCCGTATTTGCTGTAAAGGGCTTTTATTGCCTCCTCGCTGCGGTCAAAGAACATTTTTATAATTTCCTCGTCCTCCAAAAATTTCACCTCCAAAAGCGCTTTCATTATATATAACGATATTTTTTTAAATTTCTTAAAAAATTTGCAAAATATAAGTAATGCCCGAAAGAAGTTTTTTAACCGCTTTCGGGCTTATTCTATCGTTTTATTCTCACATCTCAAAACTCACCGCAGATACTTGGAAAAGAAACCGTAATTCGTCCAATATTCAATCTTATAAATTACTTCCTTCTTAGACTTGGAGCAAAAGCTTTCAAGAGGCATATCAAAAGGACGATCCCCGTTCATATCCACAAGAAACAGCTTGTAACTGCCGTCAATATCACTGTTAGGATACCAGCCTAAATCTATCATCAGATTTTTATTTGCTAATTGAAGCAAATCTTCCTGCAATTCATAGGAATATTCAGCACCGTCCTTTTCGGGGTCATATTCGGAGAAGGCATTATATTTCACTGTCCAGCCGGCAGGAATCCGTAAAGGCTGTAATTCAAAAACCTTCATGCAATCACTTTCTTTCATAATCTCCGACTTTACTTTTTAGAAACCCTCTTGACCTTAACAACGGTCTTAGCGGGCTTAACCACCGTCTTGGCGGTCTGAACAGCCTTATTATCGGTTTTGGGGTAATCGACCGACTGACTAACAGTCCGTCTCCTGTCCTCCGCTGCATTATCGGCAGCCGCCTCAGCGCTCCTGTAAGCCTGCTCATAGAAAAACCGCTGCGAATCCAGCAAGGGTTCGCCCTCCTTGCGTTCCTTGCGCTTGTATGTGCCGTCAGGCTGCTGTACACGGGCTTTTACATTATCCTTGAGCATAGTGTCAAAGATAGCCAGAAGCTCCGTCTGTATCGCCTTATTCTTTATGGGAGCAGCCACCTCCACACGTCTTTCGGTGTTCCTTGTCATAAAGTCGGCGGAGCTGATATAAAGCTTGCGCCTGTCTCCCTTTCCGAAAATGTAAATTCGGCTGTGTTCAAGGAAACGTCCTACAATGGAAGTGACGGTAATGTTCTCTGTACAGCCGGGAATTCCCGCCACAAGACAGCATATTCCCCTGATGATAAGCTCCACCTTAACGCCCCGCTTGCTTGCTTCAACAAGCTTCTGTATGATGTCAATGTCGGTGAGAGAGTTCATTTTTATGCCGATATAGCCGTCCTTGCCGTAGGTGATCTCCCTGTCTATCATCTCCACAACTCTTGATTTAAGGCAGTTTGGAGCTACCCAAAGGGTGGAGCTGCTCTCAACGGCAACGCCAACAGACAGATTGTTAAAAATAAGGGAAGCGTCAGTGCCGAACTCCTTGTCGCTTGTAATAAGCGTCAGGTCGGTGTACAGCTTTGATGTGCGCTCGTTGTAGTTGCCGGTTCCCACCTGCGTGATGTATGTTATCTCGTTTCCTATTCTCCGTGTGATAAGCAGCAGCTTGGAATGAACCTTTAAGCCGTCCAGACCGTATATGACCGTAACTCCCGCGTCGGAAAGCCGTTTTGCCCAGCCGATATTGTTTTCCTCGTCAAATCTTGCTCTCAGCTCCACCAGTGCCAGAACGTCCTTGCCGTTTTCAGCTGCGCGTATAAGGGCGTTGATGATCTTGCTGTCCCTCGCCACACGGTAAAGGGTTATCTTTATGGAAACCACCGTAGGATCAACTGTGGCTTCGTCCAGCAGTCTGATAAATGCCCCGAAATTCTCATAGGGATAGAACAGCAGCATATCTCCCTTGTCCGCCTGTCTTATCATGGACTCATGCTTGCTTACCATAACAGGCTGCTGCGGTGTTCTGTTGTCGAAGAAAAGCTCCGTCTTGTCTGTAAGCTTATCTCTTATATCTCCCACAAAGCCGAAATCCAAGGGGCAGTTTTGCACAAAGATAAAGTCGCTGCTCATTTCAAGACCCAGTTTTTTCGCCAGAAGCGCCTTGTCAATAGTGGATTGGCGGGCAAAAAGCTCAATGCGGATAGGGGCAAGCTTTTTGCGCTTTTTTATAAGCTCCTCCATAACGTCGCGGAAATCAACGTCATGGTCGTAAAGAGCCTCGTCTGCGTCTATATCCGCATTTCTCGTGATACGGAATATGTTGCGGTTGCAAACCTCGAAGTTGGGGAAAACCTTATCCACAAAATTGATAATAAGATCCTCCATAAGCATAAACCGAATTTTTCCCTTTTCGGAGGGCAGAAATACGATTCGGTTGAAAACATCGCTGGCGGTCAGAGGCACTACCCCAAAAGCTATATGCTTGCTGCCGTCAGATTTGAGAGCAGCTCCCCCGTACAGCTCCTTATTTTTCAAAAAAGGCAGGGGGTGGGTCTTATCAACGATCGTCGGGGACAGCAAGGGCAAAATTTCCTTGGTGAAATACTTCTCTATCCATTGGGCTTCCTCAGGATTGGCGGGATTGTCGGGGTATACCTGTTCAACGCCGTATTCCTTAAGCCCGCCTATAATATCCCAATAAGCCTTTTCTTTTCTCGGGAGCAATTCTGCGGTGCGCTCGGCGATCTTGGCAAGCTGTTCCGAGGGGGTAAGCCCCGTTTTGTTGTCCTTCTTGCCGTCCTTCAGCAAAGTCTGGTCGTGAAGGGTGCCTGCTCTCACCATAAAAAATTCGTCAAGGTTGCTGCAAAAAATGGAAACGAAGTTGAGACGCTCCATAAGGGGCAGGGAATTGTCCTCCGCCTCCTCCAGAACTCTTTCGTTGAATTTCAGCCATGAAAGCTCACGGTTGTCAAAGTAGCTGTTAAAAATTTCTTTCATAATCTTTCAGTCCTGTTTAAAAAAGTTAATCCCCCGTTTTCCTCCGCTTTTTTTCTGCGGCGGCGGGGGATATATTATTATATTTGGGATTGCCTTTACATTTTTGGCAAGGTCTTACTTATTTCCGCCCTTTTTCAGCTCCAAAGCCTTTTTGGTGAAGCTCAGGAACAAGGGGTGGGGACGGTTGGGTCTTGATTTGAATTCGGGGTGGAACTGAACTGCCACGAACCAAGGGTGTTCCGATTGAGGCAATTCAACTATCTCAACCAGCTTTCCGTCAGGAGACTGTCCAGACAGCACCAAGCCCTTGTCAATAAACTGCTGGCGGTAGGTGTTATTAAATTCATAGCGGTGGCGGTGCCTTTCGTAAATAAGGGCTTCTCCGCCGTATACCTCTCTTGCCAAGGAACCCTCGCTAAGCTTGCAGGGGTACAAGCCAAGTCTCATGGTACCGCCCATATCCACATTTTTCTGATCGGGCATTATGTCTATTACATTATACATTCCGTCCTCGGCAAATTCGGAGGAGTTGGCGCCGTCCAAGCCGATAACGTGTCTTGCAAACTCAATGGTAGCCATGTGCATTCCAAGGCACAAGCCAAGGTAGGGAACCTTGTTTTCTCTTGCATACTTGACCGCTTCGATCTTGCCTTCGATTCCTCTGTTGCCGAAGCCGCCGGGAACAAGAATTCCGTCGCAGTCTTTCAAATGTTCGTTTATGGTATCGGGAGTTACCTCCTCGGAATCAATAAGCTTGATATCCACATTTGCGCCGTTAAAAAAGCTTGCATGGCGAAGTGATTCCATAACCGAAATATACGCGTCGGGCAAAGCCACATATTTTCCTACCAAGCCAATGGTGAGCTTTTCCTTGGCGTTTTCCTGCTTGTGTACCATGGACTCCCATTCTGCCAGATCGGGAGCGGGATTTTCCATATTCAGGTGATGACATACCACATTGGCAAGTCCCTCTTTTTCAAGCATAAGGGGAACGGCGTAAAGAGAGGAAGCAGTGAGATTTGGTATAACGTCCTCTTTGCGGACATTGCAGAAATTTGCTATCTTGGCTCTCATTTCCTCGGGTATAGCCATTTCGCTGCGGCATACAAGAACGGTAGGCTGTATTCCGTAGGACAGCAGGGTCTTAACGCTGTGCTGGGTGGGCTTGGTTTTCAGCTCGTCACTGCCCGTAATAAAGGGGAGCAGGGTAACGTGAATGTACATAACGTTTTCGCGTCCCTTATCGGCAACCACCTGTCTTATAGCCTCCAGAAAAGGAGTGCTTTCAATATCGCCCACAGTACCGCCGATCTCGGTAATTACCACGTCAACGGGGGTTTCGTGAACGTTGGCGGCTCTGTAAATTCTTTCCTTTATCTCATTGGTTATATGGGGAATTACCTGTACCGTTCCGCCTAAGTAATCTCCTCTGCGCTCCTTGGAGATAACGCTCCAGTAAACCTTGCCGGTGGTAACGTTGCTGTTTACCGAAAGGTTTTCGTCAATGAATCTTTCATAGTGACCGAGGTCAAGGTCGGTTTCCGCGCCGTCGTCGGTGACGAAAACTTCCCCGTGCTGATAGGGGCTCATCGTGCCGGGGTCTACGTTAAGATAGGGGTCGAATTTCTGAATGGTGACCTTGTAGCCCCTGTTTTTAAGCAGCCGTCCCAGTGACGCCGCTGTGATTCCCTTTCCCAAGCCGGAAACCACGCCTCCGGTGACAAATATATATTTGGTTGTCATTTTTGCTTTTCCTTCCGTTTCCTGTTATCAATACATATATTTATTGTACTATAAAAGGGAATTTTTTTCAAGGGGAAATGGAAACTAAAAATAAATTGGTTAATCTTCACAAAATAGGACGTGAAAATTGGATATTTAGAGCACTGACAGTGAAAACATAAAGAACGGTAAATTTTCACAAAATACGAGTTGTTTTTTCACATAAACGTGTTATGATGATGCTGTGAGAAAAAACCTTGAGAAAGGAAAAGCTATGAACAAAAGAATTTTAACTTTATTTATAACAGGAGCGGTTATTCTTTCAGCCCTGTCGGGCTGTGACACAAGTCAAAACGCAGGCGGCGGCACTACTGCTCCCCAAAGCGGCACAGTGACTTCCGATAACGGTGCAAACGCTTCCGAAGAGGGAACAAATGCTCCCGAAGGAAATGGCGAAGAAAATACAGAAAGCGAAGGAAACGCACCCGCCGAGGGGATAACGGCAGAATCCATTGCCAACGCTATCAAAACTGCTTACGGCAAAAACTATCTGCCCAATATGCAAATGGACGCTGAAATGATCGCCGCAAAGTTCGGCATTGAGGCAGACAGCTATACCGAGATATATGCAGAATCGCCCATGATAGGCGCGCACCCCGACACCTTGGTTATCGTAAAGCCCGCAGAGGGCAAGCCAGAGGAGGTAAAGGGCAAGCTTGACGCTTACCGTGAGCAGCTTGTAAACGATACTATGCAGTATCCCATGAATATTGCGAAGATAAACGCTTCTCAGGTCGTTGTTAAGGGTGATTACGCTGCATTTATCCTCCTCGGAGCAATTAACGAGAACGAAAATGCAAGCGACGAGGAACAGGCAAAATTTGCCGAGGAGCAGGAGAAGATCGGAGTTGACGCTTTTAACAAATGCTTTGAATAATAGAACAAAACAAAAAAGCAGCCCAAACGGACTGCTTTTTTAACATGGAAGATTAAGTTAAGAATTAACCCTTTACCGCGCCTAATGCAACGCCTTGTACTATGTACTTGGAGATGAAGAAGTATACGATAACAACGGGAATAATAGAAAGCATGATCATCATATAAACTTCGCCCAAGTCACCCATATTGGAGTTCAGGTTGGAACGGAGTACGGAGATCATAATAGGCAGTGTCCATGATTTGGAATTACTCAAAACCAACGCAGGTGTGAAGAAGTTATTCCAGGATGCAACAAACGCAAATATCATCTGTACTGCCAAAGCGGGCTTTAACATGGGGAGCGCTATGGTGTTGAAGGTCATAAACTCGTTGGAGCCGTCAACACGTGCTGCCTCGATTACCTCCAAGGGCATTGAGCTCTGCATATATTGCTTCATGTAGAAGAATACGGAGGGAGCGGCAATAGCGGGGATTATCATAGGCCAATAGGTGTTGTACATATTGAAGTTACCTACCAGCTTTATAAAACCTACTGCGGAAATCTGCGTAGGAATCATCATGATAACCATAATGAAGTTAAACGCAATTTTCTTCAGCTTAAAGTCGTAAACATGGATACCGTAAGCGGTCATTGCCGAGAAGTAAGAGGTCAGGAGGGAAGCGCATGTGGCAATGATAAAGCTGTTAAGCATACCGCGGGGGATAGTGAACAGAGCGGTATCGTTCCACGCCTTTGTCAGGTTTTTGATGAAATAATCGCCGGGAATGATTGAAAATCCCTGAGTCAGGGCAACGTTTGATCTTGTAGAGTTGATCAAAAGAAGAATCATGGGAAAAAGTGAAAGAAATGTAACCAGCGCCAAGAAAAGATATGCTACTACTCTTGAGCCCATGGTTCTAACCTTTGCACTTTTATTTTCACCGGTAGTAATATGTGTTGTTCCCATATCAGTGTACCCCCTTCTGCTTTTTAGGCTTGCTGTCGTCGGTAGTCATTGTCTTGTATACGATAAAGCTGAGTATACCTGTGATAATGAATACCAATACGGAGATAGCTCCGCCCATACCGAAGTTCTTAGCATTGCCGATATAGTTGTTCAGGTACATGATCATGGTCATGGTGGTTCTGTTGGGCTGACCGCTTGCACCTGCGATGATCTGAGGAACGTCGAACATTTGCAGACCGCCTATCAAGGAGGTTATTGCTACATAAATCATAATAGGAGTCAGCAAAGGCATTGTTATCTTGCAGAATACTTGCCATGAGGTTGCGCCGTCTATAGAAGCTGCCTCGAACAAGCTCTGGTCAATACCCATAATACCTGCCATAAGGAGTATGGTGGTATTACCGAACCACATCAGGAAGTTGATAAAGGCAATTATTGCCCTTGCGCTCCACTTGTTGGCAAAGAAGTCGAAGGTTTCTCCGCCGGAGGAGGTGATTATCTGGTTTATAGGTCCTATGTTTGAGAAGAGAGTGAAGAACAGCATTGCAAACGCCGCCGCCATTATCAGGTTAGGCAGGTACATTACTGTCTTGAAAAATCTCTGACCCTTGATGTTAAGCCTTGAGCTGGTATATATAACTGCCAGCAGCAGGGAGAAAAACAACTGAGGAACAGCGCCCAAAACCCACATGATCATGGTGTTGCCCAAGTATTTGAAAATGTCTATCTGACCTAATTTATCGGGGGTAAATATCTTTATGTAGTTATTAAGTCCCACAAAGTTAGGTCCTATCTGAGTTAAGCCGTCCATGTACTGCTCAAAGAAGCTGTAATAGAAGGTTGAAATCAGAGGTATAAATTGGAATACCAAATAAACTATGAAGAAGGGAGCTATAAAAATGTAACCCCACTTAGCATAGCTGATTGATTTGTGCTTTTTATTCATCGCATCAACCACTCCCCTGTTATGTCTTTTTGTATTAGGCATTTTCGCCTAAAGTTTTTCGGTATTGTTTTCTTATTTAGCTATTTTTCAAATCAAAGCTTAAAAAGAGAGGCGAAGCGAGTATTACGCCTCACCTCTCGGTTTTAAGCAACTAAATTAGCTTTAATCAGACTTTAATTAGTCGTGAGTAACGCCGGGGCATTTTTCGTCCAAGGTCTTGTAGAAGTTATTGAATGCTTCTTCCTTGGTGGAAGCGCCCTTCAGATATTCAAGCATCTGCTCGGGCAGGCTCTCGTTAAAGGTCTGGTCATACTGAGTATGGAGAGAAGGATCCCACTTGATGTTGTCAGCAAGCTTATACATGATAGCGATATCATTCTGTCCCTTCAGAAGGAACTGGTTTGTATAAGTGGTGCTTTCAGCGTAGGACTTCATAACGTTCTTGTGGTTAGCGTACTGGTTGTCTTTGTATACCAGCTGAGTAAGAATGTCGGTGTTCTCGGTGAATGCCTTGATAATATCAGCAGCCATAGAGGGGTTGTCTGTTCCTGCGGGAACCATCATCCAAGTGCCGCCCCAGAATGCAGCCTGAGGACCTTCACAGATAGTCCAGTCGCCGGGTGTCTGCTGAACAGCGGTACCCATGCAGAAGTTGTAGTACCAAGCAGGTCCGAAGAAGCACATTGACTTACCGCAGTTGTCGCCGAACTGCTTGTTGATCTCTTCATATCTCTTCTTTCTTGCTTCGAAGTCTTCCTGAGATTCGCCTTCATCAGGCTCGGTAGGAATAATCAAACCTGTGTTGGACATCTGAGCAGTCTTTTCGTCAGCCCAAACGCCGCAGTTGATGGTGTAGCCGTTCTTAGAGAATTCTTCAGCCTGAGCAATCCACTTGTCGAAGCCGTCGGTTGTTGTGAACTTACCATCGGAAACAAAGCTGTTTGCGGAGTTGTTAGCAAATACACGGTATGTTTCGAGTACGGAAGGAGTCATGTAGTAGCCCTTGTCCTTAGCGTTCTTAGCTTCTGCATTGAACTTATCCCAAGAATCAAGCTTAGCCTGAACCTCTTCGGGTTTGTCTGTGCCGAGAACTTCCTTAGCGATGGACTTTCTGTAAATCAGAACGTTGGGGCAAGCCTGGAAGGATGCGCCCTTAACCTGACCGTTTCTTGCGTCGGTAGCTGCATCATAGGTGTAGCTGTAAGCGGTAGAAAGCTTGGAAAGACCGATATCAGCAATATTCATGGTGTAGTCGGAGGTAGCATACTTCTTGATGTAGTCTGCCTCAGCCAGGAACAGGTCGATCTTGTCGTCTGCAGAAGCGCTTGCATTGTTCTTAAGAGCTTCGTCCAGCTTGGTCTGATAAGCGCCGCCGTCATTAGGAGTTACTATGAAGTTAACCTTTACACCGTCGGGAACCTTGTAATACTTATCAAAGAAGTTTTTCCACTCGTCGTTCCAAACTGCGATGTTAAATACCTTGCCCTCGTTGTCGGGATTTTTGAATCCTGTATCAACCAATACGGGCTTAGGATTGCCCTTTTCGTCCTTTTCACACTCTGTGTTAACCTTTGCGTTAACATAGTCTGTGTCATCGGGGGGAGGAGTCTCACCGCTGTTGGTGCCGTTGCTGCTTCCGCTCTGTTCGGGAGCCTTAGTTTCGTTGGGGTTGTTTCCGCCCTGATCGCATCCTGCTATTGAAAGAAGCATAGCGGAAGCCAAAAGAGCAGCTAAAATCTTTTTCTTCATTATTTTTTTCCTTTCGATTAAAATTGTTCAAGGGACTAACCCATGAACTATTGATTTTCAAATCCTTATGGGAGGAATGCTTTTTTCCTTAACTGTAAGCACCCTCGGATTTCATTTATAAATATATCACAAAACCTTAACTTTTGCAAGTTGTTTTTTTGGGTTTTTTGTAAATGATTTTAAAAAAAACGGTTGATAACGTTTACATTTTGAACTTTTTTATTTTTCATTGTCTAAATTGACGTAATCAAAAAATTAAAAAGAGGGTCTTTTACTTAAAAAGTTGAAAACGATTTATAACCGCTTATATTGAGGATAATTTTTACTGATGCACAAATTTTTTAATTTTTTTTACTTTTTATTAGCTTAGCCTCTCGACAAATTACAGACAATGTATTTGTGCAAAATGACAAAAAATATTCAACAATTTGCCATGTAAACGTTTTCAACTATATGTAGTGTTTTTTAAAAATTTATGTCAAGGAGGAAAAATGCTGAAGGAAATTTTGTAACCGTTTTGTAATAATTATTACATCTTACATACAAAAATTTTTCAAACCTCTTGAAATTATCACAGAATTATGTATAATATATAGTATAAGGTTAAAGTAAAGGAAAGGAAATGACTTTGTATGAGATTCTTACGCAAACGTCAGAAACGCTGCCTTATATTGATCACCACCGCTTTTACAGCGGTTCTCTAAACGCATACACGCTGATTTTCTGCCTGAAAATCAGCTTTTTATTTTTCGTAATAAATACATAAAAAGGGAGGAACAAAAAATGAAAAAAGCAGCGATAATAATGGGCAGTGACAGCGATCTGCCCGTTGTAGAAAAAGGAGCGGCATTGCTGAAGGAATACGGAATACCCTATACAATGCGCGTAATGTCCGCTCACAGGTGCCCTCAGAAGGTGGCTGAATTCTCCCGAAACGCCGAAAGTGAAGGCTTCGGAGTAATTATAGCCGCAGCGGGAATGGCAGCCCATCTGGCGGGAGCTATTGCAGCCAACACCACACTGCCTGTTATCGGTATCCCCATAAAGTCAACCTTGGAGGGAATGGACGCTCTTCTGGCGACTGTGCAAATGCCCTCGGGAATTCCTGTGGCAACGGTGGGAATCAACAATGCCAAAAACGCAGCTATTCTGGCGGCGCAGATTCTGGCTTTGTCGGAACCGCAACTTGCTCAGAGGCTCAAGGACGAAAGGGCTAAGATGACCGCCGAGGTTGAGGAAAAGGACAATAAGTTACAGAGTGAAACCAAGTAATTACCAAAAAAATAAAATCAGGAGGAAATGAAAAATGGAAAAGAAGGAACAGCTTTACGAAGGAAAGGCAAAGAGGGTTTTCGCAACAGAGGATCCCAATCTGGTCATCGTGTCCTACAAGGACGATGCCACCGCTTTCAACGGTCTGAAGAAGGGAACTATTGTGGGCAAGGGCGTTGTAAATAACCGCATGACCAACTATATGTTTCAGCAGCTGGAGAAGGCGGGCGTACCCACTCACTTTGTGGAGGAGCTTAACGACAGAGAAACTGTGGTAAAAAAGGTTTCTATCGTGCCTCTTGAGGTAATTGTGAGAAACACCGCAGCAGGAAGCTTTTCAAAGAGAATGGGAGTTGAAGAGGGAACGGCGCTGAAATGCCCTATCCTTGAATTCAGCTACAAAAACGACGATCTGGGCGATCCTTTTATAAACGATTACTACGCGCTGGCGCTGGGTCTTGCTACCAAGGAGGAAATTGACCTTATCGCAAAGTATACTTTTATGATAAATGATTTTATGGTTGATTTCTTCAAGAAACTGAACATTGATCTTATTGATTTCAAGATCGAATTCGGCAAAACCGCTGACGGTAAAATTATTCTGGCAGACGAGATCTCTCCCGACACCTGCCGTTTCTGGGATTCCACCACTCACGAAAAGCTGGACAAGGACCGTTTCCGCAGAGATATGGGCGGCGTAGAGGACGCTTATGCGGAGATGATGAAGAGGATCGGGCTGTAAAAAGGCATATCTTTCTTGGGAGAATTAAAAATAGCACAACTTTTTTGAGGAAATCAAAATTACCACAACATTCCTAAAGGAGCGGTAAAAATCAGCACAACACACCGACAAGCGGGCTGCCACTCGCACAACTGACCTGACAGCACGAATTTCAAAAATCGACTGAGTTTGGAGTTTTTGCCCAATTTTTCAAGCAAAAACTCCGAACTCGGTCGGATAGTAAACTTTTTTAAAATTTCACAGTTTTCCAAGAAATTTTAAAAAAGTTTACGGTTTTGAAATTCTTTTCAAATCAGCAAATTACCGCCAACTTTTCTGAGAGAACAAAAATTCGGCACAACTTTCCTAAGAGAGACCAAATCAGCACAACACTTCTACCAAGAGCGGTAAAAATCAAGCACAAAAATACAATGAAGGAGCAAACATTATGGGCGGATTTTTTGGAGCAGCCACACACAGCGACTGCGTTAGCGATGTGTTTTTCGGCACAGACTATCATTCTCACCTCGGCACACGCAGAGGCGGTATGACGGCTTTTTCTCCCGAAAAGGGATTTCAGAGAAGTATTCACAGCATAGAAAACTCCCCTTTTCGCACCAAATTTGAAAAGGACGTGGAGGGAATGTCGGGCGGTCTTTGTATCGGCTGTATCAGCGACACCGACCCGCAGCCCATTCTGCTCCGTTCAAAGTTAGGCTTATACGCGGTCTGCACCGTGGGAATAATCAACAATGCAAAGGAGCTTACACGGGAGCTGATCGCTTCCAATGCGGCGTCCTTTGAAACTATGAGCAGCGGCAACATAAATATGAGCTCCATAGTGGGTGCGCTGATTTCTCAAAAGGATTCCTTTGAAGAGGGTATACGCTTTGCACAGTCAAAGATCGAGGGCACTCTTTCTCTGATGATACTTACCGAGGACGGAATTATTGCCGCCCGAGACAGGAAGGGCAGACTTCCTATTATAATAGGTAAGAAGGAGGACGGATATTGCTTTTCCTTTGAGTCCTTTGCGTTTCAGAAGCTTGATTATGAGCTGTACAGGGAACTTCTGCCCGCCGAGATCGTAAAAATCACTCCCGATAAGGTTGAGGTTCTGAGCGAGGGCGAAACGGATATGAATATCTGTACGTTCTTATGGACATATTACGGCTATCCCAATTCGGTATATGAGGGAGTTACTGTTGAAACAATGCGCACAAGAAACGGCGAGATTATGGCGGAAAGGGATATGGAAAGAGGACTGCTGCCCGATGTGGACTATGTATGCGGCGTTCCCGATTCGGGCGTACCTCATGCCATAGGCTACGCAAACCGCAGCGGAATACCCTTTGCAAGACCTTTTATAAAGTACACCCCCACCTGGCCCAGAAGCTTTATGCCCCAGAATCAGTCCATGAGAAACAAGGTGGCAAAAATGAAGCTTATTCCTGTAAGAGAGCTTATAGAAGGGAAAAAGCTGCTTTTTGTGGACGACAGCATTGTAAGAGGAACACAGATGCGTGAAACGGTGGAATTTCTTTACGCTAACGGCGCTAAAGAGGTACATATGCGTTCAGCTTGTCCGCCCATTATGTACGGCTGCAAATATCTCAACTTCTCCCGCAGCACCTCGGAGCTTGATCTGATTGCAAGGAGCATTATCAACGAGTTTGAGGGCGAGGATGGCGTAAAGTACATAGAGGAATACAGCAACTCCAACACCGAAAGAGGAAAGCGCCTGAGAGCGGAGATATGCAAGCGCTTAAAGCTCACATCTTTGGGCTTCCAGTCCTTGGAGGGCACCGTTAAGGCAGTGGGACTTCCCGAGTGCAAGCTCTGCACTTACTGCTGGAACGGTAAGGAGTAATTTTGGTTATCAAATAGTATAAATTTAATAAAAATATACAGATAGATATAGAGAAACAAAAGAAAAACGGGTGCAGTTCAAAGAAAGGACAGCACAATTATGTTCGGTAACATTCATGAGGAATGCGGAGTTTTCGGCGTTTACACAAACGAACCTGCCGAAAACGCCAACACGGTTTATTACGGCTTGTACGCGTTGCAGCACAGAGGACAGGAAAGCTGCGGAATTGTCGTCAACGACAGCGGAGTGTTCGGCTATCATAAGGGCTTTGGCTTGGTAAACGAGGTTTTTGACAACGAAAACCTCAGCAAGCTGCCAAAGGGAAAAATAGCCATAGGTCATGTGAGGTATTCCACCACGGGAAACACCACCGCCGCTAACATTCAGCCTATTGTGGTTCGGCATATAAAAGGACCCTTGGCAATAGCCCATAACGGAAACTTGGTAAATGCTCTTGAATTAAGACAAAGCTATGAGCTAAAAGGGGCAATTTTCCACTCAACCAACGACACCGAGGTAATTTCTTACGCGATTACCGAAGCGAGACTTACCAGCGGTTCTATACAAGAGGCAGTGGCAAAGGCAATGTATAGGATAAAGGGCGCCTACTCTCTTATAGTGATGTCCGCCAAAAAGATGATACTTGCCCGCGACCCTAACGGATTCCGTCCCCTTTGTATTGGCAGACTGCCCAACGGCGGAATTGCTGCTGCAAGTGAAAGCTGCGCTCTTGACAGCGTGGGCGCGGAGTTTATCCGTGATGTTGAGCCGGGGGAGATAGTCACTGTCAGCGAAAAGGGCATGGAGAGCATAAAGACACACTGCGGCGGAAGGTCGGCTATGTGCGTGTTCGAGTATGTGTACATTGCCCGTCCCGACAGCGTTATTGCGGGACAAAGCGTTCACAAGGCGAGGATACAGGCAGGACGGTTTCTGGCGCAGGAACACCCTGTTGATGCGGATATTGTTGTGGGAGTTCCCGACAGCGGACTTGAAGCGGCTTTGGGCTATTCCCTTGAATCTGGCATACCCTACGGCGTGGGCTTTGTAAGAAACCGCTATGTGGGCAGGACTTTTATTCAGCCTGCACAGGGAATGCGTGAAAATTCCGTCCGAATAAAGCTTAACCCCATAGCCGACGCGGTAAGGGGAAAGCGCGTGGTTATGATAGATGACAGTATTGTCAGAGGCACCACCTGCGGCAGAACGGTAAATCTGCTTCGTGAGGCGGGAGCAAAGGAAGTTCATGTGAGAATTTCCTCTCCGCCCTTCACCAACCCCTGCTTTTTCGGAGTGGACATTGACAGCAGAGATAAGCTTATTGCCTGCCGTATGAGCATTGACGAAATAAGGGAGTCGATCCATGCGGATTCTTTAGGGTATCTGAGCCCCGAAAACGTGCTGAAAATTGCTCCCGAAGCAAAGTGCGGTTTTTGTTCGGGCTGTTTCACGGGAAAATACCCCATAGAAGTACCCGACGAAATGCCCAAGGATAAATTTGAAAGCAAGATAGTACAGCGTTAATTTTTGAATAGCATAAAGAAAAAATAGGAAAAGGAGAAAAAGACTATGAAGAACAGTTTTTCCGAAAGCTACAAGGCGGCAGGCGTTGACGTTACCGCAGGCTACGAGGGCGTAAAGCTTATGAAAAAGGACGTGGAGCGCACCTTTATTCCGGGTGTGCTTACAGGTATCGGCGGATTCGGAGGTCTTTTTCAGCTTGACCTTTCGGATATCAAAGAACCCGTTCTTGTTTCGGGAACGGACGGCGTGGGCACCAAGCTGAAGCTGGCAATGCTTATGGACAAGCATGACACTATCGGCATCGACGCAGTGGCAATGTGTGTGAACGATATAATCTGCTGCGGCGCAAAGCCTTTGTTTTTCCTTGATTACATCGCGATCGGCAAAAATGTTCCCGAAAAGGTCGCAAGCATTGTCAGCGGAGTTGCCGAGGGCTGCGTCAGATCGGGCTGCGCTCTTATAGGCGGCGAGACCGCCGAACACCCCGGAATGATGCCCGAGGACGAATATGATATTGCAGGCTACACCACAGGCGTTGTGGATAAGTCCAAAATGCTTGACAACAGCAAGGTAAAAGAAGGCGACGTTATAATCGGTCTTGCCTCCACAGGCGTTCACAGCAACGGATTTTCTCTTGTAAGAAAGATATTCAATATAAATGATGTTAAGGTTCTGGAAAGAGTGCTGCCCGACGGAAAGACCTTGGGCGAAACTCTGCTGACCCCTACCGAAATATATGTAAAGTCTGTTCTTGATCTTATTTCCAAGGTTGAAGTCAAGGCTATAAGCCATATCACAGGCGGCGGATTTTACGAAAATGTTCCCCGCTCATTGCCCGACGGATTTACTGCGAGGGTCAACAAAAATTCCTTTGAAGTGCCTTATATATTCCGTCTTATGCAGGAGGAGGGCAATATTCCCGAGCGTGATATGTACAATACCTTTAATATGGGTATCGGTATGACTTGTGTTGTGGGCAGCGATGACGCAAATAAGGCGGTTGAGATACTCTCCGCTCACGGTATCAAGGCTTATTGTATAGGTGAGATCGTTAAGGGTGATGAGGGGATCGAGATAATTTAACGGACGATGTCTGCTAAATTATGCCATTATCACTTTCCGAAAATAACAGACACTGTCCGGAAAATTGAGATTGTTTTACCCCTTTGGAGGAAGAAATATGAATATAGTTGTATTGGTATCAGGCGGCGGCACAAACCTGCAAAAGCTCATTGACGCCGAAAAAGCAGGAAATCTGGGCGGCGGAAAAATCACCTGCGTAATAAGCTCCAAGCCCGATGTATACGCCTTGGAGAGAGCAAGGAACAACGGCATAAAGAGCGTTGTTCTCGAAAGAAAGAAATATCCCGATGTAGCCGCTTACAGCAAGGCAATGACCGAGCTGCTTATTGAAGAAAAGGCGGACTTGGTGGTTTATGCGGGATTTCTCACCATACTTGACGAAAGCGTTTGTAAGGCTTTTCCCTATAAAATGATGAACGTTCACCCTGCCCTTATTCCCAGCTTTTGCGGAAAGGGTTACTACGGACTGCACGTTCATGAAGCTGTTCTGCAAAAGGGCGTCAAGGTCACAGGTGCAACTGTGCATTTTGTAACCGAGGAATGCGACGGCGGACCTATCATTCTGCAAAAAGCAGTTGAGGTCAGAAACGACGATACCCCCGAAATTCTCCAGAAGAGAGTTATGGAGGAAGCGGAATGGATCATTCTGCCCGAAGCGGCAAGGCTGTTTTGCGAGGGCAGAATAACGGTAAGGGACGGAAAAGCTTATGTTGATTAAGGACATTCAGGACGGTGAATACGGTCCCGAAGGTGTAATGCATTGGGATCTGTTTGATGAAGAGATCGAGGTTTCCATTGATGAGGACACGGATATAGCCTATGCGGAAAAGTGCGCCGAAGCGCTGAATAATCTGCCCGAGGAAACAGTCAGGGAAATATGGGAAGCGGCAAAACGCTACTGCCTGTTTTTCATTGACCTTTGCGGTGAGGAATGGGACGAGTGGAACGAGATGACCATAAAAGTGACAAAGGAAACTCCCGCCGAGGAGATCAAGTCCCAGATCTATCCCACCACCCTGATAGTTGACACTCCCGAGGGTGAGGGCATTGGCTATCACCTTGAATGCAACTGCTCATGGGAAGCCGAACATGGCTTGGAGATTACTATTCTGGACAACAAGCTGCTCTATCTCGGAGCTTATGAGGGCTGCGGTGCTTGGGACAACTTTGATCCAAACAGAGTATGGAATTTTGCCAATGATATTGACAGAGGGATTTAAGGAATATTGATTTATAATGAAGAAATTTACTGTTATCGGCGGTGTGAACGGAGTAGGCAAAAGCTCTTTGACAGGAGTTTTATCCCGTGTTGACAGCTCCTTGGGAGTAATTGTCAATGCAGATGAGCTGATAAAGATACATAATAGCAGCTTGGAAGGTGGAAAAGCCGCTCTCGGCATCATTTCGCACTGCCTTGAAAACGATATGGATTTTTCGCAGGAAACCACCCTTTCGGGAAAAAGAGTGTTAAGGACGATACAAGACGCCAAAAACAAGGGCTATCATATCAGACTGTTTTATGTTGCCCTGAGCTCGGCGGAGGAAAGCCTGCACAGGATAGAAAACCGTGTGAGAAAGGGCGGACACGATATACCCGCAGACGATGTTGTCAGAAGATTTCAAAGCCGTTTTGAGAATCTGTCAAGGGTTTTGCCTTATTGTGATGAAGTTCATTTTTTTGATAATGAAAACGGGTTTGTTTATGTTGGTGAATATCGGAACGGACAGCTTTTTACCATCAAGGATTATGTTCCCGATTGGATAAAGGAGCTTAAAGAGCATTTGTCAAAAGCGAGGTAATATGAACGAGGAAAAATTTACAGGTAAGGCGGAGCTTTACGATAAGTACCGCCCTGACTATCCTGACAGTCTTGTTGATTGGCTTTACGATAAGACTAACGCAGATACCGTTGCGGATATCGGAGCGGGTACGGGGAAATTCACCCTCCGTCTTTTCAAAAAGCCTTGGAAAATTACGGCGGTTGAGCCTAATTCGGATATGTGCGGTGTGCTGAGGAAAAATGCTCCTTTTGCCGATATAATCAATGCTTCTGCGGAAAATACGGGTGTTGAAAGCGGTTCTGTCGGCTTGATAACTGTTGCTCAGGCGTTTCATTGGTTTGATGAAGAGAGATTTAAGGTTGAATGTAAACGTATACTAAAAGCGGGCGGCAAAACTGCTATTGTTTTTAATGAACGTAACTATACGGACTGTGAAATTTCTTCTGAAAGAGATAAAATTTGCCAAAAATACTGTGGAGCATTCCATTCGGGACATATTGGAAAAAGAACAAGTGAAGAGGGGGATTTGTTTTTAAGAAACGAATATTTTCCGAGGTTGAGTTTTATTCTGCCGACAACAATATTAAAATGGACGAGGAAACATTTGTCGGAGACAATCTTTCCCGCTCTTACGCTTTGAAAGAGAGAGACAGTAATTTCTCACAGTTTGTCAATGAATTAAGAGACATATTTTCAAAATATGAGCAAGGTGGTTTTGGTACCATAAAATATACAGCAACCTGTTATTTGGGTAAATTTTAATAGTAAACTCGGGGCAAAAGCCCCTCATCAAAGGAGGTACAACCATGGAAATCAAAACGATCAAAGAAGAATTAAACTCCCTTGAATATCACGGCAGGGGAATCCTTATCGGAAAAACACCCGATGAGAAAAAGGCAGTTATTGCTTATTTCATAATGGGCAGAAGTGTGAACAGCCGCAATCGTGTATTTGTGGAAGAGGGCGAGGGCATACGCACCGAGGCTTTTGACCCCTCAAAAATGGTTGACCCTCATCTTATTATTTACGCTCCCGTCCGTGTAATGGGCAACAAGACCATTGTCACCAACGGCGACCAGACTGATACCATTTACGAGGGCATGGACAGACAGCTGACCTTTGAGCAGTCTTTGAGAACAAGAGAGTTTGAGGACGACGCTCCCAACTACACCCCTCGCATTTCGGGAATTATACATATTGAAAATAATTCAATGAATTATGCTATGAGTATATTAAAAAGCGACAACGGAAACCCCGATTCCGTACTCCGTTACACCTACGCCTACAACAATCCCGTAAAGGGCGAGGGCAGATTTATCCACACCTATAAGGCAAACGGCGAGCCTTTGCCTTCCTTTGAGGGAGAGCCCAAGAGAGTTGAGATTCCCGATCTTGACCTTGACGGATTTACAAAGCTTGTCTGGGATAATCTTAACGAGGATAACAAGGTTTCCCTGTTTACAAGATATATCGATATTGAAACGGGAAAATATGAAAGCAGAATTGTGAACAAAAACAAGTAAGTGTTACAAGAGGTGCTTATGGAAATAATCAACGAAGCCGGCGAAAAGTTCAAGGATAAGCAGGAGGAGATCTGCGGAATACTGTTCCCCTTACTCCGAAAAATAAATGTTCTTGAAAAAGAAGTTTATGAACGCTGTGAAGAACTAAGGTCGAAAAAAGCAGAGCTTGGAATACCGAAAAACCAGCTTGCTCCGGGAGAAAAAGAGCTTAAAGCCGAATACAAGGAGCGTTTAGGCGATATCGTCAGACCATGCTGCACCGAAAAGCTGTTGAGCAAAGGTATAGCAACTTCCTTTGGTTCTCCCCAGAAGTACGGCTATATCGAGGGCGAATGCAGGGCAAGCTTCATTATGAAAACCGCCGCAAGAGCAGTGGTGGAGACCCATTACAGCCGCGGAGTTGACAGCAAGCATAAGTTTGTGCTGCGGTTTGTTGAAGATAAGTGGCTTTTGGACGAGGTCTGCTACGGCTTTGAAAGCGATGGCGACAAGTGGAGCGCAGACAATTTAAAGTGAGAGTCTGCCGCAAGTATTTTGCGAAAACAGTCTTTAAGGAGGACAAAATGAGCGAATACACCTTCAAGTATCACCCCGACCCTCTGAAAACGGGAATGTTCAAAAACGACCAAACCGTGACCTGCGATTGCTGCGGAAAACAGACAGATGTGTACTATCACGGACCATTTTACTCAATAGAAAATGTTGACTATCTTTGCCCCGAATGTATTGCAAGTGGCAAGGCGGCGGAAAAGTATGACGGAGAGTTTCAGGACGAAATGTCGGTAGACGAGGTTTCCGACGCCCACAAGCTTGACGAGCTGATACACCGCACCCCCGGCTACTGCGGCTGGCAGCAGGAATACTGGCTGGGTCACTGTGACGACTACTGCGCTTTTCTCGGCTATTACACCTGGTCACAGCTTGAAGAAGCTGGCATTGACAAAGAAATTGAGGAAACCTACCGAGAAGATGTCTGCGGCATTGACTTTGAGGACGCCAAAGAGCATTTGGAGAATAACGAGGGATATTTGTTTAAATGTCCCCACTGCGGAAAGCATTTTATTTACATTGATTTTGATTAAGTATTTATAAAGAAAGGAAAGAACAACATGAACGAACTTGAATTGAAATACGGCTGTAATCCCAACCAGAAGCCTTCCCGCATTTTTATGGAAAGCGGAAAGGATCTGCCTATAACCGTTTTAAACGGAAAGCCCGGCTACATCAACTTTATGGACGCTTTTAACGGCTGGCAGCTTGTAAAGGAGCTGAAAAAGGCTACGGGACTTCCTGCAGCAACCAGCTTTAAGCACGTTTCTCCCGCAGGCGCGGCAGTGGGCTTGCCTTTGACCGACACTCTCAAAAAGATATATTGGGTGGACGATTTGGGCGAACTTTCTCCCTTGGCTTGCGCCTATGCAAGGGCAAGAGGAGCGGACAGAATGAGCAGCTACGGCGACTTTGTGGCTTTGTCCGACAAGTGCGATGTTGATACCGCAAAAATGCTCCAGAGAGAGGTTTCCGACGGAATAATAGCTCCCGGCTATGATGATGAGGCTCTTGAGATTCTTAAATCTAAGAAAAAGGGCAATTATGCAGTAATTCAGATAGACGAAAACTATATGCCCGAGCAGATCGAGCGCAAGCAGGTTTTCGGCATCACCTTTGAACAGGGAAGAAACGAGCTTAAAATAGACGATGAGTTCTTCGGAAATATTGTTACCGATAATAAAGACCTTCCCGACAGCGCCAAGATCGACCTTGCTATCGCAATGATAACTTTAAAATACACACAGTCAAATTCCGTTGCTTACGCTTGCGGCGGACAGGCTATCGGTATTGGCGCGGGACAGCAGAGCCGCATTCACTGCACAAGACTTGCGGGCACAAAGGCTGATAACTGGTGGCTGAGACAGTCTCCTCAGGTTTTAGGATTGCAGTTTGTGGACGGAATCCGCCGCCCCGACCGTGACAACGCTATCGACAACTATATTGGCGAGGATTATATGGACGTGCTTGCCGAGGGCGCATGGCAGAACATTTTCAAGGTAAAGCCCGAAGTGTTTACCAAGGAAGAAAAAAGAGCGTGGCTGGATAAGCTTACCGATGTTTCTCTCGGTTCGGACGCATTCTTCCCATTCGGCGACAATATCAAGAGAGCCCATAGAAGCGGCGTAAAGTATGTTGCCGAGCCCGGCGGTTCTATCCGTGACGATAATGTTATTGAGACCTGCAACAAGTACGGTATGGTTATGGCATTTACGGGTATCAGACTGTTCCACCATTGATTCAGGTGGTATTATAGTGGAAACATAACAGTAAGGAGGAAAGTATGTCGGAACAGAATATTTTTGACAATCAGAATTTTTTTGACGGCTATCGGGAACTGAGAAGCAATGACACCTGCATGAACGATCTCCTTGAACAGCCCGCTATGGAAAAAATGCTGCCTGATCTGAAAGGAAAAACCGTTCTCGATATAGGCTGCGGATACGGTCACAATTGTCTTAATTTTATCAAAAAAGGGGCAAAAAAGGTTATAGGAATAGATATTTCCGAAAAAATGCTTGATGTGGCAAAAAAAGAGTCTGCAAATCCTGATATAGAGTACAGGCAGATGAACATGACCGAAATTTCATCTCTTAATATGAAATTCGATCTTGTTTACAGTTCCCTTGCTATTCACTATGCCGAGGATTTTAAAAAACTGATGAGTGATATTTTCGGACTTCTGAACAATAACGGCACACTTTTGTATTCGCAGGAGCACCCTATCATGACCGCTACGATAGACGAGAATATGAGACACTTTAACTTTGATGAAAACGGAAATCGGGTCTCCTTCACTTTTTCGGATTACAACCGCAGCGGAGTAAGAAAAGCCCACTGGTTTGGTGAGGAGCTTACTAAATATCACCGCCCTATGGGTGAAATTATTACCGAGATAGCCCATAGCGGCTTTGTCATTACCGATGTGGTGGAGCCTTTGCCCGAGCCTTGGGCTGTGGAAAAAAGCCCTGATATTGTTAGGGAGTATATCAAGTCCAATTTTCTTATAGTAAAGGCGGTAAAGAGCTAAAGAAAGGAATAAATGTAAAATGAAAATATTAACAGTAGGCGGCGGCGGTCGCGAACACGCAATAATCACCGCATTAAGCCGATCCCCAAAGTTTGACAAGCTGTACGCTGCTCCCGGAAACGGCGGTATCTCCGCTCTTGCGGAGTGCTTTCCCGTAAAGGCTACTGATATTGACGGCATTGTTGACCTTGCAAAAAGGCTGAATCCCGATTATGTGTTTGTTGCTCCCGATGACCCTTTGGTAATGGGTATGGTGGACAAGCTTAACGAGGCGGGCTTCAAGACCTTCGGACCAAAGGCAAACGCCGCTATTTTAGAGGGCAGCAAGGTATTCTCCAAAGCCCTTATGAAAAAATACGGCATTCCCACTGCCGAATATGAGACCTTTACCGATGCGGATAAGGCAATAGTTTATATCAAGGAAAAGAACAGCTACCCCGCAGTAATCAAGTGCGACGGCTTGGCTCTTGGCAAGGGCGTTATTATCGCCGAAAACGAAGAGCAGGCTGAAAATGCGGTAAAGTCTATGCTCCTTGACGGTAAGTTCGGCAAGAGCGGCAGTGAAATAGTTATCGAAGAGTATCTGACAGGTCCCGAGGTAACGGTTCTGGCTTTCACTGACGGAAAGACCGTTAAACCTATGGTAAGCTCAATGGATCACAAGAGAGCTTATGACAATGACAAGGGACTGAACACGGGCGGAATGGGTACTATAGCCCGCAACCCTTTGTATACTCACGAAAAACAGGCGGAGTGCATGGAAAAGATCTTCCTGCCCACTATCAAGGCTATGGAAAAGGAGGGCAGACCCTTTAAAGGTTGTCTTTACTTCGGCTTAATGCTCACTCCCAAGGGTGCAAAAGTGATAGAGTATAATTGCCGCTTCGGTGATCCCGAAACGCAGGTTGTTCTGCCTTTGCTGGAAACGGATCTGGTAGATATTATGGAAGCAGTGTGGGAGGAAAAGCTTGACAGCCTTGACGTAAAGTGGAGTGATAAGGCTTGCGCCTGCGTGGTTATGGCAAGCGGTGGCTATCCCGAAAAGTACGAAACGGGCAAGGAGATAGGCGGCTTGGACGAAAAGGGACAGTGCGCTGGACATAAGGACGTTTATGTTTACCATGCGGGAACCAAGCTGGAAAATGGTAAGTACCTTACCTCGGGCGGCAGAGTTCTAGGCGTTACCGCAACCGATGAGACCTTGCAGGGCGCCCTTGATAAAGCTTATGCTGCCGTCAAAGATATTTCCTTTGAAAAGGCGCATTACCGCACCGATATAGGAAAAAGGGCGTTGGCTAAAGCTTGATGTTATTAAATTTCATTTTTGGTAAAGCTTGATTTTATAAACTAAACCGAGACACTTTGTTGTTGTGCCTCGGTTTTGTTTTAAGATATTTTTTTATTTTCAAAAACTTTAGGATTTCATGCAACCAAAGCAAAATTTTGTCGGTATATATAATGAGGACGTCCAAATCAGATAATACAGCAAAGCATTGACCTAAAAGCAAAGAGAAAGGAGGCTGCCTATGTGGGACGAAGAAATAATTTCTCTGTATCAAAAGCGTGACGAGCAAGCCATTAAGGAAACGGAGCAGAAATACAGCCGTTATCTTATGAAGATAGCCTATAATATCCTGTCGGACGAAGAGGACAGCAAGGAATGCGTAAACGAGACCTATCTCAAAGCGTGGCGCTCCATACCGCCACATGAGCCTAAAGTTCTCTCCGCATATCTTGGGAAGATCACAAGACAGCTGTCTATTGATCTTTTCCGCACGAAAAATCGGGAGAAAAGGAAAGGCTCCGAGTATGCAGTCTCCATTTGCGAGTTGGAGGAGTGCGTTCCCGACAGCGAAACTGCGGAGCTTGTGACAGATACCAAGCTGTTGGCAGAAGCGATAAATTCTTATCTGCGAACTCTTTCGCCACAGGCGCGCAGTGTGTTTGCTGCAAGATATTATTTTTCCGATTCCGTAAAGGATATAGCAGCTTACTGCAATATGAGCGAATCCAAGGTCAAGAGTATGCTGTACCGAACAAGACAGGGACTTAAAAAACATCTGACAAAGGAGGGCTTTGAAATATGAAAAAAGAAAACATCAGCGATGCAATGAATATGCTGAGCGATGATATTATTGAAGAAACTGACAGGCTGCGAAAGGGTTCGGTAAAAGCCAAGGTAAAACAAAGATATGTGAAATGGGGCTCTTTGGCGGCTTGTGTGTGTCTGCTTGCGGCAGGGGCGTTTGCTTGGAATTTTGCGGCAAATCGGCAGAACGGTATTCCCGCTATGAGTACGCCCGAAGACAGCAAGCAGGATGGCCCTTTCATTGCTTATGAGTCCGTTGACTCTAACGAGACACTTCGTGTGGACGATGTGGACATAGTCGCCGATTTGAATCCGTTTTTTATCTACCACGGAAATACCTACAGACTGTACAGCTTTACCGACAATACCAATATTGTCGGAGAAAAGCTCGGTATCGCCACCGGCGGGTACAATTGCTGTAACATCCATGAATGGGTATATGCAGAGTTCGCAGGCAGTGTCAGCGGCGATTTTTATGAGGTCAAGGGCTACGACCCGTCCTTAATGCTGTGTATGAAAGATCAGTGGAAAGAAAATAATAGTGTTCAACTCTATATATGCAGTACAGGGCTTACGTTTAAATACGGTTCGGAGCTTTTTGAGAACGGACTTCACATATCCGAAAATTATTCGGCGCTGCTATACGAGGAGTGGGACTCATGGTATTACAGCAAGCATAATGTGTTTAGGCTTGAAGGAAACGACGGGCTGATAGAAAAATTTATTGCCGACCTTGATTCCGCCGAAATTATTCCCTACGAGAGCGTTCCCCTCGAAGAGGAATATGAAAGCATTTTCGATACAAAGCTGTATCATCTGTGTCTCGAAATGAAGAACGGTGTCAGTGTTGATTTTCATTTCCTTCAGGGAGGGTATGTTATCTTTGACGGAATGACCGATATTTGCGTAAAGATCTCCGAGGAAACGTATAGAGAAATGCTTGAAGCGTTTGAAAAGCACGATTAGTGTTTGCATGGGGCAGTTTGAGGGCATTTATGTTTATCACGCAAGAACAAAAATATAGATCGGTAAAAGGGGTTTGGAAAGCTGATTTTTGTTGATTTAAATCAAAAACCGCACAAGCATTTTCGGCTTGTGCGGTTTTATTGTTGGCTTTTCTTGACTTATGGGTTGTTAATCGCTAAAATACCGTTAATTTTATAGTAATTGTCTCTGAGATAAATTACACACCCAAAGTTCTCTTCAGCGGCAATGCAGCCTATATCTGATATCTGTGATTTGGTTAAGCAGGCATGAATATCATAGTACTCTGTTTCTCCCGAATTACGTCCTATTGCTTCAAAGCTTAATCCCGTAATGTCGCCTAACAGCTTTTGCAATCTGACCCTCTCCCTTTCAAACAATTCTTCGGTCGGGTTGATATGCTTGCCGTTGACATAATAATCGATCACAACAATGTATTTGTTTTCGCAGCAGCCGTATTCGTCCAGATCACCATAACGTTTTACCGCATCAAAAAGCGCCTGTGTAACATGTACTGTTCCGTTTTCCGGGGGAATTTTGGGATCGGAGATGAGATGTGCATAGTCGCTTTCGTAGTCTAAAATCATTGTGGGATAATGAGTTTCGGGATCGCTTTCGGTGAAACGATCAAGCGAACAAACCGTCATAAAAGGATCGTTTGTGTTTTCCAAACTGATTTCGGTTTTATTGGTTTCCGTATAGACGGCAGATAATTCCGTATTGTCGGCGGCGATGGTTGGCGGACTTCCATTCGGTGATAGGATAATGTCACTGCCCTGACCTGAATTTATCCGATTGCCAAAGATAAACGCTCCGGCAAGAAGAAGGCAGGCCGCTGAGGTTCTGCCTGCTATTATAAGCCTGCTGCGTCTTCTGCATTTTTGTGCGATTATTTTTTCACTGCGCCTAAATACGCTTTTGGTTATTTCTTCATAGCTCTTCATAAACAAAGCCCTCCTTTTCAAGCTCGGTTTTAAGCGCTTGCTTTGCACGGTAAATAAGGTTTTCCGTCTGCCGCTTGCTTTTTTTCATTACGGCGGCGATTTCGGGATTTTTCATTCCCTCGAAAAAGGAAAGGTACAGCACCTGTCTGTATTTATCGCAAAGCCTGTCCATTGCCCTGTGTATTGTGATTTTTTGTTCTTCTCTTATATAGGTTCTTTCAAGGGTATTTTTGTCGCTGAGTACCTCCGCCAGCTCCTCGGCAGAGGTTTCGGGATATTTGGAGCTGTGCCGCAGGTGATCTATTGCGGCGTTTCTCCCGATAGTGTACAGCCATGTTTTAAAGGAGTATTTTTCGGAGTATCGGGGACGTTTCACCACCAGCTTGACAAAGGTTTCCTCCATTATCTCCTCGGCGGTGTGGAAGTTTTTGGTAAAGCCTAAAAGATAGAGAAGAAGTCCGTCCTTATAGTCCCTTATTATTTCGGCAATACCGCTTTCGTCCCCTTCGTCAAGGAAACGGCGGTAGCTGCTTGCGCCCTTGTCCATAGACAGACCCCCTTCCGAAAACTTCCTTTTCATCTATATTAACGAACAGATTTTAAATAATTCTCAGTTTTTTATTTGTAAAGTCATTCAAAAATATAAAAAAGTCTTTGCTGCTTATATTTTTCCGCAAAAAATTTCAAAACAGCGCAACCAAGGAGCAAAATATGTGTTATTATAGATAAGAAAGCTTTCCGATTTTCAGATCATTGACTTTTGGCAAAGGGAGGTGCTGCAATGACAGAAAGCGAAATAATAGCTGAACTGAAGGACGGCAGCGCCGACGCACTCTGCACACTTATCAGTCAATACACCGCCTATGTATCAACTATCGTCTACCGAATAATCGGGTACAATCGGCAGGAGGACTGCGAGGAGCTTACCGCAGACATTTTTATCGCCCTTTGGAACAATCGGCACAAGGTCAAGGAAAATAAAGTCAAGGCTTATATCGGCACCATTGCAAGGAACAGTGCATATAACTTTGTCCGTGATAAAAAAGAGGCATTGCCCTTGGACGAAGAAATCCTTTTCGGCGATGACGATCCTCAGACCTACACGGAAAAAAGGTATACGGGAGTGATGCTGAAAAAAGCTCTGTCCCGGCTTGATCCGCAAAAGAAAGAGCTTATGCTCAGGTATTATTTTTACGGTCAGAAGCTTAATGAAGCGGCAAAGGAAATGAATCTGAGCAATTCCGCCGCAAAAAGCAAGCTTAAAAGGGGCAGAGATGAACTGAGAAACATTTTGAGAAAGGAAGGTTTTGAATTATGAGGGATAATGACATCAGAAAAATTTTTGACAGCGCTGTTGAAGAAAATACCAACACCGATATTGATGTGGAAAAAATTCAAGATACCGTTATGGAAAGGATTGGTAAAAGGCAGAGCGAAAATATAAGCTTTTATGAATCCGAGGATATGGAAAAGCGGGTCGAACCCGTATTTGTGACTGCTCCCGCCGGAAAATCCCATAAATGGGCGGTTATGGTTTCCGCTGCCGCAGCGGTCTGTATTGCAGTTGCCGCCGTCAGCACAAACTTTTTCGGCATCGGGGGAAACCTTACCGCTATGACTGATACAAGCGAGCTAACCGATATTCCCGAAACAGAGGGGGTAGGGGAAACCAACGCGGAAACAAGCGCTTCGGAATACACACAAACCGAAAAAACGGAAGTTACCTATAATCTTGAATTTATTCCAAACCCTCCCGAAGTGCCTTATGGAAGCATGGAAGAATATATGGGAAATGAGCTGCCGTGGAAAAACAGCGTTATTTATCTTACTGACGGAGAAATGATAGAGAGAACCGATGACAGTATAAAACATCTGGAGGGTCAAAAAAGAGAGTGGCTCTTAAGCGAAAAGGACGGCAGAGTTTATTTCTGGAACGGAAAGGAAAAGAAAGACGTAACCGAGCTTATAAATATTGAAACTCCCTATGTAGAGTCCTATGTGAATGAATACAGCGGTCTTACTCATTATATTATTCTCGGCGGAGATGTTGTTGCAGGAAAATATGGCTATGCAGAGTGCTTTGCAACCTATGACAGCAACAGAATGTGGGAGTTTCATGCTGTAGGCAGCCGAGACAGCGATGAGGTCAAGAATATTTTATGGTATATAATACAGGTTGCGATCAAAAATGAAACAGGCGAAGAACATCTGAGCGGATCCCGCTCGTTTACATGTGCAGATTTTAAATCAAATACTCTTGTTTGTGACAGATGATATAAAAGGGGGCAATTTTTATAGCCCCTTTTTATTTGTAATAAAAATACAAAAAAAGTCAAAAAACTATTGCAATTTATGAAAACCTATGCTATAATATAATGCGTGTCAATATGAAAACCGTCAGGTAAACCCGCAAGGGACAAGCAGACGGTAAATTATAAATAAAGAGGTAATATCTGACCTCAACAGGAAGGAAGATTTTATAATGTCAGTTTTAGAGATAATTGCCGCAGTGCTGCTTATTTTAGCATGCGTTTTCGTAGTTCTTGTTGTACTTATGCAGGATTCAAAGCAGGGTATGTCCCAGACCATTTCGGGTTCCTCGGGAGATAACTATTATCAGAAAAACTCTGGACGCACAAAGGAAGCCAAGCTTGCAAGATTGACCAAGGTAGCCGCTATCGTTATTTTCGTGGTTGCTCTTTTGGTTAACCTTATCACGATTTACGGCTGGGGCAAAAAAACTTCAAGCTCCAACAATAATAGTAGCAACACCACTTCCGCAGTAACCACAAATGCCGATGAAACGGGAACAGGCACAGAAGCGGCAACGGAGGCGGGAACAGATGCGGGCACAGAAGCCGCAGAGGTTACCACGGCTGCATAACAAAAAAGCAATAGTAAAGGGGCGATGCGGTTCGCCCTTTTTTTGTAATATTTGTCTGGATCTGATATGTTTTCATGGCTTTTATCGGATTTTTTCAGACAAGGCGTTTTTACGAAAGGAAGGATAAATGAGCAACATCAGAGAAAGCATTATTTTGGCATTGTACAATAACAACTTACAGGGGGGAAAGGGCTTGACTGAGCCCGAGCTTATCTCCCTTTTGGGAAAGAAAAAGGGCGGAAAGCCTATTTCACGCGAATTGCAGTCAATGAAGCAAATCAAGGCATTAAATTACAGCAAGCTCAGATATTCGCTGAACAATGTTCAGAAATACCATGAGGGAACGGTGACCAAGGTCGCGGGCGGACACGGCTTTATCCTTCTTAACGACAGCGAGGAGGGGGAAGAGGTCTTTGTAAGAGGACGTGACTTTATGGGTGCGGTACCCGGAGACAAAGTGCTGTTGAAGATAATCGCCGACAAGGACGAAAATAACCGTTCCTGCACTGCCGTTGTTACCTCGGTATTGGGGCATTCGGATAAAATGCTTACAGGTACAGTGGTGGACTACAACGGAGAGATACGCTTGTCGCCTTCCACCTTTTCAACTCCTGTTCCCTTGGTAATAGTGGGCTTTGGGGGAAGTGCCGTAAGAGTGGGCGATAAGGTTAGATTTGAGATAAAGAAGCGCGGCGAACGTCATTCCGATCATATTGTAACAATAACCGAGGTGTTCGGAAGCTCCGACATTGCCAGAGTTTCGGTAAAGGCGTATATAGAGGAAAAGGACATTCCCACAGAGTTCCCCGAGGAGGTTCTGAGAGAGGCGAGGGAGATCGAAAAGAGGGGAATACCGAGCAGCGATAAGGCAATGAGAACCGATCTTCGCAATCTGCCCATATTCACCATTGACGGAGCGGACACAAAGGACATTGATGATGCCATAAGCATAGAAAAAACCGCCAAGGGCTTTAAGTTAGGCGTTCACATTGCCGATGTTTCAAATTATGTCAAGAAGGGAACTGCTCTTGACAAGGAGGCAAACAGAAGGGGCACCAGCGTTTATATAGCAGATATGGTAATTCCCATGCTGCCTAAGGAGCTGTCCAACGGAATTTGTTCTCTCAATCCAAATGAGGAGCGTTTGGCTTTTTCCTGCCTTATGGATTTGGACGACAACGGAGAGATCACAAGCTTTCGTTTTGTAAAGTCCCTTATCAGATCGAGGGTCAAGGGTGTTTACAGCGAGGTTAACAAGATCCTTGCGGGAGAAGCCGATGATGCCGTAAAGGAAAAATATGCGGAGGTCATCGATCAGATACCGCTGATGAATCAGCTTGCCAATATTCTTATAAAAAACAGGGAAAACAGGGGCGCGCCCGAGATTGCCAGCGTTGAGAGCAAGATAATCTGTGACGAGCAGGGAATTTGTATTGACATAAAGGCAAGGGACAGGGGAATTTCCGAGCAGATAATCGAGGAGTTTATGTTAGCCGCCAACAACTGTGCCGCAAAGGTGGGCATGAACAATCACATTCCCTTTGTATACCGCATTCACGAGCCTCCCTCGGCGGAAAAGCTGCTTATGCTGAAGGATACCCTTACGGCTATGGGAATTGAACCTAAGGGAATTAACGAAAGCGCCGCTGCTAAGGACTTGGCTAACCTTTTGAAGGACTGCGCCGATGACCCAAGAGCGCCTATTATTCACCGTATGACCTTGCGGACTATGATGAAGGCGAAGTACAGCGAAAATCCTTTAGGGCATTTCGGATTGGTTATGAAGGAGTACGCGCATTTCACTTCACCTATAAGAAGGCTTGCGGATCTTTCCATTCACAGGATTTTGACGGATTATGTTATGGGAGAGGCTTCCAAGCTGGAGAAGCGTTATACACGGTTCGCGGCGGATAATTCAACGAGGGCTACCGATACTGAGATTCTGGCGGTCAATGCGGAGCGTGACTGTGAAAAATACTATGCTGCCGAGTTTATGAAAAACCATATCGGGGAGCAGTTTGAGGGTACTATTTCGGGCGTTATCAATAGCGGAATATTTGTTGAATTGCCCAATACGGTTGAGGGAAGGATAGATGTGTTTACGCTTCCTGAGGGCGAGTATGAGGTGAGAAACGGTATCGCTTTGGTGGAAACACTTTCCAATACCGCTTACAGTATGGGCGATAAGGTGAAGGTTACATTGGCGGCGGTCAATGTTGGAATGGGGCAGATCGATTTTACATTGGACGAGAATGTGTCAGTTAAATAAAAGAAGAACACGTATTAATACTAAATCTCAATAAAAATCAAACAAATCCAACGACCGAGGCGTCCCTGCTCTGCGTCAGCCCGACTTGAAATATCCGCATATTCCTGCGTCGGGACTTCCTTGATCAGGAACGCCCCGCCCGCCGGCTTTGTCTTATTTTTATCGAGAATTAGTATAAGTACAAAAAGGCGGTTGATAATACCGCCTTTTTGTTATGCTGATCAATTGTTTTTTGTTGTTTTCCATCTTTTCAAATTAGGAATTACATTTAAAAGTGCACTTCTTGCTTCCTCTTGTGTTTTGCAGCTCCCGTCTTCAAGCATAAAAGGAATACAGCTTTCAATCATTTCCTCCATAGTTTCGTCCTTACCGAACTCTCCGTTTTTATAGCAGTAGCAACAGTAATCTTTACTTTCCGAGCCGTCTTTTTCAGTACCTCTCAGCTTTTTGTCCTCAATAGGCATGCCGCAGCTTTGGCAGATAACTTCATTCATGTGATAACCTCCTGTGATTTCAATAATATTGTTGTCGGGATCGGTTAAATGAAAATAACAGTAGGTGGGATAGGCTTCTCGTATTTCGGTGACATTGCCTATATTAAGCTCTTTCACCCTTTTATGTTCCAATGCCAAATTTTCGACCCAGTAGTTTTGCACAAATTTGTACGGGCTGTTCAAATCGGTACAGTGTCCTATCAGATTGCTTTCGTTCATAAGGGAAATACATTTGCCGTCAATGTAAAATTCCACAAATTTGTTTCCGCTTCGGCAGCGTCCTCCGACCTCAAGTCCGAAAAACCTTTCATAAAAATCCACAGATTTTTCAAAATCCTTTACCACTAAATAAATACTTCCCAAATGCAGTGGGTTTTCATTAACGTTTTCCTCTTTTGAGTTTTTCATTAGGATAGTGTCGGTAGAAACCTCGAACAGCTCACTCATGCGAATTATTTTATCCACATCCGGCAAAGCTTGTCCTAATTCCCACTTTGACACTGATTGCCTTGACACCTCTAACATCTCTGCCAACCGCTCCTGAGTTAGTCCTTTTTGAATACGCAGCTTTTGTATCTGATTGCCTATTGTCATTTCCCTGTTTCCTTTCTTCAAAGCCTAATTTGTTTATACTCAGATTGGAAATTAGTATAACAGCAGCTTGGCTTTGATGTTTTTATTATACAAAACCTGCAAAAAGAAATCCACCAATCAAAATTGGAAATTTCGCAACCGAGAGTTGCGAAAACAAAAATAAGGACGCTGCCTTTACCCTTTATCCTTATTTTCGTTTTCAACTTCAACTTCAACTTCAACTTCATTACTCATACATAACTTCTTCATCTACCTTCTCCACCCAACAGACCCCTTCCTCCTTATGCACTACCGTAACCATTTCCCCCTCCTCAATATCCGTTTCATTGGCAGAAACCGCATTGATGGCATACTGCCTGCCCTTATACTCATACAATATCTCGCCGTAGCCGTCTCCGTCTATCCTCTTGCTGCAAACCGCCTTGTCATCGACATCAGGTCTGTCCTTAGGCAGCTTCTCCCGCTTTACCAATATAACAGCCCCGTAAAACCAATGTATCCGCCCGAACAAAACCAAACACCCGAAAACCAATCCGCAAAAAACCGTCAACATCCAAGGCATAGTCAGCGCTGTTAAAATAAGCCCCAAAACGGAAAAGGAAAACCCGAAAATCAAGCTGTCAAAAATATCATGGGGAATAAAGTCCTCAATAGGTATGGTGGAGCCGTGAAAGTCAAAAAAACGTTTTTCAAGCCCGAAATTTTTTATTTTAAGCACTGAGCGCATAACGATCTCTGCCGTCAATCCCGCTGCCGAAAAAACAAGAAGTATAATACAAAAAACAGTCATCAGGCAAATCAGTCCTCTCTGTCTTTGTCGGTCTTTATCTCAAACTTCATCATACCTATCCTGCGCTTTTTCATGCTCTCCACCGTTATTTTCAGCCTGTCCGTCTCAACCCTGTCGCCGACCTCGGGAATTTTGCTGAACAGCTCCAAAACCCAGCCGCCTACCGTGTTGAAATCTCCGTTTATCTCAAAACTCTTGTCGTAATCCTCGAAAAAGCGGTTATAATCTATTTTTTGGACATCACCGCTTACCTTGAATATTGTTTTGCTAACGAATTTTATGGGAGTGCTGACCTCGTCGTTTTCGTCCCAGATCTCTCCCACCAATTCTTCCAAAATATCTTCCAGTGTGACAATTCCCGCCGTTCCGCCGTATTGGTCAACCACTACGGCTATGTGTTCTTTTTCCTTCTGCATCTTTTTAAGTACATCGGAAATACGCATCAGCGACGGAATATACATTATGTCCGAGGTAATTTCCGTAAGGCTGAAATCCTTTCCCTCCAGCATTTTTTGGATAAAGTCGCGGTAACAGACCATTCCCACAATGTGATCCAGTGATTTTTCATATACGGGAAGCCTTGTGTATGCCTCCGTTTTAAAGGTTTCCATTATCTGCTTGTTGTCGGCGTATAGGTCTATTCCCACCACATTTACTCTCGGCTGCATTATTTGTTCCGCCGTGGTTTCGTCAAACTCCAAGGCGTTGCGCACCAAGTCGCTTTCCTGCTCCTCCAATACTCCCTGATCTTCAATTTCGTCTATTATGTGCATAAGCTCCTGCTCGGTGACGGAAACCTCGGATTTATTATTGAACAGCTTTGACGCGCCCTTTTGAATCAGCAGAAATATTGCGGAAATCGGGGTCAGAACTATCATCAGCAGCCACACGATCCTGCCCAGAACAATGCAAAAGCTCTCCGAATTGCCCTTTGCAATGGTTTTTGGGGTTATCTCGCCGAAAATAAGCACAATAACGGTGGTGGCGGCTGTAGCTATCACAGGTCCTTTGTCCTGAAAAAGCTGTATACACAGAATAGTTGCCAATGAGGAGGTGGCAATGTTTACTATGTTGTTGCCCACAAGAATGGTGGTAAGGCATTTATCGTATTTTTCCATTATCTTTATCGCAACCGCCGCTCCCTTGCTGCCCTCCTCCGCCATATTTTTCAGGCGGATCCTGTTGGCGCTTGTAAAGGCAGTCTCCGAGGCAGAGAAAAAGGCGGACAAAAATACCAATACCACTAACAGTATGACGGTTTCCATAATATTCCTTTCACATAATTCCCATAATATAGTATAAGGATTTTAACAGCGGGAAAAACCATTGTTAAAATCCTTAGCTATTCATAAGTCACTCTTTCACAAAGCTTTCCTTGCCTAATCCGCAAATAGGACAAACCCAATCCTCGTGAATATCCTCAAACTTTGTGCCTGCGGGGATTCCCTCGTCGGGAGCGCCTTCCGCCTCGTCATATACATAGCCGCAGGGGCATACATATTTTGCCATTGTTTTTCTCCTTAGTAATTTATTTGCCCTTATTGTTTGAGCATTATCGGGATTTTATTCAATCTCAACTGCGATCTTCTGATTGTACTTTACTGCTCCCGCTCTCATAACGGTGCGTATAGCGCGGGCAATTCTGCCCTGCTTTCCGATCACTCTGCCCATATCGTCGGGAGCAACATGAAGATGATACACGGTAACTCCCTCGCTGTCGGGTTCATCCACCGTTACGCTTATGGCAGACTTGTCGTTGACAAGCTCCTCCACCATTGCAATAAGCAATTCCTTCATTCGGTTTCCTCCAATTACTTCTTAAGCAGTCTCTTAACGGTGTCGGTAGGCTGCGCGCCCTTCTTGATCCAAGCGTCTGCCTTTTCTGTATCGATCTTGATTACTGCGGGATCGGACTTGGGATCGTAATAACCGATCTCTTCGATAAAGCGGCCGTCACGGGGAGAGCGGCTGTCAGCTACTACTACACGGTAAAAGGGGTTGTTTCTTGCGCCCATTCTTCTGAGTCTGATTTTTACTGCCATTTTTTGTTCCTCCAAAGTTTATGTTTTTTGTTTTTTTATTTATATATCACACTGTTAGTGCGTATAGCGTTTATTAAAATCCCATGGGAATTCTCGGAAGTCTCCTCTTTCCGTTCTTGGACGTCATCTGCTTCATCATCTTCTGCATCATATCAAACTGTTTCAGCAAATTATTCACGTCCTCAACCTTAAGTCCGCAGCCTGCTGCAATTCTTCTCTTTCTCTTTGCGTCTATGATAGAGGGCTTTTCTCTTTCCTTTTTGGTCATTGAGTAGATTATGGCTTTGGTGTGAACCATTTTCATCTCGTCAATGTCCTCTTCGTTTATCTTGTTTGCGCCGGGGAGCATCTTAATAATTGAACTGATGCTGCCCATTTTTTCTATCTGAGTGAACTGTGCCAGAAGGTCGTTCATATCGAATTTGTTTTCCTGCATTTTTTTGGCAAGGCGCATGGTCTCCTTTTCGTCAACGGCAGATTTCGCCTTTTCGATAAGGGAAAGCACATCGCCCATTCCCAGAATGCGGTCTGCCATTCTGTCGGGGTGGAAGGCTTCAAGATCGTCTATCTTTTCGCCCACGCCCGCAAACTTAACGGGTTTTCCCGTAACTGCCAATACGGATAACGCCGCACCGCCTCTGGTATCGCCGTCAAGCTTTGTCAGAACGACGCCCGTTATTTCAAGAGCCTCGTTAAAGGTCTTGGCAACGTTTACTGCGTCCTGACCTGTCATAGAGTCCACCGTGAGAAGGATCTCGTTTGGGTGAACCTCGGCAACGATGTTCTTCAGCTCTTCCATAAGCTGTTCGTCTATATGGAGACGGCCTGCGGTATCGAGGATAACCACGTCATAGCCGTTGTCACGTGCGAATTTTACGCTTTCCTTGGCAATGGTCACGGGATTTGTCTGTCCCATTTCAAAAACCTTTGCCCCTGCCTTTTCGCCCACTATTTTCAGCTGATCAATAGCTGCGGGACGGTAAATGTCACAGGCGGCGATCATTGGACGGCGGTTCAGTCCCTTAAGATACTTGGCAAGCTTGGCGGCATGGGTGGTCTTACCTGCACCCTGCAAGCCGCACATCATAATTACGCAAGGTGGCTTAGAGGGGAAATCTATTCTTTGAGAGGTGTTTCCCATAAGAATTTTCAGCTCGTCGTGAACGATGTCGATTACCTGCTGTGCGGGGGTAAGGCTGTTCATGACCTCCGAACCTACCGCTCTTTCGGTCACCTTGGCAATAAAGTCCTTGACTACTTTATAGCTTACGTCGGCTTCAAGCAAAGCCATACGCACCTCGCGCATCGCTTCCTTAACATCTTTTTCGCTCAGCTTTCCGTGATTTTTAAGATTTTTGAATACCTTGGAAAGCTTGTCGGATAATCCCTCAAACGCCATTTGCTTCTCCTCTTAATAAACTGTTTCAATTAAAAAGCTCGCCGATTTCCTCAACAAGCCTTTCTCCCTCCTCATTGCCCTTTAACATTGGCTTTAGGGAGGACAGCAGCTTTTTTGCCGTATTTCGCTTTTCCAGCAGCTTCATGGCATCTTCCAGCTCGTGAAGTCTCGCTTCGCTGTTTCTTATTGTATTAAAGGCGGCTTGACGGGTCACTCCCGTTTCTTCGGCTATCTCGGTCAGGGAAAGGTCGGAAAAGTAGTACATTTCCATTGCTTCACGCTGTTTTTCCGTTAAAAGAGAGCCGTAGGTGTCGTAATATTCCACTAATTTAAGGTTTTTTGGCATTTTTGTGTACCGCCCTGTCAGCTTGTTTCTTTTATGGTTTGTCGGCTGTAAACTATTATTTGTTGTCAGCCCTACTATTATAGCAAAGCAAAGGCGGATTGTCAAGGGGAAATTTGAAAATTTTTGCTTTAATATTAAATTGTTTCGGGTTATAATATACCGTTTAGTTTGCATTTAACAAAATTGCCCTAAAATATTGCAAAAATTTATAATATATGCTATAATGAATGTTACACTTAGATTTTGCCTTATAGGAAAGGGTACGAAAACAATGTTCAAATACAGGAATGTGATGATAGCGTCCTTTACGCTTTTTTTCTTCTCTACAATGGTTCATCTGATAAATTCCTGTCTTACGCTTCCGAAAAACGAGATATATTTTTCTCTCCTGTGCGGCGGCGTGCTTTTTGCTGCGCCCTTGATCTTTGTGCTTATCGGGAAGGTCAGAAGGGCTCAGCCTTATGTACTTGTGACATTTTTTGCCGTGTCTTGTCTTGTCCTTTCCGTTATAAACCAATCCGCCTTCTATCTTCCTGTGCTTTTTGCCGCCGCCGTTGTGATGTGCGGCTTTTTCCTTTCTTCAAAGCTTTGTCTTTATTATCTTATGCTTACCGATGTTATTCTTATCGTCAATGTGATATTCTTTATGCCAGACGATATAGATCATTTGACTTCGGTATACCTTTTAATATGTGTGTGCTATAACATTTCGGGACTTGGCATGACGCTGTTTGTACAGTCAGTGAGAAGCAATTTCTTTTTCCTCAGAAAGAAAAATAAACAGCTGTCAGTTTCAAGCAGGAGAAACGACGAATTTTGGGCTGCTTCCTCGGAACAGATGAACAATATCGCCGATATCCTTGCGGAGACCTGCGGCACGCTGCTTGCACGCTCCGACCTGCCCGCTCCTGTTCGCGAAAAGCTGTTCAAGATACATTCGGAAACGGGACGGCTGTCTATCGCTTTAAACGACGCCGAGGACTACGCCCTTACAGAAAGCGGCTCTATGTCCTTCAACAAAGCGCCTTACAGCTTTCACAGCCTTGTCAGCGATGTGGCGAATTTCTGCTTTTCGGCTTGTTCCAATCCCGATCTGGATATAATTATCGATTGCCAGCCCGACATCCCCGCCGTTCTTGTGGGTGACAGCCGAAGGATAACACAGGTGATAATGAATCTTTTCACCAATTCCGTCAAGTTCACCGAAAAGGGAAGCGTAACTATCAGCCTTTCGGCAAGAAAAACCGATGAGGGAGTAAATCTCCATATCGAAGTAACTGATACGGGCTTGGGGATCGCGCCTGACGCGGCAAACAGGATATTTACCGTATATGCCGATAATGACGGGGAAAAGCCCGTTATTCACCTGGGCTTGGGCGTAGCAAAAAGGCTTATTTCGCTAATGGACGGCTTTATTTTTGTAAGAAACGTAAAAACGGGAGGAAGCCGTTTTGCCGTTACCATTCCTCAAAGGGTAGACAGCCCGCAGCCCTTTGCCGCTGTTAACTCACATGAAAAAATCAGTGTTCTTTTATATCTCAAAAGCTCTGCCGTTTCCGCTGCCTGTTTTGCTCAACTGAAAAAAATGGGGATAAGGTGCAGCGTTTGCCGTTCAAGAGCCGACTTTATACTTAAAAAAGACAATCCCGAAATAACTCATATTTTCTTTGACTATGGTTTCTATCCCTTTGACAAGCCGATTTTCGACATTATGGCGAGAGTTAAGACCGTTACGGCAGTCTGCGGCGACGGGGAAACGGAAACTTCCCTTCCGAGAAATATAAAGAGAGTTCTTAAGCCCCTAAACATAACGTCTTTCTCTCACATTTTCAACAACGGTCCAAGCAATACACAAAGTTTTGTACAGGAGTTCACCGCTCCCGACGCAAGAGTACTTGCGGCGGGGGACAGCAGTGCGGAGCTGCTTAAGGGGCTTGAAGCCTATATGATCAAGCCCGATTACGTTGACATAAGTGACATAGTAAAACAGCTTGAAGAAAAGGATTACGACCTGATATTCCTTTGCGGAAAAGGAAACGAAAGCGCTGCCGCCAGAATTATGTCCGCCGACGACGGAATGTTTATGAATATTCCCGTTATCGAGGTGGGAGAGAATACAGGAGGCTGCTCCGACAGCCTGTCTCAAAACTTTACAGCTTATCAGCTTGACGGGATTCTTGCCAAATGGCTGGACAGTGAGCTGATAAAGCCTGTGACGGGCAACGAGACCTTAAGCCGATATGAGGAGCTTGACCCTGTCAGGGGAATGGCTGTGGCGGGAGGAAGCAGATCCGCATACAGAGATATGCTGGAAATATTCGAGGACAGAGTAAGGGAGTCCTTCCCGTCTCTTGATAAGTTTATAGCAGATAAGAGATTTGAACAATGTACAATAACTCTTCAAAGCCTTCAATCCGTTTCTGCAAGCATAGGTGCGGTTTCCACGGCGGAAATAGCAAGGCAGGCTTTGTCTGCTGCCGAAAGGAAGGAGCAGGGACTCCTAAAGGATTTGAACGATGTTCTAAATACCAAAATTATCCGCTTGCTGAGCGATATTTCACGTTATTTTGCAGATGTTGGCATTAAGGAAATAACAGAAGAGGAGATAGGTCAGACGGCAGAAAGGACAGCGGCACAGCTTTCCGATGAAAAGCCCGAAATTGCCGCCGAAATGATAAAGGAACTGCTTGAAGGACACATAGGCTATTCCTCGCGAACCGTTCTGAAATCTGCTTTGAATGAGATTTACGCAGGCAGCTATGAGCGCGGACTTATTGACTTGAACAGGCTGAAAAAAGTACAGGACGATGAAACGGGGAAGGAGGAGGAAAAATGATAAAAACGCTTATAACCGCCGATTCAAACTGTTACCTTCCTCCCGAGCTTTTCCCTGAGAAGATACCGGTCATTCAGGCAGAGATAAAAACACGCGGCGGCTCTTTCAGAGAGAGCTATGAGATATCCTCGGAAAATCTTATCGAGTATGCCGAGGCGCAAGGAAAGATACCGCAGATAATCTGCCCCTCGGTGGAGGATTACAGGGGATTTTTCTTAAAGCACCTGAAAAACGCCCAAAGCATTTGTCATCTTTGCTGCGGAACCAATGTGAGGGAATCCTTTCTGAACGCAAAAAAAGCTGCCGAGAGCCTTAAAAACGTGTATGTGGCGGATTCAAGGCAGATAGGCGGAGGCATGCTGTTTCAGATGATGGAGGCGGTGAAGCTGGCAGGGGAGGGCTTTTCTCCCGAATTTATCATAAGAGCCATTGACGAGCTGGACAGCCATATAAACAGCACCTACACCGCCAAAGACACTTCATGGGGCAGGCGAATGGGCATTATTTCACGAAATTTGTCCACCGCCATGGACTTTTTCTGCCTTGCTCCGTTGGTTACGGTGAAAAAAGGCGGAATAAAGTTCGGAGCGGTTTTTAAAAGCGAATATGAGTATTACCGCAGCTATATTGCTAAGGTTCTTAAGAATAAAAAGAAAATAGACCGCTCACTGCTGATCATAAGCTGTCCAAAGCCCTATACAAAGAGGATAGAACGGTATAAGGCGGAGGCTGCCAAGTATGTGGGCTTTGAAAGGATCGCCGTTACCGATATTTCGGCTAAGGTCGTCTGCAGACTGGGGGAGGAATCTATGGGGCTGCATTTTCTTACTTTGTAATTTGAACTATGTTCAACGGTTGTTTTCGGGGCGAAAAAGAAGGAATATATAAAAATGCCGCCTGTGTCCAAGCTTACAAGCGGCATTGAATTTGTTCAGTCGTTTTTCTTCTTCCTAAACACCAAAACCTTACTCAAAACATAATTCATCACCAACACCACAACACTGTCCACAACTCTCGCGAAAAACTCCCACAGCACTCCGCGGATTCCCGTTAAATCCACCATAAGAAACATTATGAGAAGGTCTAAGAAAAGCGTCAGCGCCCTTGCTCCGAAAAACTTGCCTATCTCCGCTAAAATATGAACCCCTTTTGCCTTGCTCTCGAAAACCCATATCCTGTTGGTAACATAAGCAAAGGTGACAGCGCAGACCCACGACAGAAAGACAGGCAGAACGGTGGTGCTCTCCGTATCAAAAACCGCCGTCAGCTTGAAGACCCATTTCAAAAAATCGGGGACGCTGTTCTCGTCGGGGAAGATAAAGCGGAACAGATAGTATGTGCCAAAGGAAACAACGGTGGTAAGCACACCGAAAATAATGTAATTACACAGCTCTTTATACTCTTTATATAAAGATTTCCATTCCTTTGGGTGAATTGCCCGCTTTAATAGGCTCTTTATGTCTGTTTTCATTATATTTGAATCCTTTATTTTACATTTTTGCCGTTTTATATCTTATATAGTATTATCCTAAATACTATCCAAAGCTATTATACATTATAATAGGAGAATTTGCAATATCAAAATTTTTCATCGCAAAACCGCAAATATAACGGGTAACAGATATGACATTCCGTATCAAGCAGAAGTTGTAACCGTGTTTTTGTGCAGATATACCAATTTCAAAAAAAATTGTTGACATTTTAATATCAATCTGCTATAATCAAGATACAGTAAAGAACAGAAAAGTGAAGTACGGGACTTCGCACTGTATTTCATTTTTGAATGTATTCTTTATTAAGAGCGGAGTTGCAGGTAATCACAATCAGACCCGACAATCCGTGAAATTATTTTTTTAATTTTTAGGAGGAAATTGAAATGTTAAACAAAATCAGAAAGCTCCAGAATAAAAAGGGCTTCACACTGGTTGAGTTGATTGTAGTTATCGCAATCATCGCAATCCTGACCGCAGTTATCGTTCCCTTGGTAAGCAGATACACCACACAGGCTACATACACTTCTTTGCAGTCTGCTGCTTCCAGCGTTGAGTCTCAGGTAAATGCAGGTATCAACTCTTATGCTATGACCGGTAAGGTATTCTCCGGTAAGTTTATTACCGGTAAATGCGGTGCTTCCGGCACACCTACAACAATTACTGTTGATGATAAATCAATCACTATAACTGAATCCGGCGGTACATGTACAGCAACATTACCGGCTGGTACTACCGATGATGGATTAAAGAAATTGGCAGAAAATATTGCTACCGGTCTTGCAACAAAATTCCCGAATGGAGCTGCTTTTGCCGTAATAGTTCAAAATGGTGGCGTTGTAGGTACAATATATTGTCCTAATCCTCCTGCAGGAAGTGGTGCTGCTGTTGTTCCTACTGGTAAAATTGAGACTGTAAGTGGTTATGATGATGCTTATACAGTTGGTGGTACATCTTGTGGTATTTTAGGAACAATTAAGGCTGGTGCCGGCGAAACAGCTTCCAAAGCTAAGTCATTTACAATTGCAAGTAATGTAGGATCTGTAGCATAATAAACAGAGAAATTTTATAATTATACTTAGTATAATAAATTTTCAATTCAAAACCCACCTCCTCTATGAGGTGGGTTTTTGAGAGTAAGGTATTAGCTGGAGGGACTTTATATGCTGAACAAAATCAGAAGGCTGAAAGAGAAAAAAGGATTTACTCTTGTGGAACTGATTGTAGTTATTGCCATAGTTGCCATTCTTACCGCCGTTATCGTACCCTTGGTAAGCAGATACACCACACAGGCTGCATATACAAGCATTCAGTCCTCCGCCTCAGCCTTGGAAACTATGATGAATGCAGGTGTTAACGCCTACTGTATGAAGGGCGGACAGCCTTTTCCCGGCAAGCTGATAATCGGAACCGCTGACAGCGCAGGAACCCCGATAGCCGCCAATGTAAATGTATACGAAGCGGACGGTACTACGCTGACAGGAGACGCCGATTCCGTGGCTAAATTAAAGGAAAGCATTGAGCAGGGTCTTATAAATAGGTTAGCGCCCAATTCGGGCTTTGTGGTTGCTGTGAAGAACGGCGGTGTTTCCGGTGTAATTTATAACCCTGATGGTGCAGTTGCCGATCAATGTACGCTCAGCAGAATTTCGGGCTATGATGAGGCTTATCAGATAGGCTCCACGGCTTGCGGATTGTTGGGTATATACAGAACTGCCGCTATTGACGGCGGAGATACGGGAACGACTTTGAACAGCGGATATGCAGTTCCCTGAAAAATCGAAAGCCACCCTTGACAGGCCGGAAAACATGTAAAAACCTTTTTACAATAAAAACCTCGCTGTTTTGTGACAGCGGGGTTTTGTTTTACGCGGTGATTTCTTTTTGTTGAATAAATTCAACAGAAGATTAAATTGGTATCTATGTAAAATGACAGGGTAAAGCACTTGACAAAATTGAGGGAATGGGTTATAATATAAAAAAGAGAGCGAGACGTTGTTGCTCCCAATAGTTAGTTAAATAACTGCCTATGCTTGCAACATGGAGGCAGTTATTTTTTTATCGTTCATTTCTTCTTTTTGAATAAATTCATCAGAAGGGTTAAAACAAGAACGACAGCAGTGATAACTTCACAGATAAGTGACATAATGCTGATTAAGTCTGCCAAAAGTTATGTACATATCATTCCACCCCCTTTCTTAAACAGTATAGTGCTATTTAATACTTGGGAGCTTTAATAAAACAACGCCTCGCTCATATCAGGCTCTCATAAACGAGCTTCCGTTTAAGGGAGCTCATTTTTATTATACATATTTTGTCAGATAAAGTCAATTATAGCAAGATATTATATTATTATTTTACTGCAGCAATATAAAAACTGCCGCCTGCAGCCGCAGACGGCAGTCATTCTTCAATAACTTACTTCATCATAGAAGCAACTTCATCAGCGAAGTTCTCTTCCTTCTTCTGAAGTCCCTCGCCCTTCTCATAGCGAACGAACTGAACGACCTTGATATTCTTTCCAAGGCTTGCAACATACTTTGCAACTGTCATTTCGTCATTCTTGATATAGGGCTCGTCCATAAGGCAGATTTCCTCGGTGAACTTCTTCATTCTGCCTTCAACGATCTTTTCGATAACGTTCTGAGGCTTGGGCTTAGCAGCTTCCTCATTCTCCTTAAGAGCAAGGTTCATCTGAACTTCCTTCTCTTCAGCAATTACATTGCCGGGAACGTCAGCCTGACATACGAACTGAGGAGCAGATGCAGCAATCTGCAGGCAAAGATCCTTAGCGCACTGCTTAACAACATCGTCGTTAACATCGTCGGCTTCGATCTTCAGAAGTGTGCCGATAATGCTTCCGCCGCCGTCATGAATGTAGCTGAACAGGTCGCCTTCCATTCTTGCAAAGCGTCTGATCTTGATGTTCTCGCTGATAGTAGCGATTCTTTCGGTAAGAACGTCCTGAACGGTTTCGTTTGTGCCGCTCATCTTAACGCCCAGAAGCGCGTCAACATCGGCAACATCGTTGTCGATAACGGTCTGTGCAACCATATCAACGAATTCTACAAATCTGTCGGACTTAGCGGCAAAGTCAGTTTCGCTGTTTACTTCAACAATAGCGCCAACCTTCTTAGCCTCATCGATCTTTGTATAAACCAAACCTTCTGCTGCAATTCTGGTAGCCTTCTTAGCTGCCTTTGCAAGACCCTGCTCGCGGAGGTACTTTACAGCGGCGTCAAAATCGCCGTTTGTCTGCTCCAAAGCGCGCTTGCAGTCCATCATACCGCAGTTGGTCATTTCTTTAAGCTGTTTTACGTCCTGTGCGGAAATAGCCATTTTTGTTTCTCCTTTATTTAATATTTATTATATGCTTATTCAGCGGTTTCTTCTGTTTCTGCTTCAGTTTCAGCTGCTGCTTCTTCAACGGGAATAGCTTCCTCGCCTGTTACGGGAGTTTCGCCCTGACGGCCTTCAATGATAGCGTCAGCCATTGCGCCTGCGATCAGCTTAACTGCGCGGATAGCGTCGTCGTTTCCGGGTATAACGTAGTCGATCTCATCGGGGTCGCAGTTTGTGTCTACGATAGCAACGATCGGGATACCCAGCTTCTTAGCTTCTGCAACTGCGATTCTTTCCTTGCGGGGATCAACGATAAAGAGAGCTGCGGGGAGCTTCTGCATATTCTTGATACCGCCAAGGAACTTTTCAAGCTTTTCGATCTCAAGATTCATCTTGCTTACTTCCTTCTTGGGGAGCAGGTCAAAGGTGCCGTCCTGAGCCATTGCCTGAAGCTGTTCAAGTCTCTTGATTCTTCTCTGAATGGTGGTGAAGTTGGTCATCATACCGCCCAGCCATCTTGCGTTTACGAAATGAGCGCCTGCTCTCTCTGCTTCTTCCTTGATGCTGTCGGAAGCCTGCTTCTTGGTTCCTACGAAAAGAACCTCTCCGCCCTCTTCTGTTACCTGACGAATGAACATATAAGCCTCGTCAAGTTTCTTAACGGTTTTCTGCAGGTCGATAATGTAGATTCCGTTTCTCTCTGTGAAAATGTAGGGCGCCATTTTAGGGTTCCAGCGTCTTGTCTGATGTCCGAAGTGAACACCGGCTTCAAGCAGCTGTTTCATTGATACTACTGCCATGGTAGTTTCCTCCTTGTTTTTGGTTTTTTCCTCCATAGCGTTTTACTTCTCCGCTGAAAGCTCCTATCGTTTCAGAGCCCTCACACCTGCAGAAAAGTCAGCGTTATGTGTGGATTTGCGGTAAAAAATCCGCCTAATTATTATAACATAAGACGCCATTATTTACAACTATAATCTTTTCGGCTATTTTAACAAATTTTTCAAAAATCCTTTGCCGTTATTTGTATGTATTGGTAAATCGCAGGTAACAAGAATGGTGTCCTGTCCGATGATCTCAATGTCGCACCAAGGTATAACAAAATCCTCCTCACGCCCGAAAAGTCCGAAAAACTTGGATTTTCCGTACACCACCAGCTTGCATATTTTGGCAGTGCAGGTGTCGAACTCGATGTCATCGGGATAGCCCAGCTTGCAGCCTGTTTTTACGTTTATTATTTCCTTGCACCGAAGATCTTCAAATCGGCAAATCATGTAATCGCCCCTTTCATAAAAATCACCCTTTTGGATAAGTTATGACAGGTTTTGGGGGAATATGACGAATTTTAAAAAGAAAAAATCAGTACAAGACCTCCAAAAGCGGGCTCTCAATAGCACAACTGTCCTGACAGCACGAATTTCAGAAATCAACTGAGTGCGGAGTTTTTGCCCATTTTTTCAAGCAAAAACTCCGCACTCAGTTAGATAGACAAGATTTTAAATTTGCCCAGTTTTTCAGGCAAATTTAAAATCTTGTCGGTTCTGAAATTCTTTTTTAAATCAGGTAATTACCGCCGACTTTCCTGAGTGAAGAATCTAATAAAAAATTTTTTCAAACTGTTTACAAATCGTCCATATTGTGCTATAATTTGTAAGATAGCATAAATAGGGGATTTTTTAAATATCCCGCTTAATGAAGAGCTGTCTTTCAGTTCCAGAAAAAAGATTTATGCAAAAAAGGAGGATTTTTTCCATGGCAAGACAAAAGCTTACGATGGACGGTAACAACGCCGCAGGTCACGTTTCTTATGCGTTTACCGAGGTTGCTGCAATTTACCCCATCACCCCTTCTTCCGTAATGGCTGAGGTCACCGACTCTTGGGCTACCGCAGGAAGAAAGAATGTTTTCGGCACCGAGGTCAAGGTAGTTGAAATGCAGTCTGAGGCAGGCGCAGCAGGTGCAGTTCACGGCTCTCTTACCGCAGGCGCACTGACCACAACTTACACCGCATCACAGGGCTTGCTCCTGATGATCCCCAATATGTACAAGATCGCGGGCGAGCTGCTTCCCAGCGTTATCCACGTTTCCGCACGTGCTCTTGCAACTCACGCTCTGTCTATCTTCGGCGATCACAGCGACGTTTACGCTTGCCGCCAGACAGGCTACGCTATGCTCTGCTCCACCAACCCTCAGGAGGTTATGGACTTGGGCGCAGTTGCTCACCTTTCCACCATTAAGGGCAAGGTTCCTTTCCTCCACTTCTTTGACGGCTTCAGAACCTCTCATGAGATTCAGAAAATCGAGGTTTGGGATTACGACACCTTAAAGGGTATGATCGATCAGGACGCTTTGGCTGATTTCAGAAGCCGCGCTCTGAACCCCGAGCACCCCACCCTCAGAGGTACCGCTCAGAATCCCGATATCTTCTTCCAGGCTAAGGAAGCTGCAAACAACTATTATAACGCACTTCCCGAAATCGTTACCGAGTATATGGACAAGGTAAACAAGGAGATTGGCACAGATTATAAGCTGTTCAACTACTACGGCGCACCCGACGCTGAACAGGTTATCATCGCTATGGGCTCCGTTTGCGATACTATCGAAGAGACAATCGACTATCTGCTTGCTCAGGGCAAGAAGGTTGGTCTGGTTAAGGTAAGACTTTACCGTCCTTTCTCCGTAAACGCATTTGTAGACGCTATTCCTTCCACTGTTAAGAAGATCACAGTTCTTGACAGAACAAAGGAACCCGGCGCTCTCGGCGAGCCTCTTTATCTGGATGTTGTTGCTGCTCTCAAGCAGGCAGGCAAGTTCACCGATGTTCCCGTATACAGCGGACGTTACGGCTTGGGCTCCAAGGACTGCAACCCTGCTCAGATCATTGCCGTTTACAACAATGACAGCAAGGAGCATTTCACGATTGGTATCGAGGACGATGTTACACATCTTTCTCTGCCTATCACCGAAAATCCCAACACCACTCCCGAAGGCACAACCTGCTGCAAATTCTGGGGACTTGGCTCCGACGGTACCGTTGGTGCAAACAAGAACTCTATCAAGATCATCGGCGACCACACCGATATGTATGCGCAGGCTTACTTTGCTTACGACTCCAAGAAGTCCGGCGGCGTAACCATTTCTCACCTGCGTTTCGGTAAGAGCCCCATTAAGTCCACTTACTTTGTAAACAAGGCTAACTTCGTTGCGTGCCACAACCCCAGCTATATTGACAAGTACAATATGGTTCAGGACGTTATACCCGGCGGAAGCTTCCTGCTGAACTGCCAGTGGACCGTTGACGAGCTGGACGAAAAGCTTCCCGCTCCCGTTAAGGCATACATTGCAAAGAACAATATCAATTTCTATATCATCAACGCTATCAAGGTTGCTAAGGAAATCGGCTTGGGCAACAAAACCAACACCGTTCTCCAGTCTGCATTCTTCTCTATCGCTAACATCATTCCCGCAGATCAGGCAATCGACTATATGAAGAAGGCTGCTTACAAGTCCTTTTCCAAGAAGGGCGAGGATATCGTTAACATGAACTACGCCGCCATCGAAAGAGGCGCAGGCGAGGTTGTAAAGGTTGACGTTCCCGCTGCTTGGGCAAACTGCGAAGGCGAGCTTCCCAAATCTGTAGCAGTAAGCGACAGAAAAGAGCTTGCAGACTTCATCAACAACATTCAGGCTCCCTGCAATGCGCAGAGAGGCGACGAGCTTCCCGTTTCCACATTTACTTCAATGCCCGACGGCACATTCCCTCAGGGCTCTGCTGCATTTGAGAAGCGCGGTATCGCTGTTGACGTTCCCGAGTGGATCCCCGAGAACTGTATCCAGTGTAACCAGTGCTCCGTTGTATGTCCTCACGCTGTAATCCGTCCTGTTATCATGACAGAGGACGAGGCTAAGAACGGTCCTGCTTCCATGAAGACCAAGGACGCAACAGGCATGGCAGGCTACAAGTACACCATGGCAGTTTCCGTTCTGGACTGCACAGGCTGCGGCGCTTGCGTAAACACCTGTCCCGCTAAGACCAAGGCTCTGGCTATGAAGCCTCTGGATAGCCAGATGACTGAGCAGGAAGGCTTCGACTATGCTCATAAGCTCCAGTCCAAGCCCGAGGTTCTTGAAAAGTTCAAAGAAAACACCGTTAAGGGCAGCCAGTTCAAGCAGCCCCTCCTGGAGTTCTCCGGCGCTTGCGCAGGCTGCGGCGAAACTCCTTATGCTAAGCTTGTTACTCAGCTCTTCGGCGACAGAATGTATATCGCTAACGCAACAGGATGCTCCTCTATCTGGGGCGGTTCTGCACCTTCCACTCCTTACACGGTTAACGCCGAGGGCAAGGGTCCCGCTTGGGGCAACTCCCTGTTTGAGGACAACGCAGAGTTCGGTTTCGGTATGTTCCTCGCTCAGGATACTTTAAGACAGAGAGCGCAGACTCATCTGAAGGCTCTTGACGAAAAGGCTGACAACGCTGATGTCAAGGAAAAGATCGCCAAGTATTTTGAAACCGCTAACGACGGCGCTGCTAACTCCAAGGCTACCAAGGAATTGGTTGCTGCATTGGAAGCTTGCGGCTGCGATAATGAAGACAAGAAGGAAGTTCTCAAGCTGAAGGATTACCTCTCCAAGAAATCCAACTGGATCTTCGGCGGCGACGGCTGGGCTTACGATATCGGTTACGGCGGTGTTGACCACGTTCTTGCAAGCGGTAAGAATGTAAATATCATGGTATTTGATACCGAAGTTTACTCCAACACCGGCGGACAGGCTTCCAAGGCTACACCTATCGGCGCTATCGCACAGTTCGCTGCAGGCGGTAAGGACATCAAGAATAAGGATCTGGCAGGAATTGCTATGAAGTACGGTTATGTATATGTTGCTCAGGTTTCCATGGGCGCTGACAAGAACCAGTGCTTAAAGGCAATTCTTGAAGCAGAAGCTTATGACGGTCCTTCCCTCATCGTTTGCTACGCTCCTTGTATCAACCACGGCATCAAGGGCGGTTTGGCAATCGCACAGCAGGTTGAAAAGGAAGCTGTTGAGGCAGGTTACTGGAACATCTTCAGATTCAACCCCGCTCTTGCAGCAGAAGGAAAGAATCCTTTCAGCCTGGATTGCAAGGCTCCCACAGGAGATTACAAGGCATTTATGATGAGAGAGGTTCGTTACAACTCCCTCACTCGTCAAAATCCCGAAAAGGCTGCTGTTCTCTTTGATAAGGCAGTTGCAAACTCCAAGAAGCGTTATGATGATCTTGTAGGTCTTGTTGATTACTACAAGCCCGCTGAATAATCTCGCTTTGGGATATTGAGTCAGTAGTTTAATGAAAGCCGCATTTGCCGAGTGTAAATGCGGCTTTTTATTAAAAAAACGGAGGTGAAGGAATGAAAAGAAAACGCTTGGACAGAGATCTGAAATGGGGATTTCAGTATTTCCCCTACTATCAGACCCGCTTAGACTGCGAAATATATCATGGGCTTGTGAGCCTGATAACCCTTACGGACGGTGAGTATCTTTATTGGGATTTTCCCAAGGCGGGCAAAACGGCGGTGTGCGGCGAGGGAATGGTCTGGCTTCAGCTTATTCCAGACAACTGCAAAAGGCTGATCACGGCTATGTTTCTTCCTCATGAAAAGGCTGTCAAGGGTATATCATATCCGTATTCTCTCTCCGCAATTTATGTTGATGTAACGGAAGGCTTTGAGCATGACAGCGACGGGGTTGCGGCATACATTGATAAATACCTTGATGTAAGGCTTACACCTCAGGGAGATGTTATTTCGGAGGATAGGGACGAACTGGACGAAGCGCTGCAAAAGGGCGATATTACAGAAGAGCAGTACAAGGACGCTTTGAAAGAGTGCGATCAAATTCTTGAAGAAATGGGCAGCGATGTTGAGGAAACAGAAAAACAGTGCTGTGAGATTTTGAGTTTGATGCACAAACAAATTGAGCAGGGCTTGAAACCTATTGAGGATAGGATAAGTCAGGATGAAAATATCAGAAGGAGGGGAAAACCTTGATACTTGAAGAATTTGACAGCTCCCAATCAGCTGTAATTAATCCCGATATGGTTGTGGAAAGAATAGACGGCTTTCCCGATGTAACTGTCTCGTGTTTTTCACATCATCTTTTTAAAAATCTGCTTGAGTTTTTTGAGCCTGAACAAATTGGTGAATCACATAGCGCTACAGGTGTAATACCGATATATAAGGTAGAATATAAGGGCAAGTCTTTTGCAATATATCAGTCTTATGTGGGCGAGCCTGCCTGTGGCGGAATATATGAGGATATTATGGCAATGGGCAGCAAGTGTCTGATTTTATTGGGAAACTGCGGCGTTCTTGACAAAAGCATAGAGGACTGCGGAATTATTATTCCCACCAAAGCAATCAGAGACGAGGGATTTAGCTATCACTATGCGCCGCCCGGCGATACGATAGAGGTTAATACAAAATATCGTGAGCTTTTTAAACAGGTTTTGAAGGAATTTAACTACCCTTATGTTGAGGGAACAACATGGACAATCGACGCTTGTTACAGAGAAACACGGGATAAGGTGAATAAGCGCAAGGAACAGGGTGCGGTCTGTGTAGAAATGGAGTGCGCGGGTATGCAAGCCTTGTGCAATTTCAGAGGAACGGACTTTTTCCAATTCTTTTATGCGGGCGACAATCTTGACCATTCGGAATGGCAGCCCAGAAGCTTATCGGGTGAAGTAAGACTTGACGACAAAAGCAAGATTGCTTTGCTGGCGTTTGAGCTTGGGTTGAAAATAAAGGAACAAAATAAGTAAAAATAGATCGCATTTGCCGAAAAGGGAGATGCGATTTATTGCTATAAAGAATGCCAAAAATTAAAAAAATCTATTGACAAAAAAGCTTTACTGTGTTATAATTGAACACACGATAATGATTAACTAATGTTTGATTGTGTTATTGCAGCACAAAAAGTTTGAATATTATGTCGGAGTGGTGTCTGAGTGGTTTAAAGAGCCGGTCTTGAAAACCGGTGATCCCGCAAGGGACCGTGGGTTCGAATCCCACCTACTCCGCCAGCTCGCAAGAGCATTTTTTAATACGATTATTCGGCACTATGGAGAATTACCCAAGTGGTGAAGGGGCTCCCCTGCTAAGGGAGTAGGTCGGGAAACCGGCGCGAGGGTTCGAATCCCTTGTTCTCCGCCATATTTGTGCGTCAATTCCGACGAATTGGCGAGAGGAGAAATTCCCTATATAATGGGGATTTTCTCCTTTTTTGTTCGCAGAACGTTTAAAATAAGTCATAAAATCTTGAGTCATTTTACACAGCATCAAGCCAAAATAAAAACCTGTTCGGAAGCATTCGCTTTTTGTTCGGTTGCGTTCGGTTTGTTCGGATTTGTTCGGTATATATGACAAAGCCGCGTTTTTGCTTATCTTTGCGGTAGTATCACTTTGTATTTTGACCGTTTCCATAACTCCATTGTACCGCCAAAGCACAAAAATTAAAGGCTTTTTTAACAACTCAGCACAAAGAAAACCCCCGCCGCAAGGCGAGGGTAATTTAAAGTGCAAATATAAGGTGCCGCGGGTTGGCAATGCCGCTTATTTATAAGCCGAGTTTCCGGTAAGATTTTTAAGCAGGATTTTACGTTCTGCCTTATACTCCTCCCCGATAAACCCGAGCCTGAGCAAAAAACACCTGAACGCGTACTTCTCGCTGCCTATAGCTCTTTCCGCATCGGACACGCGTATCTTACGCTTGCTCATTTCGCAGAGGGCGGAAATAAAGTGTATTCGCGCCTGTATCTCGTCACTCTCAAGGTCATCGGGAAACCACGGGAATGCTACGGTGTCCTTGCGCTGCTTGATAGGCAGGTCATCAAGCTCCAGAGCTTTCTTTATCAGCCTACCTTTTACCTTCAGCAGCTTCATCAGATTATCCATAGACATGGTTTCATTTGGCAGCTCCACTACTATTGAGTATCTGTCATGCCGCAAAACCGATTTGAGAGCAGTTGGTTGTTCTTTATTAAGTTCATCATCCGGCAGCCCCGTAAATGAACGGTATGGCGTAAATCCCCGCCCGGAAAGATAGCTGATCAGTCCTCTGATCTCACCGTGGGCAACGTTGTCAAAAAATACTACTCCGTCCCTGCTGATCGTAAAGCGGTCTACAGCATAGGCGAAAGTCGGCGCTCTGAGATACTCGGCATCGCACCGCATATATTCCGAGATGGCTTTTACCAAGCGTTTGCGCTCTGTGCCAACAACATTAAAGTCGAGGTAAAAATCGGGAATGTCCGTCATAAGAATAAACTCCTTTTTGTGTTATTTATTTGTTCTCGGGACGGTTATTTCCGTTCCGTCCTTGAAGCGAACTACAAGCGTATTGTCGTCCGGTGGCACCGTAATGCTCTCCACCAGCGCTAAAAATGCCTTTCCGCTGAACTTGTCGATAGGCTCGGACTGTTCTTTGAGCGCTTCGAGATATCTGCGTATTTTCCCAATACGGGCGTATTTATCCGCAGCGTCTTCGGAATTATCGGAGATCACCTCTATGATTTCCGCTTCAAGTTTATCAAAATAATCCGCCCTATTTTCCCCGATCAGCTTGTTAAAGGCCGTAAGGAAAGCCTGCTGCAATACATTTTCCCGCACTATCGGAGTTTTGCAGGCATTTCTTTTATCATAGCGGTGAGGGCAATTCCAGACATAAGTCTGTCCCTTAGAATCCGACTGCCAAAGCCGTCTCCCGAAGAAGTGCCCGCAGGCTCCGCAGATGATTTTGCGGTCAAAGGGGCTGTCGCTGCGTCTTCCGCTGTTTCTGCCGGAACGCCGAGCCATCTCCTCCTGCACCAGTGCAAAGGTCTCCGGGTCAATGATGGCGGGGTGCGAATGCTCCACATGATACTGATCCAAAACGCCGTTATTCTTGCTGCGTTTTTTGTTCAGAAAATCTTCGGTGTAGGTCTTTTGAAGCAGCGCTTCGCCTTTATATTTCTCGTTGCGGAGAATTCCGATGACAGTAGACGCGCTCCACTTACAGTTTTTGCCATACGGCGTAAGTACGCCCTCGTCCGTCAGTATCCGAGCGATCCTGCGGGCTGAATTACCCTCAAGATAAAGGTCGTAGATACGGCGCACAATCACCGCCTGTTCCTCGACGATCTGTGGCTTTCCGTCTGCGCCCTTTTCGTAACCCAGAAAATGCTCGTAAGGCAGAGAAAACTCTCCTCGCCGCATTTTATTGCGTTTGCCCCAGATAACATTTTCGCTGATGGAGCGCGATTCCTCCTGCGCAAGCGATGACATGATCGACAGCAGGAGTTCACCCTTGCTGTCAAAAGTGTAAATGTTCTCCTTCTCGAAATAAACTTCTACGCCCTTTTCTTTAAGAGAGCGAATGGTCACAAGAGTGTCCACCGTATTTCTGGCGAAACGGGATATGGATTTTGTGAGGATAAGGTCGATTTTCCCAGCGAGAGCGTCTTGAACCATTTGGTTGAATCCTGCGCGGTTGCGGGTATTAAGCCCCGTGATGCCCTCGTCGGAATATATCCCCGCGAACTCCCAAGACAAATTATTTTTAATGTACTGTGTGTAAAAGGTGATCTGGTTCTCATAGCTGCCAAGCTGTTCGTCCTCGGCGGTCGAAACGCGTGCATAAGCCGCGACCCGCCTTTTTACCGCAGTGTTTTTATCGGCCGCCGAGCCGTTTTGCACGGTCGGCTTAATAACGTGAACTATCGGTCTGTCAGACATTATTTTTACTCCCTTTGTGTCGTTTTAAGGCGTCTTCGCGAGCCTTTTGTCGCATTTCTTTCGTCCAGCTTTCGCGGCGGGAAGTGTGTTTCCACCGAACCTCTTTGATCGTTCCATCGCGGAATACGTAGACAAGCCGCCCCGCTTCGGGCACTTGTATCTCCGCAAGCCGCTCGGGTATCGCTTCGTCAATTTTATCCGTACTGAGTATTTCAACGGTTTTAGCGATTAAAATGTATTCGGGAAGTTGCTGCCCGTTTCCGCAGAACTCCTTGCCCAAAGTGTTGTAAGTTGAGCATATCCACACCGCCTTTTCATACTTAGAGCCGGCGTTTGCTGTCTTGCGGCGGTAATGCGCTCCGCACTTTTCGCAGACTATCAGTCCCGTGAACGGATATCGCGTTGTTGTGGATTTTACGCGCTTCGGCATAGCCTTTTTGGCGCGGGCTTTCATTTCCGCAAGAGCCGCTTCAAACGTTTCTGCGGGGATTATCGCCTCGTGACTGTTCTCCACAAAATACATGGCGCGCTCACCGTGATTTATCCGTCTTTTACGGTCAAGATGATCTCGGCTGTAGGTCTTTTGCAAAAGCAGATTTCCCGCGTATTTCTCATTGGTAAGAATACTTCGGACAGAATTTTTGCACCACTGCCCGCCGTTAAACGCGGCAATATTCATACGGTTGAGCTTCTTTGCGATAGCGCATATTCCCATTCCAGAAAGATAATCGGAAAATATCATTCTGACAATCTCCGCTTCTTCGGGGATAATGGTCAATTTTCCGTCTTTGAGACGATAACCGAGCATTTTTCCCGTGTTCGGGCGCCCCTCTTCAAACATCTTTTGTATGCGCCAGCGCTGATTTTCGCTTGCCGACTGGCTTTCCGCCTGCGCGAACGCCGCTAAAAGCGTGATAAGCAGTTCGCCGCTTTCACTAAGAGAACAAATATTGTCTTTTTCAAAGATCACCTCAATGTTCAGTTTTTTAAGCTCTCGGAGCGTTGACAAAAGCACCACCGTATTTCTTGCAAAGCGGGTAAAGGATTTTGTGAGAATAAGGTCGATTTTTCCCGCTCGGCAGTCGGATAACATTCTCTGAAACTCCGGCCGCCTTTCCTTTGTGCCGGAAATGCCTCTATCCTCATAAATTCCCGCAAACTCCCAGTCGGGGTTCGCGGTGATTTTTTCGGTGTAGGTCTCTGTCTGGTTTTCCAGCGAGTCAAGCGCAGAGCTTTTCTCGACGGAAACACGGACATAAGCTGCTACGCGAAGCTTTCTGCCAAAAGACATACGGGGATTTTTCTCTAAGGTCTCAATGCGCATAGAAATTACCTCCTTATAAAAATGAGGGGACTGTAAAAGCCCCCTCCGATAAGTTACAGTTTCTTGATCCGATCCACTCCGAAGACCACACCGAGCATCGAACCGTTGTCCCAGCGAACGAATACCGTTCTGGTATCATCTACCGAGATCACAACGCCTCAATCCCCCGGACGCAGTTTTGTGTATGGATCGTTCATAGAAACAAGCTCAACTTTGGCGCCTATAGGATATTGCTTGCGAACTAGCGCCACTTGCTCCCTTGTGGGAAACCCTTTTGCTGCCATAATGTACGCCCCCTTATTTAATCCTCAAGCTCCGGCTCGCCGCTGAAAATCAACTCGGTGTATTCCTTGCGGTTATTGCGGTCGGACAGCCAGTCAGCCAATTCGTACCAATCGTTATCAAACGCTATACGCACGACCGCATTCACATCGAACATATTGGTTTTGCCCGTATTGCGTACTTTTGTTATCTGTTCAAAAATGATTTTTCTCATCTTATGAACCCTCCCCTCCTGCAAACAATAGTTTCATTTACGGCATTGTCCAAGATGCCGACGTCAAAGCCGGAATCAAGATATCCCTCGCGGATAGTGTCATAGTATCCTTTGCCAGGAATACCGTAAGGACGATTGTTCTCGTTCATAATGTAGAGCATTGCGGAAACCTGTTTTCCGTTCAAATACACACGAACCGTTTCCTTGCGGTAAAGGTGGGGATAACCCTCGTAAGCGTCAAGCGCCTTTTCGTCTTCCGGCTGAATATCCCACACCAGAACCGGCACGGAAGAATCCTTCCTGCGCTCCACGGTCGCTGCGCCCCTGAATCTCAATGCCCAGCCGTGCATAACAGCCTTGCCGAGTATTTTCGCGGTAGGGCAGCGGTGCGCCATCTGATTGCGGTTGAGATTGGAGCCGTAAGCGACATATCGTCTGATTTTTGACATTTCTCATCACTCCTTCATATGGTTGTAGTGGTCATCTTCTGCTATCGTTATCGCTGTCGCTGCCACCTCCTTCCGAGTTATCGACGCCGTTCCGACTGTGCCGACCGACATGATAACTGACATTTTCCTTGCTGCCATAACGCCACGCGGCGTTGCCGTCAAGATGCCGATACAGATGTTCGCGGCAGGATTTGAATTCATCGCCGATGAACCCTATTCTGTTTAGATACACCCGCATTGCGAACTTCTCGTTTTCCTCCTGCACCTTACGGTATCTTGCGGATTTTTGGGTCAGCGCCTGATTGTTGAGCGCGAGTGCGAACACGATATACGCGCGTATTTTTCCAGCATGAAGCGTGCTGTTGAACCCTCTCAGCTCTACGGTATGATTACCGTGGAAAAAGCTGTGTAGATTGAGAAAATGGTAGCGGCTGTTGTGGTATCTTCCGCTGCGGTCGCCCGCGTATCCCTCATACCAGATATCCTCTATCTGCTTAAAAGTCGCGGGTTTCACGCGGTTCATACGTTCAACCAGATACTCGTCCATTTTCATACAGAAGCGCATACGCTCAGGTTCAATCTGCAGCGCCTTGTAAAACAGATCGTTATGGCTTGCGATTATGTTCACAAAGTTGCGGATACTTCGCGGAGTATGGTTTGTTCCGTCTAGATGCACATGGATCCCACAGGACTTGTTGGTAAAACCGCCCGCTTTGCGAAGCCGCCTCACCAAACCCTGCACAAGATCGATATCATCATGATAGAGCAGGATCGGAGTGACCATTTCCACGCTGTAGGCGCCGGGAGCGTAAGATATACGTCCATTGTCGGCTCTGCGCTGCCGGTTAATGCTTGCGTCCGACATGAACTTCCAGACGCGTCCGTCGCTGGCAGTAACGTTATGTGTGTCATAATGGTCTGCCGTTCTTGAAACGAACCCGTTAAGGAACTGTGCGGCAATTTCCGCCGCTTGGCTTCGAGTGATGCCCGTAAATTCTACCTCGACGCCGAAATGATTGCTGAACAACTGTTAAACACCTCCTCGTAATAGCGGGCAGCCAAAGAGCGTCTGCAATATACCGCAGATCATTTCTTCGGTATACCGCACGCAGTTGTAACAGGTCTGTTAATTATGCTTCTACATATCGCCTCCTTTCTCTTCGTCATCGGGCGGCGGATTGCCGTCCGTTAAATAATTTTTTGATAATTTTTTGATTAAAAAGTAGTATTCTTTAAGCGTGATAGCTTTGTCATTCAGCATTTTATCGGCTGCGCAGCATAAAGTATGGAAGAGCAGTATCTTCTCAAAATCACTCATGCAGCACCTCCATGTCGTTCGCTCGGCGGCTTTCCGTAAAACACTTTCGGCAGCAGAAACGCCTGTCCGGGTTTCCGTAAGAGATAAAGGCTCTCCCGCAATGCTCACAGATATTTTTATACGGAACTTTCCGCCGTTTCTCATTCCACCAAGCATTGTGACAGCGCGACGAACAGAACTTCCGTTTCCCGCCTTTATGATTTTTGGTAAGAGCCTTTCCGCAGTACATACATCTTTCCGTTGTCGTTTTCGGCGAGGGAAAATCTTTAAGATCGGTATTTACAATGCGGTTAAAAACCATGCGCACGGCGTCCTCGGTTTTCCCCAGCTCTTTCCCGATTTGAGCAAAGGTTTGCCCCATTGCCCGCTGTTCGACGATGTATTGTTTCTCTCGATCCATGTTCATACAAATCGTTCCTTTCCCGTGTCGGCGGCAAGACGTATCCGTTTTCCGATAGCTTCTATGACATTGGCTGTTACCGCGTTACCCGCTTGCTTGTAGGCTTGCGAATCGGAGGTCACGGCAAGCAGCTTGTCTATTTGTTCATCATCAAAGCCTTGCAGTCTCAGGCACTCTCTTGGCATAAGTCTGCGGATGCGCCCGCCGCGCTCGATAATGCCCTGCACGTCTCCCGCTTTGAGCGTGTGTGCGATATTATGCCCGACGCGCCCTCTGTGAGTGTTGCCGCCGGCATAGCTTAAATCGACCGAATCGCCCGGCACCGCTTCTTTGAAGCCTTTTTTAGTAGCCTCCTTTATCAACAGCACCCCAGAACGTTCTCCTTTGCGGTTAGGCACATCAGAATTGCCGCAATGAGAGGTAAGACAGCGGGCGGTTTCCGTAGTTTTGGGCGATCCCGCGGCGATATCCACCAAATACAGCCCGCTCGGATTCCTGCCCGCGGTCTGAGTGCGGGCGAGTCCCCTTGAGTCATATACTCTGCCGCTTTGGCTGCCCCTTACGACTTGTATAAGAGCTTGTCCGTTTGCTCCTCCGATAGGAAGTATTTTTCCGGCGCATCGGGGATCAAGATATCCGATAATGTACACCCGTTTTCTTGACTGCGGCACTCCGAAATCCTTGCTGTTAAGCACCTGCCATTCCACATAGTACCCCAGTTCGAAAAGCGCATCGAGGATGGTCTTAAACGTCCTCCCGCCGTCATGATTAAGCAGTCCGGGAACGTTTTCAAGAAACAAAAACGGAGGGTGTTTGGCTGCAAGGATACGCGCAATGTCAAAGAAGAGAGTACCTCTTTTATCTGTGAAACCCCTGCGCTTTCCGGCAATGCTGAAACTCTGGCAAGGAAATCCCGCGCAGATAAGGTCGAAGTCGGGCAGCTTGTACCCACTGATTTGTTTTGCGTCACGATAGAAAACCTCCTTTTGGCTGATGTTATGTATAGCACGGTAAGCCTTATCCGCGTGAGGGTCGATCTCGCAGTGTCCGATGCACTCGAACCCTCCCGCGCGGGTAAGTCCTGTTCGGAACCCTCCGATCCCCGCGAACATATCAAAATATCTTATAGCGGACATAAAAATCCCTCCATTTCAAGCTCGTCACGAAGCAGTTTGGGGAACTCCTCCGGCAGAATTACGGCAAATATCCTCGGATACTGCGTAAAAGTTTCACGGATATGCTTGATAAGCGAACGTCTGCGTCCCTCGGTCTTGACGATCCACACTACAAGAGGAAACACATCGTCATGCAGCCGCTGTTCGGTGTCGCTTTGGTAATAATCATAGTAACGGCGGCATTTTTCCATAATCGTCTGAATATTTTCCGTGTTTAAGTCCACCTCTATAAACCAGCGCAGCTCATACCATTCTTCCTCGTGGCTTGTCCAATTTTGTTTTTCCGTAACCATAGCGAGGTCGGGCTTTAAAATACGGTTTTTTGAATTCTGATACAGCTTCCAACACTCCGGTTCCGGCAGAATTTCCACCGCCTTCATATCATCGGCTCGGCAAAGCTCCAATGTCTGTACATAGCATTCCGCGATCGCAAGCGTATGAGCCAGCGTTGCTGTTGACGGTTCAAAGATGCGCTTTCGGGTCTCCGGTTCATTCAGATGTATCTGTATGATCCTTTCTCCCGCCTCGGTAAGGTAATAAATGTAGGAAACATAGCCCTTCTCGCGGCAGTTTATTTTTTGGTTCATCGCCGCGATCAGCCCGCTTTCCGTTAGAGCCTTAAGCCGGCGGTTGGCGAGAACGGTTGAGGAATGTGAATTTTTGCTTTTGTAAAAATACAGTCTGCCGATCTGTTTGCCCAGCATTACCCTAAAACGGCGAATTGCGGTCAAGATATCCCAATCCAAATCGGAAAGTTCTTTCTCCAAATCGAGCAGCCGCTTTTTTGACAACCGCCCCCGCCCCGCCGCACTGACAGAAAGAATATCTTTTTTATCAGATAATACATCTTTTCCCTTATCGGGATTATAAGCGCGGCTTGGTGCGGTTTTGGGGAGTTCGGTCTGTGCTGTGCTGCAATCGGGGTCACAACGGTGTTTAAACTCAAAATCAGTCATCCTTCTTCTCCTTTCGCTTGCGGTTGATGCTGCTCTGTTTGAACTTTTTCGGGTCTTCGGGCTGAGTAGCGGTGTCCTTGAAAATTGCCATAAGCTCCGCCTCGACCTGCTCCGCCGGCGTTCCGTATCGCGCCATGCTGACAGCTCTGAGTTCTGCCGCGCTTTGCAGGGGTTCGGGCGGCGGGAGCGTTACTCCCTGCACCCAGCCGGTATTTTTGCCATTATTTTGCAAACCGGCGTACACATGGTATCTCGGCAGCGAAGCGAAGTCGAGCGCGTCCGCGCCCTCGGACAGACCCGCCACTTCTTTCGCATCCTTTCCGGTCAGTCCGAAAATGATCTTGTTTCTGGCGTTTGCGTCTATACCCGATCTGAGCAATGGCGGCAGTTGGTCGCGGTATTGGTGCGCCATAGTGATCGCAAGTCCCATACCGCGCGCTTCGGCGAGAGCAGACGCTAAATCTCCGGAAATGCCGCCGATATACTCCTGCAGCTCGTCAATATAAAGGCAAACCATCTTGCGTTTCTCCTGCGGGATATTGGCTCGTCCGAGCGCAAGCGTCCACGTAAGTCCCACCAGAAGCGAACCGAGCAGCTTTGCCGCCTCAGTTCCAAGCACGCCTTTATTCAACGGTACAAGCACGATTTTGGATTTGGTAAACAAATCGTTCAGGTTAAACTTCGGCTTGCTTTGACCGAGAACATTGCGGAGCTTCGGGCGCATTAAGAATTGGCGCAGTTTATTGAGTACGGGTTCTATATGCTGTCTGCGCTCATAGTCGGACATAGCTTCAAAGCGTTTCCAGAACGGTTTGAGTGCAATCTCGTCCTTTGCCTTTGAAGTAACGGAGGCACGAAAAGCCGCATTGGTAAACAGCTCCGGCAGCCACATCATAGACGCGCCGTCAACGTCCATCAGCGTGAGCAGTGCTGCAGAAAGCAAATCTTGCGTGCGCACGCCCCACGAATCCGAGAATATCTCGGCTAGCACGGACAGCACCGTATCCGCCGCAAGCTCCTTATCTTGACCTTTAGCACAGGAAAGCGGGTTGAAGCCTACCGGGTTTGGCGCGGTCGGGTCTAAAACCACTACGTCGTTGGCGCGTTCTTTGGGAATACGCTCCAGAACTGTGTCCGCAAGATCCTGCTTAGGATCAATAACGAGCACCCCTCGCCCCGCATTGATGTCGGCCATGATTTGATTAAGCATACAAACCGATTTTCCGCTGCCGGTAGGACCCAGGATCACACAGTGCTCGAGCGCGTCCTTTGGTGATATGCTCAGTTTTTTGCCGTTCGCGGCAAGGGCGAAGGTTCTGTCTTCGCTCTTATATACGGGCTCTCTATACCATGTCGGCGGCAGCAGACACTTAGGTCGAAGCGGAACGCTGCCCGGCAGCTCGTCCTCACCAACGGGAAGCAGCGTAAACGCGCTGATCTCTTTGACCGACAGCCGCAGAGGAAACCGGAACGGAACAGCCGCGTTGTTGAGCTTTTCCGCGCTTTCTCCGGAAAGATAGATCTTTACTCCTGCCGACTCTAATATCCGAAACGCCGAGGTAAGGTCGTTCAGCTTGCCGATGTAATTATGCCTGTTGCTTGAGCCTATGCGTATGATGGCTTGAAAACTGTTCTGTTCGGCTTTTTCTTTCGCCGACTTCACCATATCCGATGTGGCTTTTTTGACTGTTCCCGTGATTATCTCAAGCCAAGACGCAGTCGGATCCTGCATATCGGCGGGGACGTTCTGCGGAGTGTAGGAATAGCCGAGGATGATCTGAACGCACAGCTCTTCGTATTCTCCGGTGTTAGCGAGAGCGGCAAGTCCCGCGCGAAGCACCGCCATAGAGGTGTCGGTGTTTAAAGACAGGAGCTTTCTTGAAGTGCGAATCTGCGCTGCTCCCGCCGCCGCTTTTCTGGGGAACCGGCAGATACTTGAAAAGTTCACTCTGCCGTGCGATTTGAAGACGTTCTCAATAATATGTACGCGGGATTCTTCCGCGCCGAGCAGATAGCGAACCTTACCGCCTCTGCCCCTCGCCTCGAAGATCACCGCGCCGCGCGGGTTGGTGGAGGCAAGGTGCGACAGGATGTCAAATACCGCGTCCTCCGTGAACGGGCGCATCCAAATAAGTTCGCGCCATACCAATTTATTGAACTTCATAACTCCTCCTCTCACCGCCAATTATCGTGCTTGCTTTTCCAAATTCTGTAACATATTATTCCGCCGACCGCAAGGAACAGGATCAGAGCTATGCTCCACCGAACCTCCGTTAAGAAGCCGATCCCGAGCTTTATCAGCCAGCCGCCAATGGCTACTGCTGCGGCGAACTCCAAGATCAACGTGATCGGGCTGCGCGGCGGATAGTTGTTTGAACCATACATTTAGCATTTCGCCCCCTTTGATTTCTTCAAAAACTTCTCGATTTCCGGTTTAACTGCTTCGGAATATGCCCCTGCGGGGTAGCCCGGCAAAACGACATCCGATCCATCCGGACACTCATTCCCCCAAGCATACCAGCCATGTTGTCTGCGCCTTGCAAACAGCTCTAAACACTTTGCATTCGGGTACATCCGCTCCGAAATGGTAAAAATTTCCTCCGGCTTGTGACTATGGTCTTGCAACGGGAACAATCCGATATTGGGCTGATTTTTGATAGCGGGAAGCATTTTTCCTTTTGTTCCCAGGATCAGAAATTCGCAGAAATTACGCAGGTACACCCCCATCCCCATGCGGTTCTTTATCCATACAAAGGGCGCACGAGGCGTTAGTCCCCAACCTTCAAGAATACGATAAGCATCGGGGATCGTGGCTGCCGTACACCAAAGCCAGACCGCTGCGTTGTCGGCAAGCAGATCGGCGACCGGCATATTTTGGATCTGCTCTAAAGTCATCAGACTGTAGTGATTTAAAGCGCCGTAGTTTCCGGTCTGCTGAACATTCCAAGGCGGATCTATGATCAAGACATCCGCGCCGCCTTTAAGCCCTTCCGGAAATATGGGCTTGTCGATCATCTCTTCAATTTTTTTAGCATCAAAAACCATTGGTATCAAATCCTTTCTCATTAACTTTTTTACAGCCATATCGTCTTGACAATTTGTCAACGATCGGCATTTGCTGAGATTATATAACAGGGCGGCGGAAATTCGCCAAAATCCGAGACTTATGCGCAAAAAATGTGCATATTTTTGTCCGCCGCCCCTGTTAATACATCCCGCTTATGTGCTGAACAAAGGGTTTATTTTCTGTTTTCGGGGTTAAAATCGTTGCTTAACGCTGCTTTTCTCAGCATTGCGCAATAGGCTTCGAGCTCGTTGTAACGCAGGAACATCTCATCTTCCATAAAGCGTCTGGTCTGCTCTTTTTCTGCAATAGCCTTGCGGATCGCGGTATAAAGACCGTGCAATATGAAAATGCCGATAGCTGCAACTGAAACGATAACCGCTATAACTTCAGCCATTTTTTACCACCTCTCTTCCAGACGTTCAAGCGTTTTCTTGGCAAATTCCGCAACGAACATCGCATAGAACTGATTTCCGTTAGGAGCAATCGACGCAAGCCTGTTCGCCATTACGGAGAGCGCGGCAGTCCGCTCCATCGCCGCCTGTGTAAGAAGCGCCAAGCAAGCGTTGCTGCGGGCTTCCAACGCTGTGGTCGCGACTATCGCTTCGGAGTTCCTGTCGTGTCCGACCGAAAATACCCGGCTGGCGGGGATAAGGTCGATAATGTTGTCCGTGCCGTTAAAGCCGTTGTTTAAGATTTCCGTATCCATAAGATACCTCCTTTTGATTTTTTGAGGATTCCCACAGGACTTGACCGGTTTGTCTCCCTGCGAGTTCCTCAAGGGGTAGGCATCGAGATGTTCCTAAAATTAACCTTTCGATAAAAATTTTTTTGCATTTTTTAATAAGCGGGTTTTTCTCTTAGAGACAGCGGCTTCCGAACAGCCGCAGAGTTCTGCTATCTGCTTTTGCGAAAAGTCGTCGGCATAAAGAAGCGTAAGGAACTCAATATCTCTATGAGGAAGCGTCTTGAGCCATTTTGCAAGCTGGGGCATATTGACGTCCTCTATCCAGTCAAGCCGTTCCCATTCGCTGATTTCGCATTGGCAGACACTAAGCTGCTCTATGTATATCTCAAGCAGAGGGGAACGGCTTTCGTCCGCCGCGCCGCCATCGGAGAACTCAAAACCGTCAAGGCTCTGTGTGTGCGTATGGAAACGGCGGTCGCTGTTAAGCTCGTCCAGCATAAAGCGGTGTATATCCTCTATTTCTTCTTCCAAGACCCCCGCTGCTCTGCATTGCTCCGCAATCTCCGCGAACTCAAGCTCCATGCGTCTTCTTTCACGTGCGTAATTATAACTCATAAAAGGCTCCTTTCGGTCGGGTACCCGCGAGGAGCCGTTTTTCATCCGTAAGACACAAAAAGAACGACAGAGGAAACGCATGGCAAAACGCCATTTGCTTCCGTACTGCCGTCCCTGCGGTCTCGCGGACACGATATGTAGTTGTTGGTTTGGGTTTACTTTTCCGGCTTTTGGTTTTCCACCTTGATCCCTCCGCCGGGCAGTATCCAGATGTATGTCAGGCAGTTTTTGAGTTTTATCTCAATAGCGCCTGTGTTGGGGTTATACTGGGCTATCTTTCGGTTATCGCCATTTAGGATCGCCTGTAACGGTTTCATGTGATCATCTCCTTTTTTAGAGTGCTTCGGGCGGAATGCCTTTGCTTGATCTTAATTATAGATAATGAGCCGTCTACTGTAAATAAAAAGAAAGAAATCCCTTTTCCGAGAAAAGCAAAAGAATTTCTCAGAAACTTTCTTATAGTCAAAATGTTCAAAAAAGCATTATAAATATTGACAAATTTAACAATGTGTGCTACAATGGTTCTATAGGTTAGTATAAACTAACCTATAGAACCTTAAGATATCTGATTCGTAATTAAAATCAGCCTTCATATAATCGCAAAAATCGCTTGTTCTTTCAAAGATATATCATCTACGAACAAGAACGGGCGATATTGTGATTATATTAGGAGGTTCACTATGCAGATTGAGAGATACGAAAGAGAAATGAAGTGCTTTGCCATTGGCGGCAAATGGGGTGATGAAGAGTCGACTATTAAGCTTCCGAACCCGCAACCCCTCGAGGTAGAAATCTACCGCTACGACAAGCCGTTATTGAACGACGATGACTGGAATATCCATGTATATCCTTACCTCGAGTCCGATTTCTTTCCGTTCACCCAAAAAGATTTCGAGGAATATAGCGATAGCCTCAAGTTTTTCTGTCGGAATTATTTGGACATAGTTCGCGGACAATGTCGCGGTTGGAATGTGGCTTACGTTGAGATCACTTCGACGGCGGTCATTCTGGAATACGATTACCCCGACAATGACTCTGATGATCTCGGTTATACTTTGTGGCTGAGAATACCGGACGATGAAAATCTGAGTGTAAAAATCCGCGCACCGAGGAATCGCTCCGGCTTCTCGCCGGTCTATGAGGTATGGCGCCGCTTCGGCTACATGTCGATTGATGCTGATCTAGGCTATATGATTCGCCAAATTGACCTGAAGGTAAAAGATCCGACTGACAAAACAAATGACCTGCAAAGGCACAATCAAATCGCCATAATTACAGAATACACAGATATCTAACCATTTTTGGCCGCAGCTATTGCGGCCATTTTTCTCTTTACAAATCCAGAAAAGTGTGATATACTATATATAATGATATATGGGGGTGTGCTTTATGGGAGATGAGAACAAGAGTCGTGATGAATTCGTAGAAAAGTTAGAGAAACATTTCATAAGGCTTAGAGACAAATGCAAAGAATATAGTATGGGTAAATTAGTCAAATTGCTTATGGGGGATGGTCTTATTGACGGGCTGGGGCATGATGATGACAAGTTAGATGTGTTTTATGCTTCATTTATCATCAATGTGATAGAAAATTTCGTAAGCAGCGAGAATGACAGAGAGCTCTTATTTGCTTTGAACGGCTTCTTGGAAGGATATGACACTATGTCTGTCGGCAAGCGCTACGAAACTTATATGAATTATGCTCCGTCATACGACAACAGAATAAAAAGTTATTGGAAGTCTCCGGGCAAGCATTTTCATAATGCCGAAGAACCAATAGTGAAAACGTTGGCTAATCGGTTGTATGGCGATATTAGCCGTGATAACCGCAAAAAATTAAAAGCAATAGCAAATCAAGTAATCAAGGAGCTTAACGAATCGCCTGGCGGTTTTCCAAAAAGTCCCAAACTCAGAACTATTCGGGAACTGCCTCAAATACAAGATAACAATACCGAAGAAAATCCTTTGCTTACCAACGAGGTCGGAAAAGAAGATGCAAAAAACTGCAAAGAGGCAAGTTCCGCAGGTAGTAAAGAGGACACTGCCGCAGAGATCATCTCATCGTTTTCTGATGAAGGCATATCAAATAACGATAGTGTACATAATTGTTTACCGGATGATAATAACCGGTCTAATGATATGATTTGTTCCGGTTTCGTTGTTGATCCGAAAAACAAGCCTAATGTTATCTCCTTGTCGATAAAGCAGACCATAGCTAACACAGAAAAAATAAAAGCCTACATATTTGCTGCAGCGGCGGTTATGGTAATTCTTGCGGGAGTAGCGATTTTTTTCGCAACTAAGGCTCAGCGCGAAGTCACACTTCCGGACGACTTAGAATGGGGCTGGGGAGATAACGGCGGGTTAAGGTCTGATTACACTACGCTCCAAATTGAGCGTGGTGCTTTAGGAAACAAAATAGTTTTTAATTCAATAAGCGATGGTGGGGAAAACGGCGGTTTTAGCGGACACGAAAAAAACTTTGTCAGCGCTCGAGATTCTGCCGCTGAAATAGACGGGGTGTGGCGAGCTAACAACATTGTTGTGGAAAACAACCACATATACACTATTAGAGCTTATATCTGTAATAATAATCCAAACGAGAATAATGTGGCAGAAAACACTAAAATATGTTTTAGTATTCCCATGGGAGATGCAAAAGTTGTTCAAGTGAATGGCATTTTTGAGTCAAGTAATGCAGAACCATCAGAATACTGGGACAGCATTAATTTTATATGCGGAGATGAAAATGCTTTCCACTTGGAATATGTCTATGGTTCAGCAATGCTTTGGAATGACGGTATTGGTAAAGGGGGCTTGTCTCTTGGTGACGAGATTGTTACAGAAGCAACCAAAGGCGGTGTTTTGATTGGATATGATGCCTTAGATGGTCGGGTTCCGGGTGGTTATGAATATCATAATTATGTCTCCATATGCGTAAAAGCAGTGTTCGCACCCGAATATATACGATAATGGGGCAACCAAATCGCCACAATTACCAAATACACAGATATATGATACCTAAACTTTTATCGACCGCAGGAATTTCTGCGGTCATTTTTTGTTTACTTCCTCCTCCCCCTACTGGACTATTAACTAGACAGCGGAGGGGAAAGCCGTAGGCGCGAGGTTCGGAGTAGGACGGATTCATGCGATGAGCATAGTTAAAGTCAGCAGTGTAGCCATTATTATTTGAAGAAGCAACTGATGACCATACATTTAAATCTATGCCCATGCTATTTGAATACGGATACTTATATTCTGCACCGACAAACCCCGCGCGACCAAAGAACAAGCAGTATCAAGGATTTTGGGTTACAGCAAATCCATTTTAAGATACGCCCTATCCAGATCGTCCTGAGAAACCCCCAGATACCGCTTTGTAACCTCATAATTGCTATGATTGTAAATCTCCATAATCACAACAGGGGATACCTCGCCGCTCGTCCATGCGTGGTATCCCCAAGTTTTCCTTAAAGAATGGCAGGCGATTTTTCCTTTCAAACCCAACGCGGCAACCGCTCCGTTGATTATTCGCCATGCCTGCACGCGACTTATAGCTTTTTCTTTGTTGCGCCTGCTCGCGAACAAAAACTCTCCCTGCCGCTGCGGGAAGAACATCTGAAGTGCTGCTAAAAGCCGCTTGTTTAGGGCGATAGTCTTTGTTTTACGGGTTTTTTGTTCTGTAACCGTTATATGCGAGCGAAACTCCCCACGCTGTTCGTCATAAACATCAGCCCACTTTAAGCGCAGCAGATCGCTTATCCTGAGCGCCGTATATGCCCCCATAACCACCAAAACATAGTTGCGAAGCTGTCCCTTGTCCAAAAAATACTTAGCAAGAGCTTCAAATTCCTTTTTATCCCTGATAGGTTCCGTTGCTGCCATAATATTTTACCCCCTTATATCGTTTGCACAAAACAAGCGCATCGCGAACAAGGGGGTTAATGTAACATTTTATTTATACTGTTACTTATTTTAGCACAAATACAAGCGTAAGTCAAGGGGGTTTTTCGGGAATCCGGCAAATTTTTCTGATTTTTGAGGGACAATTTGTGGTGGCTGGGGGAACTGGCAGCTAAATATGGGATACTCTCGGCTTAGTAATGTAACGTTGTAAATATTATGTTACATTATCTTGGTTATATTCCGATATGGTAAAATTGCATAAATATCTAAAAGATTTCTTGCCATAAATTATAAGAATATAACAAGCTTGGAATGTGCCGCACGAATGACGGTTTCAATAAAACTTGATTGAGTTTATGCGATACTATTTTAGGCTTTATTTACTTTAGGCTTTATTTACGAAGGGACGGCTGTAAAAAATGACAAAAGTAAAAACACAGATTATTAGCGGTGCCATGGCAGTATGCTTATTGTTCTCGGGGTGTGAAACAACAGGAGTGACACCTAAAGACCCTACAACGGAAGTTTCGGGTGATTCTGCGCATAACACGGATAACGCTAGCCAAATCACAAACAGTGGAAATCCATCGGCAAGCGATAAAACAACTTCTACCGGTGAAAGCGGACAGCCCATTGAATCGGTTAAGGAAGAACCGAAAAACACGTTGTTTCGCGAGGGACTTCTGGCTGTCAAAACAGAGAACGGTTGGGGATATATCGATGAAAGCGGAGCTTATGTGATCGAGCCGCAATTTTACATTGCATATAACTTTATGTCTAACGGTCTGGCGATTGCAGGAAACGGAAGCGGTCTCGGTCTTATAGATAAAAGCGGAAATTACATTCTTGAGCCTACCTATAATATTATTGAGGAATTCGACAGCAACGGCATAGCAAAGGTGGCTTGTAATTCTCGCATAGTCGGCAACGAAAGGGTATTTGACTGGGGTCTGATAAATGAAAAAGGCGAGTGTATTTTGGAACCTCAATCCTCTTCAAGAGCATATCAGTTTTCAAGAATATATCAATTTTCCAACGGTTGGGCTGTGGTTCAAAGAGGCGGCGGCGGACTATACAATTATGTCAATGCCGAAGGAAAATTAATGTTTGAAGAGATGCGTGCGATTACCGGTGCGAAGAACTTCAATAAAAACGGTTGGGCGAAGATTAACGAATATTACACAAGCAACTATATAGACACTGACGGAAACTACATATTTGAATATAATTACCGCGGTCTGGGAAATTTTGCCTCAAACGGTTTAGCCTATGCTCAAAAAGATTCTGATAGTAAATTCGGGTATATTGACGAGAATGAAAATTATGTGATCCCACCAAAGTTCGATAATGCTAAGGATTTTGACGGCAGTGGTTTTGCCGCCGTTAATATCGGGTATGAACCCAGTTATGATCCCTATGTTGCTACTACCGAATTTGGAAAATGGGGATTTATTGACGAACAGGGGAATTTTGTTGTTGAACCAAAATATGATGAGATAGTTGATTTCAAAAGCGGCATATATCTTGTTAAGCTGAATGATAAGATTGGCTATGTTAATCTCGTTACTAATGTGATAGTAGAACCGAGGTTTGAACATGGAGTATTTGAATACGGTAATTGTGTTAGGCTCTCGAATTCAGACGCAATCGGTTATGAAAGCGAGGTTGTTTGGCTGGACAAAAACGGAAACATAATAGAGCGTCCAATGGGACGGTATGTGGGTTATGGTGACGGATACTATCTTTCCGTCAATGATAAATACGGATATTTGGATACCGACGGAAATGTTGTGATTGACTACAAATTTGATTTTGCTCAAGCTTTTGACGAAAACGGATATGCCGTAGCCGGCTCAAAAGAAGAAGGCGCAGGCATTATTGATAAAAACGGCAGCTACGTTTTATCGCCCCAAAAGGTGGCTATGGACACTCCTTCTAATGGCGTAATACGTGTATTTGAAGTTGAGGGCGGCGGTTTTTATCACACTAAATTAAGTGAAATCGCGGCTTACAGAATATCCGGCTTATATGGTTTTATGGATATGTCGGGAAATTATATCGCTGCCCCTCAATACAGCTATGCTTCCGATTTTTACGACGACGGATACGCGGTAGTTGCAACCAATTCGGCAACATATCATATCATCAACTCGAAGGGCGAATATCTCACGGAACAAGTTTTTGGAGATGTACAGCAAGAGCAATTCTATAACCTTTATCATGATGATGATAGTTATTATGATTATGCCCATAATTGACAGCAGCTTAATGCTGCGTAGACTTAGAGAGGAACATTACAATGCAGCCAAAACAATTTTGGACCAAAATACTGAAAGTTATATTGGTGCTCTTTTTAATAGGCGGTGCGATCGGTTTCCTTATCGATGCTATAATCACTCACACATGGTGGATAGCTCCGACAGGTTGGATCGCTACGTTTTTTTCGGCGTCGGGGATCGGTACGCTTATCGAAATATCCGAAAACACAGCTAAGCGGCTTGAAACGGAAAACTTAAGAGAAGGTAATTTCGCGGCAGATCCCAACGATCCTTATGCTATGTTCCGTAACGGCTCCGCGGGGAGCTCTTCCAAAGAAGCGGAAAGCGACGACCCTTATTCGCTTCTTGGAGACAATTCCGTAGACTCCGATTCGGCACATTTTAAGCAATCTATGCAAAAAGCGCCATCGACTCCACAAAAGCCGGTTACATATGAAAAAAAGGATTCCTGGGTATGTCCCGCCTGCGGGGAATTCAACAATTTGGACGATTTGGTCTGCAAACGCTGTGATACGCAGGTTTGGGTTTGTCCCATATGCGGAGAAGCGAATGATTTTGATAATAAGACCTGCTCAAAATGCGGCTGGCAGGCTTAGAAAGGAGAAAATATGGGTTATCAAGCAGCTGCCGCGGCTGAGTCCGGCGCGGTCGGCATTTTGGGAATAATTATTGTGGTAACATTGGTGTTTTTCGTTGCTTTGGGTTTCATACCCGCTAACATTGCCAAGAAAAAAGGCTATAGCTTTGGCTTGTACTGGCTGTTCGGATTCTTTCTCTTTTTTCCTGCATTGATTGTTTCGTTGTGTATAGACGACAAAAACGCTCCGCGGCAGTATTTTCAGCCGCCCGCTTCAGCCGGAACGGCGGACGAGCTAAAAAAATACAGCGAGCTGCATGAACAAGGAGTGATAACGGACGAGGAGTTTGCAAAAATCAAGAAAAAGCTTCTCGATTGATTTTTCGGAACAGTGTTACATAGTGCGGAATATTTTTACCGGAGGTATATTTTATGTGGACTAAGGTTACAAACTTTTCATTGGTTATTTTTCTCATTGCGGGGTTCATATATTCCATTGTCCTTGCCAATTCGACGGGGTGGGTCTTATGGTGGATAATGCCGCTCGGCTGGGTTGTTACATTTTTATCCGCTTCAACGATCGGCACGCTTATCGAAATCTCAAATAAGGCTTCAGAAAATCAGGAGCTGCTTGTGAAAATAATAACTCAGCTTCAATCAGACGGTCAAAGCGATGCGTCGGGTTCCAGCTCCTCATTGCTTTCCCGTCTGAAATCCGACGTTCCCAGCACCGGAAGCGCGGAACCTTGGCGCTGCCCCGATTGCGGAGAAGTCAATGATAAGAATGCGACTTTCTGCAAATCATGTGGAAGATACAAATAAGGAGGGCGCGGTATGCTTTGGATATTGGTAATCGTATTATCGGCAGGGTGCTTTGCTTTAGCCTTTTATGTCCAGCAGCGCAGGAAATCAAAGCTGATAGACGCGGGACAGATCATTGACCGAAAAAATGATTTTACGAATAAAGCGGAAGAATTTACCTTGACTGTAAGCGATAAAAGTCAAGTCACAAGCGGAGTAAAGAGTCTGCCTTATTCGGACATGAATGTTTCTATGAAGGGCGACGGCGAAAAGCAAACCTTTTTCTTTAACGGCGGAACCTTTGAGGCACGGTTATGGCTAAAATCGGAGGAAAACGGCAAGGTCGTTTATGAATTTAATTTCACCCATTGGATGGATCCGAACAATCTTAGCACCGTAGACGGCTTTTACAATATGAATAAGCTGCTTACGGCGGTGGAAAGAATGTTTTTGCAAATAGATGGTAATACTCAGGTGAAAGCTTGGTATGTGGACACCAAAAGTAAAATAAGCTGGATATGAATAACAGATAACGGAGGTATGTTATGAATAAAACGTATGCACCTAACGCGATTATTTTCGGAATATTGATAGGCTGGCTGATTGCGGTCAAGGTTAATACAGTCGCAGGAATTGTTGTCGGAATAATCGTTACAGTAATTGTATGGATAATAATAAGGGGGATAGAAAAGGCTCTCGGCAAGGGAGTCGATGCGATCCAAAACGCTTATTATAGGAAAAAGAATGAAAGCCAAAGCGCACATTCCACAAGTGAATCGTTGGCAAAGCTGCACGGGCTTTCGGGCGGTAACCCCAATCCTTCGGAAGGCTTTTGGCACTGTTCTTCCTGCGGAGAGACCAACGATAAGAATTCGTCTTACTGTAAGTCTTGCGGGAAGTATAAATAAAGTAAGTATAATTTATGGGAGGCTAAAAAATGGTTTGCGAAAAATGCGGTAATAATATACCTAACAGTGCGGAAAAATGTACTTTTTGCGGAGCATCCAATTCTGAGAAAAACGAAAAAAGCACAATGAACGCTGTTGACAAGGAAACTCTGAATGCCTTTGTTGGCAGTAAAAATCGAAAAAAGATTATTATAATCTCAGCGGTGTGCGGTGTATTGCTGATAGGCGGAATTAGCAGCTTTTTCGCATATCGGTATTACAACAGCCCACGTCAGGTCATGAACCGCAGCATTGACAGCGGTAATTTCGATGAGGCTTACGCGCTGTATGAGGAGAATTTTGAAAATGAGGAAATGCCGGATAAGCTGCTGTCCGCTTTTTCCGACAGACTGGATACGGTAAAACAGCAATTTATTGCAAAAGAAAAGGATTACAGCGAAACGATCCTTGAAGTCAATCGGATAAAGGATATGAATATTACGGAGCTGAACGGCAAAGTTGATGATTTTATCGAATACATAAATGCACTGAACGCTTCACGCACAGCTTTTGGGTTGGGAACGGAATATCTGAACAAGTCCGATTATATTGCGGCTATGGCACAGTTGAAGCTAGTTATTGAAGAGGACAGCGACTACGATATCGCACAGGAAAATCTGAAGCGGTCGGTTGAGCTCTACCGAAAGGAGCAGCTCGATAAGGCGGAAAACTCAGCGGATTCGGGTGATTACGATTCGGCCATAACCGTGTTAGATGGAGCCTTAAAGACGCTCGTAAACGATCAGGAGCTTACTCAAAGGCTTGAAATTTACAAAAGTGCGAAAACGTCCGATGATATAAACAACATTCTCGAAAGCGCCAAATCGTATGTCGATAACAGTGATTACGTACAGGCGATAACCGTACTGAAAAATGCCATGAATGCTTATCCCGATGAAACGGATATCAAGTTCAAATATGACGATTATACGGTCATGTATGTAAAAACGATAGTCTCCGATGCGGATAAATCAGTCAGAGAAAAAGATTATGATTCCGCTATTAAGGCGATTGATGCCGCAATGAAAATACTCCCCGACAATACGGTGCTTGCAGATAAATATGATTTTCTCATAGCTTCTAAGCCTGTGGAATTAAAGGACATTAAAATGCAGAATGCTATCAACTTCAGCTTGATCAACGATGCATGCGAAGACGTTGTGGGAAACGTTTATTCCGGCAACAATATTTTCCTTACAGGTCGGGATTATGGCTCTTCTGCCGGCAGCTGTGAATTTTATGTTGGGGGAAAATATTCCGGTATTTCGGGTACCGTTGCCCCGCAAAGCTCATTTAATCAGAACAGTGCGCTGAATTTCGAGATATATGCCGATGGGGTTATAAAATATTCGGCAAAAGTGACGCAAAAGACTTTAGCATTTGATTTTGAAGCTGATATCAGCGGAGCCGAATGGATCGAAATAAGAACATCTCCAATCATTAATATTTCGAGATATGATGCCGATACAATAATTTTTAATCCTGTGTTGTTCAAATAATTTTGCCAATATGCACTGTTGTGTTTGCTATTGCCATGTTGCACAGGCTTGTCACAACTTATCCCACTCATCGCTGTCATAGAAGAACCGTATTTTGACATCCGGTTTATTCTGAAGAGCCGAACGCAAGGCGTTGGGACGTTTCTCACCGAATATTATCAGCTTCGCAATAATATAGAGCTTTTCCGCATAAAAATCCTTATATGAGCTTTCGCAGTGATAGACATCAAACCATTCCGATATCACGGAAGAAAGAATACTCAGACAATACATTTTATAAAAATTACAGAAAGATGCCTTGTGAGGAGCAACATTAAAATGCCCGATTTTAAGATAATCTTTCCATAACAGTTCTTTAGCTTCCAAAAGCATTTCATCAATTACTATGTACTTGTTATTCCGACAGCGCAGCATCGCGTGGATATACTCACGATTATTGCAAATTGTGGTTGTAACTGCATAAAAAAATCCTTAGAAATACTATCAAGCCCATATTCCTGCTGAATTCTTCGTCGGGCAGTAAACTCTTGCCGAATATCCATATCGAACATCTCTAACAGTTTCCAAATCGTAGGTGCTAACCGATGAAATGTGGATATGTTGATACCGGCTTTCCTTGAAATACATTGAGAAGTCAGCTTATATAAAGGCTCGGAAAGCAAGATTTCACACACTGCGCTTTTGACAGCTGAATATGTTCGGTTGCGCCGACGATCCTCTCCCACCATAAGAATTATTATATAGTATACCGTTGATTTTATCCATAAGCCGATCACTCATCTGTGTGCTTAACCAATTCTTGAATACCGTCAACAAAACAAATCAATATGTCTCCGTTCCCTTTGATAACTACATTTTTTATTTTGTCGGCGGTGCTGTCTATCGAATTATTCTCCGTTTTTCCTGTTCGACCTTCGGCAATTAAAACCGCCGCTTGTATGTCTTCCTCCCGAATATTCGGAACATGAGAGAGTTGTTGTTTTTCACCTCTATGCGAACATCCCCAAGCATAGACTTTACCTTTAGAGGTAGTACACCATAATCTGCGGATACAACGGCTTCCGCATTCTCCGCAGATAACTTTGCGGTCAAAGGAGCTGTCACTGTGCCGTCCGCTTTCTTTGCCTTTTCGCCTTGTAATTTCTTCCTGCACAAAGTCGAATACATCGGGTTCAATTATGGCGGGGTGGGATTTCCTAATGCTGAACTGTCGCACTTCACCGTTATTGATCGAACGCTTTTTGGTTAAAAAATCACGGGTAAAAGTTTTCTGAAGAACCGCCGATCCTTTGTACTTCTCATTCTGCAGAATGTGCAAAACCGTGGTGTTATGCCAATTACAGTTTTTGCCGTATGGAGTCGGAATGCCCATGCGCATTAACGTCCGTGCAATATCACGAAGCGATTTCCCCTTGATATACATATCAAATATCTGCCTGACAATCTGAGCTTGTTCCTCTACAATCTGCGGTTTTCCGTTCGCCCCTCGTTTGTATCCAAGAAAGTGCGCATAAGGCAAAGAAAATTTACCTTGTGCCATGAGCCGACGTTTGCCCCATGTTACATTTTCACTGATAGAACGCGATTCTTCCTGTGCCAGAGTTGCCATGATCGTAAGGAACAGCTCCCCTTTATTATCGAGAGTGTAGATGTTCTCTTTCTCAAAATACACCTCTATGCCTTTATCCTTGAGCTTTCTGACCGTTTCTAGAGTATCAAGAGTATTTCTCGCAAAACGGGACACGGATTTAGTGAGGATCAAATCAATACCTCCGTTTAGCGCAATTTCTATCATCCGGTTAAACCCTATACGTCTTTTAGTGCTTAATCCGGAAATCCCCTCATCGGAATACACTCCGACGAATTCCCAATCCGAGCAATTCTTGATATAGTTTGTGTAATACTCTATTTGGTTTCCGTAACTGGTCAGCTGTTCGTCCTGCTCCGTAGATACGCGGGCATAGGCGGCAACCTTTCTTTTTGCCCTTATAACCGTATTACGCGAGCCGCTTAAAAACCTTGTTGGCTCGATAACTTCTACAATCGGACTATCGCTCACAGCATACTCCTTTTGCCAGAGCCAGCGACCTTAGCCGCGCCATTTCCCGCATTTCCTCGGTCCAGCTTTCGCGGCGGGACGGATTTTCCCAATGCACTTCCGTAAATGTTCCGTCAAGCATTTCGTAGAGCAGTTTGCCTTTATCCGGAACATAAATTGTCTTGATTTTATCGTGTATAGTTCCAATAATATCATCAGTGCCAAGTACCTCGGCGGTTTTGGCTATTAAGATTTTCTCCGGAATTTGCTGACTGTCGCAGTAATCTTTGCCGATAGTATTAAAGGTATTGCATATCCACACTGCTTTTTTATAGTTGGTGGCTCCTCCCAATTTATACTTGTAGTGTTTTCCGCATTTACCGCAGATTATTAGACCGGTAAAAATATGTTTATTTGCCTCATATTGCGCCTGTCTAAGTGCAAATTCTTTTACATGACTTGATATTTTAGCTTTCACCGCTTTGTCAATTCTTTCCGGAATAATAGCGCCGTGGCTTCCGGCCACCTTGTAAAATCGGCGTTCTCCTTTATTAACCATGCGCTTTTTACTGATATGATCCTTCGTATATGTTTTCTGTAATAGCATTGAGCCGGTGTATTTTTCGTTATACAGAATATCTCTTACAGAAGACCTCTGCCAATATCGCTGCTTGATTGAGCGATATCCCATTTTATTTAACTTTTTAGCAATGGCAATATATCCCATGCCAGATAGATAATCCGAGTAAATTTGTTTAACAATTTGCGTCTCTTCGGGGATAATACGAAGTCGGTTATTTTCCGAACGATATCCCAACATTCTAACACCGCCCGGCAATAAGCCTTGTTTGAACAATTTCTTGATCCGCCAACGCTGATTTTCGCTGGCCGAGAAGCTCTCGGCTTGGTCTTTAGCGGCAAGCAGTGTAATAAGCAGTTCTCCGCCGGTGCTAAGCGAGCGAATATTATCGTTCTCGAATATCACTTCTATATTGTATGATTTTAGCTCGCGAAGCGCAGACAGGAGTGTAATGGTATTTCTGGCAAATCTGCTGAATGACTTTGTAATAATAAGGTTGATCTTTCCGGCACGGGCATCGGACATCATACGTTGGAACTCGGGACGTGCCTCCAAAGTCCCCGATATTCCACAGTCCGAGTATATACCAGCAAGTTCCCAATCGGGATTAGCTGCGATTTGTGCAGTATAAGTCATTTCTTGATTTTGAAGTGAATTAAGCGCCTCGTCCTTTTCCGAAGAAACTCTAATATATGCTGCAACGCGCAGCTTTTTATTTCTTGGGAGAACTATGCGCTTTTCCAGTATCTCTATTTTGGGGTTCATAAGTTATCCTTATTGCGATTTAGTATAATGATTTAGGCATCAAAAAGGCAGTCTACATTTGCAAAACCTGTGGTATAATAGATTTGTAGACTAGAAAATTAAGATTTGTGTCAATGTAGTCATCTACCGCACTTTTTACATTGCTTACTACGGAGGTTCATAAATAGCAATTACGTTTTGTGTTGATTGTGTAGAATAGGTATGAATGTGTAAAATGTGTAGAAAAGTGTAGATTGTGTAAAATATCTTTATGGGGTATGTGGGTGACGTACATTGCCATCTAAAAGTAACCAAAAAGATATTATGCCCACAAAAGGCTACACAAAGCCATTTGTGGGCATAAATCTTGTGAAAAACAGAAATACCGATCCGTAGATATTTTCGACACGAAAATGGATTCGAACCCTCCCCTACAAAATTTTTCGGCTCGTTTTTGTATAAAAAGCACAATTGCCTGTGAATGATTTCTCATAAGTGAGAAAATCGTTCACAGGCTTTTTTTATTTCTCCGCAAATGGATGCGGTTGTTACGAAAAAGCTTTTCGGGTGCTTTGAACCCTTAACAACAAAATTTTTCATTCAATTTTTATACATATTGCATAGAACGCCTGTGAATGATTTTCTCCGCTGCGAGAGATTACTCACAGGCGTTTTTTTATTTCCCCCACATTTTGAAAATCACAGAAGAAATTCTGTTGATATATAAACAAAAATCCAATCGTACAAAAGCGGTTGGCTTTTTAAATTTAAGAAAAAGGAGTAAGCCGATGTTTTTTATTAACAATCCCAGCCTCCGAAAGTTTGAAACATTCATGCAGGAGGTCCCGCATTTTCCTCCCAAAGGCACGAAAGTGGATCTGGACAAACTTGAGGACGAAATTCTGCTGTTTGAGGTTGAAAAAATCATTGTAAGCCTTAAACAACACAAAGGAAAGGAGAGGATCATGAAATTCAGAAACGACCAGCACCGCAGTACATTTTTAAAAGAGGCTAAAAAACAAAGCCTTAAAAACCACAAGCTGATTGCCGCCTTGTATTTGCTGACGGCGGACACAAAGCTGTGGGAAACTGCAAAGGGTTCTGTGGGCAAAGATGATATTGTTTTTAACCATATTCATCTGAAAAGCGGCAGCGAAACCGCTTACGCACTGTACTGCGCCGCTAAAGACCTGTACAACGGCAGCAGGCATCTTGCAATTGATGATATAGCAGACGGCGGACTTATCAAAAACAAGGTATTCACTTTGATCTGCAACGCAATGCTTATCAAAAGAAAAGGGCTTGCGGCGGTAATCACAATGAAACACTGCGATTGCGGCGGTTGTGAAGTTTAACACTAAATTACAAAAGGAGAAAAAATGATAAAAGCAACAATTCAAAACAGTCCGTACTGCACGGAGATGACATTTCCGTGTACGGAAACCGAGCTGCTGAAAAGTCTCTATGAACTTGGAATTGACAAGGAGCATCTTGCTCCGACAGGTATGATAATTGATATCGAGCCTGCGGAACTGTCTGCGCTGATAGACTGTGAGGTGAGCTTGGACGCACTGAACTATCTTGGAAAGCATATGGACGGCATGGCAAAATTGGAAGAAGAACAATTTCTTGCGGCGCTGTCATGCGATGAGCTGAATATTGATTGGGGATTGAAAAATATTATCAATCTCACTTTCAATCTTCCGCGTTACACATTAATAAAGGATACGAATGATTTTGAATGTGCAGGACGCAGGCATTTATTAGATATTCGCGGTTACCTTTCCGATTCAGAAGCCGAAAACAAAGAGTGGCTTGCCGAAGAAGGCAAAAAGCTGATAAATTCGGGGAAAGGCATTGATACCGAATACGGCAAGCTTTTTGTGAACGAGGAAATCCCCTTTGAGGAAATATTCAAAGGCACTGCTTTTCCCCCTTACTACTGCGACCCTGATGCGGTTGTGTCGGTGGAAGTGAGCTATAACGGAGAAACAGAACTTGTTGATCTTCCCAACGAGGACATTGTAATCAAAAAGACTCTTGCAAGGCTCGGTGCAAACAGTATCGGTGATTGTGAGCTGACAGTCGATGGATACTGTGATATTGCCGATGAATGGCGGGAGAAGATAAAAGCGGTCGAAAATACCAAAGACCTCTATGGACTGAATAATCTGCTCAAAACCGAAGATATCCGCATTAAACAGGAGCAACCCGCTGATTCGCATTCTCAATTCAAAAAAGTAATGAATGACGCTTCAAAATTTTGTTCTATTTATGCAAAAGCTGCGCCGCTGAAAGCCGAGGATCTGTCAGGCAATTACCGCTGTCTTTCTGAATTTAGCAATACAGTGCTTGCGGCAAAATATTCGGAACAGTACGGATTTGAGTTTGTAGTTTGGGATCGAACATTTGACGGTAAAGCGGTTTGTCAGGGTAACTACCACAGCGATTACCTTGCCGCCAAGGAAGATTTCGCCATACGTTCCGGATTGGTCGATAGTAATCGGCTGTTTGGCATTGATGACCTCGAATATATGCACAAGTGTATTGCATTCACCTTGGAAAATGACGATAGCCTTGATTTCAATCAGGAAAAGGAATTGTCCGAATTGAAAGAAAAAATCGAGGACATCATTCCCAGCCAAGCCGAAAATCAGGAGCAGGGCTTTCAAGGTTTGACTATGCAGTAAGCTGTATGAAAGGAGTTTGGAAATGTTAAGTATTGAAATCACAAAAGGAAAAACAACCGTTTTCTTTGATGCGTCAACAGACGTTTTGTACGACCGTCTCGCATTCGTGGGAGTTAAGGATATCCCCATCAGCGGTACAGATGAAGCGACTGTAAAGGTTTTTGCATGGAATGATGAGAAGCTGTCGGATATGATAAAAGATAGGCTTTCGGACAGCGATAAAATGTCCGAGGTCAACGAATTGTGCAGAAAAGTTACATATCTTCGTCCTGCTGATGAAACGGCGCTTATAGAGCGGTTTGAAAAGGAAAATGCGCAGGACGCAGCGCAGATGATAGAAATCGTTGATGAAATGGGATTGGAGGTGGTAAATCCGCTTAAACGCTATGATTATGTTGAGGGAGATGAGGACGAACCCGTGATGACCGAACCGAATATGTAAAGTTTTGAAAGGACGTGACAGTATGAAAACAATGAGCGAACAGCAGATCAAGTATTACAAGGAGAAATTCCCTGCCGGAACCCGTGTGCAGCTTGACCGTATGGGAGATGATCCGAATCCCATTCCCAAAGGCACTAAAGGCACGGTTTCTTATGTGGACGACCTTGGCGGTATTTTTTGCAAATTTGACAACGGCAGGTGTCTTGGCATTTGCCCCGAAGTGGATTCGTTCCATGTAATCCACGAGCAGGAAGAAAGCTTTGAGCCTACAATGTCAATGTAAACTGTAAAAAAGAAAGGACGTGATTACAGCAATTAAGTTTTTTGACATGTTCGCCGGAATCGGAGGATTTCGCAGCGGATTGGAACAGGCGGGTGGCTTTGAGTGTGTCGGCTCATGCGAAATCGACAAATATGCGGCAGCAGCATACAAAGCCATGTACAACACGGAAAAGGAGGTATATTACAGTGACGTTACAAGAATTGATACAGGAGAAATGCCCGATTTTGATCTCCTCACAGGCGGTTTTCCCTGCCAGCCTTTTTCAGCAGCGTCACCCAATGCAAGAGGTTTTGACGATCCCCGCGGAACTTTATTCTTTGAACTTGCCCGAATCATCAGGGACAAGCGACCTGCAGCTTTTCTGCTTGAAAATGTTCGATCACTCCTTGCTCATAACGGGGGCAAAACGTATAAAGAAATCCTCACCACGCTTTCTGAGCTGGGGTATATTATTGAATGGCGTTTGCTTAACACAAGAAGTTGGCTTCCCCAAGAGCGAAAACGCATCTACATTGTCGGACATCATAGAGCCGATCGTGCCGGAGAAAATTTCTGTTATTGATCTCCGCAACCCGACTCGTAGCAGCGGATATAATATGCTTTACCTTGTCAATAAATATTTTGACTTATACAAAAGCGAAGGCAAATTGGAGTATAAGGCGAAAGCGGAAAAGTTTGCAAAAATAACGGCTAAGACTATAATTTCAGCGGACGGTGATGTGTCGAGTATGGGACAAAACGCATACTTTTACGAATCAGCAGAGGGGTTGCTGACTTCGGTTATTTTGCTTGTTGCTGAATTTTGTCCTCCCGAAAAAAGACACATCATAAGCGTATTTAAGCTGATTCAGGATTTGCTTGCACCCTCCGAGGTAAAAGGAAAATCCCAATTTAAACTTTTGATGGATAAGTTACCGAGTGAACATAAGGCAAGGTGGTTTTCGGGTGCAGCACTTAATTCCTCGGAACAGGCTATGGCAAGTGTGATGACAACCGCTATGTCGAGATTGAATGCTTTTCTCGATACCGAACTTGAGCAGATTTTGTGTTTTGATACTTCCATTGATGTGGAGGACTTTTGTAACCGTAAATCCGCTATATATCTTGTATTGCCCGAAGAGGATGCGACTAAGCATTTCTTGGTATCGCTTATTTTGCAGCAGATATATCGAGAAATGCTTACAGTGGCGGACGAGAAAGGCGGGCAGCTTGATAAGCGGGTAATGATATATGCAGATGAAATTGGAACGCTGCCTAAAATAGAGGGCTTGGAGATGATGTTTTCCGCTTCCCGTTCAAGAAAAATATCTATTGTTGCAATAATACAGTCTCTTGCTCAGTTTGAGAAAACCTATGGGAAAGAGGGAGCAGAGATTATTGTGGACAACTGCCAATGTACGTTATTCGGAGCGTTCGCACCAAACTCCAAAACAGCCGAGGTAATGTCACAAAACCTTGGCAAGCAAACCGTTCTCAGCGGGTCAATATCAAAAACTGCAGGCAAGGACGGATCTAATCGCACTTTGCAAATGATTGAGCGTCCACTAATGACTGTTGACGAGCTGAAATCTATGCCAAAAGGTCATTTTGTGGTTATGAAAACGGGGTGTTATCCGATGAAAACTCGATTGAAGTTGTTCTTTAAGTGGGGTATAAAGTTTGAGGATGCTTATTCTGTGGCTGAACAGGCAGAGCGTAAAGTGCAGTACGCAGATCGTGCTGAATTGGAAATGGAAATACTGAAGAAGTTTCCGCAGACGGCGTTGCCTGTTGAGTTTGAGGAAGAGCTTGACGAAGCAATGCCTAATAAACATGTACCGAGGATAAAGAAAAAGGTTGCTAATCAGAAATAGCCTTTTAAATTGCTCCAACTGCGACCTTACAAGGTAAAATAATCTCGCAGGCAAATATGCCGTCATCACACTCAAAATGTATATTGCCGCCGTATTTATCAACAATCTCATTCATACTTTTAATGCCTATTCCGTGATTTTGCCTGTCAGGTTTTTGGGTTTCCAAATTTAATTTGTTCTCAGTACAAGTGTTTCGACAGGATATATAAAGAATGTTTTCAAGTGAACGGATTTTAAACTCTATTCTGCGTTCGATCTTTACATGGCAGCAAGCCTCTATTGCGTTGTCAAGCATATTTCCCAACAAAATACAAAGATCTGTTTCGTTTATCTCAATACTGCTTGTTACAGCTTGATACTCAAAGGAAATATTTTGCCTTTCTGCAGCTGCCTTCTTAGAATTTATAAGCATGCTCAATGTATCGTTGCCATATTCGTAGTCGCAGGAAATTTTATCAAGGCAGCTGCTTATTATTTCTTCAGCTTTTTTATTATCCGTTTTGTCTATTGCTCCCATAACCGAAAGCAGAATATTTTTCATATCATGATTGATCTTGCGTATTTCATCCTGATGTTCCCGCTGCTGCTTGAAGGAATTAACCATATTAAGATAATGATCCTTTTCCTCTTTCAATCGTGATTTTTCACGCTGAGAAGCTATTATGGAATTAAATACTCCGAATGTACAAATGAAGGATAACACAATAATGATCGTAACGCATAAAGCCGCACTGCTTGTAATAATATTGTCTGTGTTATAAACATACATAGCTATGAAATACACTGAAATTATTGAAGACATTACTATTATTATAAGAGAACGAACGGTTTTCCTGTTCACCAAGGCGGCATTTCGTTCTTTAAACTGATTTGTAACATTAAGCTCAACAAAAAAAATCAACTTGGACATAATCGCCCCTTGCAAATAAAAAATATGATTGTTCTGAATATAAGATAAATCTCCTTTGTGAATCGTCATGAGCAGAATTCCCGAAATCAGCTCTGCCAGCATCATTGCAAGAAATACCATTATTGCGGAGAGTATGCGGTTTCTCATTCTGTCCTTGTAAATCAAGGAATAAGTCACAAAGGAGATCAAAACTATTATGGGAACAAGAGGAGAGCCTGACAGCATTGACGCAGCACAGGTCATAATACACCAAATAATAAGCGGAAATACTGTTTTTAAAGCCATACTTGTGTTTTCCGTTAACCTGTGTCTTAAAAAATATGTAACGATAATAATATCAAAAGCCGACGAAACCCCATTTACCGCCCACTCGTTCATTATACCAAAACCTTCCCTATAAATACTGTAAAATCGTCATGTGCATTTTTCATTTCACTGCGTGTAATAGGAATAACCTTGCTATCGCTCATTGTAAATTTGTCCCGTGACCAATCGGCAATGTGCAGCATATTTACTATACAGCCCTGATGAGCTTTTGTAAAGCCGTAATCCTTAAGAACGGCATATTCGTCCTTCAGTTTCCCGTTATATTCAATTATTTCATCGATCGTTTTAACTCTAAGCTTACGCCCAAAGGTTTCAATGTAGATAATATCTTTAATGGCAATATATTTTGCAGTTGAACCGCATTTTATTTCATAAGCGTAATGCTTTGATTTGTGGGAGTTAATTGCTTTGGAAAACTCTTCATTAAATTTAGACACATTTATGGGCTTCAGTAAATACTGAAAAGCATGAACCGAAAATGCATCGGTAACATAGCTGCTGTAGCTTGAAATAAATATTATGGTTATATCGGGATAACGCTTTTGCAGTTCTGCTGCGGTATCTATGCCGTTTATAACTTTTAATTCAATATCAAGGAAAGCAATGTCCGTTTTGGTATCGGCGGCAAGCAGTTCTTCGCCTGAGGTGAAGATATTGATATTATATTCGGGGGCGAATTTTTTAACAAGACCGGCTATGTATATTGCCATTTCTTTTTCGTCATCGCAGACGCTGATGTGCATGTTTATCCCCCTCTCGTCGCATTGTTTCTGTTAATATTATACGATATTTTGCTGTTATAGTCAAGGTTGCTTTTAAATTTTGTTAAACATTGTTCAACATTAAATTCTATACGACACCAAACAAAAAGCCGAAGCAGTAAAGCTTCGGCAAATTGAATTAAGATATTTCTAAATATTCTCCATATGTTATTCTATTAGGTAGTTCAACAACTTGATCTCTTACGTTTTCTATCAACTGTTCCAACGTAAAGCAGTTCGAAAACAATATCCTGTACACAACAAATGAGCCCAGCCCTATAAACCCATAATTTTGTGCTTCTATTGTATGATTTGCCCTGTTGTATACATTGTCACCACAAATAATTATTGATGCTTGAAGTTCTCCGTTCATTAAATGGTATGAGGATAAATTATCCATGCAGCTTAAAAAGAACATCACATTGATTCCGCTTACATATTCTCCAGCAAGCAATCTGTCTTTTTCATCATCTCTGCGAACAAAAACTTTTATTTCATCTCCTGCTTTATGAGTTCCCTTAATATTTTCAGTAATGCGAACTGTAAGTATTTTGCCGTTTACCATTGATTTGTTGCGGGAAAAAAAGTTGATTTCACCGTTAAACGTTTCTGCTTTTGTAATCCTGCCTACAATAATATCATCCGAGGTATTTATAAGCTGCGTTTCGCTCTGATAACAGCAAATATCCGAAAGCGTTGTCATATAATTCAAAGGTTCTGAATAAAAATCATCTATCATTTTCCCTTGTGTAGTGACAGTGCCGTTTGTAATCCGTGTACTCAGCTCAGTCAGGGTGATTCCCTTTAAAGGATTATCCGATACATTTGGAAGTTCAAAGGTTTCATTATCAATAGCATATATTGAATATGCTTTATTGACGTATTGATGCTCGGCATCTGTAAATGAATTTTCACAGCACTTCAAAAACACAAGATATTTTTGATTCGTTATCATGCATTCATCAGTATGGAACAGAAATGTCGGCCAAGAAAGTATTTGATTATCAGTGGGATATGTAAAGGTAATTTTTTCTCCCATCGAATGATTACCCTTCAGCACCTCGCATAGTATCAAATCGTAACAAGTTACAAAACAGTTAATATATTGTTTTAAATCGGTATCCAGTTCACAATAATATAATAATGGTGATTGTTCTGTTGGGAAAACAGAATTTACTTGACAAATTGCTATTAAATCGCTGTCTGCTATAAGGCTATTCAAATCTGTTTCACCGCGCCAATTTACAAACGTCGGTATTGTTAAAGGAAATTCACCGCTGTTTATTTGAATCTCTTTGTTTGGCTTTAAGCTGTCAAAGCAATACGGTTCTTCATCGCATCCGAATAAACAAGAAATTAGAATGGACAAAAGAAATAAACTAAAGCGTTTTATTATAATGTTTATATATCGCATAAACATCACACTCCTGCAAAAACATTAGCTCCCAGGTTTTTTTATCGTAATCCATAATGCTTTTTGCCCCACTCAGTTTTAAGGCTTCCACTCCATTATTGTAATCGGCAAGTCCAAATGTATGCGCAGTTTCATGTGAAATCGTGTTTAAATAGGCAATCTCTTCGTTTTTAATAAAATCAAATCCATTATCATAATCCGTAAAATAGCCTTTATGACTTTGATAAAAAGATTCTATTTCATCATTAACTATGGTAATTTTAAAGGATGAGCAAAATTCAGTTTTACCATCATATGAGGTCTCTGTAAATCCTAATGTCCCGTCTTCATCAGGATGGGGTTTTCCAAATATTGTTATTTTCTTATTACGGCATTGAATCGTTCCATCAGCTTTATCATTTTGATATGTAAGATTAATTTGAAACAAAGGCAAAGCATTATAGTATTCAACTGATTTAGAAAGAGCATTAGAAAATATTGTACTATTTAAATCATTGCTAACAGCTAAATTATAATTTAACTTAGGTACCCTTGTAAATTCCTTGTTGTAATTTATTGCATATAAATAATCAATCTTTTCTTCATAAGCATCTTCAAAGCTCCATATTGCATTATTGTCATATTTATTGTCTGTCAAATATAACTTATCACCGTTATATGCTAAATATTTTCCTTGCCCTACACTATATATGACATACGAATTGCTCTTTGCATCAACCAATGATAAAATCCATTTGCCAGAGTTTTTGGTTGGATTTCCTTTATTGCTTAAATTTGAATTGATAACTGACAAAAAACTGTTTGGTAAAAGAGATATATTGTGATAGCGTATAGCTTCAAAGAGTAAAAAATCGTCAGAAAAAGTATTTTTACATATTATACTGTAATATTTTTCATTCTCATTATATAACAGCTTCCAATCCTGCGATTCGTTTCCACTATTCTTCTTAAGCAATTTTATTGAGTCGGAAATATTACTTAAATACTTACCTTTCGATAAGATTGAATATGCATAACCATAGTTGCAATTTACATTAATAATATCTTTACACAATGGCTTATAATCTATTAAGTCATCAATATTATCCGCATCGGAATCTTTCTTCCAAGGATTAGAAATAATTGTCAAAACCTTAGTGTCCAACAAGGTATTAGAAAAGCCAGCAATTGAAGCACCTTCAATTGCTATTCTCCACTCACCAAATGTGCGACAGAAATATTTGTTTCCGTTTTGTTTTAATCCGTTCCAGTCGACCTCATCACTATTAGCCAAACCATCATTGTCATAATCTGACACTTTATCTTCCTTAACAATTTTATTTTCAAGATCTTCACCATTATAAATTGTTAGGATATTCATGCACTTTTGGCTAAAATCTCCCAATACTACATCACCAGAAATATCAACAGTATGATCCGACGATGTATCAGGTTCTTCCTTTCCACCGGACTCAATGTTCTCACCAAAAATATGGTCGATTATTTCACTACTAAATTCATTAAGATTACTTACTTCACGGCCATGAGTTTCTGAAACCAAATAATGACTGTTATTGGATAATACCGTTCTTTTTTTATCATACAGAATACTAAAATTGATATCTTTGCTAATTATATGCTGAATGCCGTTTTCAATAATCTCGCCTGTCATATCTTCTGACCACTGGCTGTATTCATCAAAAATCAAGAAATTGAAACGTTTCGCATCGGATCGATAATCAAGGTCAGCAGCTTTAATAATGGCTGCACCATAAAGACTGTTTTCTATACAATTCGACTGTTCAATATCATTAATATAGTCTTCAAGGTCAGAAAACGGAGTATCATTTGTAAACCAACAAGGGCTTCCTTCCGGATCTGCACTTGCCCAAAATTGAATAATGTAAATTCTTGCACTACTACATTTGCTAAAAATCTCTCGGCTTGCGTTAATTACATTTTTCTTGACGTTTTCAAAATTATCCTGCAAATTATCGGTACAATCTATAATAAATACCACATCTATAGGTTCGTTCTTTTCAGCGGTAGAGTAAGAAATAGCTGAGTTACTTTTAACAGCATAGAATGAATATTCGCTTTCAGCATTAGCTTGTTCACATGCTTCAATCTCAGTTGCTCCAAAAGGCTGAGAAAAATCGAATATCTCCTCTAATTCTTCAATTGTGTATTTTTCGTTTGTTTCATCACTGTCAGTATAGCATATTTCCTCGTCATAATCAAGAGAAAGTGTGGATATTCCGCTCTCATCCCCATATTGATCGGGAACAATACCCATTTCATAGAACCACTTATCCAAATCAACCACAAAGTAGTCGCCAAGCTCGTTGGTGCTTACCTTTAATGCGCTGCTTGATTCATCATATTCCACGTTTACGGGATACATAATATTGTATTCCTTGCTGTAATGGAAAATTGCATAGCGGTTAAGTCCTGCAATCTCAATGCTGTCGGGATAGTTTCTTGCGGAATTTACAGTAGTCTGAGGAATTTCAAATTTCAACACAGCACTGTCAAACTTTAGATTTTCGTCATAGTCGATAGCAACAACCTTACCCAAAACCGCAGGATTGGTGCTTGTAATATACGAAAATCCGCTGTCCTCAACTGTTGTTGAATTGTTCACATATCCTGCTGCATTGATGTCTATTGTAAGCTTGTAATCATTATCGGAGTTTATTGCGTCAAGGTCATTGTTGTCAACTGTTTGAGCAAAAATCTCCTCGTTATCGGGAATGCCATCATTATCGGAATCCGCCGACAAAGGATCAAGTCCAAGCTTGATTTCATCACTGTCATTTATTCCGTCACCGTCGGTATCGGGATTGAGCGGATCTGTACCATAAACGAATATTTCTTCATAATCGGTAAGACCGTCATTATCTGTGTCCTTAAGAGTTAAGCTTGTACCATAGTCGATTTCCTGTAAATTGGTTAGTCCGTCAGCGTCATAGTCCTCATCACCGTCTTCAACACCGTTTTCGTCTGTATCCTTGTAGAGAGGATCGGTGCCGATAATCATAACTTCGATATAGTCGGAAAGTCCGTCTCCGTCAGTATCTTCAGCATTCTGGTCACTTCCGAAAATATGCTCATAAAGGTCAATCAAGCCATCGCCGTCAGTATCGGTTTGCTCCATAACATACCCATAATCTTCATCAGCAATCATTTTAACGATGTTGGAGGTAAGAACAAAACCGTTATCAAAGGTTTGAGCTGCTTTTATGTACAATTCGGGAACATTTTCGCCAATATCAAAGCTGTATTCTTTGTTGTCGGTTGTGCCGTTCAGCTCGTAATTTTCTCCGTCAAGAGAAGTGTAAATACTGTATGTGCCGCCCTCCATGGTGCTGAACAGATTTACGTTAAACAGTTTGTTTTCAAGATCGTAGTCAGCATAAGCCGCAAGGATTTGACTGTTATAATCTTTCACATAAGCCGCAAGAGATAGATCGGGATTTTCGTTTATTATAAAATTCTCTGCGCTTATCTGAATTTCCTTTGCGATGATCATTCCATTGACTTCTATATCCGATCCGCAAAGCTGAACCGTACCGTTTGGCGCATAAATTACGCCGTTTATAACAGCGTCACCAACATAAATTCCAATATTTCCGTTGGCAACATAAAGGTTCATTTCGCTGTTCTCTGCGGTATTAAGAGCATGAGAAGCACTTATCATCAAATAATTTTCCGAAACTATCGTTCCGCTTAAGGTAACATCATTTCCGCAGAATTGAAGACCGCTTTTGGCGTAAATATTACCCTCGTTTTCAATTTCGGGATTGCTGTAGGTCTGCCAATATTCGTGGGTTATGTATTCATCACCAAGAGATTCAATAACTGCATTTGAAAAATCGGTAATCTCTCTTTTACCGCTGCTATCCTCAAATCTATAGCTGTTCCAAATTGTGTAATCGTGCTTTTTAAGCTCTCCGCCGATATATACGTCACCACGAACATCAACTTCGCCGGAATATGCATCAAGATTTCCGCCGCTGTACAAATTGCCGTTAACAGTGGTTTTGGTGGAATGGAGCTGCATTGCGTTTGTTCCGCTTGCAAAGAGTACGTCCTGACTTTTACGTGCATAACCGAGAGTAGGAACTTTGGTGCTTTCGGCTTCGGAAGCAAAAGCAGTAAGCGGTAATGATGTGATAGTCATGGTTACCGCAAGTACAGAGGCAATGATTTTTGCTTTTAATTTCCTCATTGTTCTATTTCCTTTCATTTTTTTAGGTCTCACAAGACATAAAGAGCTCTTTGTTATTTTGCGAACTTCTTCATACCCTCGGGAATTTCGGGCTGATGAAACCAGCATACACAAGCAGTCTGCACAGTTAATGCTCCAACTGCTAAAAATGCACCTAAAATGCAGGTGATTACCTTACCGATTGTTTGCTTTGAAATTTTTTTGATTGTTTCCATAGTTATTTTCCTTTCCTATTTAAAAGATTTGGCGATAAAATTCGCCGCTTACACTTATATTATTATACTCTAAGATAATTTTTTCAATGCGTTTTGTGTATTCGACCATTTTTCATGCTTATTCTGCATTAAAAAATAAAATAAGATACAATAAAATTACTATAAGTATTTTTATTATAATAATTGTCAATATGTAAATACAAAAATGCAGAATAAGCATAAAAGATGGTAGATTAGACAATATGCCTTGACAAATATGAATATTTTATGTTAACAATAATTTAAGCTAAAAGGTGGTAAAACTCAATATTATAAGGAGAAAACAGATATGCTTGCTGAAATATCGGGTAAATTAGCTGAGAAACTGCAATCGGGTCAATACATAAATGAAAAAGAAACCGATGTTTATTCATACAGTATTGAAATATTTCTTGCATCGGTGATAAATTTAATTATAGTGCTTGGTATCGGTGCGGCAGCAGGACGGGTATTGGAATGTATCATTTTTTCTGCTGCATTTGTTCCTATGCGTATGATGAAGGGTGGAATTCATGCGTCAAATCACTTGGTGTGTACAATTGTTCTTGCAGCTACAGAAATAATAATGCTTACTGCAATTCATTATGATATCTGCATATATTTTATGCCGATATTAGCTTTGTTTGTGATAATTAATCTATTTATAAAAGTACAAAGCGAAAACGACGCACTGTCTGAAAAACACAAAGCAAAATTGAACAAAAGAGGGAGTGTATTTACAATAGTGTGTGTTGCGATCATTATTCTAACATCAACAATATGGGGATTTTCTTCGTTTCAATTTTCTCTGTTATACGGGCTTGGGGCTGCGAGTGCATCTGCTTTGATAAGTAAAATACAAAGGATGTGACATTTATGAGTAAAAACAAATACGACATTAAACAAGAAAATAAAAATGGCACAAACAAAATGACTATAAATGAATATCATTATAGTTTAGATGATTTGCAGCAAAATTGCAGAATAAGAATTTATAACAAAAATAGGAGCTGATTATCATAGTCCGAACAGCCTGTGGAATCAAAAGGCTGCTTGACAAAATCGGCAGACTACCGACACAACAATCGGCATATTTTGATAATTATTTTAAATCCGAGGCTTTAAAAAGTCTCGGGTATTTTTTTGCCCAAAATAAAATAACGCCTCGGAGCAGATCACCTCCCGAATTTAGATTTTATCCCAAAAACATAAATCTAAATTTAGGAGGGACAAAAATGTCCAATAAATATACCTTTAAAAGCGGAAAAACCGTTGAAATTTCCGAAGAACTGCACGAATACTTTAAAAAATCGGATCGTACTCTGTTGCAGAAAAGCTTTATGAGTGACACACTGCCGTTTCGACAAATTCCGAACCGAGGTGAAAAGCCGCAGTATTACGTCAGTAACACTCATCAGCCTATCATAGAATGCGGTCTGTTTAATGATGTGCAGGAGCTGATAAGATCCAAAAAACTGCACATTGACTTTACACCTCAAATAAATGTGTTCAGCAGAAAAATCAAATGTGTGTGCGGAGGCACCTTCCGAAGAAAGAAAATCAGAGAAAAAATATATTGGGTATGCCGAAATCATGACCATAAAAATATTTTGGAGTGTGAAATACGGCAGATCAGAGAAGTGATATTTCAAAATGCCTTCATACAAATGTTTAATAAGTTACAGGCACACTATAAAGCAATTCTCATGCCAACGCTCCGTCAGCTTGAAACACTGTCAGAAAAAGAAAAATCGGGCAACACACAGCTTGCCGAGCTTCGCAAGGAAATAGCCGAGATCAAACAACAAGCATACCTGCTGACAATGCTGAATTCACAAGGAACATTGGATGCTGCATACTTCAAGGAACGCACTCAGGAGCTTGACCGAAAACTGATAATTGCCCAAAAGCAGCTTCATGTCAGCCTTGACGATAAGTACAGCGAAAGGCTTGACGAGATGCGAAAGCTGATTGGAATATTTGAGAGAGCCGAACCAATAACGGACTTTGATGAGATCAAGTTCAGACAGATCGTTGAAAAAATTACAGTGCTGTCTGAAAAGGAAATTCGATTTGACCTAATCGGTGGAATAGGCTTTACAGAGCAGATAGAGAGGTGAGAGGATGCTGAAAAACAGAAGTATACCATTCGGATATTGCATTGTGAACGGAAAGTATGCTTTGAACACTGCCGAAAGCAAAGCAGTGCAAAAAATCTTCGCAGATTACATAGGCGGTAAATCACTTAAAACCATAGCCGCCGAAATGCAGATTCCATACAACATCGGAAAGGCGCAGTGGAACAAGAACATGGTCTGCCGTGTCCTTGAAAACCGCAAATATATCGGCGAAAATGGTTATCCGCAAATAATTACCGTCAAGGACTTTGAACAAGCGGCTCACATAAAGGCAGAACGGAATACATACCGCAAACCTGCTCCGCAGGACAAGCCACAGAAAGCGGAGATAATAATCATGGAATACAAGCCTACTGATGAAATTCAGAGAATGACCAATGAGATCAATCAACTGCTTGATACTGAAAATACCGACAAGGACAAGGTCGAGGAGCTTATATTCAAATGCGCTCAACTAAAATATGCGGCAATAAAAGAGGTGAGAACATGACATCAACGGCAATAACAACACAAAACGATATGCGGATAGTGGTTATACCTGCAAAAACCAAAGAGGAAATCAAAAAGTCGGAAAAATGCTTGCAAGTAGCAGCATACTGCAGAGTAAGCACCGATGATAAGGAGCAGAAAACCAGTTATGAGGCGCAGATTCAATACTACACCGCAAAAATCAACAAGAACCCCGAATGGAAGTCTGCGGGAATATTCGCTGATGAGGGCATTACGGGAACTCAAGCGAAAAAACGTCCCGAATTTCTGAAAATGATACGATTGTGCAGAAAAGGCAAGATCGATATGATCCTTACAAAATCCCTCTCCCGATTCGCCCGTAATACTGTAGACAGCTTGGACTATATCAGAGAGCTAAAAGCCCTTGGAATAGCAGTTGTATCAGAAAAGGAAAATATAAATACTCTGACAGCGGAAAGTGAAATGCTGATAACGATAATGTCATGCTTCGCTCAAGCCGAGTCAGAATCCATAAGCAAAAACGTAGCCTGGGGAAAACGGCAGAGCTTCAAAAACGGAAATGTACCGATGCAATACAAAAAGTTGCTCGGCTATAAAAAGGGAGAGAACGACCTTCCCGAAATCGTACCCGAAGAAGCGGATATTGTAAAAGAGATCTTCCGCCGATACCTTGACGGATCAAGCATGGAGCAGATCGCTGAGTGCTTGAATGCAAGAGGGATCACTACAAAGGGCGGTGATTCGCCTTATAGAAAAGTAGTAATTCAGAGAATTTTGACCAACGAAAAATACACAGGTGATGCGCTCCTGCAAAAGACCTATATAACCGACTGCATCACCAAAAAGAGCCGTAAAAACAACGGAGAGCTTCCGATGTACCTCGTGAAAAATCACCACGAGCCTATAATATCCCGAACAGATTTCAACCGAGTTCAGGAAGAAATGGCAAGGCGTTCCGCCAAACGATCCGTAGCCGAAAAGCTTACGAAAACGGAACAAGGAAAATACAGCGCAAAATATGCGCTCTCCGAACTGCTTGTCTGTGGAGAATGCGGAACACATTATCGGCGGGTGACTTGGACTGCAAAGGGTTTTAAGGAGATAAAATGGCGTTGTATCAGTCGAATACAGTATGGCAAAAGAAAATGTCATAACTCTCCGACCATAGATGAACAACCGCTCCAAAGAGCAATTATGAGTGCAATAAACGAGTTTTGCGAAGTCAAGGACGATGTGGCAAAAATGCTTCGGGAAAGCATAAGCGATGTGCTTGACCCTAAAAACGAGAGCGTACAAGCGGCTCAACAGAGGATAGATGAACTTGCCCGTAATATAGACGAGCTGATAAAGCTGGCGACCGTTCCCGAATCGGCGGCTACAGCAATGGCTGATATCGAAAAATTCAGCGAGGAAATGAAAGCGCTGCGGGAATTTATTGAAACCGAAAAAGCAAAACAGGCGGCAAAACAGCGAGGCTCTGCCGAGCTTGATGCCATACTGGAACGACTCGAAAATGAGGACTTTGCCATAACAGAATATGATGATGTGGTGGTGCGGCAGCTTATTGAAAAGGTCACGGTTGTGGATAAAAATACGATAACCATTACCTTTAAGGGTGGATTTGAAATCAGAAAGGAGATTGATAGTGGAAATTGAAATTCCGGCACAACTTTATGAACTGCTTCTGATAGAGGCGGCGAAAACAGGCTCTGCGGTTGAGGAAATTGCGGAGCTTTGCTTTAAGAAATTTATGGAAAGGAATAGTGACAATGTCAACTAACGAAAAGAAAGGAATTACCGTCAAGATTGATGCGGAGCTCCATGCGCAGGTCAGAGAGTATTTGGAGAACCACGAAATGACGATGGCAGAGTTTGTTACAATGGCGTTACAGGACGAGCTTCGCCCAAAATTTAATTTGCAGGAGGGAAAGAACATGGGTAATATGAGGACACTTGCGTTTCAGGTACCAGAGGAACTGTTTCATAAGATCAAGGACTATCTGCAGCGCAATAACATGAGCCAAAAGGAGTTCGTGATCGGATTGATCGAAGCCGAGATCGAGAGGGATCTGACTCAGCAGCAAGCTGTGAGCGAGACACCGACAGCTTCTGAGAAAATGGAAGAGGAACAAACAGAAACGCAGGAAACAGCCGCTGTAAGCGACTGTGAGAGCATTTCCGAGGAAGTGGAAGAACAGGAAAACGCCGATTTTTCAGACATTTTTGAAGCTGAAAACGAAGAATATGAAAGCACTGACGAGGAACTTGAGGAAGAACAGGATGAGTCTGAGAATATGGGCATGACTATGGGGATGTAGGGTGTATTAAAAGAACACGGATGAGATCGGGTAGGTTTTTTCCTATCCGATTTTATCTATTGAATTTTCTTAACATTTTTTGATTCCATAAAAGGGTTATATTTAATGGTGGATTTAAGATATATCAAGAGATAAAAGTGATGTGAAATTTCACAACATGAACATTTATTTTTTGGTTGTTTTGACGATAAAATTACACGTTGCGCTGAAATTCGACATGTTGTGCTAAACGTATTGAAAATTTTTCCTTATTACATTATACTTAAATTTATAAGGAAAATTTCTTTTGGGTGTTCCATCAATTTTTGATTTTGACATTCGCAAAAAAGTTACGGAAAATATGTTATGATTAGTAAAATGTGATCAAAACAGACTTGTTAGGTTGAAAATGTGCTTTATTATTGTTAAAATTGCAACAAAATTACCGCTCAGCGTCAAATTTTGACCGCTCAGGTGGTTTTGTGTTGAAATTTGGCGAAATATGTGGTATGTTTAGTGGGATAAGCACAAGTGATCAACTTAGGATAATTGTATATTATCAGTATCATGTTGTGAGTTAAACTATCCTCAATTAGATTAAATATTATCGGGACAGAACAATAGTGGCATTGGTCGAAAAGTACCACTTGACCACCTTTTTTTGATATCCACATACCAAGGTTTAATTAGATTTCTAAGCACATCAAACTTTGAAATACGATTATTAGCAAGACATTGCCTATCGAAAGAAGATAATTCGATTTTGGCAATATCAAGTCAAAAATTTTGTTGAAAGAATAGTTTGTTCTTCAGTTTTTGAGAATGTGCCATTTATTTGACAAACAAAAGCGGAAAACGTGGTGTTAACTGTGATGGAAATTAAGTCATTTAATGATTTGTCATTATTTTGTGAAATTAAAGGTTACAATAAGTTCACCGACTTACAATACGAAGCTTTTTTAAATGATGAGTTTTACTCAAATAAAGATTTGTTTGTTATTGGGGAAACATCTTCTGGAAAAACATTAATAGCACAACTTGCCATTGCAATGAATTATTATGGTAAAGCACTTTTTATAGTTCCTTATCGTGCATTAGCAAAACAAAAAATGGCAGAATTGCAAAACTTTTTTGGCGATAAAGAAGTTGTAATTTCTACAAGTGAGTACAGGGAAAATGACAAGCGAATTCTTAATGGGCAGGTTGACATTGCTGTTATTATTTATGAAAAAGTATTTTTATTTACAGCACTAAATCCGAAAATGTTTGAACAATATGATACAATTATATTTGATGAATTTGGATTAATTGATAATGATGAACGTGGCATAAAAGCTGACTTGGTATTTTCTTGGAGTAAAAGATTTCACAATGTTCGTACTGTAGTTTTGGCTACGCCTACATTTGACTGGTCGCTTTATGCAGACAAAGATAGATTTTTGATAATCAAGAGTTTAGACAGACCAGTAGATTTAAATAAAGTAGACATCATCCGACATAAAATAAAATCAGGAGAGCAAAAGGGAGTATTTACTACTAGACTTAGAGGTGATGTCCCGTTTATTTCTTTTGAGAATGTCAGCGGCAAGGTTGATGACATTATAGTGCATATTTGTTTAGAGCATCGTAAACTTGGGCATAAAATATTAATTTTTGATAATGATCGAACTCGCGTTAAAGAAAAAGCCAAATTAATTTACCGCAATTTTTTGGAATGCGGGTTGTTAAAAAGAACTGATCCTGATAATGTGGAAAAGTTTAAAGAGGAAATGCTAGAACATATGAATATATCAGAAGAAACTCTTTTTTTAGCGTTTGATGATTCGGATTTTGAAATGATGTTTTGTGGCATCTCCTTTCATTCGGCTGCATTGCCTCTTGAACTGCGATTTGAAATTGAAAACCAGTTTTTAAACGATGAGGGTACTTTATTTATTGTCTTTGCCACTGAAACGCTAGCTTTTGGTTTGAACAGTGGTGTTGATGTGGTGGTTGTTGCAGATATATCCAAGCCTTCCATCGCTGGAGCAGCACACATTAAAAAACTAATTTCTAAAAATGAATATATGAATTACATTGGTAGAGCAGGGAGATACGGCAAATGTGAACAAGGGTATGCATATACCATAATACTGGATACAAATTTAAAAATATGGGATGAAATCCTTGAAGCAGATATTGAAACCATAGAAAGTAAAATATTTCACAAGTCCCCCAATGAATCAGCGATGTATCTGCTGTCAATTATACCAGATAGTCCAAATTCTATTACAGTTGAACAAATCAAAGCAGAATTGTCTAACCTATTAATAAATGCAGATCATTTGAATAGTACACATACTGGTTTTTTAGATTCAATTGGTGAACAATGTGTGATCTTAGAAGCCCGTAATTTGATAAAACAGGACGATAGTTCCTTTGAACTTTCCTACAGTCTAACTGATATAGGAAGAAAACTGCAGGGCTATGTGCTTGATATTAATACCTATGATATTTTAGCTAGTGTTACGAATCTATTCAGTCAAAAGAACATTTACTATTTTAGTTACTGCTTTCAAATAGCACAGTGCAAGCAGTTAATGGAAAATAATGATGTATATATTACGAAAAAAAATGCCTATGAAAAAGTGCAAATACTTTCCTATTATTTTGAAAAATTGGAACCAGTGCTTCAACAAAACAGACATATAAGTCAAGATATGTTGCAGAAAATTAGAGAAATGTATTTCTCTTATAGGTATGGCGGTTTAAAGCATCGTTATACTAGTAACATGTATGATACCAGATTACGAATTGCAATGATTTTGTATTTGCGTTTACTGGGAATCACAGAGGAAGCAATAGGAAAGTCCTGTTGGGTTGGCTATGCGGCCATAAAAAAATTAGGAGAGCAGGCTTCTTATTATACCGATGTGGTTCGGGCTGTTTCTCAGAAAGCAGCAGTTTCAAAAGAAATAGATGATAACTTAAAAATGATTTCTATCAGTTTATTCTATGGCATACATATTAACGCACTAAGTTTATGTGATATAGATGCAATCAGTGCTGAAAATTACAGGTACATTAATTCCCTGTCTCTGTGTGTTGAACTTGCAAAAAAAATAAAACACGATAGGTCTAATCCATTGGCAAAGTTAGACAAATTGAAATTAAATAATATTTTTCATACATTGCCTGAACAATTACAATCAGTATTTCTTAAAGGATATGGAGGAATATTAGAATGATTAACAATCTTTTAGACTTAAAAGAAGAACATGAAGATATGTCCTATCTTCCACCAGCAATAGTAGATAATATTCAACAGAGGATGAATATAAAAGAATTAACGCCGCTTCAAAAAAAAGCATTTAACAGCAGCGATTTTTGGAGCGATAGAAATCTAATTGTTCAGGGAACAACTTCATCAGGAAAAACACTGATAGCAGAAGTTGCTGCGGCACGCTGTGTCTGGTACTCGGAGCAGCAAAAAAATGTAATTTATTTAGTACCACTCAAAGCTATGGTTTCTGAAAAATATTCCCAATTTAAAAAAGATATGTCAAATGATAAATATGATTGGAGTATTTGTCCATCATCAGCTGATTATCAAAACTTTGATGGCGATATCGTGGCTGGAGATTTTAATTTGGCGATTGTAGTTTATGAAAAATTTTTTTCGTTTTTAGCTCAAAAAGAGAATGAACATTTTTTAAGCAGTTGTGGATTGATAATTATTGATGAGATTCAAATGCTTGCAGATATTGATAGAGGAGCAAAAATAGAATTTTCAATAGCAAAACTTTTAAAAGACTATAATAATATCAGAATTATGGGACTGACTACTATTCATTGCGGTATTGGTAAACTAAAATGCTGGTTAAATGCTGATGTTATCTCCACTCCAGAAAGAAGTAACGATTTGCAGGAGTATGTCGTCATGACAAATGGTAAGTTTAAAGTTAAATACCGAAGTAAAAATAACGAAGAAGACACAAAAGAAGATAATGGAACGATTCAAAATTATATTGGAAAGGACAGGCGGAAAAGCAGACAGGATGATCGTAAAACGGAACTTATGCTTGCGTTGATTAAACAGGAACTGAAGAATGGTACAGAAAATGCCCCGATTAAATTTATCATATTTACACATAGTAAACGAGCAACTGAGGAATTGGCATCTGCCATCAGTTCTTCAAGTATTCTTCCTGAAAGAAGAATGAGCCCTGAATTAAAAGCAAAATTGGGGTGGCAGGATGACGATGTTGTTATTTCAAAGATGTCTGGTCTCATACAACATGGAGTCGCTTTTCATAATGCTTCACTGCCTCAGGGAACTCGAGAATTAATTGAAGAGCAATTCGAGAATGGTATTATTCAGGTTATCGTGGCAACGGAAACACTGGCTATCGGATTGAATCTTCCTGCAGATGTAATTATTTTATATGATCATACTGTCAAAAAAGAGGGTATGTTATGTGATATAGAGGCTCATGCATACAAAAATTATATTGGACGTGCAGGCAGACTCGGCATGACAAATAGAGCAGGAAAAAGTTTTCTTATAACAGATAATCAGGGGGAAACAAATGGTTGTTGGGATCGATATGTAAATGCTACTTCAAAAGATATTGAATCTGTTTTTTCATCACTTAGTGCCGAAGATCTAGCACCGTATTTCTTAAACTATATTGCAGGTAAATCACAGGGTATCATCAATATACAGGATTTAGAAAAATTTTACCATAATACTTTCGGTCATGGATTAAAAAATCGTGTAGAACCGCATACATTAATTAATGATATTTTAGATGTATTAAAAAAATCCAAACTGATTGAAGTTGATAAGGAGTCACTTCAGGCAGAATTAAACTTTGGGCTCAATGAAAATGACAGTTTTGCGCCTTTAAAAACATCTGCTTTTGGAAATCTATTAGCTCCATTCGCTTTACCAATAAGAACCTGTAATTCAATCATTATATATTTTTTATTAAGTGACACATACAGGAAATACATCGGAGGGCTTCCAGATGATTACAGTTCAGAGGATTTATATAATGCTAAATATCTATTGGATATTTTTTATAGAGTTTGTCGAATGACTGAAATTCAAAAAATGAATTTTTTGTGTATGCCAGGTACAGAAAAACCAAAATATAGTATTCTTATTACATCTATAAATAACTATTTAAAAAAGGCAGAAAATGAATTGGGTTTTTGGCCATTATCTCCTTTGGATTCCTTTTTGAAATCTCGAAATGATAATCAGGAAGAAACAGCTGCGCTCAGAGCAATTATTTTATTGCATTGGTTTAAGGGAGAATTACCAGACGAAATTGGCAAGAATTCTGGAATAAAGATGCAATTAACCATCGGCGATTTGGATCATCTTAGTGAGATGTGTGGTTATTTACTTGAAGTAATTTCAAAATGCATTCCCAGAAGAATGGCAACAGTAGGAGAAAATAATAACCCATTAATGTCTGAATTTCACAAATTGTCAAATTGCGTGAAATATGGATTGCCCTTAGAACTTGTTCGCATAAAAAACCGTCATGTGCCTGGGATTACTCGGAGAAGACTAATTGAAATGTCACGAGATAAAGAGGTGCAGAATTATGGCACACCGATTAGGTTTATACAACAGGCACCAAGAAATCTTTGGAGCAAATATTTTACGCGTTCACAGAGGGAAGAATTATTAATTGCTTTGGAAGACCCTATGACAAGGGGCCGTGCATCTGGATTGGCTGGAAAACTTTATAGTGATCACCTGATTTCGGATACGCAGAAGAATCTTTTTGATCAAAGAAAAAATGCAGCAGACTGGGCAGAGTGGGAACATCTCAGTAAATCTTTGATCGAGTCAATTGGAATAGAATTAGTTGATACAGATACAGAAGGACAATATTCATATATAACCAAAAGTAAGAAAAAAATACAATTTATCTTCCCAAAAGTTAAATTGGATGAAGTATTGTCAGAAGATAGTTATGATTTTTTTAAAAATAATATCTCTAATACAGATATCAGTAAAGTAATCATAGTAGCTAGATATAATTTTTCATCTGGAATTCTTATGAATAATATATCACCTGAGAATAGGGAAAAAGCACTATGCTTAAGCGATGAAGTTTTTATTGGCATTATCTGCCAAAGTATTGGCTGGGGTGACGGTAACGGTCTAGAGGTGTTTTCAAATGCTGTTGTGGATTTGTATGGAGAGATTAAAGATATTAGCAACCGTTCACTTTTGGGAACTATGAAAAACTATGTTGAAAAGGAACAACCAAATCAGGATGACAATTCTATTGTTTATGCACTCTTTGATAACAGTTCTTCAGAAGAGTTGAATAGCATTCAGGAATATTGTAGCAGAGCCAATATGTTTTGCAGGTCGATTCGATGGGGCGAAGATACAATGGATTATTTATCTAATATGATTAAATCGCAAAAACCCATATTCGTATATTTTGATGAAGAATCAACTGCAAAAAGCACTTTTATGAGATATCAGATTCATGCTATAATAAATAATACAGTTCGTGAAAACTTGGAAAATCGGTTACTTGTTATGTGGAAGGATGATAAAACTAAAAAAGCCTTTGAAAAAGAATATCCACAATTTCATCATAAAGGAATCGTTAGGAATGGTATGACAATGGATGATGTGATAAATTTAATAAAAGAAAGGTTGATTATTGATTATGAACATGAAGTTTGATATATTTATTTCGTATGCGAGTGAGGCGAAAGTAGTTGCACTAGAACTTGAGAAAAGGCTTTCTAATACAAATCTACAGGTTTTTCGAGATGATACTTCCATAAAGTGGGGGGACAACATTGTCGAAAAAATTGCGTATGGATTGTCTGAAGCTAGGAGTTATCTTTTAATCTTAAATAAAGATTTTTATAATAAAGGATTTACAACCAATGAGTTAAGTTCTGCATTCATGATGTTTTTAAAAGGTTTTGGTGAAAATAAGCGGTATATATTCCCATTATTGCTAGATGATTATGCAAAAAAAGAATGGCAGTCATTTGCGTTTAGTCAATATATCAGCGCAATCGAATTTGACAAGTTGCAAAACAATTATGATGATATGATCAGCATCATTAAAAGTAAGTTGGGAAATTAGTTTTTTTACATGCTGTAATATAAATACAAGGTCTTTTGGCAGAAACCAGCAAAACCTTAACTTTATTCAAAGAGTGCTAAAACATTAACAGCTTAATTAAAAACTTTTCCATCAATGAAGCACATCGGCGAAGCACCGTAGCTAATACGTTCCCAACAAAATAGTGAGTGTATTTTTATGTCTGATTACTGTGTATAATTAACAAACAAAAGGACGATGCTCACAGTAACGACAACAAAGTATTAAACCATTACGACAAGTAAAACAATTTTGGAAAACTCGATGTTTTTTTCTGCACCTACCCATAGGGGTGTTCCTCCTTTCTGGACAAATAAGCCCAGCGAGCTACCGCCAGGCTTTGCTTTATTGCTCGTGCTTGCCGAGCGTGATGTCGAGTTTGGTTTCAATACGTACAAGGGACTCGCCCGTGCTGACTTGATGAGTTTCAACCTTTGTGACGCGCTCTTTGAGTTCGTCAAGTGCAAATTTTATAGTTCGCATTTCCTCGTCCCGCTGCTTGATACGTACTTCTTGTGCGTTGGTCTGTTCTTCGATATGCTCCAGCCGCGCGATCTCCCTTGAGTTCTGCTTCACTACGCCCTCCAACCGAACAAGCCACACCAATGCGCCTATTAAACCCAAAACACCAACGCCGTTAAGTATTTCATTGACTATATTTGCGATTTCCACAATTGCCACCGCCTTTCTTTTATTTTTTCGATGGTTCACGCCTAAGAATGAATTATCCCTCCACCGTCCCGTCCTCGATATTGCCGCCAAAGATTTTGAGTGTCAGCTGGTAAATGTCGCAGTGCTTGAGCATACAGTTCTTAGGAAGCAAGCGACATTTTAACCTTCAGTAAATTCACAGCACCCGCCACATAATATACCATATCGTCCATATACCGAATATAATATAGTGCGCCCACAGTTCACGCTTTATGTATGGATCCACGCTATTAAGGTACAGGTTGGTGAACATTTGACTTGGGTCACGGTGATCAATTCGTGCGGCGTATGACAGTACGTAATGCCGCAAGCGCGGCTAGGGGATTGATTGTAAAGGATTTCTGCTTGGAAAAACCTTTGGCATTTCAACTTTTCTTGCGATTATGATACCCTCCTTGTGAATGGTGTTAAGACCGTTTACAAAAGTGGTGCAAGTATCTTTCTTCATGATGAGCTCTCCTCTCGCTTTTTTGAGAGAATCTCAAACATGTTTGATTGCATGTCTACCCTCTGTAAATCATTTTACAGAGTGAGCGTGAGTTCCTAAATAGACTGATAATTATTTTTTAATTAGGTGCTATCTGAAAAGTCGCAATTTGCACAATTTCTACTAACTGCGGACGCTTTCTGCGTCAGAAATGCTCGGAATACTTTAGTATTCCTGCGCTTTTTTCCTTGAAATCGCCACGCATTTACACTAAATTGCTTGGTTTTCAGATACGCCCTAGGTGTTAGCCCTATGTTAGACTATAGTTAGATTGTAGAGGTGAGTAATTTGAATGATCAGAAAAAAGGAAAGATATATTTAACAGATGGACGAGTCTTTAACTTTGAGGATCATACTCTCTATTCTGACAATAATGTCATATTGAAATCTAACTTACAGAGTTATGAATATGATGTTTTCTATTGCCTAGCTGAAAATTATCCTTCACCTAAAAGTGTTAATCAGTTGATTTCTTTAATTTGGGAGAAGAAAACAACTCCTATAACACCTGATCCAAGTAGAGTTCGTCAAGTGATTGGAAATTTGCGTGCTTTCTTGGATGATAAAAAACCATTCAGATTTATAATCTGGGTTAATAAAGGTATTTATTCTGAGGGCGGGTATAAGTGTTGTTCAAGCTTAGTTCATCCGAAACCCGATTCTGAAGATAATCCTGTTGATGGTGATAGAGTTCCAAGTGAGAACGAGTCTAAGAATATAGGACAAAGGCATCAACAAACCGTGAACGTGAACAACAGCAACATCATCGATCTAGCGTCCTTAATTATTCATAAAAACTCTGCGGATCGGCCACCAATAGATAATGATTTGAAGTATGAAGTCAGTGAAATCTTAAAACTATTGGAGCAGGGACTAAGTGAAGATTTCGAGGAAGTCTGTGAACAAGCCTGGGAAGAAATGAATTTAATGCAAAAAGCTATGAAAATATTTAGAGCATATGAGAATTTAACTGATAGAGTCCCTAATATGTCACCAACAGATACTAATACCAGATTATAATTAGGAGGTTTGGAATAGATGGCTGAAAACATTAATCTTGGGAGCAAGGAACGATTGTTTAAGGAGTTCTCCCATTTCTCTGTCGGTGAGAGAAACCCTTCTAAAATTTTCACACATAGACAAAGAGGTGAGTATGTTGGAGGAGTGCCTTTAGCATACGATGCAGAGCGTAATTTGATTGCTATAGACTCCTCAGATACGCATACCTTGGTGTGGGGTTCTACTGGCTCACTCAAAACCAGATGTGTCATTGAGCCTACAGTCAAAATAATCGGCAAATCCGGCGAGAGCATGATTATTAACGATCCGAAAGCCGAGATCCATAATCGCTGTGCCGCAGAACTGCAGGATAAAGGATATAACATTATTGTTATTAATATCAGGGATCCTGAGTTAGGCAACTCGTGGAATCCTCTATCAATTCCTTATAGGTTTTATCTTTCAGGAGATATTGACAGAGCTGCTGAATTTGCGAATGATGTTGCACACAACCTAATGATGGAGGAAATCTCTACAAAAGATCCGTTTTGGGATTATAGTGCATCAGATTGCTTGTTTGGTTTAATTCTCCTTCTGTTTAGATATGCCAAAGATCATAGCTTGGACGAATCTGCTGTTAATATGAGTAGCCTCATGAAATTGAGGCAACAACTATTCAAAAACACTACTGGAGCATTCAGAGCGCAGGGATCTCTTCTTTGGAAATATGCCTCTGAAGATGAATTGGTTGAAGCGAGTTTGAGTGGATCTGTTTACGCACCTAATGACACACGTAATTCGATTCTGTCTACATTTGATCAGAAGATGCGTACCTTTACGATTCGTCCATCTTTGCTTGATATGCTTGCCAACAACGATATAGATATTGGTGAAATTGGCAAGGGGAAATGTGCGGTATTCCTTATAATTCCTGATGAAAAAAGCACCTATAATAATTTGGTTAGTCTTTTTGTCAAACAGGCATATGAGTACCTCATATATAAAGCAGTATCAAATGATGATCTCAAGTTGAATCAAAGAGTTAATTTTGTTCTGGATGAGTTCTCGTCTCTTCCACCGATTTCATCCATGTCGACATTGATTTCTGCAGCTCGATCTCGCAATATACGTTTCATTCTTGCCGTTCAAGGAAAACACCAACTTATTAAGAGATACGGCGATGAGGCAGAAACCATCAAAAGCAATTGTGCCAACTGGATATATCTCACAAGCCGTGAATACGATTTGCTAAGGGAGATTTCCGATCTCTGCGGTGAGCAACGCAATCGAACACCTAACTTGTCTGTTTATGACTTGCAACACTTTAGCAAAGAGAAATGTGAAGCTCTTGTATTATGCGGTCGATTGAAACCGGCAAAAGTCAATCTTCTGGATATTGACAGGTTTGGTGATAGAGAGTATACTATACTCGAATTCGCACGTCTTCCTAGAAGTCCTAGACAAACTACAAATTTCGAGTTATCGGATGAGATAAAACACCGTCTCGCCCCTGTATTGAGTGGCAATCAATTTGATATGGGTAGTACGAGCCCGTTTAGCCCTCTTGATCAGCAAAAACCAGTTCAGAGTAATTCTCCTTTTGTTGTGCCAAAGGCAATAGAGATATCTGTTGTCGATGCCAAGAAAAAAAATGTTAATGAAGATACCCAACTAAATCTGGATGCAATGGGAATTCAAACCCAAGGTGACTTTGACGATATAATTCGTCAATTTGACAGAAAAATGGCCGAGTGTGAAGCAGAAGAAGCAACTTCGGATTCGGACATCGGCGATAAGAAGTAATAGGAGGTACGCAAATGGCTAGGAAAGTTTCTATAACTGATCCAACTACAGAGGAATCAAAAGAGGAAAAGAAAAGAAACTCGGCAGTACTTTCCGTTAAGCAGGTAGCTACAATCTGCCAGGGTTATATCATTGAGATTAACCAGGCAGAAAGGTATAACGAAGATAATCCGGTGGCTCGTCAATCTTTGTTTGAAATGGTGCAGGAACTTACTGCTCAACAGACACAGGTGGGCAATTCTGATCACTTTCACAATTTTGCGGCTACTTTAGGCGGAAACGGGTTCGACAGCCTGGCTTGTGATATTCTTGACTGTGGTTTGGCCCGATTTCCAATGAATGTTGATCTTCTTGCGGACTATTTAATCTACGGAATTGACTGTGAAAGGTTAGACAAATGCGCAACGCATTTTGCAACTCTCGAATCTATCGAACAGTCCGAGTGGACATGGCGTTGCTTTGCATTCGGCATCATTTATATGAATCGGCTTAAAGATAGTATTGCCACTACAATTGAAGAACGAGATCGCTACAAGAAAAAAGCGGCTGATTTAGCGCGTGCGTACAAAAAGCTTCTTCCATACGAAGAAGGTGGATATCGAGAGACTGCCAAGCTAATGACAAAGAAACCAGAAGCCATGCTTAAATTGCTTAATGATGCTTTGTCAAACGAATTAATAGGTTCTTGCCCAACCTGTGCATTTGAAAAGGCAGAAATTCTTTTTAAACAGAAAAAGTATGTAGAAGCTCGCGCAGCAATTAACCGCAGCCTTGATGATTCCATTAATTCAACACATGGCGGTGTAAATGAGAACTATCTTTTCTTCTTGAGAGGGTTATGTGACTACGCCCTTTTGCTGCAAAGTATCCGTGCAGGAGAGTCTATCAAGGAAGAAATAGTTCTCGGGATTTATGCTGACTTCAATAAAGCCCTACGTGAGCTTGACGAGAATTATAGAGCAAAAATTAAGATAAGAACCCAGAATCTTGTCGAGGACATAAAAGTTCAGGTTCCTGATGACATGGAAAGACTGTTGGAGCTAACAGAATAGATGCAATTGAAAAAACACAATGCTAATAATAACTGAATTCCCCTCAAAATCCGAATCCTTTGATTTTGGAATTTGAGAGGGATTACTTATAAATCCTTTATCCAAGCGGTTTGATACGCTTGGATTTTTTGTGCAAATTAGAGACGAAATTGTAAAAGTGTTAAAACTGTCAAGTAAAAATTCAAAGGATCAAGATTTGAACTCCTTGTTTACAATTTGAAGTGATATAAAGCGTTTATTTATCGGCAAATGCGGTTTCTGTTTCTAATGGTGTCTTGTTTCCTACCGCTCTATGTGGGCGAATCGTGTTATATTAAGCGATATACTTATCAATACCGTTTTGCAGTTCTTGTTCGGAATGGAATTTTGTTTGATATAGCTTCTCACGCTTCATTGTGGAAAAGAATGATTCCATTACGGTATACACACTTTTTATTATATGAATAGAATAAAAGTACAGATTAAATCATAAAAGTAGTAGGGGGGATTTTTATGAAAAAACAGTGGAAAACTCTAATATTTTGCATTGCCATACCGCTTGCGGTCGGCGGTCTTTCTGCGCTTCTAACACGAAATAGTATGCAAACGTTCGATTCAATAAACAAGCCGATTCTAGCTCCGTCGGGCTGGCTGTTTCCAGTAGCTTGGACGATTCTGTATATTCTCATGGGAATTGCATCATATCTGGTGATCACATCCAGAAAGCCAAATGGATCTGCTTTGATCACATACGGACTTCAGCTTATATTTAACTTTTTCTGGTCCATTATTTTTTTCAATCTGAGCTTATATCTGTTTGCGTTTATTTGGCTTGTAATACTGTGGCTTCTGATCCTCAAAACAACCATTAAATTCTACCAAATATCAGAACCGGCAGGGTATCTAATGATTCCATATCTTCTTTGGGTAACTTTTGCGGGTTACTTAAACTTTTCCATCTACCTATTAAATTAAAATTTCGAAGATTTTAATTTGGGACAAAAACAACCATTGATGCCTATTCTCTTTGAATCCCCTTCAATATCCGAACTCTTTTGTTTTGCTACTTGGTTGGGATAACTTATAAATTCTTTATTCAAGCAGTTTGATTTACTTGGATTTTTTATGTGAATTAGAGACGAGAACGTAAAAATGTTAAAACTGTCAACTTGACTGTCAACTTGTTTAAAAAGGTATTGACAGTAGTGTGGCAATATATTATAATATAAATAGTAAAAGTTGGGTGTTTTTTAGCGTGAAGAAAAAATCTTTTTTGTCAACGAATTACAGCAGCGTGACGCTGCACCCAATACACTCCCAACATACAGGAAGCGTATTTTTATGCTCATTCTCCAAAAAATCTTTTTGGTAACAATGTCACAGACTATTTCAAATCCGAACACACCTTACTTTATATTTGTAAATGGTGTGTTCGGGATTGTGATAATAAGGTAAGAACAAAGCCCGCGGGGATAGCCTCGCGGGCTTTTTGGCTGTCGAAAAAGTCTAAGCTCCTCCTTTTCGGAATGAAAGAGGTCTGAAGCGGTGAATTTTTGGTTCACCGCTTTTTTATATCTTCCCTAAAATACTCTCAAGCAGTTTTTTTGACACCTTATGAAAAAAGTCTTGAAAAGATATAAAAATTATGATATAAATTTTATATATGTAATCTAAAAACAAAATGATCCTTTCAATGCACATGGCTAATAAAGCCATGAAAACATTGAAAGGAAAATGATTACCTATGAAAACGATCTTAAAAAAACCGCCAAAAACACTTCCAGAGGATATTGGAATATTGAAAGAAATGGCATCTTTTCAAATCCCCATGAAAGTAAATGAAATGGTGAGGCTTCAAACTTATGCCCATCAATATGACTTATATTACATTTGTCCAAGATGTAAGATAAGCTTGGAACGTGATTTCATGTCATATTGCGACAGGTGCGGACAAAGGCTGGATTGGAAGGATTATAAAAAAGCCAAAATTGTAGATAGTAAAGATTTGCATGGCAGTACACATAAATAAAAAATGTATAACAACAAAAATTCATGCTAAAACGTGCCTCTTGTGGGAAGGTACTTTAAATTCTGTTAAAATTTATTAAGAAAAATACCGCTCATTTCCAAATTTTGACCGCTCAGATGGTTTTGTGTTGAAATTTGGCGAATTGTGCGGTATTATTTGTGCAACAAACTAAAGGAAGAACGCTACATATTATCTTTATTGTGTACAGTGTTAGAATATTTACATGCAAAACTCTTAGGAGGTGTTTTTTTATGCAAATAATTTCAAACCATTACATTGGTAAAACAAAAGATTAAGAATCTGAAAAAAGAAAAACAGTTGAAAGTGCTAAATTAAAAATCGAATTTGTTTCGATTATATTAGCAATTATGGCTATAATCGGTACAGGTTTATTAAAGATAATAAGTTTTGGACAAGTTGCATATTTTTCTTTTGACTTGAATTACTATGACTTCTCATTGAATCAAACAGATTTAATCATTTTGTTATTATTTTTATGTTTTGGGTCAGTTGGGTTATTATACTGCTTTTTTACAAATCGCTTTCGAAAGACTTTGACCTCCAAATTAAAAAAATCAAAAATAGTAAATATGATTTGGATGTTAATTGTAAATTCTGTTTGGTTCGCTTTACCAATCTTTGCTGAAATTATAATATGTATCTTCATGGAAACAAATTTTTCAGTCATAAAACTCTTTAGTGCTGATTTACCATCTTTAATCTATTTAACTACTATTGTTATGATTTTTGTAATCGCATTTTGGAGTATGTTGGGAGATAAAATTGCAACAAATATTTTTATATGTTTTTTATTGATGCTAGTAACTGTTATATCTATGACTGAATATAAATATAGAGAGGCATCTACTAAAAAAGAATATGAAATAATAATCTGCGAGGATAATAATAGTGAACAGATTTATTATGCAGTAATCAGTAAAGGAAGTAATTATTCTGCATATAGGTGTGATATATTCCCAAATGAAAATGGAAATAAACTTATTATTTATACTAATATACATAGGTTCTTTTCATTAGATTCCGTTTCTACAATATCGGTATGTTTTGAAAGGTTTGATGAAGAAATGGAAAAATATATTCCAAACGTTGAATTTAAAACTTATGCAGATGATAAAATTGTTTAATTATCATTATGTGAGGCTTTATAAAAAGTATACAATATTGAAAATAATGAGGATCAATAGAAGATTTAAATCTCAAATTGTTTTTAGTTTGATATAAATGTGAAATGGCATCAAGAATAGAAAAATATAAGAGTAAACAAAACACCACTCGGCTTTATTATAGTTATGAAAAATAAACCGTGTAAATGCATTATCCCTAAAAAACATAATCCTGTCTATAAAAATTATCAACATTGTTTATTATATCATAATTTGGTCTATTTTCAACCTTTGAAAACTTTTGTCAAAATAACCCCCACAACCAACCTGTGAGGGTTATTTTTATAAATATTATTCGAAATTAAGAAATAATCGGCGTTTAACCCGAATTTTACTGTCTCTTCAGATCCTCCGCTTTAACCGCAGCCGTCACCGCTCCGTTCAATCCGATTACGATATAATTGGGAGCTATGCCGCAGCCGATCTGCATAACCGTGTATACAGTTTTGTATACGAACGACGCTAAAGAGCGTCCCTTGTAGTCCGTTGCTCCGCTGTTTACAGTCACCTTATCACCAAGCTGGAGAATTTCGGGTTTTTCCTCGATAGGCTCTACCAGTTCCGCATCTACCCAGCCGTACACATTGCTGCCGCCCTCAACAGGGGTCAAAGCGTAGCAGTGGGGGGCGTTGGGTGCTATGTATTGAACCCTTGCCTTTCCTGCCGTGCGTTTGCCGCCTGTGGGCGTAGTCGCTGTTGAAGAGATGTAGTGATTGCCGCCCTTGAAATTCACCTCATCACCAATTTCAATTATTGCATGGATCCTGACGGCAGTGGGTTTCTTTTCGGGTTCGGGATTGCTTTCCTCTGTCCCAAAAGGCTGTAATTATGGAAGGAGAGATCGCCATCGACATTGTATCCAGCGATATTGTCAAGCCCCCACTGCCATACCTTATGATTGTAGTTGTATTTACTGGGTACATTGGGGTTCTCCGTCCAGTGAGCAAGCCAGATTTCATATTCATCAACAAGTTCGCTCTTGTAAAGGAAATTGTTGAACCAGCTGGGGTTTGCATATATTCCCGCAGTATATTCTGCCTTTCGTATCGTGTCGCAGAAAGCGTGACACATATCAGTACGGGTGCGGGTGGTGAGCAGTCCAATTTGGCTCTTATCCTCAATGTCGTAATAAACGGGGTAATCGGGCTTGTACTGCTTTATAACAGATATACAGCTTTCTGCTTCCTCCTTGGCTCTGTCTACGGTCAGCGCATAACTGTACCAATAAAAGCCGTACTTGATTCCATGCTTTTTGCATTCAGCAACGAATTTGTCCAGCTGACTGTCCTTGTTCTTTCCACAACCTGCACGGATAATCGCAAACTGCACACCCGCTTTCTTGATTTCGTCAAAAGGAATACCTTCCTGCCATACAGAAATATCCACGCCTTTAATTCTTGTTGCCATAATTTTAATCCTCCTTGTTATCATTGTTTTCTTTTGTTATTGTTGCTCTTGCTCCGGCTGCGTCAGACAGCCCCTCGCCTACTATGTAAGCAATAACGCTTGCCGCTGACATAATACTGCCGCTTACTGTCTGCGCTGTTTCCTCACTGCCGCCGAAGGCGAGAATAAGTCCCGTCACAAGTCCCGCAGCCGCAACCCACAGCTTTCTGCTTGTCAGCTTTCTTTTCCAGTCGATTTTATTCACTTTATCACCCCCTTACTTATGATAAACTTCAAGGTCGCTTAGCAACCCAACCAAGCCAACCGCTCTCAGGAGTTGTAACATGATAAGGGTGCGACCCCTGAAGATTGATAAAATTGACCTTCCCGCGGTAATTACTCCGTGTCTGCCCGGGCGCGTCACCGTAACTGCTTCCGTGAAGCCGCCCGTTGACGATCACCTCCGAACCGATACAAATAGGCGGAGAGGTTTGAACTGTGGAAGCTGATTGTGTATTTTGCGCCGTTGGGGCCGCACTGCCGTTGTTGAGCTTGATTTTTATGGTTTTTGTTCCAAATCCCGATACTGTTTCAGCTTGATTTTTATCGTCAGATCAAATCCGTCCTTTGCCTGTTCGGTGATTTTATAATCCTCCATTGACACCTTTATGTTGGTTGAAAAAAGGACTTTGCCATTCGGCATGGTCCTTGAAACAATAAACTGAAAGGGTTTCTTATTTGTTTCCAAGCTTTCAAAGTAACTCAAAAAATAGGAAGCCCCCTTGAAGCCCGATTTATAGCTTGCAAAGGGATATTTCACCTGTGGGATACTGCACTCAAATTCGATATCCGTCAGCTCAGGGGTTTTCAAAATATTGATTTCCCCCTCGTTAATAAGGGTAAGAGTATCATTTGCATTATTGATCTTGATTTGCAGCTTATCGGGCGCAATAGGCAGCAGGCAGTCCTTTAAATAAAAATCATAACCGTTTCTGCTCATAATTTACACATGAACCCCCTCTGCAATTATATACACTGCCTCGGCTGTTGCGTCTGTAAGCTCGTCAATAACGCCGTCTATATCCATTTTTGAAGAAATATTGTTGGTGTTATGCTGTTCAACGGTAATTTCGGCGGTAGTAAAGCGATTTACGGTTTCCTGCTCGGCAATATCGCGGAGATACTTTAGATCTTCCTCGGAAATTGCTACGGAATCGGCAATATCTCCGGTATTATCCGAAATGTCACCTATTCCGTTATTGATATTGGTTAAATAATCCTCTGGGTTCGGATGTTTATTGGTAATATCACCAAAAATACTGTTAATATCAAAACTTGCAAGCGATATACTATCAATACCGTTTCGTAGCTCTTGCTCGGAACGGTATTTTGTTCTATATAGTTCCTCACACTTCATCGCGGAAAAGAATGATTCCATTACGGAATTATCATAAGGGTTATGTGCACTAGAGAAAGACTGTGTGATTTTTAATGACTTTAAATATGTGCACATTGTGTATGAGTGGTAATTTGAACCTCTATCAGTGTGAAGAATTATTTTTTGAGTATTGCGCGTTTCATAAGCTTGTTTAAAGGTAGATTTTACCAAATTAGTGGAATTTTTCTTCCAAAACAATATTTATCGCCAGATAGAAGAGATATGGTCGCAATAGAAAAATTGTGATCATAAATGGGTAACATAATAACTGGATTCATATAAATATTGGAGGTCAAATATAAATAAAAAAATGTAAAAATCAACAAAGAATGGCAGTAAGTTATTGGTAAAAACACTGATAAAATTACACGTTGCGCTGTATTTCGACACGGTGCGCTAAATGTATTGAAAAATTTTCATAAATACATTATACTTTAATTTATTAAGACAAGCCCTTTTGAATATCCCACAAATGTCCAATTTTGTCATTATAGGGGATAATTTTGACATTTGACAAAAAATGACATATAGATTTGTTGTAATTAGCCGAATGAAGTAAAAAGATTTACGACATCAAAAAACGTGATCAATTTTTAGGTTGCTGCATATTGTGATATGGTATTGAAGTTTCGTAAAATTGTCAGGATTGAAAAAATATGCCGTTCACCGTCAAATTGTGATCACTCAGGTGGTTTTATGTTGAAATTTGGCGAATTGTGTGGTATCATTACTGAGACAAGCACAAAATACAGGGGTTATTAAATGAAATCTGCAATTGGTTTTTTAGAGCGTGTTCACATAAAACTTTACAAAAACACTAAAATATAAGCATGAAACTAATAAGCAAACCATCAGAAATAATAAACTATCAGTTCCTTGGTGCAGTACTGGATATAATTGAAAATGTGCAAATGGAGAGCATTATCGAAAAAGTACGAGAAATGGCACTCAGTTTACATAAAATTCAACAGATGGTCAAAAAATTTTGAATAGATATAGGGAATGAATATAATAGACACTTAATCTAACGTTCTGTCGTTCTGTGCATTGACAGCATCACCCTGATTCTGCTGGCGCTCGAAAATCAAGTTGAGAACAGAGTATAGGACGTTCAAAACAAAAATACATCTTTACTGTGCTTCTAAGTTGTCCCCGTTTGTCTTTCATTTATCACTCGGAAATAATCATGATGCTCTGGAAAGCAGAAAAACGATTGAGACGATTTACTTGGACGATAACCACTATCTTCATATGGAAAGGGCTTATGAAGATGGTAAAACAGGCGGTACTTTAGCAAGCGATCATAGGGTTTCTTCCAGTTGTTCCCTCAAAGAAAAATCGTAAGGAACTTTGGAATTATGAAAAAGACCTATACAAAACATCACAATAAAGTTGAACGCTATTTTTTCAGATGATAGTTTTTGTAAAGTTTTCACTCGCTATGATTAACTTGAGGTTATTTTTCTTTCTGAAGTTATGCTTGCTATGATTTTTGATGCTATTTTTATATGAACAAGCTCAATTACATCTTGAAGATTAATGCAAAATATGAATAATTGATTTGTTTGTTGTAATTAGTCAAATATTGATTGTGTGCACCGTATGATGTGGTTGGTTTAAGGTGCGTTCACATAGTCATTAAAAATTTAATAAAAGGAGATATTACAAATGGAAGCTGAAAACATGCAGATTCTGGAAGAGAATCTTCCTATTCTTATTAGGGAGTCCTTAAATGACACCGGAGATCACGTATGTACAAATAATTCTCCGGATATTGTTGTACAGAAAATAAAACTTTCAAATCCCCTTGAATACCTGAGAAAAACATATTCATCCGATATCAGTAAAGACGGAGACGGTTCGGGAAATATGAGTATTTACGTACGTTTTAAAAATACTTCAGACGATATTATCAATGATTTTTATATCCATTTGTATCGCAACCATCTCGGGTTGTATAATAATCCTTCGGATTGGCAAAAGTATGAGATGAAGACAAAGGATGGAAACCCTGTAAGAATAGCGTCCATAGCACCGAGAGAGATTGGTGTAACTCCTGCATTTATCTATGAAAACAGCGAATCAGGAGTTCATCCCAACTGTTTTGTTGCCGTTGCCACTAAGGAAAAGAATCCTGATTTTTCTTCTATAAATAATTACGATAAATACATACGGTGGATAAACCAAAAAAATGTAGCTGCCAGAAACGTTAGTGCCCGAAGCTTCCCTAAAGGTAAAAATGAGCAGTGGGTCAAATTTTCAAACATGGAAAATCAATGTGTGTGGACAGGAATTTATGTTAAAGTACAAGGGGAAACGCCATATGGAACAAAATACGGTATACAGAACGATCAACTTAATATAATAAGAGAAAACGTTTTTGTAAAGGACAACGAAAACTCGGCGTATATTTTTACAACAGTGAATGTTCCTGCTAATTTTTCGGCAGAGCTTCTGGTTTGGAGTGAGGTTGCCGAGAGCGGCAAAGCGGACATACAGGTGACTTATTGGAAAATAGACAATCAAGTCGTCGGACTTGAGCAGTGCGCTTTGGTTATAAGCGACCTGCTTGCTGGAAAGGTTGAAATGGAAGCTAATGACACGCATGCCTTGTTAGGCGGCTGCAGAATTATAAATATAGTGAAATGAGGGATTTTGATGAATACAAACGGATTTTATGCACTATGCTTTGAAAAAGATGGTTACGCAAAGATACCGTGGAAGGGTATGAGCGAAAATAAGTTTTCAATTTGCATAAAATGTCTGACAAACTCATGGAATGAACGTGGGATAGTTTTCTCACTTGGATCGTTATTTTCGGTAGGTATTTCCGAAGGGCGTATCAGCTTTAAATCGAAAACCTTTGAAAAGGTTTTTGATGAAAAAATTCCTCTTCATTGTCAAAATACTTTTACCGCCGTATATGACGGAAACGAGATGCTGTTATACTGCAACAGCTTTTGCGTGGTTAAGGAAAAAATCCTGTTTAATTGTGCAGATGCCGAATTCATCAGGATTGGTGAAGGGCTCAGGGAAAGCTTTGTTTACAAGGTTACGATTTTCAATCATTGTCTTAGTGAGGAAGGCGTGATTTCTACACTTGTGGGAAAATCCACGGACTTTTACAAGCAGATCGATTTCACGTCTCCGTCGGAGAATTTAAACGCCGAGCTTAATAACTGTTGCATAGAAAATCTTGTTTATACGTTGGATTGCAGCGACGGAACGCTGACCGTTCCGCAAATCAGCTTTCCCGAAAAATTCACACTGTTTTTCTCATTTTATGCCTTTAATAAGGAATGTGGCGGAGTAATATTTGAAACGCCGCACATTCGTATAGAACTGTACGATTCCTTCGATATGGGTACACCGACAATTAAAGTTACCTGCTTTGATGGAATAGGAAATTCTGCCGAATCTGTAAAAACCGATTATTGGACAGATGTGGCAGTAATATTTGACAATAGCGAAATACAAATATATTTCAACGATGCGGTTCAGCTCAGATGCACCCGCAATATGACCGGCGAAACAGGAGAAATCCAATTCGGGAAGTTTTCAGGATATATTAACAGCTGTTATGTTGTAAACGGGGCATTAAGTGTTGATCAAATACGTGATTTGTTTCAAAATTCTCCCAGCGTTTTTGATAAAAACACTCTGCGTCTGTATGATTTCGCTGAGGATTTGCTGCAGGAGGCTGACGGAAAATTCACCTTTAACGGAGCAAAACTTGCTCTTGTCAAAGGAACAGACGCAGAAGTCTCCAAAATGAAAAAAAGAAAAGGTCCCGACAGCAAGCGGGAATACAGCGAATTTGCGCAATGGCAGATCAAATTGCTGGTAGAGCTGTTGGTGGATTGGGCTTATCATCTGTTTGGCGTTTACCCTAATAACGGCGTTCACAAGAAATCAAACGGTGACTTAGATATAGACAAAGGTATGTATGAATTTGTATACCGTAAAATTGCGTCTATGAAGGAGGCTCAGATACTTCTCAGCCATTATGACAATTTGAAGCCCGATGAATTTTATGCATTGATCAAGGCGATGGAAAAAAACGGAACGCTGAAAAAGCTTTTGGATTATCTCTACCAAGATGACGAGAATCAGAAATCCATCACCGCAATCCTTTTGGCAATTTTAGCTGCCGTAGCACTTGCTTTACTTTGGGAGTCGCTTGGCAAAACGGTTGCTGCGGCAGCCGTACCCAAACCCCCGAAACGCAGCAACAAAAGCGATAATGATGACGATGATGACGACGATGATGACGAAAAAAAGAAGAAAACCTACATATCCATAAAGCAGTCGTATTTAAAAGGCGGATTGGAGATCGAATACGATCAAAAGGATATTGATAATCAAAATTCAGCCGGAGTTTTTGTGAAGAATGGGACTTCAAGGGGCAGCTTAGAGGTTAAGCTGTCTTATAAGGGTGATGATGAAGACTTTACAATATATGCGGAGAATAAACAGGGCAGTATAATTCAAAGTGTGGAAAAGTCGGTTTCTTTTTCAGGGAAAAAATCCGTTGAAATAACTCTCGATGCGTGTCTATCCAATTTTAAAGGGAAATATGGAAAATGTACAGAGGAACTGCGCTGGAGGTGTGAGTCTAAGGATAAGGAGCAAGTGCGGTTTTTGGGTGAAACAAACGTTGATATTTATTTTTTGGAGAATTCGCCCTGTGAGCCATGGAGCGGTTCAATAAATATAGAATGTCTTAGGCTGTGTGCGGAATGTGCAAATAATGCGGGAACGAGTTCCAAAGGATTTGTGGAGGATTATGCCGATTTCTTGGAAAAAAGAAATCAGATGGCTGTTGATGATCTACAGTTTTCTGCCGGGATCGGAGCACCGAATAAAAAGGCCTACTCTAAAAATCCAAGTTTAACGGACAGTGCCGCAGTTTTTGACGCAATAGGATTTTCACGGGATTTGGGTAAAAAGAAAATCTCTGCAAGAGATTTAACACACTCTCATGTTATTTTCAGCCGGTTGAACGGGCACTATGACATAAAATCGGTACTGGTTTCTCCCGTTTTCAGCAGCGATGGTAAGCTCCTGTTAAATAACAATAATTTAATTGACAGTCATTATGTTGTAAAAGACGGCAATGGCAGAATTTATGACCATGAACTTAAATCTTCTTGGCTTCTTTTTTCCGATAAACCGGAATATCCTCTTTCCGATAAACCGGAATATCCTCTCACCGGAGAGAAAAACAGCTCGTATTATCGTGAAAGTAATTATCTCCCTGGTTCTTATTGTGGTATTACATATACAATTAACAAGTGGAAGCTGGATTTAATTGAGGAAAATCTCTGCTCAAATAAATCAGAACAGGATATGCTGATTGTGAGTTGGGTTATAAAGAATGATCTCGGAGTATATGGACATAGAGGAAGAACAGCAAGTGACTGGCATGTTTTTGCATATATAAGGAGGGCGGGAAGGAATCATGATGGACGTAATACGGTGTGTCACTCGATTAGCTCGAAGTACATAGATGATGCTGTTTCTAGTATTTGTAATGCTCCTATACATGAGGTAAGGCACAGAGTTGAACTTCTTTTAAGCGCTTTGTATCCAAATGGCGTCGGAAATGATGATTTTGTAAATGCATATTTAAGATCCATTCATCTTTTATCGCAGGCACTTATTGAAGCTTTGGAGAATCGCAACGATTTTTTTCAACATTTGATTTTACATTTTTGTTTTCTTGCAGCCAATTCTCCTGCAAATTTACGTATGGGATATGGCAGATGGAACAGTGCGGTTGGAGAAGACTTTGACCCGACATCATGGTTTTATTATGACGCCGAATCGCATATGTGCCTTTCCGATATAAGAGACATAGATAAAAAACCGTTCACTATTGCTGAAATGATGAATCGGTATGGAATGGGTATTCCTGCTCCGATAAACTCGGGATTCTATTTGCCTAACCGCGAGGATGGTATCAGAATACAGCAAATGAGGAATCTGAACATAAATATACATCCGACTGCAAGAGGCGTACATGAAGATTATAGCGTAGACCCAAATCCTCGGGAATATCGTCTTTTGTACAGCTCAAGCAATAAATTTGTGTTTCAAGGAGAAGGAGATGAGTATGAAAGCGCTTATGCGGCAAATGAAGCGATTTACTTTTTGGAACATAACAATTGGATGAGTCTTTAATTATAATTTATATTAATCCCCCTCAAAATCCGAACCCTTTGATTTTGGAATTTGAGGGGGATTACTTATAAGTTTTTAATCCAAGCGGTTTGATACGCTTGGATTTTTCGTGTTAAATTTGAGATGAAATCGTAAAAAGGTTAAAACCGTCAAGTAAAAATTTAAGGTTTCAAGATTTGAACTTCCTGTTTACAATTTGAAGTGGTTTAAAGCGTTTATTTATCGGCAAATACGGTTTCTGCTTCTAATGATGTCTTGTTTCCTACCGCTCTATGTGGGTGAATCGTGTTATACTAAGCAATATACTTATCAATACCGTTTCGCGGCTCTTGCTTAGAACGGTATTTTGTTTGATCTAGTTACCCTGATGATGAATTTGACAAGTTCGAAGAACTAAGTGAGAATGAGATTGAGGAACAGGATGAATCTGAATATATGGTAATTATACGTCTATGTGCGTTTTCGCCTTAAATCTGAATTTCCATATTTTGCAGATGAACTTTATAGTTGTTTAAAAAGGTATTGATAGTGATGTGGCAATATATTATAATATAAATAACATAAGCTGGGGGTTTTTAGCATGAAAAGATAAATCTTTTGTACAATAAAAGTACAGTAGCAGGTTTTTGTCAGTCAATCACACCAGCGTGACGTTGGATCCAATAAACTCGACTTCGGTGGAGTTTTATTTTTTACCTATCGCACCGATGAAATCTTTTTTGCAGTAGACATACAGTCCGCAAGCCGGACAGTTAATGCCCTCCCATTAAACAAGAAACACTTTTTTATATTTATTATCCAAAATATCTTTTCTGTCAACCAATCACAATAAATTTTTGGAACAAGGAACACTCGTTACTTTTTTATAATCTCTGAAAGGCAGCTTTATGATAAACACATCTTCCGATATAAACAACCTCCGCAGCACAATCTTAGAAAGCCAGCACCTTCTAAGAAAAAGCTCCGCCTCCATAGAGAAAATAGTATCGGACATCTGCGGATTGCAGTATGACCCCAATCCCACCATACAGCCTAACCAATATATAATGCTTTGGAACAGGAAAAAAGATTTTAAAGCGGAAGATTTGGATATCACAGCATATAAGGATTTTAATGTCGTGGAAACATGGACATTTAAGCGGAATATGTTTTTTGTGCCGAGAGATGAATATTCACTGTACAAAAATGCCGCAAAGGGTATTGTCAGGTGGGGAGAGTCCGATGCAGTCTGGCTTGAAAAGGGCGACAGCCCCGAAATACTGGCGGCGGAAAGGGAATTAAAGGACAGCTTGTCAGAATCCGACGGACTGACCGCCAATCAAATTTGGGCAAAGCTGAATTTATCGAATGAATGGGGTAAATACAGACATGAGCACGACCAAAGCTATAATTTGCCCATATTCCGCGCTTTTTACAGATTGGTCCGCAGAGGAGATCTTTTGACATGCGGAAGAAATCCGGGAATTTTCCAAGAACTCGTTTATATCTTAAAAGAAAAGGCAGGCTTTTCCGATTGGACAAAGGATCTTATTGATGAAAAGCAAGCTGTAAAATTTGCAGTTGAAAAGCTGATAGCTTCATTGGGCGTAACCGACCCCGTTCATATTTCCCATATATCGGGTTTTAAAACCGCCGGTATTTCGCCCGTGTTTGAATATCTGGAAAAGGAAAAGAAAATACTAAAGCTTGCATATAAAATCGGACGAAAAAATTACTATATCCATTCCTCCAAAACACAGCTTTTAAATGAAGAGACTGCCGCGGAATGCTGTGAGGTTCGCCTTATATCTCCATTGGATACAATAGTCAGAGATAAAGCTTGGCTTAAAGCTTTTTCGATTATTCTTTCTCCTTTGAATATTTCAAGAAAAAAGGAATGAAATGGCCTTTGTCAATTCTTGTGGGAAATCAGTTTGTGGGTTATTTGGACTGCAAAATGGATTGGAAAACCAAAAAGTTTATTGTTAAAGAGAGAAATATATTCAACTCGGATTTTAAAAAATATAAAGGCATTAATACTGCCATTGAGGAATTGGCAGCATTTCATAATGCCAAAGAGATAGTCGAAAAAACATAACAGGTTTACGCTTGCAGAAAACCCCACCAAGGTGGGCTTTACTGCAAGCTGAATTTGTTTTAACAGTCCCTTGCATTTCTTCCCGAATAGTGCTAAAATATAACCAACAGCGGAAAATCAAACCACCCGCAAATAAAAAAACAAAAAAGGAAAATAAATGTTTAAACTGATAAAATATCTGAAAGGCTACACCGCTCAGAGCATAATCGCTCCTCTGTTCAAGTTTCTGGAAGCCTCCTTTGAACTGATAGTGCCTGTGGTAATGGCGCAGATCATTGACGTGGGCATTAAAAACAACGATAAGGACTATATTTATAAAATGGGCTTTGTCCTTATTATTTTGGGAATTTTGGGTCTTGCCGCTGCCATTACCGCACAGTTTTTTGCGGCGAAGGCTTCCGTTGGCTTCGGCACGGCGTTGAGACGGGATTTTTACCGCCACCTCAACTCCCTCTCTCACGCCGAAACCGACCGATTAGGCGCTCCCACTATGATAACCCGAATCACCAACGATATAAATCAGGCGCAGACAGGCGTAAATATGTTTTTGCGTCTTTTCCTGCGCAGTCCCTTTATCGTTATCGGATCAATCATAATGTGCCTTACAATAAGCGTCAGGCTTACTCTTATCTTTGCGGTTGCCGCCCCGATAATAGGGCTTATAATCTACCTTATAATGACCTCCACAATTCCGAGATATAAAAAGATACAAGGCAGGCTTGACAAGGTTTCCCTTTCCACAAGAGAAAACCTTTCGGGAGTAAGAGTTATAAGGGCATTTTCCAAGCAGAAAAGCGAAAAGGCGGACTTTGAAAACGAAACCGAGGAGCTGTTAAAGGCTCAGGTGAGAGTGGGCAGAATTTCCGCACTGCTTAACCCTCTGACTTTTGTGGTGGTGAATCTTGCCATTGCGGCAATACTGTGGTTCGGCGGAAATTCCGTAGATATGGGAGATATCACCCAAGGTGAGCTTATCGCCCTTGTCAACTATATGAATCAGATACTGCTGGCGCTGATCTATCTTGCCAACCTTATAATAATCCTCACCAAGGCAGGTGCAAGCGCGGGAAGAATAAACGACGTTTTCGCCGTTAAAGCTTCCGTCACCGACGAAGGCAACAGGGAGCAAACAGCCGTTGCCGGCGCTCCCATTGTTGAATTTAAAAATGTTGCCTTCGCTTATCACAAGGACAAGCCCTCTCTTGAAAATATGACCTTTACCGCTTACGAGGGCGAAACTGTGGGAATAATCGGCGGTACAGGCTCTGGCAAAACCACTCTTGTGAACCTTATACCGAGGTTTTACGACGTGACCGAGGGCGAAGTTCTGGTGGACGGAGTCAACGTCAAAAAATACCCCTTCGGTCAGCTAAGGGGAAAAATCGGCATTGTTCCTCAAAGAGCCTCTCTTTTTAAAGGCACTATCCGCTCAAATCTTCTTTGGGGCAATAACGGGGCAACGGAAGAGGAAATGTGGCAGGCTCTTGAAACGGCGCAGGCAGCGGAATTTGTCAGAAAGATCCCCGAAGGACTTGACGCGCCTGTTGAGCAGGGGGGCAGAAACTTTTCGGGCGGTCAGCGGCAAAGGCTCACCATAGCAAGAGCGGTGATCATGAAGCCCCATATACTGATTCTGGACGACTCTGCTTCGGCACTGGACTTTGCCACAGACGCGGCTTTGAGAAAGGCGCTGGCAAAGGACATTTCAAAGGCGGCGGTATTTATCGTTTCCCAAAGAGCGGCGGGTATAAAGCATGCTGACAGAATAATTGTACTTGACGACGGAAAGCCCGTAGGAATAGGCACTCACAAGGATCTGTTCAACTCCTGTCAGATCTACCGTGAGATATGTTTATCGCAGATGTCGGAACAGGAGGCGCAAAATGGCTGAAAAAAAATTCAAAACCAAGGCAAAAGAAAACAACTCGAAAATTCTGAAAAGAATACTGAACTTTACAAAGCCCCACCTTGCTTTTCTTGTATTGGCGGCAGTTTTCTCGGTGATAAATGTGGCGCTCACCCTCTATATCCCCATTATTATAGGCGACGCGGTGGACTGTGCCGTTGGAATGGGCAAGGTGGATTTTGGCGCAATGCTGCCCATTCTCATAAGAATAGGCATTTCAGCCGCGCTGGGAGCGGGGGCAAGCTGGCTCATGAACCTCGGCACCAACAGGATAACCTATCTTACCGTAAGAGATATAAGACGGCAAGCCTTTGATAAGCTGCAAAATGTACCCTTGTCCTATATAGACTCACACCCCCACGGCGACCTTATCAGCCGAATGATAACTGATACCGATCAGATATCGGACGGTCTTTTAATGGGCTTTACACAGCTTTTCACGGGAATTGTGACTATTTTGGGAACATTGTTCTTTATGCTGTCCATAAACCCGCTGATAACCCTTATAGTGGTGCTTATTACTCCCCTTTCTTTGTTTGTGGCTTCCTTTGTGGCAAAGCACAGTTTTGATATGTTCAGAAAGCAGTCGGAGGCAAGAGGAAAAATGACCTCCCTTACTGAGGAAATGATAAGCGGTCAGCATATAGTCAAGGCGTTTTCCCACGAGCAAGCTGCTGAAAGCGACTTTAACGATATCAACGTTGAGCTTCAGAATTACAGCGTAAGAGCTATCTTCTTCTCCTCCCTTACCAACCCCTCGACCCGTTTCGTCAACGGACTTATCTACGCAGGAGTGGGAGTTTTCGGAGCCATAAGCGCCCTGAGCGGAAAAATTTCGGTAGGACAGCTAAGCTGTTTCCTTACCTACGCAAACCAGTACACCAAGCCCTTTAACGAAATATCGGGAGTAATTACCGAGCTGCAAAGCGCCCTTGCCTCCGCAAAAAGGATTTTCGAGGTAATAGACGCAGAAGCGGAGATCCCCGACAGCGAAAATGCCAAGATACTGACAGCGGAAAATGTGGACGGCACAGTTGAAATCGACAATGTTTCCTTTTCCTACAACCCCGAAAGACCGCTTATCGAAAAACTCAGCTTAAAGGTGAAGCAAGGTCAGCGTATCGCTATAGTGGGTCCCACAGGCTGCGGAAAAACTACCCTGATAAATCTGCTGATGAGATTTTACGATGTAAAGGGCGGAGAAATAAGGGTCAGCGGAAGTCCCATAAAGGAGATAACAAGAGATTCCCTCCGCGGCTCCTACGGAATGGTTTTGCAGGAAACATGGCTTAAAGAGGGTACGGTTTTTGAAAATATCTCCTACGGAATGCCCGACGCCTCCGAAGAACAGGTAGCGGCGGCAGCTAAGGCAGCTCACGCCCACAGCTTTATACAAAGGCTTCCCCAAGGCTACAACACCAAAATATCAGATGATGAGACAAACATTTCACAGGGGCAAAAGCAGCTTTTGTGCATTGCCAGAGTTATGCTGTGTCTGCCTCCCATGCTGATATTGGACGAGGCGACCTCCTCTATTGATACGATGACGGAAATGCGCATACAGAAAGCCTTCGCCAAGATGATGAAGGGCAGAACCAGCTTTATCGTAGCTCACCGCCTTTCCACCATTAAAGAATCCGACTGTATTCTTGTTATGGATTCGGGTCATATTGTGGAAATGGGCAATCATGAGGAGCTTATTGCTAAAGGCGGATTTTATGCTAATCTGTATAACAGCCAGTTTCAGGGGGCGGGCTGATACAGAAAGTAATTTAGGATAAAAAGGGGAGTACCCGATCATGTCGGGTACTCCTTTGTTTGTCACGTCTTCTTGACAGAAATTTACAAATTATGTATAATATAAATGGTCTCCTTAAAAGAGGGGACTCTTTTAAGAGAGCCTGAGATGTCAAGGCGTTGTTAATAGAAGCTTATGTGACCACTTGGGGTCGGCGCATCCGTGCGCCGACTTTGGGTGGTCACTTTCCGCATCCCTGCGGACCCGTGCGGTAGTGCTTGCACTTCCGTTACATAAAGGGTGTGAGAGTATGTACATGAGCGTTGCGGATGTTTTGCAATTATTATCCCTTCTCTGTGAAGTGTTGACTGTATTTATTCTTGCTTTGGATTTATTCAAAAGCAATAAAAAAAAACTACCTCACGCCGCAAACCGTTGGTAGTTATTTTTAACTAAACGTGGGAGCGACAACGTCTCGCTCTCTTTTTTATATTATACCTCACCGCCTTGCTTTTGTCAAGGCATTATTTTTTAAATAAATTTTGGGTTGGCACAAATCACCGACCCAAAGAAAATAAGCTATTTAAATCATTATGAGTATCTTCACACAATTACAGATACTTGACCAGCTCACTGATAACACCTTCCATTCTCTCATCGGACAGCCCGAAATCCTTTTCCTTATAATTCCAAGCACATCTGCTGATACCGTAATGCTCAAAAGCACCGTTGATAGCCTTGAACCACTTTACAGCGTCCTCGGGAGAAGCTTGGTCGATAACGCCGTACTCACTGCAATAAAGTACCGTGTTATTTCTTTCGGCAATCTCGGCGGCTTCCTTAAAGCTCTTTATGAAAACCTCCGTGCTGTATCCGCATTCCTCATAGCTCATATCCTTGGAAACATCAAACTGATCTACCCAAGGGGCTTTCTGGTGTGTAAATACCATAGGGTCATAGCAGTGGAAGTTGTAAACTACCTTGTCGTCATAGGGCGGGTCAAGATCCTTTATCGCTTCTGCACTGTTGTTCCAGTAGCCGCCGATAATAATAACGGTGTCCTTTGCTAAAATGCGTATTCTCTTTATGCACTCCTTGGCGATCTCGTTCCACTTTTTGCAGTAGCTCTTGTCGGTAACCTCGTTGAGCAGCTCAAAGGCAACGCCCTCCATGTTGCCGTATCTTCTGGCAAATTCTGCCCAGAAAGAGTAAAATCTTTCCTGATACTTGATATTGTCAAAAAATCCGCTTTCCTTTTCGCCCTTGTCAAAGGAGTAGCCTATGGTCTTGTGCAGGTCGATAACGGCGTTCAGTCCGTATTTTTTGCAGTGGGATAATGCCTTGTCGATATAGCCGAAGCCGCTTTCCTTAAAAGAGCCGTTGTCGTCCTGTATAACGTTGTAGTCAATAGGAATTCTTACATGGTCAAGTCCCCATGATGCGATCTTTTCAAAGTCCTTCTCTGTGATAAAGCTGTCAAGGTGTTCGGTTCTGTAATCGCACTGCGAAAGCCAGCCTCCTAAGTTTACTCCCTTGGTAAAGCCCGTGAATTTATCCATAAATAAATACCCTCCTGATATTTCTTTCTGCCCTAATAATACCCCATAATGCGGTATAGTTATATCAAATTTTTGTTGTAACTGTAAATATTTTATCCTTTAAGACTTGCGCCGAGAATAAAATTATGGTATAATGGATAAAAATTTGATATGCGGGGTAAGCATAATGGACATAAACAAAGACCTTACAAGAACGACCTTTAAAAACCGTGAATATATGATAACTCACCTGCCCTACGAGCGTGAAATGGAGTTTTACCAAAGCGTTAAAATGGGCAATATCAAAGAAGTAAAACGGCTTTTTACGCCCATAGGCGGCAGCGGCTTCGGCAGACTCAGCGACAACGATCTTACGAATCTTAAGTATCACCTTGTGATCACCATTTCCTTTATAACAAGATACTGAATAGAGGGCGGAATGGAAATGGAAACCGCCTATAATTTGAGCGATATTTATATTTTAAGGGTGGACAGGTGCACTACCGAGGAGGAAATACACACCATTCACCGTGACCTTGTGGAGGATTACACCGAGAGAATGCACGCCATAGTAAAGAAAGGGCTGTTCTCCAAGCCGATCTTGATCTGTCTCGATATGATATCCCAAAATCTGCACAACAAGATCGGTTTAAGCGATCTGGCGGAAACTGTGGGGTTAAGCGCACCTTATCTTTCAAAGCTTTTTCATAAGGAGGTGGGTGTTACCGTTTCACAGTACATAATCCAAAAACGTATCGAAGCGGCGGAAAACCTTCTCAGATTTTCAGATTATTCCTGCATTGAAATTTCAAACTATCTTTGTTTTAATTCCGAAAGCTATTTTATTCAGTTGTTCAAAAACTATACCAAGCTTACCCCCAAGGAGTACAGAGAAAAGTATTTCCGTTCAATGTGGGGAGATAAAGAGTGAGAACCTGTCTTCACAGAAATATTCGGTAAGATAATTATTCGGATATAAACCGCAAACCCTCCTGTTGTCCGGACAGGAGGGTTTGCAGTTTATTTAGGATAGGAAAAATGAATAGAAAAAAATTGTTTGGCTGTTTTTTTGCTTTTTCAGCAGTTATTACTTTCTCTTCTTGGAGAATACAACTGCAGCTGCTGCGAGAGCGCCAACGCCCATAAGAACTGCTATGCCTTCGATACCGGTGTTAACGGGATCCTTGGGAGTGTCATTGCCGCTGTTAGTGTTGCCATCGGCTGTTGTAACGTCACCGGAATTATCGGGTTCTGTAGCGGCGGGAGTGTCGTTTACTACCTCAAGCTTCTCCAAAGTAACACTGTGACCAACAAAGCCCAATCCACTCGCCTTTACCGAATCAATTAAGCTGGGAGCAATTTTAAAGGAAATAGTGGTAGCGTCTGTTTGAACTACAAATCCAGTTCCATCGCTTCCGATTTCTAAATCAGTATTAACTTTGTCAGGATCAACCCAAGCGCTACTGCCATCATTAACTACAGGCTTGATTATCCAATAGTTTCCATCAGTGTCAAGATCATTTGCCTTATATGTGATCTTAACCAAACTGTCGGCAGTGAGAGCAGCAAATTCCTCAGCAGGAACTTCTGCAAAATTTGCCCACGATAAACCCAAATCAAATCCATCTTTAGTGCCGGTAAAGGGATCTTCTGTTACGAAGTTATAAGCCGAAGCAGCAGTGGTCAAAGCGGTTACAGCAGTTGCAGCAGCAACTACACTTGCAAGTACTTTTCTTAATTTCATGATAAAATTCCTTTCTGTTTTTGGTTTTTGATTTAAATTTTGCTTTTATTTGTAAATTGACTTCGTTAACGGAAATCAGCCTTCTTCAGCTGCTTTATTAACGTTGTCAACTTCTAACTGAACACGGTCGTAAATGCTCTCTCTTGTCTGTACCCAAGAATTTCCGTTGTGGAATGCATCCTTTGAGGGGTTGTTCAATGCGTCATAGCAGTCTGCGGAAACGCCGCCCATAAAGTCATATACGGGGTTCTCTCTTACCATTTTGAACATGGTGTCGCGCATTTCCCACATGCTGTCTGTCCAGCCGTACTCATTGAAATACTGATCCTTGGTAATCTGCTCTGCGGCGTCGCTTCCGTTGGCAGCCATTTCACAGTACATCAAAGCTGCAAAGCCCTGAGGGTTAGGTGCGCCTGCACAAAGCATGTAAGCGTTAACTCTGGCAGGGATATAGATCTTGTCGGAGCCGGGCTCGCAGGGTACAGGAACGAATCCAATATCGCTTGCTTCGCCGTAGTGAGAAAGACCATATTCGGAGCCCGGTTCAGTCAATGCCCAGTAGCCTACTGCATAGAACAGTGTTTTGCCTTCGCCTACATATTTGGGGTAAGATACCCATTCCATTTCGCCTAAGGGGAATGCGAGCCCTTCATTGAAAATCTTTTCGAGAAGTGCCTGTGCCTTTTCAATAGAAGAGTTTCTTACATTGTTGACGACCTTACCGTCCTGCATACCGATAAAGGGAACGCCGGAGGAGTTGGAAAGACCCTTAGCTACCCACCAGCCGTCAATACCGTAGCGCTCTTCACCTCTGCTGCAGAAGTCAGCCATCATGCTGTAGAAGCTGTCCCAATCCCACTTGTTTTGCTTAAGAAGCTCTGCGGGGTCAGTCAGATTGTTTTCTTCCATGATCTTTTTGTTGTAGATCAGCAGAACGTCAATTTCGGGGCTGATAACGGAAGCGTAGTGCTTGCCGTTGAATACGAAAGGATCGTTTATAGCCTTTTTGCTGCCGAACCACTCGTCGTTGAAGTCGATGATATCGTCAAGAGGCGAGAACATCTTAGCAACAGCACCTCTGGGGAACGCATCCATATCGCCTGCCGAGAAGAAGTCGGGGGACTGTCCTGTGGAAACCATGCTGGCAAGTGTGGTGTATCTTTCCTCGTCCTTAACGACCTTATCGTTTATTATACCGCCAAATCTTGTCTGGAACAGCTCCAGAGCTACATCCTTGTTCTTGCCGTTAGCGGGGTTTCTTGCCCATGTAGCAAGGAAGGTAAGCTCCTTGTTTTCAAGCTCAAATTCCTTGACCTTGATTTCTTCAGCCTGGCTCTGCTGCTCTTCTCCCATAGTAGAAGGAGCGCCTGTGGTGACATCGCCGCCAATGTTGGGGTTGTTGCCGGGATCGTCTTCCTGTGTACAGCCTGCCAGCAGACCTAACATCATAATTGACGCCGCAGACACTGACAACAGTTTTTTCTTTGTCAAATTCATGTTCATTCTCCTTTTTAGTTTATTGTCGAATTGTGAAAATTGCTTTATGTACTTATTTATTTCAATTACGCCTTATCATTCGTCAAAGGCAGTAAAGGAAATGCTCTGATATTCCGCGGTAAGAGGGAGATTGCTGTCATCAAACTTTTTGAGCCAGCCGTCAACGCCCTTTCCGCACCATACGTTCATCATAATTTTGCTTGGGGTAACGGGTATTGTTTTGTCTGCCGTATATGCCTCCTTGCCGTCAACGAACCAGACGATCTTGTCCTTATGCCATTCAAAGGCGTAGGTGTGGAAATCCTCCGATGCGTCAAAGCCCAAGTCGTACATGTATTCGTGATTTCCTGCGCCGCTGGTGTAGTAGTTGAACTGAACCTTTGTGGTGTCCTTACCGAGGATTTCAATATCAATCTCGTCCCAAGGGTTATTGTCGGAAGGTCCCGTATAGGTGAAGAAGGAGGAAACAACGCCATCGTTTTTGATAGCCTTCATTGTGACCTCATAACGTCCGTAGCCGTAAAACCCTTTTGAGCGGTACTCGGCGCCCGAGTAGGGAATCTGGGTGCTGAGGGGATCCTTGTCGATTATCAGCTGCATTTTTCCGTTCTCGAAGGTGCAGTTGTCTTTTCTCCACATAACGTTAAACATATCACCGTTTGAGTAGTTGTCGGCAGTCTGGAACCATTTGGATTTTCCGTTTGCGAAATCAACATTCAGCTTTCCGCTTTCGGCTGGGTTTACTTCAGGCTCAGCCTCTGTCTGAGTTGTCGTGTCGGTCTGCGTTCCTTTATTTGTATCTGCGCCGCCGTTGCTGCAGGAGCAAAGCATACATGCGCACATAAGCAAAGATATTATCAGAGCCGACCGTTTTATGTTTTTCATGAAATACTCCTTGCTGTCAAAAAGGTTTTAAGGTTTTTTATTTCAGTGTTAGCTTTCTTTTGTTTTTTCTCTGTTCTCTTTCTGTCTATTGATTTTATCATTGTTGGACTGAATATTGTATCATTTTTTTAATCTTTGTATCATAAATTTAATGTTGATAATTTTAGGGCTGTCTTTTATTAGATTGTGCGGGTTTAAGGCGAATTATAAGGATCTTTTGCTTTCCAAAAATGTAAAATATTGTTTACAGGGTTGATATTGCGGCGGGAAAGTGGTACAATTTCAATATATAAAGCTGCTGTGAGTTTTATGAGGAATTTTAAAGGTTTAAGAACCTGTCTTCACAAGATATTGCACGCGTCTTTTCGGCAAATTTTGCCGATGACTGCGTTTTATCATTCGCTTTGCTGTCGGCGCATCCGTGCGCCGACTTTGGGCGAATGACTAACACATCGTGTGTTAAAATTCCTTGAAATACGCAAGTATTCCTGCGGGATTTTTCCTTGTCCTCGACAAAATTTGCTCGAAAATTCACGCACAAATCTTGTGAAGACAGGTTCTGACAAAACACAGAATAATTCGGAAAGGAAAAAACCAATGCAAAAAATCCTCTTTGTCTGCCACGGCAACATCTGTCGCAGCCCCATGGCGGAATTCGTTATGAAAGACCTTGTAAAAAAATCCCGCTTGGAAAACGCCATATACATAAGCTCCGCCGCCACCAGCACCGAGGAGCTTGGAAACGATATACACCCCGGCACAAGAAAGATATTGCTCCAAAAAAATATCCCCTTTGAAAAGAGACATGCAAGACAGATAACAAAGGCGGACTACGAGGAGTACGGCTATATTGTGGTTATGGACGAAAACAATATCCGCAATCTCAGAAGGATAATCGGAGAGGACAGGGACAAAAAAGTGTTCAGACTGCTGGATTTTACGGACAGGGCAGGGGACAGCATCGCCGACCCTTGGTATACGGGGAATTTCGTCCTGACCTACGAAGATGTTCTGTATGGCTGTAACGGTCTGCTGGAATTTCTTAGGAAAAGGATTTAATCTTGCAAAATCCTCGGCTTTGATGTATAATAAAAGAAAAATACTATTTGGAGAATTATGAAACTTAAAGCTTTAAAAAATCTTGCAAAGGCTCTTGCCTTGTCTCTCATTGTTTTCTTTGGGGGGAATTGCGTTTGTCCGCTCTGCTCCGCTTCATCTCTTGACGAAAACATCGGAAGGCTGAGCCGCCTTGTTACCTCTCATCACCCTGATAATTTTGCGGTGATAAACACCGAGGGCAGCACGGTTACCGTAAGCGGAAAGTATACAAGCGACACCGTTACGGGAGTTGATCTTACAGGCACTCAGGTCACGTCCGACCGCTTTGCTTCCGAGGGGGAAGGAAGGTTTTCCGCAGAAATAACGGGAAGTCCTTTTGACAGCGGATATTACTATCTGTACATTGCTTTTAAGTCCGGTATTTATATGAATTATCTAATCGGCTATGACGACAGAGGCTGGTTTATACCAGACAACGGCTTAAGCAAATCAAATGCCGATACCCTCGAAAAAGTAAGGCAGACGGAGCCTATCGCCGCCGCATACTATATCAGCCCCACAGGCGATAAGGAGGAGATCGGGGCAGCAATGGACAAGATAGAGACTATTGCAAATCAGGTCTGCTCCGGTATTGACGACGATTACCAAAAAGCATATCTCCTTAACCGCTGGATAGCGGACAATATCTACTACGATCACGACGCGGCAAATACCGAGGTCACCATTGAAACGGTAGCATTAAGTAATGTTCTTGAAAATCACCGTACCACCTGCGCAGGCTATGCAAATCTTTTCTGCGCTTTGTTGGAGATAGAGGGAATACGCTCGGTAAATCTGAAAGGCGCTGCCGCCGCGGGAGATGTTACCTATGAAACCCTTACAACTGCGGGAGAAAACCACGAATTTACCGCATTCTGGTATGAAAAGGAAAGTCGCTGGGTTTATGTGGATTCCTGCTGGTCAGGCGCAGGGGATTACGAAAACGGAAGATATACCGACAGCATTACCTATGACAAGTATTTTGATATAACGGGAGAGGCTTTCTCTCTCAATCACCGCGCGGATAAGGCGGAGGAACGGCATTACACCAAGGCTCTTGCGGCGGTGGAGGCACTGGACGACACTGAGATCCTGCAAACCTCGGAAACGGCGGAAGACACTGCTCCCGAGGAGGAAAATACACAGGAAACAGAGGGAACAAATGCTTCGGACAACAGCAATGTTACAGTTTCGGTTACCGATTCGGCTGCCGAAAAAGTTACCGTTTCAAATCACCCTGCTGCTCCTCCCAAGGAAAAGGGAAGTATCGTACCCTATATTATAATAGGCGTTTTGGGCATTCTTGCGGTAGGAACGGGAATTGTACTTGCGGTAAGATTTAAGAAAAACAATAAATAATAAAAGAAACAATGAAAGGAAAACAAAAAAATGATAGTTATCGAAATGGAAAACGGCAAGGAGATCAAGCTGGAGTTATACCCCGAAAAGGCGCCCATTACGGTCGCCAACTTTGAAAAGCTGGTGGGACAGGGATTTTATGACGGGCTCACCTTTCACCGCGTAATCAAGGACTTTATGATTCAGGGCGGCTGCCCCAAGGGCGACGGCACGGGCGGACCCGAGGAAAGGATAAAGGGAGAGTTTCTCGCCAACGGCGTTCCCAACGATATCAGACATGAGAGAGGGGTACTTTCCATGGCGCGCTCCATGAACCCAAATTCTGCGGGCAGTCAGTTCTTTATTATGCACAAGGACGCCCCTCACCTTGACGGACAGTATGCCGCTTTCGGAAAGGTTGTTGAGGGCATGGACGCAGTTGATGAGATCGCAGAGGTTGAAACCGACCGCGGAGACAGACCCTTGAAGCCTGTTGTTATCAAGAGAATATATAAGGTTCAGCAGACGGAGGAATAAGCGGGTTTGGCTTAACCGTAACAAACACTCCTTTCAACATCTTTCCGTTATTAGTATAGAGGAGGCAGAAATGGTAATCAGGTCTTTGCCGATAGAACGGCTGGACGAGCTTAATCAAATATATGATATGACCCGATATGAGAACTTTCAGCAAATCAGAAGGGGAAATCTTGAAAGCTGTAGGGAGATATGCTTTGTGGCTGAGGAGGACGGGCGTTTTGTAGGAGAAGTCAGCATTATGACGGAAAACGCCAATATTCCCGCCGCAGTCGTTCCCAACAAGAGAATGTATTTTTTCGGCTTGCGTGTGCTGCCCGAATTTCAGCGGAGGGGCATCGGTACGGCTTTGATGACCTACGCTGTTTCTCAATGCCTCAGAAGGGGTATTTTTGAATTCACTATCGGCGTGGAAAGCGACAACGCAGACGCCAAGCGGCTTTATGAAAGACTGGGGTTCAAGCCCTTTTTGGAGAATTGCAGCGAGGTGCAGTTCGGAAAGCTTTGCAGATTTGATCTGTTGCTGCTGAAAGCCGTACCGCATAACATCAGATGAGGTGTCAAGTGATATTTACTACCAAAAACAGTAAGGAGTATCTTGAAAATTATCACAGTATAACGGTTCCGAGATACAGTATTATACTAACCACCCTGCTTCATCTTTTCTTTTTAAATATAGGAATGGTATTGATGTACTACTATTTCGCTCCCGCAGGCGGACTTGTGGTGTCCTTTGAGATATATTACCTTCTGAGCTTTGTCCGTCTTTTATGGAAAAAGTCAAGCTATTCCCAAACGCTTCTGATAATAACGGTGGCGGTAAGCCTTGTTGCCGACTTTTTCCTGTCATTTTTGGAAAGGCGGCTGATAGCAGAATTGTTTAACGCAATAATCAGCGGATTGGGAGGTTACTGATATGAAAAATTTAAGCTTTATCAGAGAATTGGGCGTTGACAAATTGGTAAAATTCAAGGAAAATTCATGGAACGGCAAGGATTACATAAACCTCGAAAACTTTCTTACCGATGATATTGATGTGATAAACTACCGCCTTGACGCACTTACCGATTTAATGGAAAACAGAAAGCTTTATGAAGCAATGCTGGAAACGGTCCCACAGATAGACGCTCTCCGCGAGATACGCTCTATCGGCTCTGCGGCAAGCGACGAACTGGACGATCTGTATTCGGTAAGAGATCTGCAGATATATCTTGATCTGGTGGATTACCTTTATGACAAGCTCAACAAGTTCGAGCTTAATTCACAGCTTTTCAATACCGTAAGAGATGAAATAAATTCCGTTTGCAAAAGCGAGGAATACGAAAAGATAAAGAAAAGCCTGCCCGACAATATTGATATAATCCAGTCCCTCAAAAGCGTAACTATCGGTGTAAACGTTGACCTTGCCCTGCACCCTGTGGAAGCGGGTATAGTCTGTGTGAATAATCAGAACTATATGTCGGGCAACATTATAGATAAACTGCTGAGAGCGGATATAAGCACCAATTCCTTTGTCTGCGCCGCTCCTCTTTCCGTTCCTGCGGGAATACTTTCCAAGGAGGAAAGGGACAGGTATCAGTTCGCCATAAATTCGGGACTGCAAAGGATATTGAAAAACGCCCTCCGTTCATGGAAGCCCGCCGTAAAATATTATTCTCAGGCAAAGGTGAACTTCCTTATCAGCTATTACAGCGATCTGCGCTTTCTGATCGCTGCCGCTGATTTCTTCTATAAGCTGAAAAGTATGAATTACCCAGTTTGCCGTCCAAAGGCTTGTCATAAGGAGGAAAAGCGGTTTACGGTAAAACAGCTTTATAATCCCGAATATGTTCTGGAAGTGGATCACATGACCTTGAACGACATCAGCTTTGACAGTGAGGGAATGATATACATTTTTACAGGCGCAAACGGAGGAGGAAAAACCCTTTTTGCAAAATCCGCCGCCGTATGTCAGGCTCTCTTTCAGCTGGGATTGTATGTACCCGCCGAGTATGCGGAAATGAGCCCTTGCAGCGAGGTGCTTTTGCACTTTACACAAAAGGACAATATAACAAAAAGCCGCTTTATGGACGAATGCGAAAGAATGAGCAGTCTTATGAAAAGCGTGGACAGATACACCATGGTTTTCTGTGACGAATCCTTTTCGGGAACCAGCGCAGCTGAGGCCTCCGCAATAGCCTCAGAGGTCATAAAGGCTATGAGCGCCAAGGGCTGCCGCGGAATATTTATCACTCATATCCACGATCTGATTTTCCTGTCCGAAAAGCTTAATTCATTAGACGTCTGCATTTCGCCGATCGATAATCTGACGGTGGCGGTAGAAACGGAAACAGGAAAACGTCTGTATAAGATATTGCGTGGTTCGGCGGAAATGAACAGCAGAGCGGAGGATATTGCGAGGCGGTACGGATTGGACTATGAGAGCCTTATGGAGTGCAGTGAATTATCGGCTGTAAAGGCATAAAAAATAATATAAAACAAGACTGCATTTTCTGCCTGAAAGGTCGGGCGAAAAATGCAGTCTTGTTTTTACGCACTTTATACTTTTGAAAAACAAGACTGTATTTTCTGCATACTTTTTAAACAGAAATTACAGCCCTGTTTATAAATATTACGATTTTCGGAAAAACAAACCGATAAAAAATCACATCAGCAATGTGGTATAGAATGACAGATCCTTCTCATTCTCCTCCTGCTCCTCACTGCTCTGCCCCCTGATTTCCGACAGCTTATCCTGCGCCTGCTTTAACAGTGCCTCAGCCTTGGCTATCTCGTCATCGTCGCACATACCCTGTTCCTTTCCGCTTTTGCAGTCGGAAATATCCTTCTGCACAAGAGAAAGCACCATTTGTATCTGCGAAAGACTTTTTGCGGCGGAGATCTGACGGTTTCGCTTGCCAACATTTACAGCCACCGCGCCGCTGCGTTTTTCGTCGCTTTCCTCAGCCTTGTCTTTCTTTTCGGAAACGTCCTCTTCCTCGGCAGCTTCTCCGGATTTTTCCGCTTCTTCTCCAAGACTCTCTTTGGCAGCCTTGGTGTGCTCCTCTATTTTCTCCAGCTCTTTTTCCTTTGCAGAGGTGTCTGCGCCCCTGCCTTTGTCTATCTCGATTTGCGTAGTCAAGATTCTTGCATTGCCCTCAGATCTCTTTATAACAGCGCCTACGGTTTTGGAATGCTCCAAGGAGCTTGAAGCGGCAAGAAGTGTGCTCGTATCATGCTCGTCAAAGCCGTCCTTGAATTTTTTGGATTCTGATTTTGTTTCGGCGGGCTTGGCGGCTGACTGACGTTCCTTTTGCGCCTCAATGCGTCTTTGTCTTATCTGAGTGTTAAGATCTGCGATCTGCTTTTGCAGCTCCTGCTTCTTTTCGGATTTTGTCTTTGCGTCCATTTCCTCATTTTCCGCAAGAGACTGGATTTGTTTTTGCAGCTCCGCAATCTGGTTCTGAAGACTTTTTATCTGAGGATCATCGCTTATGGTGCTTTTGGTGTTCTGTACAGCCTGTGCGCTGTTTCCGGCTCCCGATACCTGCATATTATTTCAATTCCTTTCCTTAATGATTATATACTGTGATTATACGCTGACCGAAAATTCGGTCTTGACCTCAGCGACTTTGACCTCTCCCGACCTTGTATATGTGACAGGGTCGGTCTGAGCGGTTTCTGCGGCTTTGGCGCTGACTGCGGCGGTTACAGCTTCGGCAAGCGTGCCGCCCTCTGTTTCGGGGTCGTTATTTCCGCCCTCGGAAATAACGGTTTCAATTCCGTCGCTTTCCTCAATCCTGTTTTCAAGCTCGTCACGGTTTTCTCTGATACGCTGAGCCAGTTTTTCACGCTCCTGCTGGGCTTTCAGCTTGTTTTCCTCAGCCTCCTGCTTTAAGCCCTCATCAGCCGAATATTTTTTCTCCCATGCCTCGTCATGGGATTTTTCAACATAGCCCATAGCACGATCCATGGTCTCTTTGTCGCCTCTTGCCCTTGCCTCCTTAAAAACCTTCATAGGGGTGCGAATTACATTCATGGCGTTGTTTGCACCCAGAAGCCCTTCCGCTGTTTTAGCTATCATATCATAAGTCCTTTCCGATAAAATGTGATAAAATATGTTTACTGAATATTATATCGTAAGCTTTAAACACAGTCTTTAGAAAACAGGTGCCAAAAGCAGTGCTTATGGTGTGAACGGTTTTTATTTTTTTACGCCGTGAAGCATAACGGTAAGAGTAAATTTGTTTCCGTCTATGCCAATGTCAATATCACCCTTGTATTTTTCCGCGCACCGCTTTATATTGGACAGTCCCAAGCCGTGACCATCGGAGCTTTCTTTTCCGCTCAGGGGCAGTCCCGTTTCGGGGTTTATGATTATCTCTCCTTCAAAGGGGTTTTCCGTTTCGATAAACAGCAAGCTGCCCTTAACATAAGAGCCGAGGTAAACGGTCCGTTCCCCTTCCATGGCTTCACAGGCGGCTATGCAGTTTTCCAAGGCGTTGTCCAGAATTACGCCGATATCAAAGGCGTCAATGACGAGATTGTTGGGAAAGGCAAAATCGAATTTGAAGGATATATTCTTTTTCTCCGCCTCCTGCGCTCTTCGACCTATAATTATATCGGTAATGGGATTGCCTGTGTTATAGGAAAAATCAAGCCTGTCAACGGTTTTCCGCATTTGCCCCAAATATTCCGAAAGAGTATTGTCCTCCTCTCCCGATTTTGCCTTTATATACAGAGAAATGTTGGCAATATGGTTGTGCATGTCGTGCCTTAGTCCTCTTATATCGGAATAGATGTTCTTGATTTCTGAAATTTCCTTTTCCATTCCCGAGATCTGCGCTTCCAGAAGCCGCCGTTTCAGCTTTTCGTCATTGTACCTCATTAGCCGTCCGAAAAGCACTGCGGAAACGATAATTGCCGTAAGCAGCAGAAAAGCCGACAAGGGTATCAGCAGCTTTGTGGCAGGGTATCTGTCATAAATACTGCTGTAATAATCATCGTTCAGCTCGTCGGCGTTCATTATTTGAAGAACCACTCTGATACAGAGAGCAGCGGCAGGGGGAAGTATCAGAAAAGCGGTTTCGCTTGCCGCCATAACCTTGCTCTTTTCGCCCAATCCCTTTGATATAAGCCCAAGATACAGCCTGAGCAGCAAGGTGTAGGCAGTCACCGCAATAGCCGACAGTATGACAAAGGAAAGAAAGGAAATGGTAACGCCCCACTTTATAAATATGTCAAGATGATTATTTATCAGATACATCAGCAGCTTGTCGTCCAATTCTCCCAACAGACGGTAATCCAGTATGGCTATCATCAGCCCTAAAAGATCCTTGCCCGCTGTAATGCTGAGGGCGGCGAAAAGCTTCATGCCAAAGCTGCCCTTGAACAAAATGTGCTGAACAAGGAGCAGAAAGCCTATATCAAGGGCAATGCTCAAAATATCCTCGAGGCAGTTGACCCTGTTAAAGGCAAAATATATGTCTGTTTGAAATGGCAAATACATCAGCGCAAACAGCAAAAGCCCTTTTCCTTTTCCGCATTTCGGAGTAAGGAGCTTTGAGAGAAAGGAAAACCCAAATACAATATTGGCGGAATACCGCAGAAACAGAACGAAATAGCTTATCAGATCGTACCTTGTAAAAACAGACATTGAGATACCGCACCGCCTTTCTGTATGCTCAAAAAAAGCTCAAACATTGACTATACCGCCTTTCCTTGCATACCGCATATAGGCTTTGACAAAATTGCGGTATTTCTGTTTGGACAGGGGCAGATGCGCGCCGTCAAGGGTCTGTATTTCCTCATAATCATAAGCGGAGATATTTTCCATATTCACAAGATAACAGCGGTGACAGCGGAAAAAGCTTTCCTTCAGAAGCTCCTCAAACTCGCCGAGTTTTCCGTAAACCTCGAATTTTTCCTGTTTTGTGTTCAGTATCACTTTTTTGTTGCTGCTTTCAATGTAGCTTATGTCGTGAAGAAAAAATCTGCGCTGTATGCCTTGGTATTTCACCATAATATATTTATGTTCAAGAGCGGAATCCACTTCCTTGGAAGCTGCGTCAAATATGCGGAAAAACCTTTCCTCATCTATGGGTTTTGTGATATAATTAAATGCGCCCACGTCAAAGGCGCGCTCCATGTACTCGCGAAATGCGGTGATGAAAATAATGGCGGTTTTTTTCTCTCGGCTCGCTTCAAGACTGCGGAGCTTTTCGGCGGTTTCTATGCCCGAAAGCCTTTTCATTTCAATGTCGAGAAAAACAATGTCGAATTCCTCTCTCGAATCTATCAGCGCTTCGCCGTCGGAGAAAAGGGAAATTTCCGCCCCGCCGTCGCGTTCTCTTATAAGCTCAGTGATTTTTAAACATATTTCCTTGCTGTCGTCGCAGACTGCAATTTTCATAAGCTCACCGCCCTGTGGAATTTTTTGTGCCGAGGAACTGCATATTTATTATATTATAACTCTTTTTTCTTTAAAAAGCTATGTGTTTTGGAGTGAACAGGCGGAAAAATGGTGTGAAATTTTTTAATTTTTTTAAAATATTTTTTCAAAAGCGCAATATATATCTTCCAAAAAACGTGTATAGGGGTGAAAAAGGAGATTCTCTTTTATGAACGATAAAGAAATAGTAAATTTGTTTTGGGAAAGGGACGAAGCGGCAATCAAAGCTGTTTCCAACAAATTCACGGGCTACTGTAACCGCATAGCCTTTAATATTTTGGGAAATGCCGAGGACTCGGAGGAATGTGTAAATGAAGCCATTATGCTGGCTTGGGAAAACATTCCTCCAAACAAGCCCGAAAATTTAGCGGGCTATCTGGGAAAGCTCACACGAAACACGGCAATAGACCTGCTCCGCAAAAGGAAAAGCGAAAAGCGGGGCGGCGGAGAATACGGTCTCATCTTAGACGAGCTGTCCGAATGTGTTTCCGACGGCAAGGATATAGGGGAAACGGCGGAATACCATGAGCTGGTAAACGCCATAAACGACTTCCTGAAAGGGATTGACCCCCTTAAACGCAGTATTTGTGTACTGAGATATTCAAGGCTTGAACCTGTTGCGGACATCGCAAAAAAGCTGAATGTAAAGGAAAGCTATGTATTGTCCGTCCTTTTCAGAACAAGAAAAAAGCTAAAAAAACACCTGAAGAAAAGAGGTTTTGAGGTATGACAAGAAAAAATTTATCGGACGCATTCGGCGAGATAGACGAAAGTCTTTTTGCCCTTGCGGAAACCGAAAATGAAAACAAAAGCTTAAACGAATTACCCCCGAAAACCGTCGACGATGTGCAAGCCCCCATATTTATCAAAAATATAAGGGAAACTAAGGCGAGAAAACGCAGAAAAGCCATTATTTCAGCAACGGCGGGTATAGCTGCCTGCGTGGTGCTGGCGGTAACGCTGCCTGTGCTGTTAAATAACACCGATCTCCCTTACGTAGCAGCAGAAACTACCGAAGCCCTTACCGGGCAGCCTGACCCAACTGAGACCGACTCACAGACAGAACTGACCCAAGCCGAAACACAGCCTGTTACCGAAGAAATTCCGCAGGAGACGGCACAGATCGAGCTATACACCAAAGTAAAGGAGATACTTAACGCAGAAGATATTTACAAAGTCGAAAAAAAGGAGATAGACATCAGTGGTTTTGAGGCAAACGGACTTGATGAGAACCTTGCTTTACTGAGCATTTACTCTAACTCAGCCCTTTATGGCACAACGCTTATAGAGGGCAGCAGCTTTTTTTATACTGTTATAGGAAAATCGCGGCAAGAGGTTTATTATGATGAAGAGTATCAAGCCAAAGGCTTCGGACAGATATTCCTTTATGATATGGATACCGGAAAGCACAGCTTAGTTTTAAAGGAACAGTCTTATGAAAAGGAAAACGGTATGATATTTAAGCCTATGAATTTTGTAAACGGCTGGCTGTATTATTATCGTATGGAATATATTTATACCGGTGATTATCGCAATGTGGGAACGGAGCTTTGGAGAATAAACATTGACACTAAGACTAAAGAAAAAATAACAGATATACACAAGGACTTTTATGCTGAAATGGAAGCAGGCGTAAGGCTTGGAAAGTATTTGTATTTCACCGACTATCTTTATGCCGATGACAGAAAGCAAATGATAAGTTCGTGTATATTGCGGTATGATACAGATGAGGGCAAACCGGAGATAATTATGGAAAAATTCGATGGAAGTTATTTTTCTATTGTATGCGCTTATAAGAACGGAATGATTTACAGAACCGGCGTAGATTATTATTTTTATAGTAATGACGATACACAGTCGGATCAACTGCTGCCTGTTCTAAGCCAATATTACCGTAATGAATATCTTCTTCAGACAATAGGAAACAGCCCCTTGATCTATGCAAGGCTTTCATGGACGGAGGAAGGAGAGATCGCTCCGGCAGTTGTCGGATTGTTAAATGATGACCTGAATGAGCGTGAACTTGCTAAGTTTCCCGGTATTGTCTTTATGGATCAGATAAATGCCGATCTGGATCTGAAGGTTATTACAGCAGGAGTGAGCAGCCATGGCGTGTTTAACTACGGCGAAGAGGTCTTTATATATGACAGAGAAGCTGACTGTTTTTCAAAGCTTTCCTTACAAACAAAGTACGAAGGCGTAGTATATTTAACAGTACACGAAGACGAACTTATTATATTGACCTATTCGGGAAGAGATAACTTTTGTATGGGTATGACATTGTATACTATCACAAAGAAATAAAATAAAAAGGGGTTGCGAAAACAGCCCCTTTAATATTTATTTCATAAAAATTACTCGCCCACAACCCCGTCGTCCATAGTATATCCTTCAAGAGAATTTTCCTTCACCTGAATGCACAGATACTTTATAGCAGCATCGGAGGAAGCGGCAAGCTGTCTTTTACCTGCGGGGGAAACGCGCAGAAAATCGTTTGCTGCCAGCTCCACCTTTTCGCCATCAACGGTCATGGTGCCTTTGCCCTCGAGAATAACATAAATCTCCTCATTCTTCTTGTGGCAGTGTACAAAGGGTACTGCTGCGCCTGCGGGAAGGTAGTTTACGCTGATCTCCGCGCCTGTGAGTCCGAGATTGTCGTGAAGCTCAACTCTGTCAGTGCCGCTTACGCTGAATTTTTTGAAGTTTGCCATAATAATGTCCTCCGAATGTTATTTAGTTGTAACCGCTTGGTTACCATTATATTATAACACTTTTAGGAACAGTGTGTTGATTTTAACAGCAAAATTTCATTACAAAATAACCTTGACCTCGTTGTCCAAAACCATACTTTGCGGAGTAACAATACAGTCGATAGCCTTAATTTTTACGCCATGCTTGTGGGCATATCTCAAAGCCTTTCCGAACTCGGCGTCCGTCTTGTCATTGGGTGAAAAATCCTTAACACCCTTCATTTGTACAACAAAAAGTATACAAGCCTTATAACCTTCCTTCACCGCCTTGCAAAGCTCATAGATATGCTTTACTCCTCTTTCGGTGGGAGCGTCGGGGAAAAATACGCTGCCATTTTCCTCTAAGGTAACGCCCTTGACTTCAATAAGCCATTTTTCGCCCTTTGCTTCCGCATAGAAGTCAATGCGTGATTGACCATAGGTTTTTTCGGGCTTTATCAGCGCCTTTTCGCCGAAAACCTTCCTCAGATATTCTCCCGTGGCTTTGTTTGGCGCCATGCAGTCCATATTTATGAGCAGCTCGCCTTTTTTGACTGCCACAAGATCGTATTTTGTCTTTCTGCCGGGATTACCGCTGAGAGATAAATAAACCTCTGCGCCCTTTGTCAAAAGTTCCTTGCACCGTCCTGTGTTTTTGACGTGACAGACCTCTTCTTTTCCGTTTATTTCCACATTGGCAATAAATCTGTTGGGGCGGTCGATAAATTTACCCTTGACAATAACGTCATATTTCATAAATCACAAATCAGCCTTCGGGTGTAATGCAGTAAGCAAAGGCGTTCCGGTACCACACGGAATTGATGTTTGCAATTTTGACAGGATTGCCCTCGTCTGTGCTTAAAACAATATTTCCTTCGCCTATGTACAGCGCCACAAACAAGGTTTTTGCCTCATCGTCCATATTAAAGAAGGCTATATCTCCCTCTTTGATCTGGTCTATGGTTTTCTTTTCGCCGGCATCTGACATTTCCTTGGCAGTGCGGGGGCACTTGATGCCGTTCTGAGTGAGGGCATAGTACACAAGTCCCGAATTGTCAAAGCCCTGTTCGGGTGACGCTCCGCCTAACTTAAATTCCTTACCCACCTGTGCTTTTGCGGTTTCTGCAGCTGCCGAAGCTTTTTCCGAGGGGGGAGTAACCGGGCTGATTTCCGCCGAGGGAGTTTCAAGCGGAGTCTTTTCATCATGCGTTGAAGTTTCTCTTGGCCGGGGCAGTTCCTTGGTGGTTTCAGCTTCGGGGATTTCCGAAGGATCCTGTAATGAATCTGAGGGCTCCACGGTACCGAGAGCTCCTGCGCCTGTGCCTGTGCCGTCTGCTCCGGCTTCATCGCCCTTGCTGCACGCCGCAAAGGTAAGTGCCGAAACTATAGCTGCCGATAAGGCGATTAGCTTTAATGTGATGTTTTTCATAACGCTGTATCTCCTTGATGTTTTTGAGAAAAGGTCAAATCTGTATCTTCGATTCAATTATAATCCTTACAGGCTTAAAAGTCAATGACAAAACGGTTACAAGTCAGTTACAAAACGGTAACATTTTATAAATGCTACATATTATGCTTTACAATATCGGTTCTTTTTGATATAATTTATTGAAACGGAGTATAGCGGAAACTTGGGACATTGCCCCGATAAATCCAATTTAATACGGAGTAGCATATAAATGTACATAAGAAAATCCACCCTTGACGATCTGCCCGATATCGAAAAAATTTACGCACACGCGAGAGAACAAATGCGCAGAAACGGTAATCCAACCCAATGGGGAAGCACTCACCCGCCAAGGGAAATGATAATAAGTGACATTGCTGAGGGTGTCGGCTATGTTGTTTTAAGCGGCGGAGAAATTTGCGGCGTATTTGCCTTTGTTACAGGTGATGATCCCACTTATGGTTTCATTGAGGGTAATTGGCTCAATAATGAGAAATACGGTACGATTCACCGAATTGCAGGCAATGGGCGGGAAAAGGGGATACTGAGCTGCGCTCTTGAATTTTGCAGAAAAATTGAGCCTAATATCAGAATAGACACCCATAGCGACAACAAAATAATGCAGCACCTTCTTGAAAAACACGGCTTTGTCAGCTGCGGCATTATTTATGTAGGGGACGGCACCCCGAGAATTGCGTATCAGAGGCGGTATTAGGGCTTGTTTGAAAATAGAGGAAATTCCGGATTTTTGTTACAGAATGAGGATCAACATAAAATAACAGAAAAGGAGCAATACTATGAAACTGTTGATAATAAGACACGGCGAGAGCGAGGCGGATATTCTTAATGTTCATGAGGGAAGAGCGGATTTTGAGCTTACCGAGCGGGGACACCGCCAAGCGGAGGCAATGAGCGAATATGTAAGCGAAAACTATCAGATCGCAAAAATCTATCACAGCACACTTAAAAGAGCGGCGCAGACCGCCGGTCACTTGGCGTCAAAGACCAAAGCTGTGTTGATTCCCGATGAACACCTAATGGAATTCAATAACGGATTGCTTGCAGGCTTAAAGCACAGCGAAGCGGACGAAAAATATCCTAAAATGAATGTGCCTGTACATCTGTCGGTTTATGAGCAGGAGAGCGCCCTTGAATTCAGGTACAGAGCCGAGTATATGCTGTCCAAGCTCTTATCGGAAAATGAAAATGACTCCGTGATAGCCGTTGTTACGCACGGAGGTATGATAAATCAGCTGTACCGCGCTTTTTTCAAATTGCCTGTGGAGACGGATTTCGCATTTCTGACAGGAGACACGGGGATCCATGAATGGATTGTTGACGGAAACTGCCGTTACTTGATAAAGGCAAATCATGTGCCGCATAATATATGATTTGGGAAGTGATTCATAATGGACGATATACTGAAATTTGCCGACAGGAAAGAATTCAGAAAATGGCTTAATGATAATTGTCTGTCAAGCGGCGGTGTATGGCTTTTATTCGGCAAGGCTGGCGGACCAAAAACAATAAAAGCAAGCGAGGCACTTGAAGAAGCTCTCTGCTTTGGCTGGATCGACGGGCAGATGCAAAGCATTGACGATAAAAGCTATAAAAAATATTTTTCCATGCGCAGGGAGAAGAGCAAGTGGTCGGAGAAAAACAAGGCGCTTGTCAAAAGTCTTGAAGAGCGGGGACTGATGACCGATTTCGGCAGAAAGAAAATAGAGGAAGCTCAAAAAAACGGGCAGTGGAACGCTTCAAAATCTATGACAGTTACGGAAGAGCAAATCGCCGCGCTTTCTGCGCTGCTGCAAAAATATGAGCCTGCTTTCACAAACTTTAAGGCTATGCCGTTATCGGTAAAGAAAACCTATACAAGAGCCTATTTTGACGCAAAGACAGACGCAGGCAAAGAAAGACGGATCGCTTGGATAGTTGACAGGCTCAATAAAAACTTGAAACCTATGTAATATTTTTTGCAATCCAAATCAAGATAAATATTTTCCTATCCTGTATAATTATTATAGAGCAATAAAACAGGAGAATTGCAGCTTATGAGCGAATGGTATAATTTGGTACAAATAATCACGGAGGAAGTTGATAAGTGCATCAGGAAACACAACAGCGAAGCGCTGACGCTGTCCTCTCTTTCCCAAAAGCTGGGTTATTCCGAATTTTATGTTTCCCGTAAATTTAAGGAAATTTCCGGAATGCGTTTTCGTGATTATCTGCGGTATCGCACTCTTGCCTTTGCATTAAAGGACGTCAGAGACACTTCAAAGAGCCTTTTGGATATTGCCCTGGATTACGGTTTCTCGGGTCATGAAGCGTTTTCACGTTCCTTTAAAGAAGCCTATGGCGTATCGCCCGGCGAATATCGCAGCAAGCCTGTTCCCGTTATTCTACGCACTGTAATTAAACCCTTTGATTGCTACTTGATAAATATTGGAGGAACGAATGTGGAAAATACCGAAAATGATGTAAAAGTATATTTTGTGACAATACCCGCTCACAAGTATCTGCACATCAGAAATTATGAGAGCATTGGCTATTGGGATTTCTGGCAAAAGCAAAGCCTGATTCCGGGGCAGGACTGCGAAACGATCTGCGGACTTCTTGACAGCATAGGAGGAAAGCTTGACGATATGGGAGGCGATGATGCAAACAGCGGAAGCGGTCAGATCATGGCATTTATCAACGAACCCACGGGCAGAATTTGCAGCTGGGGTATTCCGCTGGCGGAAAGCTACGGCATACGGCTCCCTGCGGATTATTGCGGTGAGATTCCAAAGCAGATGCAGATCATGGATGTTCCGGAGGGAGAGTATATTGTATTTGAACACGGCCCCTTCGACTTTCAAACTCAAAATTGCAATGTTGAGCAAAAAATTGAAGAGGCAATGAAAAACTTCGATTACACCGAAGCCGGTTATTGCCTTGACACCGCACAAGGCAGGGTATTCTATTTTTATCATGATCCCGAACGGTTTTGGAAGTATATCAGACCGGTTAAAAAATTGCAAACAGGAAATACGGTTTATGAATAAAGAAGATTTAAAAGCAATCTGGAAACAGGAAGAAAAAATCGCACATATTCACGGTTGGGATTTTTCGCATATTCACGGAAGATACGAAGAGGAAAAGGACTTACCGTGGGATTATGAAAATTTGGTCAGAGGCTTTTTAAAAAGCGATCCGAAAATCTTGGATTATGATACGGGCGGCGGTGAATTTTTGCTGTCCTTAAATTACGAGTATGATAAAATCTCTGCTACGGAGGGCTATCCGCCGAATGTTGAATTGTGCAGGGAAAGATTATTGCCCTTGGGGATAAACTTTAAAGAGTGCAGCGATCCGTCGGACATTCCGTTTCAGGATGAAGCCTTTGATTTGATAATAAACAGACACGGCGACTTTGATGCAAGGGAGCTGTTCAGACTGCTGCGCAGAAACGGCATTTTTATTACCGAACAGGTGGGCGGAGACAACGACAGGGATTTGGTTGAAATGGTGTTGCCCAAAACGCCAAAGCCCTTTCCGCATTTAAATCTTGCAGAGCAGCGAAGAAATTTTGAAAATGCGGGTTTTCACATTATCCGAGCGGAGGAAGCCTATCGTCCGATCAAATTCTATGATGTGGGAGCTTTTGTTTGGTTTGCACACATTATTGAATGGGAGTTTCCCGATTTTTCGGTGGATAAATGCTTTGAGCAGCTGTTGAAAATGCAGGAGATTATTGACAGTATCGGAGAGATTCAAGGGACGATTCATCGGTATTTGATTGTTGCTGAAAAATAAGTTGTCTGATTACCGGTTATGTTTTTTTTCATAATGTATTTGAGCATGCTTTTAAAAAACAGCAGCTTGCAGTCGGGGGATTAGATTACCCCGCATTATAACAGTATTGATTTTATACTAAATCTCAATAAAAATCAGACAAATCCAACGGGCGGGGCGCCCCTGCTCTGCGTCAGCCCGACTTGAAATATCCGCATATTCCTGCATCGGGACTTCCTTGATCAGGAACGCCCCGCCCGCCGGATTTGTCTTATTTTTATCGAGAATTAGTATTAAAAAATGACCGCATTGACAGACTTGCGGTCATTTTATTTTATAATACTCAATCATTTTTCCGATTTCTTCGAGTTCATTATTTCCTTATATATTTTCTTGTGCAAAAAATAATAATCAAAGCCATAATTATAATATTAACTCCCGAAACGGCAATAACCAAATCAAATCCTGCACCGTAACAGGCTGCATTGGTAAAAACAAGCTCCGTATCGGGAAAGCCCACGGCAATATTACAGCTGATCCGCGGCACAGCAACGGAAAAAATCACACAGAGCAATATGCCCGATACCCCTGCCATTCCGTAGCCGTAAGTCTCCTTTGATATTCTTGCGGCAATATAGAAAAGCAAAAACATATTTACCGCCGCAATAAGCTTAAAGAGCAAGGTAAAAAGCAGATAAGCAAAAACCGTACATTTTATAAAGCAGTCGGGGAAAAGCCCTTGTATAGGCGTGTTAAAAAAATCGGCGGAAGATAAAATACCGCTTGCAAGCAAATCAAAGCAGAAATTTGCCAATGTGAAAATACAGATCATAAACAAAAAGGTGAAAAATCTGGCGGAAAGGTATCTCCGCCCGTTTTTTGTTATTGCAGTGCTGAGATACACCCTTTGCTCAAATTCCCTTATGTAAATTATTCCGATAATAAGAAAAATTATAACAGGCACGGGATCTGTTCCCTGCAGCCGTTTAAAATCGTCCCAGCCTGTTCCCACAAGCCACGGGGCGGGAAGCTCCGCAAAATGTTCCTTGTTATCCAGAAAATAATCGCTTGGAATGCCATAGGAAAGGTCTGTGCCGTATTTGGCGTTATTTATATTCTGTTCCGCCTGATTAAGATCAGAAAGCCTTGCCTTAAGTTTGCCGTCGATCTCGGTTGCCCGAAGAGCCAGATAATCTCTTACTGCGCCTGTGTGATTGTTCAGTGCGTCGTCCATAAGCTCGGCGGTTTTGGCTTTGATAAAGGCGTTGGCTTCCTTATAGTCCATGTCCTTTGTTTCCAAGGCGATTTTGTTTACACTGTCGGTAAGCTGTCTGTCTATGGAGCTTAAAAGGTTGATTTTAAAGGCGATAAACAGAATTACAACCGCTAAAAGCATAAGCAGATTTTTTCTTATATCATTTTTCAGTACAAGCTTAAGCAACCATGCTCACCGCCTTTCCCTTTACGGTGCGGAACTGCATAATCCCGCAAATATAGGTAAGCAGGAAGAAAACCAAGGCAGACGCAAGGTAAACCGCAGACATAACGGCGGCAAGAGGCATTGCCGTCCCGAAAACAACAAAAATATCCGAGCGGTCCATAAAAGAAGCTGCATTGCCCGAAACTGCTTCAATAAAGCTGCCCTTTGCTTCGGTAAGAGAAAAAATCAGCGGCGTTATTCCGATAACGCACGATACTGCAAGAGCTGCCATATCATTTGGAGAAAGCATAGAGATAAAGCCGAACAGGCAGGTCACTGCCAAAAAGAATAAATACCTTATGCCGAAAAGTATCAGCATATATTCACCCACAGTTATGGGATAAACCGAAAACTGCATTTGCGGCAAAACCTGCACGGGACAGCCAAGCACGGAAAAATCGCCCATATAGGGCAGCATAAGCAGAAAATAAAGCAGTGAGTAAGCTGCATAAGCCAATGTAAACAGAATTATATGACCGAAAAACTGATTGACTATGAAATTTTTCAGACCGCATTTCATAGTCTTGATACTGTTGATATATCCGCTTCTTCGGTGTGCGGCAAACATTCCGCAGCAGAGCAGAACCAAGAAAAATATAAAAATACAGTCGCCGTTAAAACGGTTCAGAAAGCTTTCCGCACCGCTTACGGGAGGAATGATATCGGGTGAGGTGTTTATTTTTTTAAGCAGCTCCAATTCATAGGTACAGATTATCCTGTCCCTGTCAGAGGTACTTGTTCTTTTCAGCATTTTTTCGTTTGCGGCAATAAGCTCCTCCGTATAATCGCTTAATTTGCCGTAAGGCGTGTATGCGCTCATCATAAATTTCATAAAATCAAAGTCTTCGCCCATTGTGGCGGCAAACTTTCCCGGCTCGGCTTCCTTAAGCTTTACCCAGAGAATAGCGGCATCCGAATAGGTCTTATTTCCTCCGCTGAGCATACCGAGTATATCCTCCTCGCTGTCGGGGGCGGTATCATCATTTTTGCTGCCGTCGTCAAAACCGTTGTGATTAACATGTATATCAAAAAAGTCGAAGTGGGCTGTGTCTTCGTCTGCCGTAAGCTGTTCAAAAAAGCCCTCTGGAACCTTGTCCGATATGTATTTTTCCTGCCAATCGAAAAATTTCAGCTCCTCTCTTGTACCCAAATAAATGTAAAGAAAGGCTATCATAAAAATCAGAATAAAGGCGGACAGACTGCGGGAAAGGCTGCTTCTTAATATGCACCTTATCATGGCTTTTCCCCCTCTGTCATTTTGAGATAAAAACCGCTTATATCGCCATTCGGAACATTATTTGCGCCGCCGCTCCACAAAAGCTTTCCCTTTTCGATAATAAACAGCCTGTCGGTTATGTCCTCGATATCCGAAACGATATGGGTAGAGATTATCACGACCGTATTTCTGCCAAGCTCCTTTATAATGCCCTTAAGCTCCGTCCTTTCCGCTATGTCAAGTCCTGCGCTTGGTTCGTCCAGTATTATTATTTTCGGGTCGGAAATTATTGTCTGCGCAAGGAAAACACGCTGCCGCATACCGCCCGACAGCTCCTTCATTTTCATATTTCCGCATTCTCCCACCCCAAGTCTTTGCAGGTTTTTTTCCGTTAATTCGGGGATCTTCTTGGAAGGAATGCCTTTGAGCTGCGCATTATACCGCATAAATTCATTTACCTTAACGGAAGGAAAATAGGGCTGATGCTGAAACAGCATAGCCATTTGCTCACGGTATTTTTCCCCTAAGGAGATTATTTCTTCGCCGTCAAGCTTAACTTCTCCAAGGGTAGGCGAGGCGGCGGTTGATATTATGCTCATAAGGGTCGATTTGCCTGCTCCGTTGGCACCGAGAAGGGTGTTTATGCCTTCGGTAAAGGTGCAGCTTACATTGTCTAAGGCTTTTTTCTTTTTATACTGCTTAGTGATATTGCAGATCTCGAGCTTGCTCATTTTTCCGCCCCCTTATTCGGTTACTCCGACTGCTCCGATTGGCTTTGCCTTAAAAATTCCTCAAAGGAAATGCCGAACCGCTCAAAAATATAACGCGCATTCCTTAACCGGTCGGGAACTCCCTTAACTATTCTGTAAGTGGGCTGCCCTCTCTCGTCGCACTGGGCAATCATGCTTGTCATTAAGCTTTTGCCGCTCGCCTTGTTTATCTCGTCCTTTTTCCCGATAAGCTCATGTATATGGGTGGTAAAAATGACCCTTGCGCCCATATAGGAAAATATCTTCATAAGCTCCTCGGCAATGATAAGACATTCGGTGGGTGTGGTGCTTGAAAGGCTTTCGTTCATAAGAATAAGGCTGTAAGCCCCTGCCTGCTCGGTGGTTTCCTTGAACTCTTTGCATTCCTCGGTGAAGCGGCTGGTGTTTATGCCTACCTCCTCTTCCTTTGGGAAATGCACAAATATGCTGTCTACTGCGGCAATTTCCGCACTTTCCGCCGTTACGCACATTCCGCATTGAGCAAGCACCTGATTTATGCCCGCTCCTCTTGTGAAGGTGGTTTTTCCGCCGTTATTGGCTCCTGTGAGAATAACGATGCCGTTTAACTCGCAGTCGTTGGTTCTTATCTCGGGAGCGGCAAACCTTCCGCCCAGCATACTGTTGAACATCTTGCAGGCAAAAACAAGGTCGTACATATTTGAACAGCGGAAAGTCCTGTTTTCCTTGGGCAGTATTTTCGGGCGGCAGCTTGGCAGACCCAATTTTCGGGAACGTTCAGCCAACTGCGCCGCGCCTACATAAAAGTTTATCTGCGGCTCGATCTTAAGCAAAAAATCAACGCTTGAGGAATAATAGGAGCGCAGCGAGGCGTTGAAATGCCTTACATACTCTCCTGTAAGATTGTCAAGCTCGTTAAAAAGCACCTTGTTTGAAGCGTCAAGCTCTCCGTCCTTGCTCTTTCTGCTGTAAATTTCCGACAGAGGCTCGGTAACCTCATTCTTGGAGAAGATCCTTTCAAACAGCGTTTTTTCACGGAAATATTCATTGCTTGCAGACAGCAGGGCAATTTTCATAGGGCGCATGTGATCGTCAAAGTTTATTCCGAAGGTTACGCTGCGGACGCCGTTTTTAAAGGTGTCCTTAAGCAATGTCACTTCCGTTACAAGTCCCTTGAAATCCTCCGATTGATATTTTTCCTCCAAAACCTGCGCCACGGCTTTTGCACCCTCAGATTTAAGCTTGGGATAATGCCTTTCATAAAAGGTATGGCAGGCATTTATACATTCGATAAAGCTGTCTATATGCTCCAGGTTTTCATTTATCTCAACAAAGGATTGGGTAGAGCCTATCTTTGCATAAATTGACTTTGCATTGTTGTAAATGGTATGAATGCTTTTGTACAGAATTACTTCCAGCTCGGGTACGTTCAAAAAATCGTCAAGTATATCCTGACGGTATTTAATGACATTTATGTCCGTAGGCGGCTTTGACAGTATTTTCAGGGCGTATTCATGATTGTAGGGACAGATAAGCCCCGCTAAATATTCCAGCTCAAGATTATGTACCGAGGTGGGGGACAATTTCGCATAAGCGTTTTTTTCGGTCTCTCCGCTTTCGGGAGGGAACATAAGATCTACGTTTATAACTTTTTCCTTCATAGCGTACAGACATAACCTCCTGTTTCAATATCATAAGTTTTTGCGGTCGTGATCTTTATTTTGCACAGTTGATAATTTCCTCTGTTTCGATATTGTAAATAACTGCATTATCCTCACTGTGATTGAGCAGTATAAACCTTTCGCCTATCATCATAGGGTAGCCTCTTCCTTTTAGCTTGCCGTTAAAAACAGCGGTTCTTTCAAAGCTCTTTCCGTCTACTTTAATAACGTCGATATCGGTAATGACCTCTTTTCCGAGGTTTTCTGCTTCGATAACGGAAAATGCGTAATAATCTCCACCTGCGTAAAACACATTATCATATTCCGCCAGACCGTCGCCGATAACCTTGGGTTCTTCGCCGAATTTAAAGCTGTACCACTCATCACCTTTCCAATAATCAAAATTATTTTCCTCATCTTTTTTGGAATATATTTCCTTTCGGCATACCAAGGTCTCATCGGCATAAGCCGAAATATTGTTCATTATCTCATCGCCGAATTTTTCATTGTCCATTGATCTGTATTCAAGGTTTATTGTTTCCTTGCCCGACAGGTCGCTTTCCTTCACGCGGGATATTGTGTTCCGGGGGAGTGAGCCGTCATGGTTATCGATAAGGTAAATATAATCCCCCGCAATGCATAAAAATCCGCCGCCTATATATTGAACTTCCTTGGTCAAAGGGTCGTATCTCACCATTTCGCTGCTCCGATCCGAGCCGTATATCCAGCCGTTGTCTATTATAAATTTATAGAACCCTCTTATAGCGTGATCTTTATTCTGTGAGGGGTCATTTTCGTTTGTTTGGTATTTGAGAACTATTGTGTCCTTCAGCTCCCCTTTGAAATTCACCGCATACAAATTAAAGCTTTGGGTGACAGTGCCTGTTTTTTCATCGTAATCAAATTCTTCTCCGCGGGCTTGAATAACTATACCGTCGGAAACATAAGCAAAGCTGCTGCCGTACTCTGTCAGCTCCTTTGAAATGCCTGCGAAATCAACGATTTTCAAAGCGCTTCCCTCGGAAATATCATACTCATATATTCCGTCTTCAAATTGGCAATAGATGCAATTATCGGTGTATGAATATGTACCCTCGTGAAAATTCCGTCCGTTGCTGCGGTTGCCCATCACATTGTCAAAATCAATTTCATAATGTGAACAGCCTGCAAAAAATGCACTTTGCAAAATAATAAGCGATAGTGCAATAAATCTTTTCATTTTCATAATCGGTTCACCTCATTTACTGCATTGAGATTTTTACCCTCTATAATATTTATCTGTTTTTAGGTATAAAAGGTTATCCCGATTTTTCATTTCCCTAAAACTTTGTTGGTTTTAGCCAAATCTGATATTTTGTCTTTGGATAAATCGCCATCTATGGCTGATATATGATTGTCACTATTCCATATCACACTTATTTTTTCTGCTGTATTATTTATTATAACATCTTTTTGTCTTTTTGTACAGCGGTTATCAATACTGCATTACCGTTCCTGACAGGTAAAAAACTAAGTCCCCGCATAAAGCGGGGACTTAAAAAGGCAAATATGGAGAAATTATGAATAATTGGATAATAATCTTAATTACTTTCTCTTCTTGGAGATGATGATTGCGCCTGCTGCAAGTACAGCAGCACCCATAACTACTGCAACACCTTCGATACCTGTATCGGTAGTGGGCTTGCCGTCAGCGGGGTCGGTAGTAGCAGCGGCTGCTGTTGTGTCTTCGGGCTCCTGATTATTTTCAGTTGTCTGCTCTTCTTCTGCTGCGGGAAGTGTGATCTTGCCGTCAGCGTAGGTAGCGAATACATTGCCGTCGCCGTCCTTTAAAGTAATGGAAACCAAGGCAAAGCCTTCATTGCCTGCATAACTAACCTCTAAAACGTCTCCGACCGTAACTGTAACAGACTTGTTAAATTCGGTCTCGTCATTAGCAATAACAACACGATCATCAAATTTATCGGGGCAGGTGCCTTCATGATAATAAGTTAATTCGTGATTATCCTTGCCGTCCCAGATATTTGTCTTTGCGACTCTCTCTTCTGCCTTTGTATAGTCACCGGTAATCTTGAATTCAACGGTAACGGTTGCACCTTCTGCATATTTGCTTTCATCAACGCCGGCATCCTTGAGAATATCATTTGTAATGCTCTTTTCAACATCCCATATACTGGGATCGGGATCGATCCAAGCAGAAGCTGTTGCGGAAATTGCGGTTACAGCCAAAGCAGCTGCGACAATGCCTGATAAAAATTTCTTCATTGTAAAATCCTCCTAATGAAAATTCTTTTTAGAAAAATCTTGTTCAGCTCTTTATGGGAGCTTGACCTTGTGTACAAATCCTACAATAAATTCTTTTATGTGTCAATATAATGCTTAAAAATTGTACGTTTGCACATTTGAACAAATCAATTTGTGCATTTTAGGATTAAAAATTTACATTTTTACACCATTATGTTGAAGCCCTGACTACAACCTTTGAGGAAATATATACGATCTGATTTATGAGAGCGGGATTAGCCACCCTTTCAAAAAGCAGATTTACCATTCTTCTGCCTATGGCGGTTTTGTTTACGCTGATCGAGGTCAGGGGAGGATTTGTTTTTTTCGCTTCGGGAATGTTGTCAAAGCCAACGATCTTTATGTCCTCGGGTACATTCTTTCCCAAACTGTTCAAGGCGGACAGAAGATTTACCGCTATGAAATCGTTGGCGGCTACAAAGCAGTCCGGAAGCCTATCCATTTTTTTTAGTTCCCCTGTAATTGAAGCCGTGTCGTAAGACATTGAGTCATTATAAGTAATTGAATATTTCATATCAACAGGCAGATCGGATAGAAAAAGAGCTTCCCGCATTCCCAAAAATCTCTCGTAAAAAGAAAAACAGCGCTTGTAATCTCCCACATATCCGAAGGTTTTGCAGTCCTTGGTTTTAATAAGCTGGGTGCAGAAATTCTTTACAGTATTTATGCTTTCGGGAAGAATTATGTCGTATTTTCCCTTGGGCATTCCGTCAGTTAAGGGGAAGTCCATAAACACAAATGCCTGACCCATTTCCAATATTTCGGAGATATAATCGCTGTTGAAAAACTCTATGCAAATAATTCCGTCAACGCCGAATTCCGTCAGGTACCTCTTGAACTTGTTAAAGGAGGTATCGTCCGTGATCCTGAACTGCACCAGCTCAATATCGTATTCCGAAAGGCTGTCCTCTATTCCCTTCAATATATAGGAATGGTATGTTATGCTCATCAGCAGTCTTGAGGAAATAATGGCAAATCTTTTTTGCTTTAAAGAGGTATCGGTGGCAGCGGCGATCTGATAGCTTTTGTACCCCATTTCTATAGCGGCGTTGATGACCGCATTTCTTGTTTTGACAGGAACGGGCTTTCCGTTCAAGGCTTTGGAAACTGTGTTTCTTGATAAATTAAGGGAATTTGCTATATCCTGCACTGTCACTGATTTTTTCATATTTTACTGTCCCTTCCGCTTTTATAAATATGTTTGGGTGTGCTGAAAATTTGCGGTGATTTTGTCAATATTACTGCTGTAGGCTTTGTAATCGTTATTTTAATAATATGGTAATTTTGTTTAAATGTCAACATTTGTAAAGATTTTACCCAAAAATGCACAAATTACAATTCCAAAATATGCAAATGCACAATTTTTGAGTAATTTGCACTTATTATATTGACAGCGGGTAAAAAATATTGTATTTTTTGTACATACCGCTTTTGAGCTATTACCTAACAACCTAAAAGCATATAAAAGTACAAAGGAGCTGATAACAAACTATATTCCGCAGCCACATATTATACTTAATAGGAGGACTGACATGACTACCGCAGTAAAAGAATCCCTAAAAGCTAAAAGCGCGAAAAAGCCCTTTAGCGTGAGGAAAAGAAATTTTATGGACAACTGTCCGTACTTAATTATGCTTATCCCCGCTGTTGCTGTTGTGTTCCTGTTTAACTATCTGCCGATTTACGGAATATTGATCGCGTTTCAGGATTTTATGCCCGGCGACAGCATTTTGTCAAATACCACAATTTGGGTGGGTATGGACAACTTCACAAGATTTTTTAGTGATCCGCAGTTCTGGTCATTGATGAAAAACACGTTTTTGTTGTGTATCATCGGATTTGTTATCGGATTTCCCCTTCCCATTATAGTAGCTCTTATGCTTAACTCTTTAAGAAACAGAAAGGGAGCAAAGATTTTCCAAACAATTTACACGGCTCCTCACTTCATCTCATTGGTTGTTATGGTAGGTATGCTTACTCTGTTTTTCGGACGTTACGGCTTGTTCAATAACATCTCGGAAGCATTGGGCGGAGAAAGAATTTCATACTTCTTGGAAAATTCGGCATTCAGACCCATGTATATTTTGTCAAGCAACTGGCAGGACTTCGGCTGGAGCGCAATTATTTACATAGCAGCCCTTTCCAACGTTGACCCACAGCAGCATGAAGCGGCTATTCTGGACGGCGCTACCCGCTTCCAGAGAGTTATTCACGTTGACCTGCCCGCAATTATGCCCATGATAAGCGTAATGCTGATCATGTCTATCGGCGGACTTATGGGCGTAGGATATGAAAAGGCATTGCTGATGCAGACAGACGGAAACCTTGCCGTCAGCGAAATTATTTCTACTTATGTGTATAAGAGAGGACTTACCGGACTGCCCGACCAAGGCTATGCAACCGCTATCGGACTTTTCAACTCAGTCATCAATGTTGTATTGCTCATAATTGCCAATACCTCATCTAAGAAGTTCTCTGAAAATTCATTGTGGTAAGGAGGGTGTGAAAATGGCAGCAAATGCAAATACTGTGACAAACGGTTCTGAAAAGAAGAAAAAAGGCGGCGCATTAAAGATCACTCTCGGCGACAGAGTGTTTTACATAATCAACGCTCTTGTTCTCGGTATTCTGGCACTGATAATTATTTATCCCTTGTATTTTATAATCATAGCTTCTATTTCCGATCCCGACGCGGTTTTGGGCGGAAAGGTTATCCTTTACCCCGTTAACATCACTCTTTCGGGCTATGAAAAGATAATAGAGCGCACAGATGTCTGGAGAGGATATCTCAACACCATTATCTATACTCTCATTACTGTTGCGCTGTCCTTGGTGGTAACCATTCCCGCTGGCTGGGCTTTAAGCAGAAAGACACTGCCTTTCAAGAAATTCTTTATGATCTTCTTCATAATCCCCATGTTCTTCGGCGGCGGACTTATCCCTTTCTACAACGTAATGAGCAGCCTGGGACTGCTGAACTCTATCTGGTCCATTATTCTGCCTTCTATTTTGTCCGTTTGGAATTTGTTTATGACAAAGACCTTCTTTGAATCCAGCATACCCGACGGAGTTATCGAAGCAGCAAAGATCGACGGCGCGGGGGCCTTCAGAACCTTCGGAATGATCGTTCTTCCTTTGGCAAAGGCTGTTATTGCGGTTATGGCGCTGTATTACGCCGTTGGACAGTGGAACAGCTACTTCAACGCAATGATCTTTATTCAGGACGAAAACCTGTATCCCTTGCAGCTTGTACTTAAGGAGATCCTTATCGCTTCTGAAAGCACCACGGGCGGCAGCGGCGAAACAATTCTGGAGCAGTACAGACTTGCCAACCAGCTGAAATATGTTTCGGTTATCGTATCAAGCCTTCCCGTCATAATGCTTTATCCCTTCGTTCAGAAGCATTTCCAGCAGGGCGTTATGATAGGCTCTCTTAAGGGTTAATAAAAGCAATCTTAAAAATTTCAAAAATTTAAGTAAATATAGTTTATATGGAGGTAAACTCGATATGAGAAAAACTAAAAAGCTTATTTCACTTTTAACATTATCCGCCGTTGTTCTTTCCTTTACCGCTTGTAACAGCGGCAGCAACAAGGGAAACGGCGGGGCAAATGACGGTGATCTTGCAAAGCTGATTGCGGATTACGAATATCAGTGGGAGGACACCTCAAAGCCCATTCTCAACGACAAGGGCGCTTCCGAGATATCCTTCAACATCTATTCCTCAAAGAACGCTTCCGCTCTGGATTACAACGATATGAAGATCATGCAGGATCTGTTTGAGCAGACCAATGTAAATGTAACATGGGAAAACGTTTCCGAGTCCATTTATTCACAGCAGAAAAACCTGATCTTCGGCAACGCTTCCGACCGTCCCGACGCAATTTACCACGCAGGCATGTCGGCAGGCGAGATCATCAAGTATGCCAAGAGAAAGATTCTTCTTCCCATAAGCGACTATCTCGATTATATGCCCAACTTCAAGAAGCTTCTTGAAGAAAGACCCGACATAAAGCAGCAGCTCATCAACGTTGAGGACGGAAAGATCTACTCCCTCCCCCGTATTGAGGAAATGGGACTGCTTCAGAACCCCAACCTCCTGTTTATCAACAAGAATTGGGTAAAGCAGGTTATTGACGCAGGCAAGGTAAGCGGTATCACCGAAGCTGACCTTAAGGACGGTCTTTCCCTTACCAGCGTGCAAATGGAAGATATTCTCACATATTTCAGAGACAACGATATGAACGGCAACGGAGACTCCAAGGACGAACGTCCTCTGAACTTTGTATGGAACAACTGGCAGGGCAACCAGTGGGATCTCTACGGTATGTTCGGTGTTCAGGAAAATGGAGAACACAGAGTTGTTATTGACGACACTGTAACCTATACTCTGCTTGACGACAAGTACAAAGACGCTACCAACTTTATTGCCGACTGGGTATCCAAGGGTCTGATCGACAAGGTATCCTTTGAGCAGTCTCAGGATAACTTCCTTGCCAACGGTAAGAACCTTGAACTGTATGGCGCATTCTATTGGTGGGAAAGCGAAACCGTTGTGTCCAACCCCGAAAACTACATTCTCTGCGCTCCTCTTAAAGGACCCAACGGCGACCAGAATGTTTGCGTTTCCAACAGCAACGAGGTAAGTGCGGGCGAGCTTATCATCTTCAATGAATGCCCCAACCCTCAGGTGCTGCTTACCTACTTTGACCGTTACTATATGCCCGAAATTTCCGCACAGATCAACTACGGACCTATCGGCATAGTTTATGAGGAAGAAAAGGACGCCAACGGAATGCTTGTTCAGAAGCCCATTCCCGAAGGCAAGACCGCAGACGAGCTTCGTATGGAAAACGCTCCTTACGGCATTATCTACCTTAACGATTACGCTTGGAAGAATGTTGTAAAAATGGAGGACAGAGCCGCTCTCAGAGTTGAAAGACTTGCAATGGTTGCTACGCCCTACATTCCCTCCAACGTCAAGCCCTGCCCCGGACTGCAGTTTACAGCCGATGAACTGAATACCCTGCAGAACTACGAGACCAACTTCTATGATTATGTAAGAACAAATGTCTTTGATTGGGTAACAAAGGGCGGCGTTTCCGACGCTCAGTGGGATACCTTCAAGAGCGACCTTAACGGCAAGGTAAACCTTCCTGCTATTCAGGAAGTATTCCAGAACGCTTACAACAGATATATAGGTAAGTAAGTTTATTCAGATTGTAAAGGACGGTGTATGATATGAAGAAAGTTTACGGCTTTGCGGCAATACCCCTGTCTCTGGCTATGCTTTTGTCTGCATGCAATGGCGGAGGAAACAGCGGAGACAATACGACCCCCGAAATTAAGGGAGCCAAGGACGTATCCGTTGAGGCAGGCTCACAGTTTAACGCCCTTGAGGGCATAACAGCCAGCGATGCGGAGGACGGCGACCTTACCTCCAAAATCGTAATAGAATCCACTCCCGCATTGACTTTTACCAACGGAACAACAACTCCCGATAAAGCGGGTTCCTATGAACTGACCTTCAAGGTTACCGACAGCGGCGGTCTTACGGGCGAGGCTTACGCAACTCTTACCGTAACAAAGAAAACCGGAGAAGCAACAGTTTACAAGGAATTTGATTTCAATACAGCTCAGACCGTTGACAGCAAGGGCTGGACAGCTCAGATAGCAGACGGTGTAAACGCAAAGGGCGAGCTTAAAAACGGCGCTTATGTGTTCGATATAACCTCTCCCGGCAATTCGGATCAGGATATTCAGCTTGTTAAATCGGGCGTAACCTTGAAGGCTGCAAGCTACAAGGTTAAAGTCTGGGCAAAGTCCACCGCCAAAACCTACGCTCATCTTCTTGCAAAGGAAGAGGGCGGAGACGGCACCTACGGCGGAGTTTACAATGCAGTTATTGACGAGGCTATTGCGCCTATCGAGCTTAATTTTGAGGTAGACAAGGACTGCACCACCGAGCTTGCTCTCACCTTGGGCAAGATCACTCCCAATCCCGACAACACTGCCGATACCACTCCCGAAAACTTTACGGTAACTATCGACAAGATCGAAGTTTATGAGATCTCGGGCAATGAGACCGAAAACGCGGTTTATTCACAGAACAACCTTGCTGACGGTTCCGCCAATGTTTCCGCAGGTGACGGCGCAACTGCAAGCGTAAGCTTTGACGGCGGTGCTAACTTCAAGATCGATTCCTATCCCACAGAGGGCGGAATCTGGAGCATTAAGGCCGACCTTGCTCTTCCCGATATAACTATCGAAGAGGGCGTTAAGTATTATTACAGCTTTACTGTAAAGAGCTCCAATGCTCAGGCAGGCGAGTGCCTTATTGAAAGTGCGACCCAGAACGATTCACAGAGAGTTAACTTTGACGGTATTTCTCTTAACGCGGGAGAAGAAACCGTTATCAGCGGTAAATTCACAGCCGACAAAAATGTAAGCGACCCCGTTATCCGTATGCAGATAGGCACACCCTCAAACGGAGTGACTTCCAACGAAATTACGGTTACCAATGTTGTATTCGGCAAGCTGGAAGGCGATTTGCAGACCATAAAGACCACCTACGCATTCAGCCCCTATGGCAACGGCACCGCTAACGAAAAGAACCCCGCTTTGCCTTGGCTCACCTTCAACGGCACAGACGAGGACAATGACAAGGGCGTCGGCACGATCTGGTCCGAAAACGGCAGCCTGTTCTACCGCATAGATCAGGGCGGTACCGTAGACTGGCACAACAAGCTTTGCTGCGGCTATACCGACAATCCTCTTGTTTTAGAGGCTGACAGCTACTATGTGGTTGAACTGACTGCAAAGGCAACCAAGAACGTTTCCTGCGGTTTCTTCCTCAATCCTTTGGGAAGCTGGGATCCCAGAATCAGCGAAAAGATTGATTTCACCACAAGCGAACAGACCTTTACCTTTGAGACCACAGACACCTTCTTCGCCGATATGAACTTTGAGATGCTGTTCCAGTTCGGCTCGGAGAGCACTGCGTCCTTGGGCGAGGTTACTGTTGAGATCACAGATATCAAGATTTATCAGAAGAAAGTAAGCTAATACACAGACAAAAGATTTATCGGGGGAGATGTACCGCATCGCCCCCGAAAATATATATTGAACATTCGGAGGAGCAAAATGAAAAAGAAATTTGCGTTAATGACCGCGGCTTCTCTTTTGGCTTGTGTGGTACTTTGCAGCTGCGATAATACCAAGTATACAGTACAGCTTGATATGAACTATTCGGGAAGCGGCGAAACCACATCTGTAACCACAGGCAGTAAGCTGTCGGTGTCGGAGGAACCCAAAAGAGAGGGCTATAACTTTATAGGCTGGTTCAAGGACAAAAATCTTGCTCAGAAATGGGATAACGGCAAGGACAAGGTCACGGAAGGGCTGACCCTTTATGCGGGCTGGGACAAGGACACTGGGGACGAGATTCAAAAGCCTTCTGACGACAAGGACTTTACAAAGCTGAACACACCCGGAAAACAGGAAGAGGCTTACGATTACAATACCTATTTTCTCCCTGAAAAGGACGAGGCGGGACAGGGCTTTGTGGGCGACACCATGCCCTATTATGAGGACGGAACCTTTTACATCTACTATCTGAAGGAGAGCGGAGATTCCTACAATCATTCTATCTATCTTACAACTACAAAGGATTTTGTGACCTATACCGAGCAGCAGGAGGTCGTTCTGGAGGCTTCCCGCAGCGGCGGACAGGACAGCTGGATAGGCACAGGCTCCGTTGTTAAGGTTGAAGGAAAATACTATTTCTTCTACACCGGTCACGGCAGTGCCACCTCGGAGTATGCGGAAAAGGTAATGGTTGCGGAAAGCAACAATCTCACTTCTTTCACCAAAATTGCGGATTGGGAAATTACCCCTCCCGATTCTCTGAAACAGAAAAACGATTTCAGAGATCCGCAGGCTTATTATGACAGCGCAGCGGGCAAAATAACCCTGACGATCACTGCTTCGCAGGACGGCACAGCTAGAATCTTAAAGTACACTCTCGACAAGGATCTGTCAAACCCTGTTTATGATGGAATAATTTTCAGCAATACCGCCGAGGAGAATTTCTGGAATTTAGAGTGCAGCGACACCTTTAAAATCGGTGATAAGTGGTATATTTCCTACTCTGCGCAGGACGACACTCTCTGGTATGCTTCCTCGGACAGCCAATACGGTCCTTACGGTGACGCAAAGCGCCTTGAAGGCAAGCTGTTCTATGCGGCAAAACACGTTGAGGACGGAAACAATTCCTATATGGTAGGCTGGGGAAGAAGAGCGGAATCGGTTTCCTCAACTCAGGACGTAGGCGGCTGGGCAGGCAATGTGGTGGTACAGAAGATAGCGCAGAAGGAAAACGGTGATCTTTATCTCGTTCCCGTTGACGCTGTTGCGGATCAGTTTACAGTAAGGCGTGAGCTTAAGACCGACGACGCACATATCACCGCCGATTCGGGCTCTCTGTACAGCTATTTTGACGCGTTCACCTGCTATGAAAGCTTTAAGCTTACGGGAGAATTTACCTATACGGGAAGCGGCTCCTTCGGTTTTGCCTTTGACTATAACAACAGACAGGACAAATATAAGACAATAGTCATTTCTCCCTCCGAGCAAAAGGTGCAGTTCACTCTTAACGAGGGCAAGACCCTGATCGCGGAAAATGCGGCGGAGCTTGAAGCGGGCAAGACCTACAACTTCACCTATATTCAGGAAGGCTCTGTTGGGGTATTTTATATTGACGGAATGACGGCGCTTTCCGTGAGAGTTTACGGAGTAAGCGGAAAAACCGTAAGAATTTTCGCCGAAAATAACACCGCAGTATTTACATCACTCAGACAGTACACAAAAGGTTAAGTATCCCGAAAAGCAAGAGGTGCGCTTATGAAAAATCTGTTCAGCATTGACGGACCTTTGGTTTCCTTTGCCGTTAAGGTGTTTGACTGTATGTGCCTTAGCGTGCTTTGGGCTGTGTTTTCACTGCCCATTATCACCATGGGTGCGTCAACAGCGGCTCTTTACAGCTCCGTATACAAATATATCCGTAAGGACAGGGGCAAGCTGTGGGAAAATTTCTGGACTGCCTTTAAGGAAAATTTCAAGCGTTCCTCGATTTTGTGGATCTTTGCGCTGGTGATAATGGCACTGCTTACAGCAGACCTTATCGTATTCAGGAGCTTTAAAATAAGCGGAAATCCTCTTGGCAATGTATACTGGGTGGCGCTGATAATTTACTGTATTGGAATTACTTGGCTGGTTTACCTTTCAGCCTATTCCGCAAAGTTCAACGGCAGCGTCAAAGAGGTTCTTAAACTGAGCTTCGTTTTAATGGCAATCCACCCTATAAAAGCCTTCGGAGTTTTTCTGCCTGTTTTAGCGGGATTTATGCTGGGATTGAGCTTTCCCGGACTGCTTATAGTTATTCCCGCGGGGGTTTTCTGGATATGCAGCTTTACTTTGGAAAGTGTCTTTGCCTTGCACATGAGCAAGGAGGACATTGAAAAGAATCAATAAAAATAAATAAGACTCCTCCAATCAAAGCTTGAAAAAATTGCCAAAGGGCAAAATTTCAAGTTTTGGTTTGGTGAGCAATAAATTTCTTGTAGACGGAGGACGTCCTCATGACAAATAAATTACTTTTTGCAAGATCTTATGAAAAGGACGCAGGGGATAAAGTAAAGGAGGAGCAAAGACCAAAGTTTCACCTTTCCCCCTATATCGGCTGGACAAATGATCCTAACGGTTTTTCCTGCTATAAAGGGGAATATCACCTTTTCTATCAATATAATCCCTACAGCACTTCATGGGATTCCATGCACTGGGGACACGCTGTAAGCAAGGATATGCTCCATTGGAGATATCTCCCCGCCGCTCTTGCACCCGATAAGGATTATGATTCATTCGGCTGTTTTTCGGGAAGTGCCTTGGAACTGCCGGACGGCAGACAGCTCCTGATATACACGGGAGTACGCAAGGAAGAGGGCGACAACGGCAAGGATATTCAGACTCAGTGCCTTGCGGTAGGCGACGGCTTGGACTACGAAAAATACGAAAACAACCCTGTCCTTGACGAAAAGAATCTGCCCGAGGGAAAGAGCTGCAACAATTTCAGAGATCCCAAGATATGGAAGGACGAGAACGGCAGCTATAAATGCGTTGTAGGAACCTGCGACAGCGAGGGCAAGGGCGCCATACTGCTTTATAAAAGCGGGGACGGCTTTAAGTGGGAATTTGAAAGTACCATTATCGAAAATGACGGCACCTTCGGCATGATGTGGGAATGCCCGGACTTTTTCACCTTGGACGGAAAACAGGTGCTTATTGTAAGCCCTCAGGATATGCTCCCCCAAGGTTTTGAATATCACAACGGCAACGGCACCCTTTGCCTTATAGGCAGCTATGACAGGGATGCGAAAAAGTTTACCTACGATCACAGCCAAAGCATAGATTACGGCATTGACTTTTACGCGCCACAGACCCTTGTCACTCCCGACGGCAGACGTGTTATGATAGGCTGGATGCAGAACTGGGACACCTGCTCTCTTATCGACAACAGAGACGAAATGGCATGGTTCGGACAGATGAGCATTCCCAGAGAGATCAGCATCAGAAACGGACGGCTTTACCAAGCGCCTATAAGAGAATTTGACGAATTAAGGTGCAACGGGATAGAATACAAATCCGTCAATGTAAACGGTGATCTGACCCTTGACGGAATAAACGGACGTGTGGCAGACATAGAGCTTTCTATACGCCCCAAGGACATTAACAATGTTTACCACAAATTTGCCGTAAGATTTGCGCAGAACGAAAAATTCCGCACTTCCTTAAGCTTCAGACCTAAGGAATCGGTGCTTAAGATCGACCGTAAATTCTCAGGTTCCAGAAGAGCTTACATACACCAGCGCCGCTGCCTTGTTCCAAGCGAAAACGGAGAAATCAGGCTCCGCATTATCCTTGACAGATTCAGCGTTGAGGTATTTGTAAATGACGGAGAGCAGACAATGACTGCCACATTCCTGACCGATACGGCTGCAGATAAAATTTCCTTTTTCTCGCAGGGCGAGGCGGTTATGGATATAACAAAATATGATATCAGGGAGGAATGACCCAATGAAAAAATATGACGTTACCGCTCTTGGCGAGCTGCTGATAGATTTTACAGAAAGCGGAGAAAGCGGACAGGGAAACCCATTGCTGGAGGCAAATCCCGGGGGAGCGCCCTGCAATGTTCTCGCCATGCTGAATAAGCTGGGCAGAAAAACCGCCTTTATCGGCAAGGTGGGCAATGACAACTTCGGCAAAATGCTGGCGAAAACCGTTGCGGAAAGCGGCACCGACACTTCCAATCTGCTGTTTGACGAAAAGGTGCATACCACCTTGGCTTTTGTGCATACCTTTGAGGACGGAGAGAGGGAATTCAGCTTTTACCGCAATCCCGGCGCAGATATGATGCTGACAAAGGACGATGTTAAGGACGAAATTCTTGAAAGCACAAAAATTTTCCACTTCGGTACACTGTCCTCCACTCACGAAAAACCGAGAGAGGCAACACGTTATGCTATTGAGACGGCTAAGAAGGCGGGGGCGCTGATCTCCTTTGACCCCAATCTCAGAGAGCCTTTGTGGAACAGTCTTGATGACGCCAAAAGAGAGATCGAATACGGTCTTTCAAAATGCGATATTCTCAAGATATCCGACAACGAGCTTGAATTTGTTACGGGCTTAAATGATTATGAGAAGGCAATACAGGTTTTAAAGGATAATTATAACATTCCCGTAATTTTCCTGACCCTTGGAAAGGACGGCAGCGCCGCTTATTACAAGAACATTACCGTGACAAGATCCGCTTTTACGAAAATCAAGGCAATAGAAAAGACAGGAGCGGGGGACACCTTTGAGGGCTGCGCGCTGAATTTTATTCTCGAATACGGCATTGACAGCTTAGATGAAGGAAAGCTTTTGAAGCTCCTTACCTTTGCCAATGCGGGCGCATCGTTGATTACCGCCCAGAAAGGCGCTTTGAAGGTTATGCCCGAAAAGAGTGAAATTGAACGGCTTATTGATGAGGAAAGCTTAAAGGATTAAGTGATTAAGAAAAATTTGAATTAAATATTTATAGAAACAGCCTGTCTGTCTTTTTGGCAGACGGGCTGTCAGTCTGTCGAAAAAGTCCAAACTTTTCTTTTTCGGAATGAAAGGGGTCTTAGGGGAATAACAGAGTTAAGGACACACCAAACTAAACCCGCATTATAACAATATTACTTAATATCAATAAAAACCGCAGATGTAGCACACCTGCGGTTTTTACTCTAATAACAATTTATGTAGAAATTACTGATTTCAACTTTCAAAAGGTGTTGGTGATTGTTTTATATTCAGCATAATAACTGATGTAACTTTGTTTCCTTATCTTTTTAGATTGCCATAAAAATGTAGTCAATTAAATTTTGTATACCTTTGCTCTGATACATATCCCGCCACAAACAGGATCAAGCCCAATATAAGCTGATACAGACATAATTCCGTATGCAAAAATATGTCCAAGTTTCCGGTTGAAAATGCGCAGTTTAAGAAGTAAAAGAGCGAATAAATCATGGATACCATAATTGCCGGAACAATTGAGCCTGTGATGTACAGAAGAAAATACGCCGCTCCGAAAAACATCACACAGCTGCACAAAAGATTTGGATAATTTAAAAGGATACCCGGAAATTTGACTGACATTAACAAAAAAAGAACAAAAACATTGATCTGATAAAACGAAAACAAGATTATTTGCTCCAAAATCATGCTTCTCGTTCTTGGAACATAAAACAGCTCATTTCCGTCGGCTTCAACAAGCTCACGCGAAAGAAAAATCAACCACCATACGGAAAAAAAGGGATACACTGAGCCAATCAGAAAAAGTACAACATCGGCGTCGTCCGCATCTTTGGCAATCAGACTGTAGATTATCGGAGAGATTATGTTTAGGAATATAAGCGGGACAAGAGAATAAAAGGATATTCTCCGCAAATCCATGAAAATTCTGCGCCAAATCAAAATCATACCCCCTTAGCTTCAATTATAAATCGCATAAGTGGTGATACTGTTAAAGTATAAAAAATCATTAACAAACACGCCGGCAGCCTCTGCATCGTCATTGCTGTAAAGGAACCGAAGAAAACAGAAACAGCAGAGGGTAAAAATATGTAAAGGAAAACGCATAAAAGTATATGCAGCAAGGCTTCCGGTTGGCTTGTTCCCGTAATTGCAAGGATATAAATGTTGTATCCTATAACAGTCAGGGTGAAAAAAAGGTCTGTGAAAAGCAGAATAAGAATTTGCCTTGAATATATGCCAAACAATCCGATTTTGGTGCAGGAAACACATTCTTCCATTGAATCTCTGCGCAATTTGTCCATGAAATAATATGAAATGAACAAAAAGAAAACAAAACAGAGCAGAGAGATTCCTAAGCTTTGTCTCAACATATTCCAAAGGGAATGATTTTTAAAATGTGTTCAGGAAAAAATACATAATTCGACCACAATTAACCCGACAACCGCTTAATCGCCAAAAATCCATAAAAAAGTCAAAATCAAGACTGCATTTGCGTTCATTTTAGTCTTGATTTTGACTTTTTTATGGATATAATGACAAAAGCGGTTGTTGGGGTTTTCTGTCGTATTCGGTCATTTACACAGTTTGAAATTAAGACTCGTCGTCTGGTGTATCGGCAATTAAATAATGATTTGATAAAAATTGTTTGTACTCTTCCAAAGATCTATAAGATGTTCTTAATGCTACTAAACTGTCAATATAAATAGCAACTCTTCTATTACTTTCATAATCACTATCAAGCCACCTTTTATACATATCAATATATCTAATCAATTCTTTAACACTTTCTTGCTGTTCTTTTTCAAGGAAAGTAGGTTCACGATAAGATACGAAGTAACAGTCTTCGAGTTCTTTATCAAGTTTATCTATTCTTGCTTGTAAATCACCAAAATATGAATGACATGATTTCATTGTTGCTGATATTTCATTCTCTCTATGTACATAAATCCCCAATAGCACACACAATCCCAGAACCACGCAAAAAGCTGAAATCCAAATTGCTTTTTTAGGACGAGAACCAAACAGCTTTTTCTTTATATCGGCTTTTCGTTTCTCGTTTTCTTCTTGGCGTTGTTTTAGCATAGCCGATTGAGCAGCAATTTGTGCTTTCTGCTTTTCTTCAAGTTTAATCTTATCAAAGTATTGTTTGACTGCAAATCCACATTCGGGACACGCTACAGCACTATCAGCGACACGATCCCTGCCGCAAGCAGGGCATTTCACAAGCGTAGCAACACTAACAAAATTTGCTTGTGTTGGCTGAGTGCTGATATTACCATTTATAGGAATAGGGTTTACATCATCGTTATTCGGTGTTTCCAGTTGTCCGTTTTCAAGTCCTTCCTTATAATCCAAAATATTTACTCCGCATTTAGGGCAAATTGTTACATCTCCAATAATTCCTTTACAACGGGGACAAGTGTTTATCATACTACAAGCCTTCCTTTATTAATCTACTACATCATTATACATTATTTCCGCCAAAAAAGTCAATATGAACAATCTTTCTATTATCCAACTACGGTTGCCCAAATACGGACAGGGTTTTGTTGGTAAAGTACATCTATCGTACTGCATTTCCCAACTGTTTCTATATATTTTTCTTTTAACGTTTTTTTGTAAAGTGGTTTGTAGATTGGTTTTACAAATGAGTTTAACACCTATGAGGTTCTAAACTCATGGGATAACTATTTATTAGTAGAGTGGCGGTTTGAGTTGTACAAAAAGTATAAATCGTAAAATGGTTCCAATCCCGATAAAATAGCAAAAATAACAAAGTTAGATTGACTATGCTTATGTTTGTATGCTTTATACAATAATTATGCGAAGCGGCAATCTAAAGGAAGATAAAAATATACATAAAGAGTACCATTGAAACGGTATGCCAACAAAAAAACAGCTACCCTCAATCTGAAAGTAACTGAAACCTATAAAAATGTACTGTTATGGAACATCCTTTTGTAGTTTTCTTTTATCGGTTTTTGGGCGAAGCGGCAAGCTGAGTTTTTCGCTCTATTTACCTTGCGTTAGCCACACAAAAAAGCAACTAACATCACCCCGTTTCAAACCCGTTCTACATAAGAATTTGTGGATTTTCTTGCACAGTTGACGTTCCCACTCTCTTTTTTCTTGAATAACCATATACGTAACAAACCATAATAAAGATAGCGTGTTGAAAAGGGGAATAAAAATACACATCATGTTTCACATAATGGTTTGTTTATTGTTAGAAAATTTCACTTTCATGTCCATCATTATGTTATGTAACAAATTTCTTAATCTCATCTTCTTTTGTATCCCAATATCGTTTTACCAATCTTAAATACTCCACAACACGTTCTCCACTGTCAATAGGTTTACTCCCAGATTTGATTAAATCTCTTACAAGCTTTTTATCATTAATATTGTAGTTCTTTTCAAGATAATCTTCTATATTCCCATACAATTTTAAATATTTATATAATGTTTCTCTATTTTCTTTTGCATTATGCCAAGATTCAGAAAAAATAATATGCATATAATCTTCCTTTTGTCCATTTCCTCTTTGCTTATTTCGTTTTTCAAAATAATCATCTAAAATAAATATAAATACATTAAAACGATCCAAAGCCCTTCTATCTTGCGACATCTTGCCCTTTACATTATTGAGTCCACCTGTTCTAATAAGAATAGAGAAGTTACACCGCTTTTTACTTCTTTCTCTGCATTCATCCAATAAATCTTTTGCCTTATCCCTATCTACATTAGTCATGTCCTCATCGTCTTCAAGAAACCTCTTATAATACCCATATTTTGCCTCTCTCCACTTTTTCGGATCAGGAGCAGAATTAAAATTAAAATCCATTTCTCCTCCAAGTTCACAACCTTTTAGGAAAACATATTTAGATTCGGTATTTTTTTCATTATATCTTGCGTAATATCTTTCCTTATCTTGTCTTAAATGTTCAAAATCAAAAACCTTCCAAACATCCCAACTAATTTTACTATAGAATGGCTTATAGAATTCTTCCCATATCTCCTTTGATGAGTCATTTAAATATATTTTATTCAAAAATGAATCGTCCCCTACACACATTATTTTCTCCATCGAACTGAACTTTTATGCACAAAACTAGAAGTTTAATACTATTTAATTCAATCTCTATTTGAATTAAAAATTCTTTTCAATATTAATGGAACACCTTCCATTATAGCCAAAGTAACTGTGAATCCCGCAATATATTGAGTTTGCTGTTGATACAAATAGTCGACAGCTGCTAAACCACCATAAAATAAATACCATACACCCTTTGTTACTTCATAATTTATTTGTTGTTTTTTAGGATTTTTTGAATAAATAAGGCTCAGTATTAATGGTAAGCATATATTTATAAATCCAAAATTTATTTTATGTACGATCGTTTCCACCTATAAAACCAGCCTTTCATTTACTGTTCAATCCTGCTTTCTATTGGTTTTTCTAATGTTTTTATCAAACAACGCTACTACTATAGAATTTAGATCATAAAAATAAAAATCGAATTTCATTTTTCGTCTTTTTTTTCATTGCTTCCTCTAAAGATTTACTGATAACCTCATTTATTTTATTTGAAACAGGGCAATCTTGCGAAAATAGTCCGCGGAACAATCCTTTCAATGTATTAGCCGTAAATTGGTTTTTCATATTTTCTTCATCTTTTTTCAATTCATTCTAATGTTGTAATTTTATTAATTCAATTTGATAATTAAATTCCTTTTCTTTTGCTTCCATTTCTAATAAATGTTTTTCTTTTAATGATTCTAAATCAACTTTATACTGTTTAATCAACTTTTCTATATCGGCTTTATTTTGCTCTTTTATGGCTTTTATCTGAGTATTAGATGTCTTTAAAGCAGCCAAATAAGACAATACAGCTGTAATAATTGATGGAATAGTTGCAATTAAAAATGTTTGCCAAAATTCATCCATTTGAATTATTCCCTCTTGTTGAAATCTAATAAAACTTAGATTTTATGTTACTTTATTATTTAATTAATATCATTAGTAATCACCGTAATTATTGCATTTATATGTGATTGTATATCATTTGATACTTCCCCTTGTAATTTTAGATCTGTTTGATAAGCCGATTTCATCCATTCAACTTTATATTCTGCTTTTGTTGCTCCAGCGAAATCACCCTCAATTAAAAGTTGATACATATCTCGACAAGAAGAAAGTTTATTATGTAATTCTTCTAGTTTTATAGAAATATCGTTAGGACAAAATATTTTAATTTTTCCACAATTTTCTTTATAATATTCATAAAAATCTGAAACGAAACTATCATATATTGCTATATCTGGAATAAGATCGTCCTTAATTAAAAACTTGTTCATTGCTTTATTAGTTCTTAACATAGTAAATATATTGAGTGATTTTTGAAGTGATTGAAGTTTACCAGATAGTTCAGAATACACTTCTATCTTTTTTTGTAAAACTATTTTAGTCTTTTCACTTTTGCCTCCAAGTTTATACATATAAATTCCAAGGAAACCTGTAAAAATCACTCCAATTAATCCTATAATTGCTGCAATAATTGTAGAATCCATCTTATTTCCTCTTTTTTATAAATCTATTATTTCATTATATTATTTACATAACAACTATTTTTCAATTTTTAATGATTTTCTTATTTATTCAATTAAAATCGGTTGTTCCAAATAAAAATCAAAAAAATTATTAATATCTCTTCCACTGATCCTTACTATTTGTTCATATTTACGGCCTAAAACATCTTTATACTCAAATAAATAATATTCATCATCTGAAATAAGAGTAACGTCTATCTCGTATTCACCATTTCCTTTTATAAAAAAATGTTGATCCCAACCTAATATTTTATTTCCATTTTTTACAATGTAACCTTTAATATCACATACAGCCTATTTCCCAAAATTAGATAAAATTGTATGAGCTATTCCTTTTTCTTTGTCAATTTCATCAAGTCTAAAATATAAATACGGCTTAAACTCTCTTAATATTTCTTCTTTCCTTACATTTTCATTATTTCTTATTTCCAAATTTACTGTAATATAAGTCGTAATGGCTCCAATTATAGCACCAATATAAGCTCCAAAAAATCCTACCCATCCATCATTAGAAACTGGAGAAAATATTTTATTTCTAAATATTACAAGTTCTAATAATAGTGGAATAAAAACTACTACTGCAAAAATAATTATAATTATTTTTCTATTGTGTTTCATTTTATTATCCCCCAAGTAAAACAAACATTTGATTCGTAAAAACTTTATCCTCACATAATAATTATAATATATTTCCGCCAATTTTTCAATGACTTTTGCGCAAGATGTCGAAATCTTGCGTGAACGGTAAGAAAATCTGCGTTTTCAACAAAATGCTATTAATATTTTTGCTTTTTTCACAGTGCTTTATTGCATTAATAAGGGCGGCTATTCATCGCCCTTATTGGTATCTTCCTGAGGACACTTGTCGTCTTTCAGCATCTCGCCCAAACAAAAAAATCCACCTTAAATTAGGTAGGCTTATTTGTTCACAAAACACGGATTTTATTTGGTATCTTCGGTTTCAGTGTTAGGATAAATATCAACTGTTCTATCCTCTGATATAATAACTGCTAAAAAAACACGACCTTTCTCTTTTTGTCTTTCAATATAATTCACTGTTGAATTGTACCTTGCCCCTCTTTCCATATTGCCCTTTATGGTCATATCTCCATCAAAGATTGCTCCCATTGCATAACATTTCCCATTAAAATCTACCAAAATAGCACCATCGATTGCAGTTATATTTAATATGGTGTTCATTTTCTTGATTAAATTAATTGGAGAAACTTGTATACATCTATTATAGGAAGCTAGACGTTTAGTTTCATCCATAATTTGATTTTTTTCTCCAAAAACAATTGTAGTTCCATGAGCCTGTTCTTGAGCTTTGTATATTATTTTGGAAATTGAATCCTTTTGTCTCTTGGGTAGAGCGAACAATATACTATTCAAATCTATTTTTGCATCTTCTTTTTTGTTTTTATTATTAATTCTGTAAACGCCTGTGCTATATACCAATTCTAAATTACCTATGGAGAATTTCCAATTTAATTTCCCATCAATCACCAATTCCCCCTCGTACTTATTGGAAGAATCATATGTATAACCAACTATTTTCTTATCAATATCTAGCACCATATTTAATTTCTCAGTTGCAATTTCCATATACTTTCTAATTCTTCTTATCTCATTAAAATTAAAATTAATTTTTTCTTTGAGTTTTATTGTTAACCCGTTGGATCTTTTGCCTCTACCCGAATATATACGTGGAATATAAACAGAACACATATTATTGTTACCTTCGTATGCTTCACAAGATAAAGTGGTTATTAAATTTATATCCATTCCATAACAATTGTATAAATACTCTGTTGCAGCTCTAGAAATCATAAATTCCGCTTCATGATGGCAATTTAAACCGCTAAAAATTGAACGATTATGAAAGCTCAAAAAGTTAGTAATATCCTTATATTCGTCTGGGGATTTTAATAATTCTTGCATGGTTGTTTTTTTAGTTTTAAAGTATGCGCAAATAATATAATTAAAAAAGAGCGATTCGTATGGTTTGTGCAAAGTGTCGAAAAAAATAGAAAAGACACAATTTTCAAAATAATTACGAATTGCAAGTTCATACTTTGACTTTACATTAATTGAACTTGACAAAATTTCCTCTTCGGTAAAAACAATAAAAGGATCACGTTTTTTTAGTGTCAAGAATCCCTTTTCCCAATTGTTAAATTGGAAGTTTTTAAATATATATTTTTTAATTCCAATACTACTTTCAAAATTACATATTATATTATATTGTGGCATATTAGAACTATCATTGCATAGTCTAATTAAAAGCTTATATATTTGTTTTACAATATAAGTGCTAAATTCCTTTTCATATTCAACCATCAGATATTACCTCCGTATTAATTTAACAGTCTTTTATTCTGTACAAAAAAATATTCAAAGAACAATGAATTTTGATTTGCTATTTAGATTTTTGATTTTTCAGTATCATATTTCTCATCATCTAGCATTTGTTCAATATTCCCGACAACTCGACTTTTATCGAAAGAGTCGGTTTTGCCATATAATCCCAACAATCGTAAGATTCCTTCTTGAAGGCGGAAGTCAAAGTCGGCTATAAAAGCTTGAATCCTACAGGAGGCAACTATGGTATAAGAGAATTTCCTTTTATTCAACAACCAAAGCATAAAATGACTATTTTGCAAAAACTTTTTTCTTAATCAACTCTTATTGTAATGTTTTCTATATAATCAACTGCAAGATTAGGAGATGCATTTTCCCACATATTGAGAAACACTTTTTTCATTGTATGAAACATCTCATCTGAAGAAGTGAGCTGACACACGGGGCTTTCGGGCGAATCTAAGTAATACTGATAAAATTGGCATTGTAATTTCCCGTTTTGATTATCATTAATATCTTTTGCTATAAATGCAGTTGTTGCTGGCGTGTCAAGACGTCTGATCTCCAATAAATCATTGTTAATCAATGACTTGAAAACTTGATATTTATTTATAGTATTTAGACCAGAACGATAAGTATCTTTATCTATACTTATTCTTCCTTCTGGATCATCTTCGCCATAAAGCATTCTTAAGTACCAATTAAAATTTTGTTCATCATCACTTACATAAAATAATATATGTATTTTTACCTCGTTTTTAATGCATTCTTTTATTATTTCCTTGTTATTTATGAATGTATTTATAACACTATTGTTGATTATTCCCGAAATATAGAAGTCTGTTTTAGCTTGTTTTAAAAAAACCGTGATTGCTTCTGTTGAGCGATGCGTTAAACAAGAATTAGCTAGTGGTGAGTTCTCTTCTAATTCTTTTATACAAGGATCTTTTGATAGCATATCCTCCTTCTGTTTTTTTATGTACATATAAAGCTCGTATATTATACAAGCAGATATCCAAGAAACAAGGAATATAATGCCAAACAAAATTGAATTAATTAATGGAATGTGTAAGTTGGCTAAAATAACAGATAAAACTCCAGAAAATACTAAACCCAGCAATTCAATTATTCTTTTCATGAGACCCCCTTATATTTATAAAATACGGTATTCCATTCCAAGTAGCATTTTTTCCCTATAACTCTCTCCTCTCAATATTCATCAAACATATAGTTAAACATTTAAAATTGCTCCCCCTCAAAAAATATAGAAAAGCCGCTGCGTAGTATCAGCGACTTTTTAAAACTAAGAAAACATCTTAATATCTTCCGATATACAACACAGGTCAGTATTAAATTGTTCTAAGTGTTAAAAAAATAAACTTCATTATTATATACATCCTTATATTTTTTAATATCTGATATCCAAGTAAAATCATCGTTTGAATTCACAATACCATTATTTGTTATTATTGTTCGCATTGTAACACAATATATTGTGTTTGTCAAGAGCTACTTTACATATTTTGAAGCAAAAAGACAAATTTCCTCATATCCCACAAAAAAGCACAACACTTTATGTGAAAAAATAAACAATCATTTTATCTCATTTCCCATGTTTTTATACATTTTCTCAAGCAATCTTTTAAAGTTGATACTTACTTTATTATAACTTTTTTGATTTTGTTCAAGATATTTGAGCCAAAAAGGAAAAATAGGGCATATCAAACAATTACAGCTGATACATTTTGCATAAATTGACAAAAATATACTCACAAGCAAAATAATACCCCTACAAACCAAACAGGAATATAGGGGCATTTTTATTTTAACGCTTCATTATCGTATGAATTTTTTGAAAAATTACAATAATTTTCGCCCGAAAAACAAAGTTACACACACGGTTTTTCACAAAAAGTTGACACCTGAAAATGGATAAGGTGTAAATATCATCAACCACAATTAACTCAAATTTACTCTTGCTTTTTGCTATGAAACAGGATATAATTGATCAAGAAAGGGAGGGATCGTATTGCCAATAAACAAAATTGACAAAAAGAAAAACGGACTGCAAGGCTATCGGGTTCGTGTCAACTATACAGATATGAACGGTAATCCCCGTCAAGTGGAGCGTACTGCTTGCGGATTAGCAGAAGCCAATTTACTTGAGACGAAGCTTACAGCCGAATATAAAGAGTCAAGAGAAGTCGCCAAATCCAAAATGACAATCCAGCGGTTATGTGGACTATACTCGTATAAGGACACATATTTAAAATATTAATATCAGGAGAATATATAAAAATTTCACACAAAAACACCTTTACATTTTCCAACCAACACTGTATAATAAAAAACACATACCAGTATTTTTCCCTTTATTAAAATGCTGTCACATTGAATACACCGAAAAATGGGAGATCAAAAATGTTTCATATAGCAATTTGCGACGATAATAAAGAAATGATACAGCAAATGAAGATTTATATTTTAAACAGCTTCAAACAAAGGTCAATTCAGCACGATATAACCAAATTTTTGTGCGGAACAGACTTTATTGCGCAGCATGAAAAAACGCCTTTTGATATTGTTTTTTTAGATATAAAAATGCCTGATATGAACGGTTTTGATGTGGCAAAGCGTATAAGGCGGGAGTCCAACAACACCTATATTATCTTCGTTACCACCGAAGAAAGCCTGGTCTATGACAGCTTTGACTTTCAGCCCTTTTATTTTATTCCCAAGGGCAAAGCCGACCATCTTGAAGAAATCATAGACAGCGTTATAGATAAGCTGTTAAAATATATGGCAGCAGTCGAACCCATAGAGCTTGAGCTGCCATATAACGATAAAAAATATGTTCTTCCATCAAAAATAGTTCTTGTAAAAAGCTATAGGAACTATATAGATGTTGTCTGCGAAAATCAAAACGCCGTCAGAGTGCGGGGAAATATGGATTATGCGGTTCAAAAGCTGCCCTCTCTAATGTTCAGTCGAATACATAACAGATACATAGTTAATATGAATCATATCAAAAGGGTAGACTATCCTAATTCAATTGTTTATATGGATAACGGTGAAGAAATAGAGATAAGCAGAGCATATAAAAAGGTGTTTGAGAAGGAATATAACTTGTTTTTAAGAAATCTTGCGTAATAGGGAGAACAAAAATGGATTATTTATGGGAAGTATTTGAATTTATTATAACGGTAGTTGAATCATTTGTTGTGACCCATTTTGTATGCGGCTTTGTGGGTCATAATTTCAAAACAAAAAAGGGAATGCTGACATTTACTTTAGGAAGCATTGGATTTGCAATAATAATTTTAATATTTAATATGATTACTGCGTTTGAAGGCTTTTTGGGAATATTTTATTCGGTGTACTTCTTTTTATATGCGTTATTATTCCTCAAGGGTTCTGTTATAAGAAAACTGTTTGCTTCTATTTTGACAAATCTTATAATGGCTTTCGTGAGTATGTTGGGAGTAACTATTGTGTCAACGGCGTTTCAGAGCGACATAATCGAAATCTACACAAAAAGCGGCATAGAGCGTTTTATATGTGTAGTTCTGGTGCAAGTTCTTTTGGTCTATCTATGCGGAATGCTTTTAAAAATATTTCCTGCAAACAAGGCATTCTCTCTTGGATTTAAGGAATGGTTTTTTATCATACTGGTATTTGCGGTATCCTTTGCGTCATTTATGTTTATCCACATTACCTTGCTCAATGCTCACAGATCCGAAACAAAGTATCTTATTATTCCGGAACTTGGAATAGTAGCAGTAAACATAATTTGCTTTTATATGACAGTTGCACTTAGCAAAAGCAATGAAGCGGCCATGAAACTGAAAATGCTCAGTCATCAGCAGGCACTGCGTGTACAGTATGCGGAAAATGTCCGTAAGCAGTATGAAGAAATTCGTACTATTCGTCATGATATGAAACAGAATTTAGCAGTAATCAGCACCCTGCAAAAAAGCAACAGAATACGGGAGGCTATAGAATACACGGATAAATGCACCGCCGTTATATCAAAAATCGATACACCGGTTGATGTGGGGAATGACTTTATAAACGCTATTTTAAGTGCAAAACTGAGCTTGGCAAAGGAAAAGGGAATAGATATAACCTGCCGTTTTTCGAACGATGTTTCGGGAATAGAAGATACCGATCTATGCGTTCTGCTGGGCAATATTCTTGATAATGCCATAGAAGCCTGTGAGAACAGCTCGGAAAAAAATATCGAGGCTGCCATTCATTCTGATGACAGCAAATTGGTTATAGCGGTTGCAAATACTATAGAATCCTCAGTGTTAAGCGATAATCCCGAATTAAAAACCGGCAAGAAGGACATTTCCTCTCACGGATACGGTGTCAAGACAATTAGAGCTATTGCCGAAAAATATGACGGAAGCGCAAGCTTTTATGAAGACAATAACAAATTTGTATGTCAGGTCAACTTATTTAAATAATATAAATATGACAAAATAATCTAAACAGGGCTGCTGTAAATTTATTTATGGCAGCCCCTATTTTTACCAAACTTAACAATATCCTACCAAACTTACCTAAAAAATTGACATAGAAAATTAAGGGTGCTAAAATATGGGTGAATTAAGGAGGAGTGAACATGATAAAGTTCATTGCAAACAAGCTTTTAAATTTTATCTATAAAAACATCAGCTTATCAGATGATATGAAAGAGATCTATCAATACGGAATTGAAATAACGATTTCTTCAATATGGAATTTCGTTTTAATACTGGCCGCAAGCTTATTATTGGGTGATTTTATATCGGGAATTGTATTCCAGCTTTTCTTTATTCCGCTTAGAATGTATTGCGGCGGATACCATGCAGCCTCATATTTAAGATGCAGTATCATATTTGTAATTACTTATGTTTTGATTTTTTTGCTTGGAACAGCACTTTCGTCTGTTTTTAAAGACTACATATATATTGCAGAGGTCATTCTCTTGCTGGCTTTTATTCCGATTTTAGTTTTTTCTCCGGTAAAAAACAAAAATAAGAAACTGAGCGATTCAACTGCAAAAAAATGCCGAGTAATTTCCATATTGCTTTATATTATCTTAGCTTTGATTTCGATAATATGTTGCTACACAGAAATGTATGGGTCAATAATGGTCATAACCTTAATGTCGGTATCGGTTATGATTTTAATTGAAATATTTATGCAAAGGAGGGGTTTTCATGAAGTTTAAAAAGCTTTGGCTGAGAAGATTGCAAAGGTTTCTCTGGCAATGGCAAAGAAATTTTGCGGTGCAGCTTCAGCCTATGGCGTTTATCAGCCTAAAGAGCCGGAAGTATTAAAGAAGATTAGGTGAAAAAGTACTACTGTCCAAAAAACATAATTAAAGGAGCTTATTATGACAAACAATAATAAAGTTAAAAAAATAATGTACGCATTGTCATTAATCTTAACATTATCCCTAGTCCTTCCGTGTGGAGTTTCTGCTTTGGGCTTGGTGGATACATACGATGCCCCAAAGTTAGTTGAAGAAAATATGTTTGAGATTAATGGCGAAGAACTCGCCGCTTTTGCTGCGCAATATGACAACGTCAAAACTCTTACTGGAGAAGAAGCGCTTGCCCACGATGAAAAAGTGAATGATATATTATTTAGCGACAATTTATCCAGTGAGCAAAAGCGCAACTATCTTGCGAAGCTTGGAGTTTTTGAAATTAATTCCGATAAAACCGTAGAATATGCCGCATCTTCTTCGGGAGATGTCACATTAGACAAACCCGAGATTAGTTACGATTCAAAAACAAAGCAATATATTATTAAAGCAACTGGCAAGTGGGATAAGCATTCTTATGAAGTTCCTACATGGTCTTGGTTGTCTCCGTCTGTTGGAAGCACTAAAGATATTGGAGGACCTGAAGCTATTGGTATTTCTTTGACAAACACCAGTGGTTCGACTTCAGGGCTTGTACTCAACAGTGGATATGGATATTTTTATAATGGCGCTGCTACTAAAATCTCATCAACTCTTGCAACAGAAAATGATAATTATGGCGGCGGATACAAAGTTCAAGATTTTATCAAGTTCACTAAGGTAGACAACTATGTTTTTTGGTACAATTCGGAATATTTATATAATGCGTATAATATGACTTGTGTTCTTAGATACAACGATAATTTCAAGAATTATAATGGAAGTGCAAAGCTGTTTTATGCGCACACGTGGGATAATACATCGGTAACAAGTGTTAGTGTTTCAAAAACTGGTGCGGGTCTAGGTTGGTCAACAGACTCTAATCATTGGAATGCTTACTCTTATGCACGAACATTTAAAAATGGAAAACAAACCAATTAAACCAATCTGAAGTTTTCGTGAATAACTGACATATTTCTGTCAGAGCAGCTGCAACAATGTAACTGCTTTGACGGAAAATACTGGTATACAGAATATGCTTGTGAGGATGGATAAACAAATATGAAAAAATATGTAATTGCTTTAATACTTCTCCTAATATGTTGTAGCATAATAATAGCGTTTTCTGTGCCGGATAGAGTACAGTACGCATTTAACGGAATGGCAGGATATAATCTTAACAGATACGAAACACATACAACAGAATTGCAAAAAAGCACGCTAGACATTGATTTTTCAACATACCAAAAGAAGCCTTTTACTGTATGCAAATATAGTGATGATGTATACATTGATTTGGATTCTATTGTTTTCAATGGTGACAGTTACACTTTCAAGTTCATTTCTTATGGAGATAGTTCATTTTCGTTAGGAAATATAATTCGCTTTGAAGATAATAATGAAGATTTATATATATACAATAGTCTTGGAGAATTTGTGTTTCAGTTAAAAGGTGCCAATACTTTAGAAAACGACACTATTAGTTATTATTTTGACCTGTATCCCAATTTCGAAAACTGCAACACTAATGATTTTACTACTATGAGCATCAGTATTCCGATTGATACTTTGACTTTGATTAGTTACGAAAGGAAGTAATTTGTATGAATACATGTTTGTCAGTAAGCGATTTAAGCGTCAAAATAAGGAAAAAACAGATATTATCCAATATTACTTTCAACGTCAGTGAAGGCGAAATAGTGGGGCTTTTAGGTCCAAATGGCGCCGGAAAAACGACAACGATCAAAGCAATGGCCGGTCTTGTCAAAAAAAGCTGCGGTCACATAGAATCTTTTGGGATCTCTCTTGATCATGATTTTGAAAGATATATACGCCATATCGGATTTGGCTTTGATAGGGCTAATTATTATCCTTTTGCATCGGGCTATGATAATTTGCGCTTTTTTTCAAACATATACAGAAAATGCTCAAAAGAAGAAATTCTGCAATGTGCCTCTGAGGTTGGATTAAACAAGAGAATTTACGATAAAGTTTCTACATATTCTTTTGGAATGCGGCAAAGATTAAATTTTGCCAAGTCTATATTAACCTCAGCAAAGCTTATGGTATTAGATGAGCCGTTTAATGGCATAGATCCGGCCGGAATTGTTGAAATGAGAGAACTAATACTTCAATTGAGAAAAAACAATGGTGTTTCATTTGTTATTTCAAGTCACTTGTTGGATGAGGTCGAAAGTGTATCAGACAGGCTTTTGTTCTATAAAAACGGCAGCATCTTAAAAAATGTTACAGTTAATGATTACCTCTCATATAACCACTATATTGATGTTGCCGATCCGAGTGGTTTGTTTAAAGACGATGTCTTTATTGATTGCAAAAACATAGTTCAAATTGGAGAGAATACAGTAAAGATAACCTGCCCCAAAAATGAACTTGGCGAAATATTGTACTCACTGCACGAGAAAGGTTATACTGTAACTTCTATTTCCAGTAAAAAGGCAATTGAGGATTTGTATCTTGAAACAGTTGGAGGTGGCCAAATTGAGTGATATTTCATTACATAAGCGCAGAAGTATTGGAGTGCTATACTTTAACGAATTGAAAAAATGTGTAAATGCAAAAACAACATTTGCTGTTTTTTTGATTATAATTATCGGCCTTGTTTTCTTTGCCCTACAGTTAAATTCACAGCCTGAACAGGTAGATTATATTGATGCGCAGAGTTACCTTCAATACGAAATTAACAGCATTAACGATACATTAAACGATCCGTCAATAGGAATGTCAGATGAAATGAAGGATAGCTATTTAAATACCATAAAGATCGATAATTATATGTTGGAGCATGGTATTGAGCCGTACAAAACACATAGTATCACAAATTATCTTCTTTCTTTAAATAACTTGTTTGCTTTGGTTGTGATGTTAAGTGTCGTCATTATATCTAAGATCATTACAGATGAGTACAAATATTCAACCTTAAATATATTGATAACCATTCCTTGTAAAAGATATAAAGTGTTATTATCTAAGATTCTGGCAATGATAACCATTTGCATTGCCATAATTGTTTCGCTGTATTTGATTTCAATTATTGTTGGGGGATTGTTTTTTTGCATTGGGGACTTGGATTCTGTTATTGTAACCTGCAGCAATAATGTTTTACACGTCAGAAGCGTGATTGGAGAATCATTGCTCAATAATTTTTATAATGTGTTTACACTTATTGGATGTGCATCGCTTACGTTAATGTTGTCAATTATATTTAAAAGCGGTATTATATCAACTTGTGCCGGTATTTCCGTGTATTTGCTTGGATCTCGATTAACCATAGCACTCAAGGAATTACCGTGGATAAAGTATACTATTTTCGCCAATATGCAGTTCCAAATGTATGCAAGTGGAATTGAGCTTTTCGACGGAATAACTCCAGAATTTTCAATTATTGTATTGATGCTTTACTCGCTTTTGTTTTTGATTATATCTTTTATTGTTTTTGAAAAAAGAAACGTATATGAATAAACTGTCTTTTGTTTTGTTGATAGTTACATTGCTTTTGCTTCCGTCTTGTTCAGCAAACCAAACAGAGTATAACTGGGCAATGCAGAATAACGGACAAAAAATTTGCGGCCAAAAAGGTGTTGCAGGTATTGATATTGGGGCAGAGAATTCCTCTTTGCACTGGAATGGCAAACCAATGATGATAGCAATTGTGGATTCGGGTATTTCGAGCAATGACAATCCGGCGTTGAGTGATATAGTGTTCAATTCCTCTGAAAGCCCAGTATACAATGCCCATGCTTTGGCGGTAGCTGGAATAATATCAACGAATTCACAAAGTTCATATAAGAGTGTTTTAAAGGATGCTCCTATATACAATATTTCCATTGATAAAGATAATATCAATGTCTTAAAATTAATCGATGACTTAAGCATGGCAGAAAGCCAAGGAATACATTTAGTAAATATGAGTTTTACAATGAATTACTTCTGCCAAGAATTGTATGATTATATTAAAAATAGTGAGATGCTATTTATATGCGCTGCGGGGAACGGTCATGAAAATCATATTTCTTATCCCGCAAATTTTAACCTTGATAACATTGTTTCTGTCATCGGAATTAACAATTGGGGTTATTGCAGTAAGTTTTCCAACTATTCTGTTAATGCAGATATAGCGGCTCCGGGAGAAAACATTTTGTGTATAGGTAAAAATGACAGTTTAGAGTATTATTCGGGAACTTCTTTTGCAGCCCCCTATGTCACTGCTTGCTGTGCATATTTAATGTCCGAAACTGACTGTTGCGCTTTAGAGGCAAAAAAGCTATTACTGGAATGTGCCGTTAATAATCCTGCCCTCGATGGTTATGTGTGCAATAATAGGATGATATCGTTAAAGAATATAATCATATATATTGAAGATCAGCAGTAATAAAAGCACAATCCAAATATTTAAAATTTGATCAATACAGTTTGGAACTATAATAAAAATCAGTTAATAACAGGTCCGTTCTATCGTGAAATTGTATAAAAAGAAAGTAAAATTTTATGCACCTATACAAAAATAAAAAATCCTTCCACCAATGGAATAATTTGTTTTCCTTGTGTCGGTAGTATACAGAGGACATAATCCCCGCCTTAACAGGTTGGGAATTGTTCTTCTGAAAATAACCTAACAAGGAGGATAAATTTTCAAACAAACTAAAATAAGTGACAGCAGTGACGGCTGAAACTCGTGAGTAAAAATAGCTGTCACTGCCGTCACTCTGATTATCACAAATGCTTTATCTATGCGGATTATAGATAGTGACGTCAGCTTTGAAAGTGACAGCTGAAATTAAATTAGGTACAGTAAGGTGATACAGAAAATATCTAAGCAAAAAATAGTTGAATGTCTCAAAGTGATCTTTGCCAAAAACCGCAAAGATCACTTTGATATTTTCAAAAGAAAAAAATCATAGTATTATTTTAACACTTTCACTAAAAACATCAATGACGATATGACGATTAAAATTTTGGTGTGACGGTTAAAGTGAAATTCTTGGCAAATCCTTTCACAGCTTTGATTTATGCCGTGACGATATATCAGAAAAACATCTTCTGAAAAAATATCGTCATATCGTCACAGGAGAAACCAATTTGGAGAAAAATGAAATTCTGCATTATACCAAACTTTAAAAATTGTTAAATTCGGTTTTATAAGCGAAAGGAAAAATTTGTTTTACAGTCGGGTGACGGTAGTGACAGTAAAAATACTCCCCCTAAATTTTACCGACTTACCGTCACCCAACTTCAGAAAATGTTTTCGCAGTGGGATTTATCGGGTGACGGTAACTTTCAGGGTGACGGTAAAAATTGAAATCGGGTGACGGTAACTTTTCCGCAAAGAAAAAATAAGATGTCCGAAATTGATCTTTATAAAAAACGCAAAGATCAATTCCATATTTCCAAAAGAAAAAGTTTGTAGTATTATTTTATCATCGTTCTTGGTAAAACCAATATGAAAAACAACACCCCCAAACAGCAAAAATTTGAGGGATTTGTGAGCTCTTTGACAACGGGCAGGATACCAAGCCGCCCTGCATAGTTCCCGCCAAAATTTGCGCCTTTTTGGGGGAATATAAAATTGTGCATTTTGCCAAATTGGGGGGAATGGACAATAAGTATGATTCTGATGCAGGTTAAAGCAGCGGTGCTGCGTTCACAGCGGACGGCAAAGCCGACCGCATTATAAAGCCATTTGTGGAGGGTTACAAATGACATAAAAGGTATCGAAAGTGTGAAACATAGGTGTCAACCCAAAAGAAAAAGAGCAAAAAGTGCGATAACAAAGGGATATGCAGTGGCTCAAAAAAGTAACACCGCAGGAAAGTGAGGTAAAAATGGTAAAAAAGACAAGTATTAGCTTAGACGAGGAAACATTTAAGCTTTGTGAGAAGTATGCAGCGGAAAATTCAAGATCACGTTCCGAGTTTATAGCATCAGCGATCCAAAAATACATTTCCTATCTGAAGCTTGGCAGACAGAAAAATATTATCGCAAAAGAGCTTGCTAATGAGATCGTCAAGGGCAGCGAAGCAGGAGTAACAAAAATTTCAAAAGGACTTTTCCGCTACGCAGTTGAGGTTGAAATGATCATCATGATACTGTCGGAGCTGGCAGATATTCCTCCCAAAGTCATGGAGAAATATCGAAAAGAAGCAATCAGAAATGTCCGCAGAACTCGCGGCAAAATAAATCTTGACGATCTCATCGTGAGAAATAATCGGGAGTTTGCGGAGCAAAAAATATCGGTCAAAGGCACCGATGACGATACCATTATCAACAAGTACACAATAGATGAATACGATTTTATGGAGGATAATATATGACCCAATTCAACAGAATGAAGATATTTTTCAAGTCCTGCTTGCTGTTTTTCAGCAGACGAGGCGAGGTCAAAATCGGAAAGTCAACCGCCGTGAAAGATGGATTTTCGGTAATAGATAATGTGCTGTACTACATCAACGGCAAGACAAAAATAAAGATCAAGGAGCATTTTGCAGAAACAAAAGTGACAGCCCTTGACCTTGTAGAGAGCGCCATTAAGTACGAAAAACGCACCGAAATGGCAGGATAAATTTTGAAAAAATGATAGACATTACGCCCGCATTATGGTAAAATACAGTTGTAAGCAATGTGTTGTAATGCGGGTTGTTTCACAACAGGAGGTAAAAATAAATGAAACAACAATATAACACAGCACTTTATTTAAGACTAAGCCGTGACGATGAGTTAAAAGGCGAGAGCGGAAGTATAGGAACACAGCGTGATATACTTACACAGTATTGTAAAGAGCAAAATCTCAGAATTGTCGATGAATATGTAGATGACGGCTGGTCGGTAACAAACTTTGACAGACCAAGCTTCCAGCGTATGATAGATGATATTGAGGACGGAAAGATCAACTGTGTTATCACAAAAGACCTGTCAAGGCTTGGCAGAAACTACATTCTTACAGGACAATATACCGACATCTACTTCCCGTCAAAGGGTGTCAGATATATAGCAGTCAGTGACGGTGTAGACAGTGAAAAAGGCGAAAGTGAGATCGCTCCATTCCTAAATATCCTAAACGAAATGCATGCTCGTCAAACAAGTAAAAAAGTCAAAGCGGCTATTAAATCACGTTTTTTGAACGGCGCACACCATGGAGCTTATGCACCTATCGGTTACAAAAGACACCCCGAAATCAAGGGAAAAATTATACCCGATGAAGACACAAGGTGGATAATCGAAAAGATATTTGACCTTGCCGCACACGGTGCAGGACCAACTAAGATACGCACTATTCTTGACAAAGAACAGGTTCCAACACCGGGTTGGCTCAATTACAAAAAATATGGTTACTTCGCTCACGTCTTTGAGAATCAGCCGGAATATAAAACTCACCTATGGACAGTAGCGCAAGTCAAATCCATACTTACCGATGAGGTTTATATCGGAAACAGTACTCATAACAGGCAGACCACAATATCTTTTAAAGACAAAAGAGCAAGGCGAAAACCCAAGGAAGAATGGTATACGGTTCCTGATACGCATGAAGCTATAATTCCGTTAGAACAATGGGAAATAGTTCAATCACATATCAACAGCCGAAAGAAACCTACAAAAAGCGGAGAGATACATATTTTTTCGGGACTGTTGAAATGTGCTGACTGCGGATTGGGAATGAGGTTCACTCATTTTAGAGCGGACGGTAAACGTAAGGAAAAGAAGTTCTATATCTGTGGAACATACAACGGATATGGAAAAAGCAGATGTTCAAGACATAGAATAGACTATGATGTGTTGTATGCGGTGGTTCTTGGGAGATTGCAGCATTGGATAGACTTAGCACATGAAGAAGATGAAAGTGCTTTAATGCAGCGGCTTTTGAAAAGTGGAGATGAGCAGAGGATCTCAGAAAAAGCGAGTATCAAAAAGGAACTGTCCAAAACTCAAAAACGATTGAATGAAATTGATGACCTGTTTGCAAAAATGTATGAGGACAGGGCAAAGGGAAAGATTACCGAGCGGAACTTCTCAATGCTCTCGACTAAGTACCAAGAAGAACAGATTCAACTTGAAGAAAAGAGAGATATACTTAGGAAAAAACTTGATAAATCCGCTCAGGATAGTGAGGGCGCGGAAAAGTGGCTTGCTTTGGTGAGAAAGTATACTGAACTGACAGAGCTTAATGCAGTATTGCTGAATGAGTTGATTGAGAAGATACTGGTGCATGAGGCGGTTAAGAAAGAAAATGGGGAAACTTTGCAGGAGATTGAGATTTATTATAGGTTTGTGGGGAAGATTGAGTAGAGTTTGAAATTAAAATATTAGGGTGTCCTTAAGTATGGGATACAGGGGGAAACCATCAGGGTTTCCCCCTAAATCAAGATCATAGCCTAAAAATCGAGGCAGAGCAAGGCTCTGCCAGATTTTTGTTTTTGACGGCAAAGCCGTCAAAAACGGCGTCAGCTTGCCGAAAAGCCGACCAAAGGGAGGCTTTTCGACAAGCTGACAGCCCGTCTGTCTTTTTGGCAGACGGGCTGTTTTTTTGCAGCCTCGGAGAAAAAATATTTGTTGGCTATTGACAAAATATAAAAAAGGTGTTACAATTCAATATCATAGCTCAACATATATTTTATATCTATAATATATTGTTGCTCCAAAAACGCGATTTTTGAATAAGCTTTAATTGGCAGAATTAAATAACGGAGGAAGATAATGAGATACTATTCAGTTGTGCTTAAGACAAATTCGGAGTATATTAAGGAAAACGCCAAAATAGAACTGAGGCAGTATGACTATCAAAACCCAATTAGCGCAATGAATTATTACATATATAAAAATATAAAAAACGGGGTGTGTTTTTTTGCATACAGGGAAGAAACAAACGCAGTTCTTGCCGTATTTTGTTATGAAGAAAAGAAAGAACCCTTCAGAAGCACTTTTAATTACATTTTCGAAATACTAAGCAGCGTTTTTGCTGTGAGGAAAACCGCAGCCGAGCCATGTGAAATTACCATGTACGATTTTTTTGACTGCATTCTTGAATCTAAAAGGAGAGACTATTTGTCAAATTGGACGAGAGTCGTTGAAGCCGTTGATTTGGGCAGCCTGTTTTATCACTATAAAGATGGATCTCAGGACATTTATTATGAGTTAAAGGAAAAAATTGTTCCGAGGAAATATAAAAAAGAAAACTCTATTTATGGCAAGAGCACACTTGGTGAGCTTGCAAATATAGAATCACATAAAAATCTGTCTGAATTTAAAGGAAATATGGTACACTATGTCATTTCATGTAAAGGCGAAAAGGCAGCAGCTGATATAATTGAAATTTTATCACAAAGACTGGCGGAATCTAACCGACTGGTAAGCAGGCGAATTGAGATCATCTGTGAGATCACACCTAATGTTTACAACGCTGACATCCGTATTGAGAAAATTATAGAAAATAATTACGGGGGTGTGACGGTTATTGATTTGTCCGAAAAATTCGGCTATAATTCTGCCGACTACGGAATGGCATGCAGGCATTTTGAAAAGCTAATAAAAAAGTATAGCAATCATTGCCTTTTTGTATTTACTTACAATATAAACAACCCGGGCTTTGCATATCAGCTCTTATCCTCAATCCAAAAGAATATGCTTTTGGTAACGCTCAAAGAGGGAAAAGGCAGCAGAAAAACGGCTGTAAGCTATATGAAAGAACTGATAAAAGCCTCGGAATATTCTAAGTATGCAAGTCAGGCAAATGAATTTATGGAGCAGTTTCCCGGTGATGAATTTACCCAGACTGATGTGATCGCGGCATTTGAGCAATTCGAGCCTTGGTGCCTGAATAAAAATATATTTCAAGCCTATAATTACAGCATTCCGGATACTTATATGCTGGACAGAGACGAAGATACCGGTTCTTCCTATGATAAGCTGAATAATCTGATCGGATTGACCAAGGTTAAAGAGCAGATAGAGCATGTTATTGCAGCGGACATTGTGGAAAAGGAAAGGAAAAAACGCCGCGGAAGCTCCTATAAGTCCGGAACCATGCACATGATCTTCGGAGGAAACCCGGGAACGGCAAAAACTACCGTTGCAAAGCTGTTTGCAGGAATTGCAAAGGAAAAGGGAATTCTGAAGAGCGGTGCTTATGTGGAACGCGGCGGAATGGACTTGGACGGTTTATGCTGCACTTTGGAAATAAGGGAAGCGTTTATCGAGGCACAAGGCGGTGTTCTGTTTATTGACGAGGCATATTCCTTGAAAAGCGATATTGCCGTAACGGTTCTGATTCAGGAAATGGAAAACCGCAGGGAAGACGTGATCGTTGTTCTTGCAGGATATAACGAAAGAATGCAGGCGTTTTTGGAAACTAATGAGGGATTAAAGAGCAGGATACCGTACTGGATCGATTTTCCCGATTACAGTGCAGATGAGCTCACGGAAATATTTAAAATGATGGTAAAAGACCGGGGTTTTGCCGCTTCCGAATCCGCGGTGACGGAAGCCCGCAGTATATTTGAAAAGGCAAGGCTTATGGACAATTTCGGCAACGGCAGATATGTCCGCAATCTGATTGACCGCGCCGTGCAAAACCAATCCGTAAGGCTGCTTGCTGACGGAGGGAATGCAGAAGATATACAAGGGAACCAACTGTTCCTAATCGAAAAAGATGACATAAGCATGCCGGAAGAAGGTCTCAAAAAAGGCAGGGAAGCCGGTACTGCCGAAAAAGAGCTTGATGAAATGATAGGACTTTCTTCTGTGAAAACTATCATAAATAAAGCGATTGCAAGCTTTAAGCTAAAGAAAATCTGCATGGAAAATGGTATTCGTCAAGAAAAACCATCCCTGCACATGGTGTTCAGCGGAAATCCCGGAACTGCCAAGACAACTGTTGCAAGGCTGTTTGCCGAAATTATAAAGGATGAAAAAATCCTTCCGTCGGGAAACTTTGTGGAAGCGGGAAGAGCGGATCTTGTCGGCGATCATGTGGGCGCAACGGCACCGCTTGTTAAGAAAAAATTTAAAGAGGCACAGGGCGGAGTTCTGTTTATCGATGAGGCATATTCTCTCTGCGACGGCTATGAAAACGGCTTTGGGGACGAGGCGATCAATACGCTTGTTCAAGAAATGGAGAATCATAGAGATGATGTGATAGTCATTTTTGCAGGCTATCCCGATAAGATGGAGCATTTTTTTGAGAGAAATCCGGGTATGGCGTCGAGAGTCGCGTTCTATGTGAAATTTGAGGACTATTCTGTTGACGAGCTTTGTGAAATTACAAAGTTTATACTGTCAAGAAAACAGATGACAATTACGGATTCTGCCATGGAGAAACTTAAAAAAACCTATGAAACTGCAAGGGAGGACAGCAGCTTCGGAAACGGACGTTTTGTGCGAAAAATATTGGAAGCGGCGGAAATGAATCTTGCCGAGCGGGTATCGCGGTTAGATGAATCAATGCTTACTGCAAAGCTTATTACAACTATTGAGGAAGCGGATATCCCTAAGTCAGACGAAAAGAAACATCATAAAGAGAATAGGATCGGATTCAGCGCGGTTTAATTTCTGATGACTTTTATCGGCGCAAATTCTGTAAGGAAATCCCCCGAAACCGTTGCAGGAACAGCTTCGGTTGTTTATTTCATTTTTTGACGAATCAGTCAATCGTTTTTATCATTTTTCAAATAAGCAGCCATTCACCCCGAACCGACTCGCAGGTGAATATTGTATTCACACAATTTTCGGCTGCTCATGTCTTGATTATAAAACGGATATATGCTACAATTATTTATTATTACAGTAATAAAACAAATTTTGGAGGACCTTATGAAGGATATATCTATATGTATTATGACCAGAGATCTTTGTCACGAATTATACAAAGGCTGGGAAAATGACCCCGCCATATATATGGATATGGGTCTATTTGCTCCTTACCAATACAATGAAGAGGCGGTAAACAGATATTTTGACTCCAAGCAGGAATCCTCCTGCGTCCTTTTTGCAATTATGAAGGACGAAAAACCAATAGGAGAGCTTCATTTAAAGCAAATTAACCGTGAGATCAAGGAATGTACTTTAAGCATTCATCTGCAAAATGACAGCGTAAAAGGACACGGATACGGTACCTGTGCAGAACAGCTTGCTTTGCAGTATGCTTTTGATGTTTTGGGAATGAAAGCAGTAAATGCCGATACGGTTGTAAAAAATACCCGAAGCCAGCGTGTGCTTGAAAAAGTGGGGTTTCGATATATAAGAGAAGAGGGCGGGTTTAAGTATTATCGATATGAAAGGTAATATATATTTTACTTGCTTATTAAAAACGCACAGATCTGTTATTGGATTTGTGCGTTTTTATTTTGAGAATGAATTATTGCTGCCTTTTTATTAAAAAGCTGTATAAAGGATTACCTTTGACAAGCATGCTGCAATTAAGCACAAAACAGCAATTAAATTATAAACAAAGCAGATATTTTTAAATGCTATTGCATTTCTCTTGATTATATTGTTTTTTGCTACAGGGTGATGGAAGATGTGATTACAGAGAATAATTTATAATTTCGAGTGAGTGAAGGGGGTTGGAATGAAAGGGAGGGTGTGGGAAGATAGTGGAAGTTAAGGGAATGGGCGAAAGGTGGGGTTTGAAAGGGTTGTGGCAAGGGTGAATGTTGGGAAATGGCTCTGGGTGTGAGGTCGTGGGAATTTTTTATTTTTGGGGAGTTCTAAGAGGAATCCAAATGGGAGTTTTAGAATTTGGGTTAGAATTGGGGGATTTTGGGGGTAATTATTTCATTTTTTGGATGTGAAAAATAGGTATGGTTGTGGACAAGAACACACAAAGTCATATGGTGAGTAGAAAATGTTGGGAGCCAATTTTTTTCATTACATCTCAAGCGAAGAAAAGTTTTCAAAACATAAACGGCTGTTTGATTATCTGAGCGTTCTATATTGCTCTTCATATGTCTTTCAATATTTTCACTTAACTTATCAAGCATTGCTTTTCTTTTTTTCAGAAAATCTGAGTTTAAAATTAAGCATGTTTATTTCTCCGACAGATGCAAAAAGTGGATGCAAGTAATGTATCAGACATAAAGGTGATGCTAAATGTGCTTTTCGTCATAATGTTCTAACCATTATTTGTGAAAGATTTCTATGTATGACTCAAGCACAAAGCAGAATTCTTCGTATTCTCCCTTCTCATTTTTGGTGCGTAAGCGTTCTAATTCGGCTTCCCAGTCAGTCACAGGAAATAACGAATAGTTATCGATAGCATATTTGCGCATCGTCTTTATCACTGGAGAGTTTAGATTTAAAATTTTTATAGTGACTTCTGCATCTTTACTTACCCCTATCACTTCTCCATTTTCAGCGAACATGAACTTTTTTTTGCAGTCTGGATTCAAAGGGTTTATTGGTAATATCGTATCGCCTTTTTGAGCTTCACAGTAAAGATCTTCTTTACGAATTGAGTCGGTCTCTCGTGCGCTTTTTCCTCCGTCACAACATGCTAATAAATTGGTTTCATAATCTAACTGCATTTCCTCATATGCCGGAGTTCCTTTAGCAAAAATATGCTCTATTTGTGAATCAGCGCCACCTGAGATTCTACGTCCGCAATAACAGCATATGAATCCTTGCTCTTCTGCTAAAGATTGCTTAACTTCTCGGTACAATGCTTTTTTCTTTCTGAGCCCAATGTATGAAGCATTCGATTTCTGCCTATATTGACGAAGGCTAACAGGTTCTGGCTTTTTATTTATATATTTCATATTACTACATCCTATCTAACGCAATTCGAGCTGTAATGAAAAACGGATCTGTTTCTCCCACAATTTCTCTGAGTTTAATTAAGGTTTCTTCAGCTTGTTGCTTTTTATTACTTATTACAGCTTTTCTGAATTCTTGCACAAGATTATTGTACTCGGCTGGTCTCATGGACACCAGCATATGTTCTTCCATTATCTCATCAAGCGATCTGTTGTATGTTTCGCTTGGTGCATTCTTGCAGCGGCCATCATACATAATGAACACATCTTTTCGTTGCATTCCTGCAACTGTAGCTGGTGAGTGTGTAGTGATCACCAGTTGACCTTCAACATCAGTTGCATGAAGCATCTTAGAAAATTCTTTTTGCCAATTTAAATGGAGATACGTATCAAATTCATCAAATAAATAAAGCGCTTCTTTCTTCGCTGTAAAAGCCGTTAATAGAAGTAGCAGAGCAAGTTGTTTTTCACCTTCACTTAACCTCAATGATGAAAAGCGTACTCCGTCACTTTTTTCAAATTCGAGTCCAATATGGTCAAGATATCCATAGTGTTTCAAAACTTTGAGCTTTGCAAAAAGATCAAACTCATCTACAGAGACTTTTTTGAGTATCGCTGAATCATTGAAAAACATAAAATACTGTGTTTCTAAATCCCTTGTTGCAGAAACATCTTTTCGCAAATCATTAAGCAAGGACTTAACAAATCCAGTTGCACCCCAATAGGTATCAGCGGTTCCTTTTCCATTGATAGGCTTTTTTAAGATAAGACTAAACTTTGGCATAATGCCAACGCATTCAAACAACTCCAAGAGTTCGTTATAGTAATTTCCTCTATAGGCCGAGGCAACAGCTAACAAAAGCGTTAAGTCATTTGTGTTGTAGCAGTCAATAAATCGAAGTCCAGGTAAATCAGATGTCTTGGCTCGCTTTAGCCGTGATTCATACAATGTATCATAAGTACATTCTGCTGTTCCTTGTTGGCGTTGCGTTTCACCTGCATAATAAAGGAGGACTAATTCTGGTAGTGCCTTAGACATCTCGGTTTTTGGCAATACTTTATTACCATGCAAAATTACAACTTGTTCTCTAATCGTTTGCGACGAATTGTTGTCTTGATGTGAAAGCAGGCTTTCTATGTTGCAGTTATATTGTAGTGTGTAGCAAATATCTGCAATAGTGTATTCAATAATACATTCAAGCACATTAGGCATAGTTCCTGGATAAATCGGTAATAGAGGCTTTTCACAGCAAATGTTCTTGGCACTGCTAAAAGCTATTGTAATAACTTCGAGAAGATTTGACTTTCCCGAACCATTATTACCAATAAATGTGGCAGAATTTGCCCCTGAAAAAACACAGTCAATATTCTTTAGGTTTTTATATTTTTTTATTGAAACTCTGTGTATTCTCATAGAATCAACTCTCCTTTTGTATGACTTCTTTCACCAACTCCACTGCACTTTCTTCAGTGAGATCGTTGGTGCCCAACTCGCCACGGAAGGCACGGGCGAGGATGGATTTTTTGATAAGGTCGATTTGCCCCAGCATCGCTTCTGCAAATTCTTTGACCTGCTGTTCTTTGACAAGGAGTTCATCGAGGATGCGAACGATTTCTGTTTGTTCAGGAATAGAAGGCAAATTTAAGGGAAAATTTTCCATAAAAGATTTTGGAACACGCTGTTGTCCGACTGCTCCAGACATTACAGATTTTGCTTTGTTTCGGAATGAACTATCCCGAAGTATATGATATAAATATCTATTGTAGAGCTTTTCGTGACAGCGTAACACATAAAATTCAGTTGTACCATATCCGATTCCGTTTACCAATTTTCCAATAACAGCGGACTTGCCATTTTCCATACATGGAGTAATTTTGGCGAATACTACATCTCCTTCTGAAAAGTTGGTAAATCCGTTTTTTACATCTTTAAGCAACTTGGTCTGTGGATTTGTAATTTCTCCATATATTTCAGAAAGAGAAGCCATTGGGAAAAATGAGACTTCTAAATCATCAGACATTCCATTTGTATCGATTTTTTTAGGATTTACCTCGCAGATATTTTTTAAAATTGCTTTTTCCCAACTCTCCATTCCCACACCGTGTTCTTTTCTCCATTGGGCAGTGAGTTCGCCTGTAAACGCTTGGCGAAGGATAGCGGTTTTGCGGGTTTCAAAGCTGTCCAACGCATCCTGCGCCTTTTGTTTTGCCTCATTCAGCTTGGCAAACAAGCCTTCAATGCGGTCAACAATGCGCTGCTGCTCAGGAAGTGGGGGTATCGGTACTGGCATTATATCCATACTGCCTTGAGTTAGCTTCAAGCGGGTAGTTCCATTTACAAAGCCGTGATAATTAAAGATATTAAGGTAATGCATTAAAAAAAAGTTTCCGGTGCTTCCAAATCGAGAACGCAGTATATGTGCATGGTTATTAACCCAAGCTTTTCCGTTGATTATATAGGCTTTATCTTTAATTAGGTCGAGAAAAGGCGCTCCATCTTCACCAACTAATACTAATTGTTCGTTTGTAAGAAAACCATCGATCCACCCTACTTGTCCTGTAGCTCCATAATAAGGGATATCTCCCTCTCTGTTAGCTCTTTCTGAAGCGTTAATCGGCTTTCTAAAAGAATCAAGACATTCTGCGGCACCTTTCATTAGATATGTCCAACACCAATTCTCCGGCACTTTATACAGCTGTTCCCAATCCGGCACCAATGCGGCCTGCAATCGTTCTTCCAGCGTCAGGTTTTCCTTTTTCTTCACTTTCACCATCATTCCTGCACCTCCAGTGCCCGCAGTTCTTTCACCACGCTCATCAGTAGATCAACAGCTTCTTCCAGATTGGCGGCGGCTTCCTCGGCACTGTCTGCTGGGTTGGGCAGGTCGTTATAATCCAAAACGGAATCGTCACGGATCAGCCCAAGGTCGAGGGTATCGCCTTTTTCGGTAATTTCTTCTCTTGTAAATACGCTCCAGCGTTCATCTTCCACGGCATGTCGGTCTTCGGCGGTATATGCTTTCACAAAATTGGCAAAATGCTCTTTTTCCAGCGGCGTTGTCTTGCCGAAAGATGGCATATTAGTGCGCAGATCATAGAACCAAACCTCTTTGGTGTTGTTCTTTTCGGTTTTGCCGCGGGTGAAGAAAAGCACATTAGTTTTGACCCCTTGTGCATAGAAAATGCCGGTTGGCAGGCGAAGAATGGTGTGGAGATCACAAAAGTTCATCAGTTCTCTGCGTACACTTACGCCGTCACCGTCGGCAAACAGCACATTATCTGGTAAAACAACAGCACAGCGTGCCTTTCCGTCCGCTGCCAAACTGCGGTAGATCACCTGCAGAAAGTTCAACTGTTTGTTGGAAGTCTGGAATGAGATATCGTCACGGGATGTACGCTCTCCGCCTTTTTTTGTCCCGAAAGGCGGGTTGGTCAAGATAACATTAAAGCCCTTTAATCTTTTTGCGCTTGGAGATAGGGAGTCTTCACAGAAAATATGCGCCGGGACATTATGAAGGTAGGCATTCATCAGAGCCAAACGGTGTGCATCATGCACCAGTTCAACACCATAGAAAGAGTCTTGAAAATCCGCCATTTCTTGGTCGGAAAGGGAATAGAGATCCACACCTTCAACAACATGCTGATAGGCGGAGATCATAAAGCCAAAAGTACCGCAGGCGGGGTCGAAACATTTTTCACCAAGCTTGGGAGCAATCAGGTCCGTCATTACATCAATGAGCACACGAGGTGTAAAATACTGTCCAGCACCGGATTTCTTTTCATCGGCGTTCTTTTGCAGCAAGCCTTCGTAAAGGTCACCAAGTCCCTCCTGCTTTGCCTCAAACCAGTCCAACTTGTTGATTTCGGAAATGATTTTCTGCAAGTTTTTCGGCTCTTCAATACTGGAAACCGCTTTTGCGTAGATGTCGCTGATTTTAGGTATACCGGTGCTGCCAAGTTCGGAAAGCAGTTTCATATAATAATTTTTCAGCTCAATGCCTTCCAATGTGGTAAGGTACTCCCACGAATAGTTGTAAATCAGAGGCTTTTTGGATTCTTTTTCTTCTTCGGTCAGCTGTTCCACGGCTTTGCCCTTTCTGCGGGCATACTGTTCCAAAGAACTTTGATACGCCTTTAACACATCGGCTTTCAGAGTGTTTTCTTCGCCGGTTTCATCCAGCATTTTAAGGAAAAGAATATAAGTGAGTTCCGTAACATATTGGTGATAAGTAATACCGTCGTCACGCAGAACGTTGCAGAGATTCCATAGTTTTTGAACAATATCAATCGTACTCATTATGATGCTCCTTCATAAATATAAGTGTTGATCTCACGAATAATTTCAACCAGTGTTCCGCCGAATTTCTTGTTGAAACGGGCAAATCCACCCTCCATAATAAATACCGGGGCTTCAAAGGTTTCCGTATTCAAAATACTTTCATGCAGCATATAGGTTTTGATTTTTTCTAAGAGGTCAAGCTGCATTTTGTTGAAACGATGTGTTGCGGTAAGCTTGGCAAAAGCAGCCACAACACGCTCATTGTGGTTAAACAGCGGCGTTTTCAGAACAGCCTTGCGGACATGGGCGATAATATCTGCCACAATATGCGCATTGGTAACAGCGCTGGTAGCTTCATTCAGACCGGTTTCCGTAAAATTCTCTTTATCCAAAGTAAGTTTCAACTCTTTTAGCTGAGCTCTTGTCATATCACTTGGTTTTGTACAAGCGATTCGGATCGCTTCTATCTTGTCTTTATTTTCGTTGACATACTTCGAAAAAGCATCCAGATAATCTTCCGGTTTTTCCGTGTTGCCGTATCCACGAGTGGTTTCTTTCAATGTATCTTCTTTTTCAGAGTAGAAGCGACCTTTTTTCTTTCCTTTGAGCGAATCTACCCATAGCAAGAAGTCCTTATCTTTTTTGCAGGTTTCAATAAACGCATCTTCTGCACAGGATTTCAGCTTGTGCACATAGGCTTTCAGGTCAATCCCGTCCAATCGTTCGGCAATATCGTATTTTTGTTCAGATGTAAGATTATTGTTTTTTCGCTGAAGTCTGGCGAGAATACGGTCTTTGACCTGCTGTTTATTTTCTCCGCTGTTGCGGAACAGATCTTCCAACAACTCCGGCATAGTTTTACTCACAGAAACAGATCTCATTCCGGAAGTGGAGTCTAAATCATCATACACCCGTACAGCGTCGAAAATATTGAAATGCGTTTTTCCGATTTCAGGACAGAGACGGGTGGCACGACCGAGCATCTGCTCGAATAGAATACGGCTGTTAATTTTCCGCATAAACACAAGGTTGCAAATAGACGGAACATCAATGCCGGTTGTCAGCAGATCCACCGTTACCGCAATGTTAGGGTACTGATTGTTTTTAAACTGCTTGATGACCTGCAAGATCTTCTTTTTGTTTCCGCTGGCGGTTTTACCTGTGATTTTCATGATTGCATCGTTGGAGATCCCATAGGGTTTATAAATATCACGAAGAGTATCGACGATACAATCGGCATGATTATCATTCACAGCAAAAATCAGTGTTTTTTCGTTGCTTTCAGGGTTTAAGTAATTGGATATTTCCTCTAAAACTTTGCGGGTGTGGTTGGGAAGAACAATTTTTCTGTTGAATTCCGAAACGTCAAAATCTAGCTCGTCCTGCAATGCAGCACCGTTGATCAGCTCATTTGTGTTGGGATCATACTGCGCAAGCGTTTCGCCTTTTTTGAATTTCACCTTGTTTTCGATAAAATCTGTATTTATAATGTAAGGCGGGTCGTGATCCACAAGCCATCCGTCAATAACGGCTTCACGATAGCTGTATGTAAAAATCGGTTCACCGAAAATTTCGGTGGTATGCAGAGCAGGGGTGGCGGTTAAAGCGACTTTTACCGCATCAAAATACTCAATGACCTGCTTATATTTGCTCATATAATCATCTTGATCATCGTAGAGAATTTCTTCCTCGGTCATTTCTCTGTCAAGAACATATCCTCTGTGTGCCTCATCCACGATGATCAGATCAAAAGCACCAGGCATCAGATCAGGTGTATCAGAAAGGATAGTCCGTCTTAACAATCCTTGCACAGTTGAAACGCTGACCTTGGTTTCCAGATTGATTTCGTTATCATCAATGGCTTTTAGCTCATAGATATCATCCAAAGTCAATAACTCTTTCAGCTTGACATCTTTAAATGTGTCCATTGCCTGCTCACCAAGAGATACACGGTCAACAAGAAAAAGAATCCTTTTGAAACGTTTTGATTCAAGCATTTTGTAAATCAGACCAAGTACAGTACGTGTTTTACCGGTACCTGTTGCCATTGCAAGTAATGCGGTGCGGTTTCCGTTCATAATTGCTTCGGTTGTTTTGTTGATAGCTTTGATCTGATAATCGCGTAAATTAAGCCCATTGGGGTTATTTAAAAAAGAATCATTATAAGCTGCTAATTTTTCATTTGCCCTATCAATATCTTGCCTCAATTTTTCCTCAAGATCACTGGGACTAAACCAATTTCGGATGGGATAAGATTGATTAGATGATCTCCGTACATCTAAAAACCATATACCGGATTTAGTTCGAATTTGTTCCAAAAAAGCTCTGCCGTTAGAGGCAAACAGAAAAGGAACTTGATAGTCACCCCAAGAATTTATAATATACTTTGAATGTTCTTCTTTAATGTGTGTTGCATAATCTTTTACTTGCACATCAATGGTAGAAGCAACATCTTCCGAAATTTTCTTTGCATCCATTAAAGCTACAAGTTTTTCTCCGATGAAGAAGGCATAATCAGCGTATCCGTTTTTATAGAAAGCAGATTTGGTAGGCCATTCACTAATAACAATATTCCTGCCTTTTACAGGGCGAGTTCCTTTACTGTAACGTAAATTTGCGGTATCTGCTTCCCACCCTGCTTTACGAAGCTGCTCATCGATCAGACAGCGTGTTTGTGCTTCATTCCATTCCATCATAGAAGAAACTGTTTCAGCCCGTTTTGCCCTCTCTTTCTGTGTTGTGCCGGAAACCGCTGTTGTTACCAGCGCTAGCTTTTTTGACAGTTCGGCAATCTTTTTTTCCTGATCTTCTATTACTGATTTTAAATCTGCTTGATGCACTTCTTCGGGCATAACAAAATCTTCGGCAGTATATTCCCAGTCACCATAGGTTTCCATAAACCAAACTGCCAAATTATATGTCATTGAAAGAAGCGTTTTGGCTTCATCTATGGAATCTGTTCCCGCATGTACTGCTGAATTGCGGGTTTTGCGAAGTACATAGAGTGTGTTATTGATCTCGTAAGGAAGCAGACCTGAACGCTTTAGTAAGCGAATACGGTTAGCATGGGTATTATCTGTTTGCGGTTCATCTATATGCTCAAATGCCAATATCTCCTGAACAAGACGTTCTGCAAACAATCCAAGCTTATAGATACACGCATTAGGATCTGAATACAGATAGGTTTCCGCATTAGCACCTAATTGTGCTAGGACAGACCAATATTGATTTAGAAATTCAAAGTTGGATATCATTTATACCCTCCTCACTTTTAGTTTTGACAATAAGTATTGTTTCAAAAATTTAACCTCTGTTTTTGTGAAAATATAATTATACATTTTATAGTATACTACAATTACTGTAATAAATCAAGATTTAATTTGGTGTAATGTGAGCGTTTTGAAAACTCAAAAGAAAGAGTTTTGAAATAATATCACATTATAAAATTGTATAGAAATACGCAAAATTCACGAAAGTAATATTGACTTTACAAATCGCACATGCTATAATAGATACCGATAAAATGCGTAAATACGCAAAATCACCGAAAGAGGTGCAACTATGATAGAAAGAAAAAAATACTTGGATAAGCTGATCAGCAAGAAAGAAAACGGCTTAGTCAAGGTGATTACAGGCATCAGAAGAAGCGGTAAATCTTATCTGCTGTTTAATATATACAAGAACTATTTAAAATCTATCGGAGTAGAGGATGGCTGCATTATCGCCCTTGCTCTTGACGATGACGAAAATATCAAGTACCGCAACCCTATTGAATTAGGCAAATATATCCGCAGTCTAACCGCTGATGAAAGCAAGAATTACTATGTATTCCTTGACGAAATTCAAAAGGTCGTTACTATCCAAAATCCCTATATTGAGGGCGTTGAGGACAAGGTCGGGTTTGTTGATGTAGTGCTTGGTCTTATGAAACGTAACAATATTGACCTTTATGTAACAGGCAGCAACTCAAAAATGCTTTCCTCTGATATTCTTACCGAGTTTCGGGGCAGGGGCGATGAAATCAGAGTCAATCCTCTTTCCTTCAAGGAATTTTATGATGCATACAAAGGTGATAAGCGTGACGCTTGGCAGGAATATTACACTTACGGCGGTCTTCCCTTAGTAACGCAAAAAAACAACCATGAAGAAAAAGCAAAGTATTTACATTCGCTGTTTGACAAAATATATATCAGCGATATTATAGAGAGAAATAAAATATTGCACGATAAATCTGTCCTTGACGATATTTTAAATATTATTTCATCGTCTGTTGGCTCTCTTACCAATGCAGGGAAAATCGCCAAAACCTTTAAAAGCGAGCGACAGGTTAATATAAGCGATGATACGGTCAGTAGATATTTGAATTTTTTCATTGATGCATTTATGATATATAAAGCCGAGCGTTATGATGTTAAGGGAAGAAAGTATATAGGCTCTCCGCTAAAATATTATTTCAGCGATGTGGGGTTGCGGAATGCAAGATTGAATTTTCGTCAGCAGGAAGAAAATCATATTATGGAAAACATAATTTATAACGAACTTTGCAATCGGGATTTCAGCGTAGATGTGGGTGTGGTGGAATACTGCTATAAGGACGAAAATAAAAAGAGCAAACGTGCGCAGTTGGAGATCGATTTTGTAGCCAATAAAGAAAGCAAGAAGTATTATATACAATCTGCACTTACTGTTGGCGATGAAGAAAAGCGGCAGCAGGAGGTCAGGTCGCTCAATCGGGTGGGGGATTCTTTTAAAAAGATTGTAGTCGTTAAGGATAATATTATTCCTTGGCATGATGATAAGGGAATACTTTATATTGGTGTTGAGCGGTTTTTGCTTGATGAGAATAGTGTGGATATTTAAGAGTTTAGGGAATTAAATATTTAAAAATATCTCGCTTACCATTTTGGTAGTTGAGTTATTTCGCTATAAAGACGAGATATTATATACTCATACTGCATAATGGAGAAGAAAAACTTTGCTGTTATTACCCAAAAAACATCTGAAATTCAAAAGTTTTTACTGATAATCCGTAAAAACTTTCCAAATTTAAGAAGTTTTTCTATATTGGGATTACATTTTACTGTTACCAAAGTCGTAAGAAGTGATTATTATTTTTTGCAGTATAATTAAGGATACACTTTACCATTATTTTTCTGAGTCGGTGAAACGCCGACTCAGCTTTTTTAATATTTCGCTGGACTTTTCCAAATATTTGTGGTAATGTGTGTTGCTACAAGGAGGTGCATCAAATGCCACAACAAACAATCAAAAAACCGAACACAAAAAGAAAAGTGCAGTTTGTTATCGGATCACATTTCCGATTTCAAGCCGCACTCTTTTATTAAGGAGGAAATATGCGAATTTTAGAAGAACTATGGTATGGCACAATCAAAGACAACAAGTTTTTGAAGAACAACGCCAAACTTGCTGAAATGATGGATCTTTTATCCAAAAACGCCGATAACCTAATGGAAAACTTAAGCGAAAAGGAAAAAGAAACATTTGAAAAGTACAAGGATTGCAGTGCGGAGATCGGTCAGATCACAGAGTATGAAAATTTCGTTAATGGTTTTAAAATGGGAGCTTTGATGATGATTGAAGTGATGAAAGATTCAAATGGCATAAGTTGATATTAAAAATAAAAACAGTGGCTGAGGTTTATCGGCTCTGTTTTTGTTGTTGAAAAAATTCTTTGAAATGACACTGAAAACTTTGCTTGAAATTTCCCAAAGTTTTCAGTATAATATATTCAGGGTCAGAATTTTAAAAGGTTGTGCTTTAGTAACTTACTAAGAATGTAGATTTTAATTAACCTAATCTGAAAAGGATGATAATATGGATTTTATATTTATAAACGGACCCAGCGCAGTAGGCAAAACCACCTTGGCAAAGAGCTTGTATCAGCATTACCAAGGCGTTTATCTTGAACAGAATATGGTTCCCGAATTTGTCGTTCCCAACAATGTAGAGGATATAGGCATATATGAGGAACAGCTCTGTTGGGATAATGTATTGCTTCAGCTGAAATTTTTCTATGATAAGGGGCATCGGAATATAGTAGCGTTGGATTTTGACGATGTCAGAACAAGAGAACTGCCACTAATTTTCAAAGGATATAAATTCATAACATTGAAATTAGTATCCAGCAATCCCAATCAAATAAAGGAACAAATGATATATAGGCACAATAACGAAGGCGGTTTGTATGCGCTCGATTATGTTGAGCGGTCAAATCATGTGATAATGAATAGGCGACTGCTTCCTAATGAAGTTCAGATCGACGTCGCAGAAAAGACGAAGGAAGAAGTGTTGAATGAAGCAATAAACATTATTGACAGCTTTGATCCAAAAACGGATTATGATTATGAATTGGACGATGAACATAACTATTTATCATGGGTACAAAGCCGTCAGTTATTTTAGCAATAAAAACAGCTTAAATTCAAAAGGAGAACCAACATGAAAAAAGTAAAAATCACAGTTTTAAAAACAACACTGGATAAAGAGCTTGCCGAAGAGTACGGCGCAGAAAACTTATCCGCCTGTCCTATGATGAAAAAAGGTCAGGTGTTCTATGCCGATTATGCTAAGCCCGAAGGCTTTTGTGATGAGGCGTGGAAAGCAATCTATCAGTATGTGTTTGCGTTGGCTCATGGGGCAGGAGATGATGTTTTTTATTATGGAGATTGGATCAGAAAGCCCGGAGTTGCAATTTGCAGCTGTAATGACGGATTAAGACCAGTTATTTTTAAGCTGGAAGCAACAGATGAAATTTCCGAGATCAATTATACCCCTGTGCGATAAATTTTCTTTTCTGTAAAGAGGTAACAAAGCTTAACGAAAACAAAAACATAGCAGTAAATCGAAATTTAGTGAGGGAGATCATATGCCAAATTCTATTAACGATTACCGCCAACTTATTGATAAACCTTGGGGAAAAATATTCTATGATATAATATTCAGACAGCTTGAGTTGTCGGATAGCATTCCTCTGAAAATACTTGACTTTGGCGCAGGATTCTGTGTCACAGCCAATCATTATTCCAAACACCATACAGTAACTGCCGTTGAGCCTAACGAGGAAATGATTAAGTTAAGCATACATGATAATTATTTTGAGGTAATACACGGCGGTATTGAAGCGTTGAGCAATTATGCGGACAATTCGTTTGATATTGTAATATGTCACAATGTTCTGGAATATGTTCCAGATAAAGAGCTGATACTAAAGGAACTTGCAAGAGTATTAAAGCTGAGCGGGAAACTTTCGATAGTTAAACATAATCTTATGGGAAGAGTTGTGGCGAATGCAGTTTTTTCAGATGATCCTAAGGCTGCGCTTGATTTGCTTGAGAATGGTGACGATGACAAATGTATGTTTGGTAATCGTGATACTTATGATGATGATTTTATTGTTGAATTAGGGCAAAAATATGGTTTGTCAATAGAAAACCTGTTTGGCGTTCGCACATTTTTTGCTCTGTCAAAAAACAATGATATCAAGTTCTCTCAGGAATGGTATGATAACATGCTTGAATTAGAAATGAGAACTTGTGATCTGTGTGAATATAAGAATTTTTCCTTCTTTCACCATTTGATTTTCAGAAAGAAATAACTGTTGAGAAACTCAAACACAAATCACACTCAACGCTGATTCTTCTGAAATTTTCCCATTCAAAAATTCAGCCCTCGCAGTTTCAGCCTTATCCAACCACTGAAAATATTCCGAAAGCGTCAATCCCTTCTCCGTCTCATGCAGCAAATCCATTGTCCTCTCATATCTCTTGTACATCTTCTTTTTATTCCTATCAAAAGCCTCAATAACCACATTTTCCTTTGCCGTATTCAAGTGTGTTTGAGCAGGACCGACCTGCTTGCAGGTTCGTCCGTTCCTTACGACCCTGTCACAGTAAAGCGTTTTTCTGCTTGTCCTTGGAATAAAATATTTTCCGCAGCAGCGGCATTGAACTACCCTGGGCTTGCTGTTTAAAAATCTCATTATCAAAAAGGCAAAATAACCTTTCAAAGAATCAAAATATAATTCCTCTCTCAATTCCTTACCCATCTGAAAATAGTGAGTGCAAGCAGTGTTGTTGAACATTGTGTAAGTGTAAGTCATATCAATTTCTTTACCCTTAGATAAATCCTTGAGAATATTATTTACGATGTGATTGACGTAGGTCAACTCAGTCAGACCGTAAATGATATTCTTTTTTGCTGTGCGGTAATATTCTTCGGTATGGTCGTCAGCAGGCATATCTCTGAAAACCTCTATGCGCATCAAGGTGCCATATAGGATATTAAATTCCTCCACTCCCTCTATCATCGAGCAAAACGTTTCAAAAATGTCGTTAAATGCGTCAGTGGTAAGCACTTTTTTGGGAAAAACCGGATCAAGCATTCCGTCTATGATTTTTAAATAATCCCTAAGCTCCAATTCGGAAACACTTATTATTTCCTCTTCAATGGTGGTGGGAGGCATGATCGTTTCTCCAATCATTGAATACACAGTCCTATAAATATTTTTTCCTTCTGTGGAAATATAAAGTCCAATTTTCTTTTTCATCTTTCTGTCTCCAAGCGTTAATTGCAAAAAATTCAAAATAACAATTTGATATTTTCAAAACGGAAATTATATATTATTATTTTATCACAATCTCACGCAAAATTAAATATCGCGAAAGGAAAAAATATGTCGAAAAAAATCAAAACGATCAATGGCTCAGAACTTTTAGAAATGGAACTGCCGCCAATAAAGTTTGTGGTTGAAAAATTTCTCCCACAAGGATTTCACATCTTGGCAGGAACTCCAAAGGTGGGAAAATCGTGGCTGCTGCTCTCACTTTGCCTTCAAGTCTCAAAGGGCGAATCTTTTTGGAACTTGCCAACCACGCAAGGCTCTGTACTCTATCTTTGCTTGGAGGATAGCGTAAACAGAATACAGCAACGATTGCTTGAACTGACCGAGAATGCTCCCGAAAATCTTCACTTCGCAACTCACTCCGAATCCTTGTCAGGAGGTGTGATAGAGCAAATTGAAATGTTTATCTCAGAACATTCCGACACGGTTTTGATAGTGATAGACACACTTCAAAAAATCCGTGATGGAGCAGGTGAGGGCAGCATCTATGCAGCCGATTACAAGGACATCAGCAAGTTGAAAGAAATTGCGGATAAGTATTCGGTCACTGTATTAGGAGTACAGCATTTAAGAAAGCAGCCCAACAGTGATCCCCACCTTATGGTGAGCGGTTCAACAGGCTTGATAGGCGCAGCAGACGGCAGCTACATCTTAAAGAAAGATGATCCCCTTGACACAAAAGCAAAATTATTTATCCGAGGCAGAGATATTGAAGAAAATATTTTCTCTCTGGAATTCAGCAAGGATAGCTGTCAGTGGGAATACATTTCCTCTGATACTCCCGATGAAGAAGATTTCAAAAATGATACTACAATGTGCTCGCTGACAGAGTTTATCCAAAAGGAAAATTCATTTCAGGGAACAGCCTCGGAGCTTGCCGAGAAACTCGGTGATAATATAAAACCAAATGTGATCTCAAGGAAGCTGAAACGTTTTGAAAAAGAGTTGGGAGAAATCGGAATTGAGTTTCTGAAATTCCGAACAGGTGAGAAAAGAGAACTCCTCCTGACTTACACTCCACCAAACACCAATGACGATATGACGATTAAAAATTCGGCGTGACGGTCAAAGATAAATCCTTGGCAAATCCTTTCACAGCTTGGATTTACGCCATGACGATATTTTAGAAAACCACTATCCGAAAAAATATCGTCATATCGTCATCGGAAAAACAGATACGAAAAAACAACCCCCAAACAGCAAAAATTTGAGAGGTTTGTGAGCTCTTTGACAACGGGTAGGGTACTAACCCGCCCTGCATAGATACCCCACAAATTTCGCAAATTTGGAGGGATCGTGAAACTGTGCATTTTGCCAAATCAGGGTACAGAACAAAGGTATGATTTCGATGCAAGTTAAAGAGCGGTGGCTGTAAACGCCCCTCGCTCATTTACAACGCCCGGCAAAGCCGAGCGTAAAGGGGTTTTAAGGCGGCTTGTTCATTTTGACGATAGGTGTCGGTAACAACGAAAAATTTTAAAATAGGTGTCTGTGAAATAAAAAAGTGCTGATTTAATGGGCTTATAAAGGTTTTTTAAAGGGGTTGTACCACAAATCAGGTTATAACACAAATTGCTAAAAGAAAAAGGAAAGGAAAAATCAAAAGCATGACAAAAAAGGAATATGCAAAATCTCTCCACAGCTATCCTGAGGCTTTAACGGTAAAGGAAGCGGCAGAAATCCTAAGAGTTTGCACCAAGACAATCTACAAAATAATAAATTCCGGGGAGCTTCCAGCGGTGAAAGTTGGCAGGGAAATGCGGATAGCCAAGTCAAATATTATTGATTATCTCCGCCAAGGAAACTGTCAAAAATCGAACCCCATTCATGTTGGTAACGACGAAACTGCAGATAATCTCTGGACTTCCTCGGAAACCTGTGATATTATTCGTCTTGCCGACGGCGGATATATTTTGAAGAAAGGATGGTCAGAAAATGGCAGTAAAAAATTCCCTCGCCGCAAGTGTGCAGTGTAAAAAGGGCAGACTGTATGCGGTAATTCAAATCAAAGAAAACGGAAAATCAAAATCCGTGTGGAGGACATTGGATCTTCCCGAAGGCAGTAACAAAACCAAAATCCAGAAAGCGTACAGAGAGGTGGTGAGTAAATTTGAAGAAGAATATGCCGCAATGCTGGCGAGAAAAGATCGGTCCAACGCTGACATATCCATATTTGAGTACATGTGTGCCTACTTAAAAAGAGCGGAATCGGAGCTGCAACTCAACACAAGACGCAGCTACCACAATATGATCTACGGAAAAATTCAAGCCTATTTTAACAAACACCCTCAGATAACGATTGAGAATATCACCCCAAAAGACATAAATAAATTTTATGAATACCTGTTCAGCGACGGTGTGAAAGCCAACACGGTTATTCACTATCACGCAATTCTGCACCGAGCTTTTAAGCAAGCCTTTAAGGACGAGCTGATTGATTCAAATCCCTTTGACCGAATCGAACGCCCGAAGAAAAACAAATTTCAAGGTGAAAATTATACCGAAGCTGAGCTGGTGGAACTGCTTGAAAAGAGCAGAACCGATCCGCTTTATCCTGCAATTATGCTTGCGGGCGGGCTTGGGTTAAGACGCAGCGAGGCACTCGGTATCAGGTGGTCGAGGATAGATTGGGAGCAGAAAACGGTGCTGCTTGATACCAAAATTGTTGAAAGTGATGAGGTGGGCGCACCGCCGATTCCCATAGAGGAAATGAAAAATAAGTCAAGCCGACGAACCCTGCCGCTGCCCGATCCTGTGTATGAAATGCTTCTGAACGAAAAGGAAAAACAGGCAGTTTATAAGAAAATGTTCAAGAGCAGTTACAGCCGTAAGTTTGAAGATTACGTCTGTGTCAATCAGCTTGGCGAGCTGATGAAACCCTCCTATGTGACCCAGCACTTCAGCGACTTGCTGAAAAGGCTTGGCATGAGGCACATACGATTCCACGATCTGCGTCACACATTTGCGAGTATACTAATCGGAAATGAAGTGCCACTGATAAATGTTTCAAACTTCTTGGGACACTCAGATATATCAACCACCGCCAACATTTATGCTCACCTTGACAAGGCAGGAAAACAGGTCGGCGCTGACGTGATAACCGATTTATTCAAAAAGAAATAACCAAAAAAGCAGTCCAGATCGGGCTGCTTTTTTATATGTGGAGGAAAGAATATGAGCGAATATTTAAGCGGAGATCAGTTGTATAAATTCTTGCATATCTCTAAAAGGAAAATGAAATATTTGTTGGAGAATGGGTATATTCCTGTGATCGACACTGGAAAAAAGACATATAGGTATAGGGTCAAGAGGTGCGATGCGGAGAAGTTTAAGGAGAGAATGGAGAGGGAGAGTGATTTCTTGGTGGAATTAAAAGGGCGGTTTGGGAGTCGTGGTTTCTCTCCGACAGCGTGTTTGGATTATGCTATAAAAGATGATGAAAGAGAGGTATTTCGGGAATTTCTTACTAAATTGTGGAAGAAATATCCTGATGCTTTGCCTGCTAAGAAAGCGGCAGAGCTGGCGGATATTTCGGTGCAGAGGGTTAATGAGTTGGTGAGGAAAGGGGTTGTGTATGGAATGTGTGTGGGGAATGTGCAGTATTTAAGTAAAGAGAAGTTTGTTGAGTATGTTGCTGTCAGCTGTAGAGCAGGGAAGTTGGTAAAGAGGTTTAGGGAAAACATTAATAAGTCTTGCAGGGGCTAAGGTGGTGAAATACCACCTTAGGTTATAGAAATAGGTACTCCCTGATTTGGGGAGTACCTATTTTAATTGAATTGTGAGGTACAGATGTGTACCCTATTGAAAAAATGAATTTAACAGTAAAAATAATTTGTCTTAAAATCTTAAACATTTTTGTAACTCTAAAATGATTTGCATGGATAAATTTTAGTAAAAATGATATTGATTTACTATCCAATTCTAATTTAAAGCGTTCTTAGCGAGTAGATCAAGAACTTTTTCGCCAGGTTCCAAACTAATTGCTGTATATTTCTTTGCCAATGCAATAGGAACAAGAGAAGAACTGTATAAATCGCATTCAAATTCTTTGATCAATTTGGCGTAAGTTCCAATATTATTATAGTTTAATAAATTAGCTTTTTCATTTTTAAATTGCGCTTTATCATGCTTATCTCGGTATGGTAATAATGCATTAAAAACATACAATTTGCCGTTATCTGTTTTCAATAAAAAATCATGACCATAGTATGTTTCGGCGCCAAATGTTGTTGATGATGGTTCTCTATCAAAATTTATATATTTATCTCGAAATTCATCTGAAATCGAGAATATAGAATTTTTAGCAACAGAAGAACCTATCATTTTAAAATAATCACAAATTGCTCCTGATTTTAAAACACCCATGACAATAATTGGAGGTCTACCAGTATCTGTAAGCTCTTTATTAACATCATATAAGTATTTCATTATAGATGAGTGTAACCAAGCTGGATTGCCAAATATGGCTAAAGGACCATTAATTATAAAGCACAAATCAGATAACGAATTGAGATAAGAATCCTGGTTCTTTTCTTTAAGTAATCTAATATAATGAACAACTAGTAAATGCATAAGTGAATTTGTAAATCTAGTTAGTGCAGATTGATTGGAACTTGAATCACCAACATCCTCCCATATTCGCAAGCAATCAGATGGGTATACAATATTACCGCAATGCGGACATCGCTGTATTTCAGGGATATCCCATAATTCAAGATTTTCAGCATTACATGAAGGACATTTAAATAAAATTAGCTTGTCTTTATCTGATCTTGTATCTTTCAAACGCAATGCGGCCATACGGAATAAAGTGGTTCTTAGACTTGTTGAAGGATCTGACTCTGATAATCTGCAATTATATAAAGCCTCATCCATAGCTTTTCTGAAGCTATTACGAACGTTATACTCACCTTTGTAACACATATTTGTGCTTGGAAGTGCAAAAGAGAGAGAAGAGTTTTCTTTAATAAGTTTTGCAACTTCAAATGGATTGACAAAATTTCCATCAGATAATTCTTTAAAGTCATTTCGCTTTATCAATAAGCTACTTATTTTTACAAATCCTACTCTTGTAAACGGAAGTTCTTTTCGAACACTGGCTTCATAGTTGCTGCCATCGATTGCTATTATTTTTTGAGGTGGCTCAAACTCTGAATCGGGAACAGGTACAAAATGGCTAATGATATCATTAATTTCCTTTCCGGTAGGCTCTCTCATATAGTTGCAGTCATCTAAAAACGCTTTGACATCAGGATTTTCTACAATATCAATATGAGAAGTTCTATCAATGATATAGTTTGACATTATTGTTGTCCTTTCTGAGCGATTATTTTTTCAGGATCAAACTTGTTAATTTGAATAGGAACAACAAAAGGACTAGATAAAGTTTTGACCCTCGAAAAACCAACATCTTGCGAACGGAGGAGAGATTGCTTAAAATCAGCAAAATCGTAGAATTTAGCAAGCTCAGCAATTTCCTTTTCACTATTTAAATGAGAAATAAACCAATTTTCGGTATTAGCAAGAATATTGGGATGTACAGAAGAAACTTCTTGTGTGGCATATACAAGGGCAATTTTATACTTTGCGCCCTCCTTGGCTAAACGAGGCCAAGTTTCTGATAAATCCATATTTCTTCCAATAAGATTGTGAGCTTCTTCAATATAGATTACAATATTTTGAGGACTTTTTCCGCTGGTAAAACAATTCATGGAAGAATCAAATACATATTTCGCAATTCTTTTGCTAAGACGCTCTCTTAATTGAGCTTGTCCTACTGATAAATCTAAAATAACGATTTTTCCGCTGATAAGATGTTGATAAATTTCTTTGCAAACATCCTGGGTTCTAAGTGAAGTATGATATGGACGTCCGCATTCAAGAGTACGAAATCCTCTAATATAAGCGTCATTATTGTTAAGACCTACCAGCAAATTTAACATTGCAACACACTCTTCATCAAACCAATTAGATCCGCTACTTGATTTTAGCTGACCGGTTTCTTTTTTGTTTTTATTTGCACTTCTTGCAGCAATAAACCACATATTAGCTTCTTCATAAGATAATGAATTTTTAGGGTCAAGATGAATCTCATCTTCTGGTTTTGACTTTTCATTAATAACGGCGTCAACAGCTTCTCGAACTTTTTGATTTGCTTCAAATTTTACGGAGAAATTACCGTCATAACTATATCCAGCTTTTTTAAGCAATGTCTTGTAAAGAGCAATTTTTACTTGCCAACGTTTATATTCTCCTTTTTCCTCAGCAGGATCAGGACGCTCTAATGACATACCCAAGAAAGTATCAATGTCGGCCGATCCATCCTTTTTATTTTCTCTAATCAATTCATTGAGAATAGATAATCCTTCTTGTAATTCGGAATAGAAATTATTTAATAAATGTGAAAATCCCTCAGTGGGAATCATACGATATCTTTCGCACCCATCAAAATAAATATCCGAAATAGATCCATTATCTTGCTTATTTGCATTTGCGTATTCGCCATTAATATCAAAAACCAACTGTCCAATTGGTAATTTGCAGTCGTCTGAAATACTTTTGACGACAGAAATGGTTTGTTTAATCATATTAGATTTACCAGTTCTAGTCATGCCTAAAACAGCAGTTCTACGAGCTAAAAAATCAGAGGGTTGAATATGAAATGCTATTTTATCTGTTTCGTTTGCTCGATGTAACCGATCTGTTGATGTATATCTAACTGTACCGATTTCAAAAGGCTTAAGATCTTTATTAATTCCTAAGGCTGATAGTTCTTCTTTAAAGTGGTTTTTCCTTATCGGGTCTACATAATTTACAATTAACGATAATGCATCTGCTTTTGGCATATACACCCCCATACGCATTGAAACAGAAAAAGATTCTATATCGCTTCCCATGTTTAATTCGCTATTTTTCATATAAAATGTGCCTAATACACGACATTTCAATCCGCCAAATTGTAATCTGTTTTGTGTTATAGGATCATAACTTTTATTATTGTCGCTCAAGTACACATCCGTTTGATTTTGATAATTGTCGATTTTAGTGCGAATCATATCATCATCTTGAGGTAACTTACATGTTCCGATAACTCTTAGCAAAATAACTTCTTTTTCCATCGCAGTAGAAGTTGCATAATTTAATGGATTAAATGAAGAAGCAACTAAAAAACTATTATGTGGTATGCCATTAACTTTAGCTTTCCAAGCGTCATTTGTTACAATCAATGCTGAATCATAATCAATAGAGTATATCCAACCGATAAAATTATCGGGCTGAACTAATTTTAACAGTGGATCTTGATCAATTAAGTTGTCAATTAATATTTTATTCATCTTTACACCGCTTTCTGATATTAATTAGTATTTTCTTGTGTTTTAATTCATCTTCGTGTGGCCAAAGTTTATCATCGCTCAAAAACATTATTTCTGATTTTTTCCCCGAATTGGCTACACTGTAATTTAAATCAAATTGTTTGCATTCACAATCTTTGTATAACTCGCATATTTCATCAACATCATCATAAGTGACCATCCAATAGCAGTTTAGTTCTTTGATTAACTTCGAAATGCGTCTGTGGTCTTTGTGAACAAAGAAGTTTTTATATAATTCTTTTCCTTTATTGTAATAAGGTGGATCAAAATAAATAAATGCATTTTGTTGATATTTGGGCAAGTAGTTTTTAATAAAGCTTTCAATATCTTTGTTGTACAAGTGAATATGGTTTTTATGCGCTGCAATTTTTTCTATTCGCTTCACTAAAGACTCTCTATTGTATCGAGCGTCGATGAGATAATTGCCAGTTTGATCGAATCCGCCAATAGGTCCCGCCGCTAGTATTCCGGAACGATTTGTTCTGTTAAGATAGAAAGTGGCAAACCCTAGCTCTAATGAGTATTTATTATTATTATTTGTGTATATCTTTTTTTGTATTTTCCATTCATCAATGGTTAATGGTGTGGTATGAACAAGATTTATGAAAGCTTTTGTTTCATCAAGAATAGCTCTCCACATAGAATAGATTGCCTTATCATAATCATTAATTACGATATCGGTTACCGTACCTTCGAATAAAAGAGATAAGGCTACTCCAGCACCGCCTGCAAACGGCTCGACATATGTACATTCACCAATATTGCATTTTTCGATAAGCAAAGACACGAATGGCGCAATCTTACTCTTTCCGCCAGGGTATCTTAATGGTGAATAATTCATACTATTTCTCCTTTCTGTTTTTTTATATCAGTATCCCCATTTCTTTAATAGGTCATCAGTAAACTTTAGTTGCGTGTTTACAAACGTATTTTGATATGAGTGCTTTAGAACATCAAAAACTTTTATTGAAGCTGTAATAAAGTTTACATCTTTTTTCCTTAAATTTATTGCGGCAGCTTCGGACACGGGGAAGAAAGCGGTTTTTTGTATACAATCTCCCGATGAAAGTTGTGTTGGGACACGTGACAAATATTCAGGTGTTTTATAAAAAACATTTTTTTGATCATCTATAAAGTCTATCTTGTGTTCCAAAAGATTGCTCCCACAATGGATGAATAATCTCATATCATCGAAGACAATTGTTTTTGGCGTATTGTTCTGTAAAATAATTCTTACTTGTCCCATTAAGTACGAACTGCCGTTTATACGAATATTGCTAATAGTTATTTCTTCGCTGTAAAAACTAATATCTAAGCAACCTTTGTTATTATATATATCGTCAATATCTGTTCTTTCACAAATAAAATTGCTTGCACCTTTGCGAATATAAATTTCACCCTTTCGTAAAGAAATTACTTTGTTTTTACTATATTCTTTTGAAATAATATATGGCCTGTTCAGAGAATCATGAGGAATTCTAATAAATCCTATTGTTGTACCCTGATATTCAATATGTCCGAGTTCAACATCGATAAAAGGTTCAACATACATATGCAATAAGTTATTGATCTCTGATATATCAGGCAAAGATGATTTGCTTATTCCTGTGGGAATCCAAGAATCGTTTTCTATGCCAAAAACGATATACTTATCTATTGGTTTTATATTGTTCGAAAAAGAAACAATGTCTTTAATAAGGTCAAATTTTTTCTCTTTAGAGTAATATTCTTTTTTAAAATCAACCTGATCATTCTCTTCTTGAGCAATTATTAGATTAATTATATCCTTCTCAATAAATGTCATAATTTAACCCCTGAGTTATTTTTTTAATTCTTCTTGGTGTGTCCCTTGGCTGATTCGGAACTTTATTAACGCTTCTTTTTTTATTTGAGGCAATGCATTTTTTTCATTCGCTGAAGCTAATTCATCGGATTTGTTATCAAAACAATCCAATGCAAAAAACTATACGGCTTCAGTACGTTGCTGTATATATGATTGATTGTCCCTTTTATTTTTTGCGTTAAATTGTGGATTGTTTAAAATTATAAATATTGCGTCATCCAATTCCATCAAGCTCATATTAAGCAGGCTTGTAAAGCGTAAGACAGTCCATCCGACAGCCATCAACTGAATATTGATTTCAATGTCTCTTTGTATGTTGCGATCTATTATGGGTATCCAAAATTCTTTACGAGTTTTGATTTTAAATTTTTTGTTTCCCAATCATATCCATGCCAAAATTCGCTGTCGCAAAAACAGCATTTTTTCTAAGAAAAACAATATCAGGCTTACCGAATACTTTTTACAGTTTTTCTGATATCGCATCTCTCTTTTCCAAAGATCTTTGCGAATCATCAGTTCTATTTTATAATCTTTATTTTTTATGGTCTGCATATTCTTTTGCGTTGTCCTTTGGTACGATTATCCATATTTTTTTAATTACTCTCATTTTATATTGAATTTTTTATAAAAACATACACAATTATCCATTATTTAGTATATCATAAAAACTTGAGCAATGCAATAATTATTATCAACTCTTTATACGAAAATAAAACAAAAGCATTACATTCTTAAAAAATACCGCTCTGTAAGTCACAAACGGCTTTACAAAGCGGTATTTGGCGCAGACGGTGGGATTCGAACCCACGGTACTTTTCACGGTACAAACGATTTCGAGTCGTTCTCGTTATGACCACTTCGATACGTCTGCGTATATATCAACTCACTCTCGTGAGCCGATCTCTTATTAAATTTTTCTTAGAACTCCTTTTAGAACTCACTAAAAAAATAAAACTCAAAAACCCTGCAAACCCGCTCCAATAAAGCACTCTCAACGACCACAACTCCACCCGACTCACAACATTTCGAGTCGTTCTCGTTATGACCACTTCGATACATCTGCATATCATAAAATAAAAATTATAAAATCAGCGTTGAACCCTTACGAATCCAACGCCTTAATGGTGCGGAGAATGGGACTTGAACCCACACGAGAATACTCCCACTACCCCCTCAAAGTAGCGCGTCTGCCATTCCGCCACCTCCGCATATTTTTGCAATGGGTACTTTTAAATTTCACAGCTTTTATATTATATCAAGCTTCCTTGAAAATGTCAATACTTTTTTAAAATTTTTTTAGACTTTTTTGTAAATTGTCCGTCTATAGGAAACAGCAAAAACAGCGTTAGGAATTCAATAAACTATCCGGGTGCCTGCTGCGTCTCTATGAATTGTCCTCTCTCAAAGGCTTGCTTCTCCTTTCACGGTACTCATCCTGACCCGCAAGATAGTCTATTGTGACATTGTAGAAATTGGAGAGGGCAATATAAATTCTTATGGGTATTTCCCGCTTTCCGTTTTCATAATCAGAGTAATATTGCTGGGTAGTGCCTAAGATGTCGGCGATTTCCCTTTGTTTATACCCCCTGTCTTCCCTGATTACCCGAAGATTTTCGTAATATGTCATTTTTTCATCCCTTTCAAATATGAAAAATCTAAGAAAATCCAAAACATTTGTTTTTCGACCCAATAAATAGTATTGCTGTAGTATTGCTGTTTTGATGTCCTTTTTACATTATATAGTGGTTTTTGCCTAAATCTTGCCTTTACATAACAATTCATTTAGATAAATTTACGGTTTTATCGACTTTACTTGACATTACAATAAAAACAAAGTATAATACTATAAATGATATTTCATTTAACGAAAATAAAGCAACTTGGAGGTATTTTTTATGAAACTGAAAAAAATAACATCAGCCCTGATAGCTTCGACGATGGTTTTAACCGCAGTATCGGGCTTGCAGGTCGCTGTAGGTGCGGAAAACGATTCCGAAACAAGATTTTCACTTAAGCTTGATGGCGCTGAAGTCAATAATTTGTTTTGTGATGAGGACGAAACCGGTCATTACATTACTCGCTACAACATTGACGGTTTATGCCATACTTATGAAATGACGTTTGATGCAAATGGACGTGCATGGTTGGATTTTCCAAATGTGGAGGGCGGAGAATATTTTTTTGAAATCTCTTGGGATGCTCCGTTTTCTTTTAACGGTTTTGAAACGCAATACAATGAGGATGATGTTTTTTTAAGGTCAAGGGCACTTGTTATCAGTGATTATAGCGATAATATATATGAAAATGGCCGTGATCCATATTCGGAAAAAGGTACACCTTTAACATATTATGTAGATTCGGAATCGGGAGAGGGTAGCTTTAAATATGTTTCTGATTGTGTTTATCGAGAAGAATTCACTGGATCTTCAATTTGTGCTTATTCTAACTCTTCGATAATTTTTGATTTTGAAACAAGCGGTACCATCAAATTTACAGTAACAAAATCGGACATCCCTGACGAACCCCATACTTCCGCCGAAGAACCGAAGCCTGAGGAAACTCCCGCTTCAAGCGAATCATCCGCTCCCGAGACTGCTATACCCGTAACCGTAACAGACAGCAGCACCAACATCAGCGTTTCCGGCGCACTTTCCGACGGTACTGTATTAAAAACCGAATTAAAAAATCAAGACGATACTTCTTTTTCCTATGATATTACTATTTTGGATCAAAACGGAAATAAAATACAGCCCACAAGCGCCGTTATGGTTAAGATCCCCGTACCCGAAGCATTAAAGGACAAGAATTTAAAGGTATTCCGCGAGGAATCTGACGGAAAGTACACCAATATGAATGCTAAGCTTGAAAACGGCGTACTTTCCTTTGACACAGACCATTTCAGCGTATACGTGATAACCGAGTCCGACCTCGATAAAAGCGAAACCAAGCCCGATGACGATAATAAGGACAAAGACGAAAATGCCAACACAGGTCTTTTCATAGCGGTTCTTCCCGCATTGACCGCTTCCGGCGCAGTTGTTCTTTTCCGCAAAAAGAGATAGTACAAAATACAATTTGGAATGAAATGGGTATTATACTGCAAACATTCTGTAGGCGCAGTTCATGTCCGATACTGCACTTTTAGCGCAGCAAAAGTGGCAGTATTGGACGAAAATTGAGGGGCGAGATGTTCCTCGCCCCAAAATTTTCAAACCCCTTGTCTCTTATTGACAGGGGGTTTTGAGCGTGTCAAAAAAAATATGTAAATTTTTACAATTTTTTTCAAAAAACAGTGGAAATTTTTTAAATGTTCTGTTATAATAATAGTGTTATGATTGGCTCGTTCCGAAGTTAGGTTTTAGATTCTTGTATTTATGAGTGGGACAAGCCGATATAAAATCTTTTACACTATCAGGAGGAAATCAAATGGCTAAAAAGTATTGTTATCTTTTCTCAGAGGGCAATGCTGACATGAGAGAGCTTTTGGGCGGCAAGGGCGCAAACCTTGCGGAAATGACCAACATCGGTCTTCCCGTACCCCAGGGCTTTACCATTACAACAGAGGCTTGTACACAGTATTATGAGGACGGCCGTCAGATCAGCGACGAAATTCAGGCTGAGATCAACGAGTATATCGTAAAAATGGAAGGCATCGTTGGCAAGAAGTTCGGCGATAAGGAAAATCCCCTTCTCGTTTCCGTTCGTTCAGGCGCAAGAGCTTCCATGCCCGGTATGATGGACACTATCCTTAACCTCGGTCTTAACGAGGACGTTGTACAGGTTATGGCTGAAAAGTCCAACAACCCCCGTTGGGCTTGGGACTGCTACAGAAGATTTATTCAGATGTATTCCGACGTAGTTATGGAAGTCGGCAAGAAATATTTTGAACAGCTCATCGACAAGATGAAGGAAGAAAAGGGCGTTAAGCAGGACGTTGAGCTTACCGCTGACGATCTGAAGGAGCTGGCTTCCCAGTTCAAGGCTGAATACAAGGCTAAAATCGGTCAGGATTTCCCCTCCGATCCTAAGGAACAGCTTATGGGCGCAGTTAAGGCAGTATTCCGTTCTTGGGACAACCCCAGAGCTAATGTTTACCGCCGTGACAACGACATTCCCTATTCTTGGGGTACTGCCGTAAACGTACAGTCCATGGCATTCGGCAATATGGGCGATGACTGCGGAACCGGTGTTGCATTCACCCGTGACCCTGCTACAGGCGCAAAGGGCTTGTTCGGCGAATTTTTGACCAATGCACAGGGCGAGGACGTTGTTGCAGGCGTTCGTACTCCTATGCACATCAATGAGATGGAGCAGAAGTTCCCCGAAGCATTCAAGCAGTTTGTTGACGTTTGCGCTACTCTTGAAAAGCATTACAGAGATATGCAGGATATGGAGTTCACCGTAGAACACGGCAAGCTCTATATGCTCCAGACCCGTAACGGTAAGAGAACCGCTCAGGCAGCTCTCAAAATCGCTTGCGACCTGGTTGACGAGGGAATGAGAACAGAGCAGGAAGCCGTTGCTATGATCGATCCCCGTAACCTTGATACACTTCTTCACCCTCAGTTCGACGCTAAGGCACTGAAGGCAGCTGCACCTATCGGCAAGGGCTTGGGCGCATCTCCCGGAGCTGCCTGCGGTAAGATCGTATTCACCGCTGAGGACGCCGAGGAGTGGAAGGCAAGAGGCGAAAAGGTAGTTCTTGTTCGTCTTGAGACTTCTCCCGAAGACATCACAGGCATGAAGGCTTCTCAGGGTATTTTGACCGTTCGCGGTGGTATGACCTCTCACGCAGCCGTTGTTGCCCGCGGTATGGGTACTTGCTGCGTATCCGGCTGCTCCGAGATCGCTATGGACGAGGAGAACAAGAAGTTCACTCTTGCAGGCAAGGAATTCCATGAGGGCGACTGGATCTCCATTGATGGCTCTACCGGTAACATTTACGACGGCGTTATCGAAACCGTTGACGCTACTATCGCAGGTGAGTTCGGCAGAATCATGGATTGGGCTGACAAGTACAGAAGACTTAAGGTAAGAACTAACGCAGATACACCCGCAGACGCTAAGAAGGCAAGAGAGCTGGGCGCAGAGGGCATCGGTCTTTGCCGTACCGAGCATATGTTCTTTGAGGCTGACAGAATCGCTGCATTCCGTGAGATGATCTGCTCCGATACAGTTGAAGAAAGAGAAGCTGCTCTTGAAAAGATTCTTCCTTATCAGCAGGGCGACTTTGAAAAGCTTTATGAAGCTCTTGAAGGCAACCCCGTTACTATCCGCTTCCTCGATCCTCCTCTCCATGAGTTTGTTCCCGCCGAAGAAGCTGACATCAAGAAGCTGGCTGAGGCTCAGGGCAAGTCCGTTGAGGAAATCAAGAACATCATCACTTCTCTCCACGAGTTCAACCCCATGATGGGTCACAGAGGCTGCCGTCTTGCGGTAACCTATCCCGAAATCGCTAAGATGCAGACAAGAGCGGTTATTCGTGCTGCTCTTAATGTTAAGAAGGCTCATCCCGATTGGAACATCGTTCCCGAGATCATGATTCCTCTCGTAGGCGAGATCAAGGAATTGAAGTATGTTAAGGATGTTGTTGTTGCAGTTGCTGACGAAGAGATCAAGAACGCAGGCTCCAACCTCAAGTACGAAGTTGGTACAATGATCGAGATTCCCCGTGCTGCTCTTACTGCTGATGATATTGCTAAGGAAGCTGAGTTCTTCTGCTTCGGTACAAACGACCTTACACAGATGACCTACGGCTTCTCCCGTGATGATGCAGGCAAGTTCCTGAATGCTTACTATGATGCTAAGATCTTCGAGAACGATCCTTTCGCAAAGCTCGACCAGACAGGCGTTGGCAAGCTTATGGAAATGGCTATCAAGCTCGGAAAGGGCACTCGTCCCGAAATGCACGTTGGTATCTGCGGCGAACACGGCGGCGATCCTACTTCCGTTGAGTTCTGCCACAAGATCGGACTTGATTATGTATCCTGCTCGCCTTTCCGTGTACCGATCGCAAGATTGGCTGCTGCACAGGCTGCTATTAAGGATCAGAAGTAATTTTGTTACTCTTCTGAGATAATATTAACTCCGCTCGGCTTAGGTCGGGCGGAGTTTTTTCTTATTATACAAAAAACCGCATTAAAATCTGCGGTATTGATACTCATTTTAATACTAATACCTATTTAAAAAGTAGCCAAGCTACTTTTTAAATACTCTGCCGCAATAGCGGCAGAGTGAGGGAGCAAAGCTCCCTCAGGTATTGTATTGAACGTACATACCCACCGCTCTTGGCGGTCCTTCGGCAAAGCCGAAGGGTTTTGACAGTAGATTTTATCTACTGTCAAAATGGGTATTAGTATTAGTATAAGTCAAAATTACATTCATCATCTGTACCTGTTAATTCAGCCCAGCGGGCAGAAAGCAGCTTGGCATAATCTAAATAAAATAAACCGTAGCAGCCAAGTGAATATCCATCGTTGACTTCAATAAGTAATGTTCTTCCGTCATCTGTTAATCCAAAATCTATAGCGTAGCCTGCCGGTGCAGATGTAAATTCATTTACAGCGTTTTCAATTACCCTGTGATCATAGTGTTTGCGCCAATCGCCTTTATACGGTCTGACGCTGAGAATATGTCCGTATCTGACAAAGCACCGCCACTCAGCTGTAAAATTTACTATTTCGGAACAATACACATCTTGATTAACATTTTGGATACCGCAACCGATCAGATCTTTAGGGGAACGAACAACCGCTCCTGTAAATTGCTTATCTTCCAATGGCTTAACAAATACCGGCCAACAATCAGGGTCATTATTTACTTCATTCATTTTTGTCCGCCATATTTTACGTCCAAGATACTTCTGAAGTTCCGGCGGATAATCCATTTCAGGAGCAATGATTCCAAAGCTGGCAAGACGAGCCCTGACTGTTCCGACATATCCGATAATTATATCTTCCTTTTTGCTATCCTGAAATCTATTGTTGTTATGAAACGGAATAACTTCAAAACCCATTTCATAGAACCCTTGATAGGCATTCATAAAATTATAATTATGAGGAATCCCATTTTTATAAGATTGAATATACGCTTTCACATCATCACTTCCTTACTTTTCCCAATTATAGCACAACAAGCTGCTTTTTGCAATATAGCTGCTGCACGCCATTGATATAAAAACAAGAACAATAACATTACAAGAGTCGGCAAAATCACTGCCGACTTTTTTATAACTCGTAAATAAAATTATATAAAACTATTGACAAATTATTAAATCTGTGCTATTATTATATTAACAAATAGAAAAGGATTTGATAAAAATGGGAAAAACCGTATACAGCTTAGTGCTGACAGACGAGGTAATAGAGGAAATAGACCGCCTCGCCTACACAATGGGCATAAGCCGTTCTGCCCTTATAGACAGGATTTTGGCGGAAAAGGTAAGCTACACCACCCCTGAAATGCGTATAAACCGAATATTCGACAGTCTTAACCGCCTTTTTTCCGATAAAAGCGACGGCTTTATTGCAAAATCGGAAAATCAGTCTATGCTGATCCGTTCCTCGTTAAAATACAAATACAAGCCCACCGTTCGCTACAGCTTGCAGCTTTTAAGGCAAAGCGAAAGCACGGAGGGGGAATTGAAGGTAAGCTTCCGCACCCAATCCTTAGAGCTGATAGCCAAAATGGAAATGTTTCTGCGGGTCTGGGCAGGGCTTGAAAACAAATATATCGTTAAATATTTTCCGGGCGGTATACAATACTATATTGAAGAGGGGCGCTTTACAAGGCGGTTTACGCTGCCGAATCACTACAAGGACAAAAGCAGCGAGGAGATAGGAGCGGCTATTGCCCAATATATAAGAATGTTCGACGACGTTCTGAAATGCTATTTCGCCTGTGATACCCATGAGGAGGGAATCAGGAAAACTACGGAACGGTACGAAGAGTATCTGAAAAACGGTATAGAGGTAATTTAATTATATTATTTGGTACAAAGCAATACGAAGGAGGACAGCTAAATGAATACACAAAAGCTAACAAAAAAATCCATGGAAATACTTCAGTCGGCACAAACCATAGCCGTACAGAACAACAACCAGCAAATCGACCAATGTCACCTTTTGCTTGCATTATTGCAGCAGGATGAGGGGCTTATACCCCAGCTGCTGCAAAGCATGAACACAGACACAAAGCTCCTCACAAGTCAAGCGGAGAAAATCGTTGACGGCGTTCCCAAGGTAACGGGAAGCGGCGCAAGGGAAATGAACAGCCTTTACATCACCCAAGATGCCGACAGAGCCTTGACTGCCGCCGAAAACGAAGCGGAGCGGATGAACGACGAGTATGTCAGCGTTGAGCACTTGTTTATGGGTATTCTGGACAAGGCGGCGGGAAAGGTAAAGGAGCTTTTCACACAGTACAAGATAACCAAAAACGATTTCCTCACAGCCCTTCAGAAGGTCAGGGGCAATACCCGTGTGACCTCCGACAGCCCTGAGGATACCTATGACGTACTAAAAAAATACGGTCAGGATTTGGTGGAGCTGGCAAGGCAGAACAAGCTTGACCCTGTTATTGGCAGAGATAGTGAAATCAGAAATGTTATAAGAATACTGAGCCGAAAGACAAAAAACAACCCTTGTCTTATAGGCGAGCCGGGTGTGGGAAAAACCGCCATTGCAGAGGGCTTGGCTTTGCGTATTGTAAGAGGGGACGTTCCCGGAAGCTTAAAGGACAGACAGCTGTTCAGTCTTGATATGGGCGCACTTGTGGCAGGAGCTAAGTATAGAGGAGAGTTTGAAGAGCGGCTGAAAGCGGTTTTGCAGGAGGTCAAAAAGAGCGACGGAAAAATCATACTCTTTATAGACGAGCTTCACTTGATAGTGGGCGCAGGAAAAACCGACGGCGCAATGGACGCAGGCAATATTTTAAAACCCATGCTGGCAAGAGGTGAGCTGCACTGCATAGGCGCAACCACCCTTGACGAATATCGCAAGTATATAGAAAAAGACCCTGCGCTGGAAAGAAGATTTCAGCCCGTGCAGGTGGACGAGCCTACAGTAGAGGACACAGTTTCCATTCTAAGAGGTCTTAAGGAGCGTTACGAGGTTTTCCACGGCGTAAAAATTCAGGATCAGGCGCTGATCGGGGCAGCGGTATTGTCCAACAGATATATAAGCGACAGATTTTTGCCCGATAAGGCAATAGACTTGGTGGACGAAGCCTGCGCACTTATAAAAACCGAAATGGAGTCAATGCCCGCCGAAATGGACGAGCTGCAAAGAAAGATAATGCAGCATGAAATTGAGGAAGCGGCTCTCAAAAAGGAAAGTGACAGACTGTCACAGGAGCATCTTGCGGATATACAGAAGGAATTGGCGCAAATGCGTGAGCAGTTCAATTCAATGAAGGCAAAATGGGAAAACGAAAAGACAGGAATAAACAAGGTTCAGTCACTCCGCGCGGAAATCGAAAAACTAGGCGGAGAGATAGAAAAGGCAAAGCGTGAATACAATCTTAATAAAGCGGCAGAACTGCAATACGGCAGGCTCCCTCAATTACATGCAGAGCTTGAAAAAGAGGAAAAGTTAGCGGAGGAGCAGAAAAGCAACACCGAAAAGCTGCTGCGTGACAAGGTGACGGAAGAAGAGATAGCGAAGATAGTAGCCCGCTGGACGGGGATCCCCGTAGCAAAGCTTATGGAGGGAGAGCGTTCAAAGCTCCTTGGAATGGAGGATATTTTACATCAGCGCGTTATCGGACAGGACGAAGCGGTGCAGAAGGTCAGTGAGGCTATTCTCCGTTCGAGAGCAGGAATACAGGATCCCAACCGCCCTATTGGTTCATTCCTTTTCCTTGGACCCACGGGCGTGGGCAAGACGGAGCTTGCAAAAGCCTTGGCGCAGGCGCTGTTTGATGACGAACACAACATAGTCCGCATAGATATGACCGAGTATATGGAGAAATACAGCGTAAGCCGCCTTATCGGCGCACCTCCCGGATACGTTGGTTATGAGGAGGGCGGTCAGCTTACCGAGGCAGTACGCCGCAAGCCCTATTCCGTTGTACTCTTTGATGAGATAGAGAAAGCCCACCCCGATGTGTTCAACATTCTGCTTCAGGTTCTTGACGACGGCAGAATTACCGACAGTCAGGGCAGGACGGTGGATTTTAAGAATACCATAATCATTCTTACCAGCAATTTAGGTTCAAGCTATATTTTAGAGGGGATCACCGAGGATAATGAGATATCCGAAGCGGCAAAGGAGCAGGTGGAAAGCTTGCTGAAAACCCAATTCCGCCCCGAATTCCTCAACCGCCTTGACGAAACTGTGTTCTATAAACCCCTTGCAAAATCTGAGATCGGAAGTATCGTTGATCTGATGATAAAGGATCTGTCAAGACGCTTGGAGGATAAGCAGATCAAGGTAACCGTTACCGAAAGTGCAAAGGCATATATAATCGACAGCGGCTATGATGCGGTATACGGCGCGAGACCTTTAAAGAGATTTATCCAAAGCAAGGTGGAAACCTTGATTGCAAGGGCTATTATAGGCGATAAGCTGAAGGAGGGCGATACCGTTGTAATCGACAGTGACGGGAAAGGGCTTTTTTTGAAGGTTAAAGAATAATAAAATACCCCGCCTTAACACCGAATCGGAGGTTAAAGCGGGATTGTTTTGTTTGTTCAAATGCTCGATATTATTCTTGATTTAAATATTCGTCCCATGCAGGCAGATTTTCATACTTGTTGTAGATTTCGAGAAATTCCTCTTGGGATATATCGTCTTTGCTTTCGCCGGGCATTATATCATATTGATTCCAGCCTTTTCTAAAAAAAGGTCTTGAATACTGTGAAACCTCACCTTCTCCGTAATCCAATCTTCCCCATGACAGCAGATTTTCTACAATATATATATCTTTTTCGCTGTCATATTTTATTGCGGTTAAAACATTGCTCTTCATAACTCCGCCGTCATAGTCATAGTAAAAATAGGAGTATTTTACATTTTCGTCTTCAAAGGTGCGTAAAGTATTCAAATCCTCGGCAAAAGCATAATGAAATCCATCACCTTTGGCTGTCTTTTCCCATATCACATTGCCAGATTTTTTGTAAATCTTTAACAATCCCATAAAAGGGCATAAAAGCTCATTTTTTCCGTCAAAATCTATATCACATTCATGTCCGTTTATTACAAGTCCGCCTTTTGACAGCTTATTTATACAATATTCAATTTCCTCGGGAAGCAGAGTATCCTTATATTCATCGTCCTCGGGTGCAACTATTGAAGGTAAAGTGGCATCGGGAACATCATATCCATACTGTGGCAATGTAACATTGGTATCCGTCCTTTCGGTTTCCGCTTCCGTTGCTGTGGGAATCGTAGTTATCTCACTTTCCGTACTTGCTTCAGCGGAAGTGATAACGGTAATATTATTTTCTTCAATGGTGTTTGATATTTCGGGAGATGTACCGAAACTAATGTTTGCCTCGCCCGAACAGGACGAAAGAGCAAGTAAGGATAATACAAGAAGGTTACCTATAATAATAGAACGCAAAGTCTTCTTTGTTTTGTGAGTTGTTTGCAACTGCTGCACGCCACCTTTCCGAGTTTTGTTTAGCCCAGTCGAATGTTGAATATACATTCATAGGATTATGTTTATCTTTAATACCAACATCCAAATGACCCAAGACATCGGCAGCTTTCTGATAAAAAGGATCGGCTGCCATCATACTTCTTGCCTCGGAAGAATTTGAAGCTAAGCCGCAGTCCTGCAATGCCCGAATAGCCCTGTTTGTTGCTGTATTTTTGTCAGATGTGCTAAGCGATTCTGCTTTGCCAAACGGATTGGAGTGTCCCTGTGAAGCATTGCTTTCACCAAATCCAATACCCATAATCGTATAAGCGTCTATAGTATATCCATAATATGAATAATAGATTTTTGCAGCAGAATCATATTTGTCTGTTAAAGCATAGAGAAAGTATTGATGATCTTGTGTATAAATTGTTTTTGTTACACCGTTGTCGGGGTTATCATAACTGTTATAAACGCTTATCGGTGTAAATTTGTCCAGATAACTAGCTGCATCTCTATATGCTCTCAAATCAGCGCTAGTGCTTATTACAGGTCCACCTGTTTCCGCATCGTATGTAAGTCCCGCACGATTGCCAATCATTCGGGTTATTGATATTGATGTGGAAGAAAAATTCCGTGGATCATATATTCCTCTTGAGGCGTAAACAGAACTTTCGGAGTAAGTGGATGTTAACGAACTTATGTATTCTTCCTCATCAACAAGTTCAAAATAGTCTCGTCTGCCGTGATACGATTCAATATGCTTATTGACCTGTTCGTCTCTTTTGACTGTTGAACGATTTAGGTATGAATTATCAACAGTTCCTAAGGACATAACGTGTAGTTCACTCATAAAAAACATCACTCCTTTATAAATTTGTAATATAATGTATTTTACTATGTTATTTTTAAAAAAACAATAGCAAATCTCACCAAAGATAAAAATATTTTTTGTTAATTTTACCGTGTCCCCAAATCTGTTATAGCCCCTTTTCTTTTAGCCTGCTAACCAATCCAACATAAAACTCCCTTACATCAAACCCCTTGATATTCTCACGGTTAAGATCGATCATATCACCATGTGAAATTCCCCTCAGCCCGCTTGGAGTAAGCAAGGTATAATCCTCCCCGAACTTAAAGGCATACTCGGATGCCAGCCCGTCATTTGGACCGTCAAAATATTTCACCATATTATAGGTAAAATTAAGTGGAAACTTTCCGCCCCCAGCATGCTTTAAAAGCGAACCCACGCTTTGCTTATAAATGCTGTCTGGCACAACAAGCTCCTCGTCAAATTTTACACAGGTGTCAGCCCGCAAATCAGAAACAGCCGCCAGAAAATCGGGATTTTGGTCGCCTAATCTGGCCGCCGCCGCATTATAGCCTGCCGCTACCGTTTGCTGCATCTTTTCGGGCAGCTTTGTCAGCAGATATTCCGCAAATAGGCAGCCGCGGTGGGGCGTGTTTATGGTGGTGAGGGACGCTACCATGTCACCAACGCCGCATTTTGCGATAGCATAACGGCAGTCAAGACCGCCTTTGGAGTGGGCGATAATGTTCACCTTGGGGCAGCCGCTTTCTGCCACTACTCCTCTTATCCTTGCTGCCAGCTCCTCTCCGCTGTCTTTTACGGAAGCGGCGGATTGGTGATTTCCGTAGTAGATCTTTCCGCCGTTTTTGATTATCTCTTCGGGAATCCTGCCCCAGTAGTTGACATGCTCAAAATCACGGAAGAAAACGCCGTGTACAAGGAGTATGGGGTATTGGGTACGGCATATCTTCTTATCCTTCCTGCTTTCGTTCAGTTCTATCTTGGATCTTTCAAGGTATATTTCCTCCGAAACTGTGGAAATTATTTTTCTCAGCATAATGAGGTTGACTATGGGTACCAAGCCCATTATCAAGCCTATGAGCCTTTTGCGGACGCCAAGCTGTATTGAAGCGGCATAGACCGAGATCATGCCGTTCCAGAACAGCACGAAAAGGGTGATGCTGCATACTAATACGCTCCACAGCAGATCTCCCCAGCTGTCGGGGAGGATGGTTACTGCAAGGTAGATGTGTACTGCTATTGACAGTATCAGCGCCCACACGAAGGTTTTAAGGCAGATCACACCGTGGTGACAGGCTTTAAGGCGCAGTGTGGGGATCTTTAGGCTGAAGATCAGGGGAAGGATATTTATTGCTATTCCGCCTATTATGAAGAGCCATAATAAGAGGAGGTAGGATGTTCCGTTCATAAAGCCTCTTGTGCAGGATAGGGCGGCGGTTAGTATGCCGAGTAGGAGGGAGATCATGTTGTCAAGGGTTTTTGATTTTTTCATAGTTTCCTCTTTGGTTTTGTAGTAAACAAGTCTTTTTATAGTAGTGCAAAGATTAAAAGGTTGTTATAAGAACAATGTTTTTATGTGGTGCTTAAAAATTCAATCCCCCTCGCGGGGGATTGGTTATTATGGTGTTGGTGGTTGACGGTTTACAAGTCATTTGCTATGCTTGTTCCTTCATGTTTTATTTTTGGTTGTGAGACTTTTTTGTTTTTTCCTTTTTGATTATTACTGCTTATCGTTACGCTGGGGATTTCGCTGTCTGCGGACAGCGACCGAGGGGCGCTGCCCCTCTGGACACCCTGCCATCCTTTGAAAAGGGTGGACCTAAACTTTAAGCTAAGCATTTTTTCACAAGTAGCTTTTAGCTGCAGCAATCGGGAATTATTCTCTTAACCCTCTCCTTACTTACCGCATGCTCCTCTTCACGTCTGCCGCACTTAGGACAAATATCCCCGATAATTCCTGTATATCCGCAAACCGAATCACGGTCGACAGGGTGATTGATAGAGCCGTAACCCACGCCCGATTCCTTCATACAGCGTATAACCTGTTCAAAAGCGTCCAGATTCTGCAAAGGATCGCCGTCAAGCTCAATATAGCTGATATGTCCCGCATTGGTAAGCGCATGATAGGGAGCCTCCAGCTTGATCTTGGAAAAAGCATCGATTTTATAGTAAACAGGAACATGGAAGGAGTTGGTGTAATACTCTCTGTCTGTAATTCCCTTGATCTCACCGAAACGCTTCTGATCCTTTCTGATAAATGTGCCGGAAAGACCCTCCGCGGGAGTGGCAAGCAGCGAGAAATTCATACCCGTTCTTTTGCTTTCCTCGTCCATTCTCTGTCTCATTCTGGTGATAATGCGAAGTCCCAGCTCCTGAGCTTCCGCACTTTCGCCGTGGTGTACGCCGATAAGTGCCTTTAAGCACTCGGCAAGTCCGATAAAGCCCATGGAAAGGGTGCCGTGCTTTAAAATTTCCTCAACGCTGTCGCTTTCATTCAGCTTTTCCGAATCTATCCAAACGCCCTGTCCCATAAGGAAGGGATAGTTCTTCACCTTTTTCTGCGCCTGAATCTTGTAGCGGTACTTAAGCTGATCCACTACCAGATTCATTCTGTCCTCCAAAAGCTCAAAGAACTTGACCACATCATGCTCCGCCAGAATAGCAAGGCGGGGAAGGTTAACGGAGGTAAAGCTTAAGTTTCCTCTTCCCGTTACGATCTCTCTTGAAGGGTCATAAACGTTTCCGATAACACGGGTACGGCAGCCCATATAAGCGATCTCGGTATTATAATCTCCGGGCTTGTAGTATTGAAGGTTAAAGGGCGCATCGATAAAGGAGAAGTTGGGGAACAAACGCTTTGCACTTACCCTGCAAGCCAATTTGAAGAGGTTGTAGTTAGGCTCGCCCTCATTATAGTTGATACCATCTTTGACTTTAAAAATATGAATGGGGAATATGGGGGTTTCGCCGTTGCCAAGTCCCGCTTCCTCCGCCAAAAGGATATTTTTGATGACCATTTGACCTTCTATGCTGGTATCGGTGCCGTAGTTAATGGAGCTGAAGGGAGTTTGCGCGCCCGCGCGGCTGTTCATAGTATTGAGGTTATGAACAAGCGCTTCCATAGCCTGATATGTGGCTCTGTCCGTTTCCTTGAAGGTCAGCTTCTTGGAAAGCTCCTGAATGGCAGAGGCTTTCTTCTCGTCCCCCAATATTTCGGCAAGAAATGGCTTTTCTTTTGCATAAAAGCCGTTCTTGTCGGACAGCTCGGGAATGATGCCTTCCTCCGCCAGCTTGTCCGTATATGCTTTTACGGATTTTTCGATCTCTTCAAGGTCAGTCCTGCCCATTTCAAAGCCCACGCCCCTGATGATGTTCTTTATATAAAGCTGTTTGTATGTCTTTTTAACGCCCTCAGCCATAGCGTAGTCAAAGTTGGGGATAGACTGTCCGCCGTGCTGGTCGTTCTGGTTGCTCTGGATTGCTATACAAGCGAGCGCCGAATAACTTCCTATGTTGTTGGGCTCTCTCAGTATACCGTGACCTGTGGAAAAGCCGTTCTTAAACAGCTTTATAAGGTCTATCTGGCAGCAGGTGGTAGTGAGAGTAAAGAAGTCTAAATCGTGGATATGTATATCTCCGTCAATATGCGCCTTGGACTGCTCGGGAGGAAGAACGTACATCTCATTGAACTGCTTAGCACCCTCCGAGCCGTACTTCAGCATTGTGCCCATGGCGGTATCGCCGTCTATATTGGCGTTTTCACGCTTCATATCGCTTTCTATTGCAGGCTTGAAGGTCAGATCCTCATAGATCTTCATAAGCCCTGTATTCATTTCACGGATACGGGTCCTGTCTGCACGGTAAAGGATATATGCTTTGGCTGTCCTTGCATGACCGTTTTCAACAAGCACCTTTTCCACCGAATCCTGCACCTGCTCAACGGTGGGAGGGTTGGAACTGCTGAAATTCTCTTTTTCCAACAGCTCGCACACCTTTTCCGCAAGGTTTTCCGCAGATTCATAGTCGTTTCCGCCTACGGCTCTTGCTGCCTTGTATATAGCGTCAGTGATCTTATCTACACTGAACGGTACTGTTCTTCCGTCTCTTTTTTGGATTTTTGTGATCATTGATTTAGCCTCCGAAACCGTTTTTATTGCATTGAAACCGCGTTTGTACTATTCACAATATATAGTGCTTTTTAATGCGACATTATATATTATATTGCGTTTTTTAGCTTTTGTCAATATGAACAATTCAATATCGCCTGTCTAATTTATCAATGTGATTTTGTTGATTATTGACAAAAAATAAAAATCGACACAAAATAATACTAATTCTTGATAAAAATAAGACAAAGTCGGCGGGCGGAGCGTTCCTGATCAAGGAAGTCCCGACGCAGGAATATGCGGATATTTCAAGTCGGGCTGACGCAGAGCAGGGACGCCCCGGTCGCCCAATTTGTCTGATTTTTATTGAGATTTAGTATAAAACCTTAGTGTCGATTTTTGTATTACTTACAGTTGATTTTAAAAGAATTTCAACTCTCCGCCTAAAGCGTGATAGTGATTCCACATAAAAGCCGCCGCTAAAATAATGTTAAAGGCGGTACAGCCGAAAAGATAGGCAAGTCTTGTTTTCCTTCTGTTCAACAGCGTTGCCGTAAGAAATCCCGTCCAGATACAGGAAGCCATAACTGCAACCAGTATGGTCCAGACTGCAATTACAAAGGTAAAATCTATCTTCAGCACCAGCACACAAAATGGCTTGGACATAGCGTTTATTGCAGGCAAAAGCATTACAGGCAGAGTTGCTACCGCCCATTTTTTTCTTTTGGATTTCAGCAAGGCTATTATAATAATTAACAGCAATGCGGTTATAATAATGCTTTCACCTACCATACCTGTCTCCTAAATTACACGATTGTATGTAATATACTCATTGTAAAAATCTAATTGTATTATACATTTTGTGCTTATAATAAATATACTTAATGTAGAAATATATCGTTATTTTACATTAAGACAGCTTACCTTCCACAATAGACTTTGCCTTATCATTATCGGCAAGTGCGATAAATACAGCATAATTTCCCTTGGTGAAAATAACCGCTCCTTCAAGCTTGTACATTTCATCGGGTGTATATGTGCTGAACAGATCCTTCTGCTTTTCCAGCTTTGACTTCAAAGCTGTTTCCGCGTTTTTTGCGTCATCTGCAGTCTTGCACTTTATAACCGCTATTTCATCGGGCAATGCTCCCGAACCGCAAAGAGCGAAGGCGGCGTCCTCAACAGTCGCTGTATCGAGGGAGCTGTAATAATTTTCGATATCGTCCTTACCCTTTTCAACAGAGGAGTTTATGGAGACCTCCGCCAGAACCGCCTGTACCACCTCGGAAGCGGATACGCTTACCGCGAGATTGCCCGCGGTTTGATCCTGCTTGGTATCGGTGTTTCCGCCCTGTTCCGTCTTGCTGCATCCCGTAAGGAGTATTGCAGGGATCAATAAAGCCGATATAATGTTTCTGATTTTCATTTTTTCTTGTCCTTCCTTTTTTCTGTTTATAATTTACTGAACTGCCTTCTGGACAGTGCTTAAAAGCAATTTATAGGTATTTCCCTTAAAGTGGAGACCGTCCTCCTCTGCGTATTTGTCCGCAAAATAGCCTTCCTCGTCCATCAGCAACGAGCAGATGTCAATATACTTGCAGCCCTTTGTGCCGCAAACATTTTCAAGAGCTGTGTTGTATGCGTTTACCTTGCTCATGGTTTCCGCACCTTCCGCTTCATGTTCTTTAGTCACAGGGGAAATGGAGATAATGCAGATCTGCGCAGAGGGGCAGGCGGCTTTCAGCTTGTCAACCAGCTCACCCATTTTTGAGGCCATATAGTCTGCGTCTAAAAAAGCCAAGCCGTTGGAGCCCAGCATTATATAAATATGCTTGGCGTTCATATTCTGCGCCTTTTGAATACAGGTTTCTCCGTCTACTTCCTTTGTTGCGGCGGATTCGGGGTTAAGTCCCACCTCGGCAAAAACATTGGCTTTATTAAGATAATCATAGAGATAAAGACCCGTAGAGATACTGTCGCCGATAAACAGATCGTTCTGGAAGAAAGCGGGGTCGTAGGTTGGGGAAACAAGAGGTTCATCGGTTTCGGCGGCGGTCTCCTTTGTGTTCTCCGTAGTTGAAATCTCCTCTTCCCGCTGTGTGTTGGACGGCTGTGTATCGTTTGCCGAGTCGCTGACATCGGGCTCAGTCACAGTGGGAACTGTTGTGGTTTCCCCGCGAAGATTTCCCGTATCCTCCTTGATATGGAGGTAGATAAGTGCGATAAGCAGAATGATAATTCCCACTATAACTATATTTAACGCGACTATCGCCACAGACAGTCCGCTGATTTTCTTTTTTCTTGCCACAATAATACTCCTTTATAAAAATTACCTCTATATTATACACTTAAGAGCCATTTAAGTCAATATGATAAAATTTTTTTCAGAGATTTGTAAGAAAAATGGCTGAAAATACATAAGATTTAATCGCAAAAATAATTAAAATCACGGCAAATGCTTGCAATTATTGCTTAAATAGTGTATTATATTAAAGTGTCTTTGTTTTCGGACACTATATACAGAATATAAAAATTGAAGGGCTGAAGGGTGAGATTATGGAAAAATCCAAGATTGAGCGAATAAACTTTTTGGCAAGAAAATCTAAGGCTGAGGGACTTACCGAGGAAGAAAAAGCAGAGCAGCAGGCTTTGCGGGACGAGTACCGCGAGGGCTTCCGCAGAAATCTGACGGCTCAGCTGGACAACACCTATTATATTGATGAAAACGGCAATAAGGTAAGTATTGCCCAAAAAGCCGTAAAAGCGGATTGACGAAAGGAGAACAAAATGATTTCTGCACCTATTTTAAAAGGCTTGACATGCTATCTTTCGTCCTTGGACGGAATTTCCGCTGTTTATGACAAAAATTTCGAGTTACACTGGACCAACTGTGAGGTTTTTTTCAAAGAACTTGACGTTTCGGAAATAAAAGCCGACCGCCCCGACAAGGAAACGCACTATAAGGTAAAATATCAGGGAGAAACCGCTCTGATGACGGCAGCTCCTATTTATAAGTATAACAGTGTCCGCACTGTTGACGCGTACACCGTAACCGTTAAAACCACATACCAGGTTTTCAAAATGATAAGCCGCACCTCCGCCGCCGATCACGTCAATATGTTTTTGAAGGAAAACGGGACAAGAATCGCGGAACTGACACAACTGAACGAAAAAATGTCTGAGAATGGCATGACAAACGAGCTTTTGAACAGTCAAAGCAGGACACTCTCTGCTATGGAAACGGATATAATGAATTATTCCGAATCGCTTTTCCCGAAAAAAAATACTTCAAATGTAAACTGCAATGTATCACGTTTGCTCTTGGCTATCTGCGAGGATGCCGCAGAATGCTTAAAAGGAGTAAAACGTAAATTTACTGCGGAGACGACAGAAAGAAACTGTTACAGAATGATCGATCATAAGCTTTTGACAGCGGGCGTTGCCCATATTTTAAACTGTCATCTGAATCTGTCGCCGTTAAAAAGCGGGATAAATGTTCAGGTATTTTGCGGGAAGGACGGAGTTTTCCGAGCGGTTATCAAGTCAAAATCGGACAGAGAAGGACTTACCGATTGGGATAGGCTCGGCTGTGAATTAAGCAGAAACATTGCCGAGAAAATTATCAAGGACGACTGCGGCGGGGAATTTAACTTCATGGACAACGGAAAAACGGTGACCTCGGAATTTATTCTGTCAGTAATGCTAAAGAACAAACGGGCAACCCTTAACGCCAGAAACGCCCCCTATACCGTTCCCGGCTGCAAGCCTGTCCGTCATTTGCTTAAGAAAACAATGGAAGCGGAAATAGTAAAGCTTGAAGAAATAAAAATGGAAGCGGCAAAAAAGAAAAAGCTGAACAACATTAACTGACAGCCGTCATGTTTTCCCCTCATTTTAAAATGCTTGTCACAAGATTATCATAAAAGTAGGGTATAGTAATGTTGTCGGGAGAAATCCCGACAGTGGTTAATGACACATTAATCATAATTTCCTCTCCCAACATTTTCATTATAATCTCATTTGATTTCGCACGGTTAATCGGTGCAAGGGGTTCAGTTTAGGCGAAAGCTTTAAGCTGAACTATTTTTTTACTTAATTGCCGTACAAGGCAGTATTGGTGTTTTCATTCCCCCAAAAATATTTCCAAAGAAATAACGGAGGCTTTTATGTACAAAATACTTATTGCAGACGACGAACAGAAGATTAGAGAGGTGCTCAGAGAGTATGCCGAATATGAGGGTCACAGCGTTGTGGAAGCGGTGGACGGAATGCAGGCGGTGGAGCTCGCAAAGCAGGAGGACTTTGACATTATTATTTTAGATATAATGATGCCACGTTTAGACGGCATTTCCGCCTGCAAGGAGATCCGCAAGCTGAAACAAACTCCCGTGCTCATGCTTTCCGCAAGGGGCGAGGAATACGATAAGCTGTTCGGCTTTGAGGTAGGGGCTGATGATTATGTAGTAAAGCCCTTTTCTCCAAAAGAAGTATTGGCGAGAATAAACGCAATTATCAAAAGAAATAAGCAGACAGACACCCCTGTGGATATATTGAGCTTTGAGGGCTTGGAGATAAACTTCACTTCAAGAGATGTGAAGATCGACGGAGTCAAGGCAAATCTTACGCCCAAGGAATATGATCTGCTGTTTTATCTTGTAAGGAACAAGAACATAGCCCTTTCCCGAAACAAGCTTCTTGAAGAGGTCTGGGGCTATGATTTCTTCGGAGATGACCGTACCATTGACACCCATATAAAAATGCTCCGAAACAATTTAGGTCCTTACAGAAAATTTATTGTCACATTAAGAGGTATGGGATATAAATTTGAGGCGGAATAAGTACAATGAGCAGTGAATCGGTAAAGGAATATTTCAAAAGCATAAGGTTTAGAATCTGGATAACCTTTGTGGCGTTTACCTTGGGTACTATGGGAATGCTGTTTTTCTTCCAGCTTTTTCTTACTCCGATATTTTACAGCGCTACCAAGACCAGCGAATACAAGTCCTGCGCCAGTACTATAAAAAAGCAAATTGACTCCGAAACTTGGAGCCCTGACAGTATAGAAAGCATAAATCAGCTGAGAAAGCTTGTTGTAAATCTTGCTACCTCCAATCAGCTTGATATTATCGTCAACTTTCCCGATATAAACAACGGCACAATTTACGCTTCCAAATCGGGCGGAAACGACTTTCTGATGCAGAACGTCAGCGATAATATTAGAGCCGCTCTTGCAGATGCCAAGGACGGCACTATAATAACAAAAGCCGACACCGCAAACGCAGAGGGCATTATTCTTGCCACCTATGCAAAAAAAGGGGGAGAAATTGTCGCTTATCTCTTTATTTTCGGCTATACAGAGCCTATTGGAACTACCCTGAGCATTATCAACGCCCTTTCTCTTATCTGCTCAAATGTGGTTCTGGTGGGTGCATGTATTATTTCCATAATGATCTCCTCTCACATTGCCAATCCGCTGGTGAAGATCTCCAAAAATGCCGACAAGCTTATCACAGGCGATTTTCACATGGAGATAAAGAAAAGTGAGTATGACGAAATTGCTACCCTAACAAAAAACCTTAACGCCGCCTCTGAGGAGATAAACAAAACAGAAACTCTGCGAAAAGACCTTATGGCGAATGTTTCACATGATTTAAGAACCCCTTTGACCATGATAAAAGCCTATGCGGAGATGATAAGAGATCTGTCGGGCGACAACCCCGAAAAGCGTGAAAAGCACTTGCAGGTCATTATCGACGAAACCGACCGTCTGACCCTGCTGGTAAGCGATATTCTGAATCTTTCAAAGCTGGAAAGCGGAGTTATGCCTATCGAGCTGCTGAACTTTGATTTTTCGGAGGATTTAAAGGACATCATAAACCGTTTTTCTCTCCTTGACGATATGAAGGACTATCAGGTCAGATTAGAGGCTGAGGACGGCATTTTAATAAATGCAGACCGTCAGAAAATCGAACAGGTGGTTTATAACCTTGTCAACAATGCCATTAACTACATCGGCGAGGACAAGCTGGTTACGGTGCGGCTTTACAGAAAAAATCCCTATTCTGCAAGGTTTGAGGTGGCAGACAGGGGCTTGGGAATCCCGCCGGAAAAGCTGCCCTATATCTGGGACAGGTACTATAAGATCGATCGTTCCGAGAACTATAAGCGCAGCATAAAGGGAACGGGCTTAGGTCTTTCCATAGTTAAGGGCATTCTGAACAGCCACGGCTTCCTGTTCGGCTGTGACAGCGTACTCGGACAGGGAAGCGTATTCTGGTTTGAGTTTGAAATACAGGGCTTACAGCAAGGCAGGCCCTCAAGAAGAAAAGAGGGCAAAAACGGTGAGGGCGCTTAAATATACTGCCGATAAAAGCTTTGAGGGGAAAGCGGTCTCCTCTCTGCTGACCCATATCGGCTGTTCCCGTGAGATAATCAAAATGTTAAAAAAAGGGGGACTGCTTATTAACGGCAGTCCCGCTTTTACTGTACAAATATTAAAAGAAAACGATGTTGTTGAGCTTGTTTTTCCCGATGAAACCAACAGTGCAGTGCCAAAGGAAAACAAGCTGGTTGAAATATTGTACTGTGATGAGGATTTAGCGGTGGTGAACAAGCCGCCCTATCTTCCCATACATCAAAGCGTGGGGCATTATGACGATACCTTAGCGAATCACTTTGCCGCTGTCTTTCCCGACTGCGCATTCAGAGCAGTGACAAGGCTGGACAGGAACACCTCGGGGTTGTGCGTTATCGCTCTGAACAAGCTTTCCTCCGCCATTATGTGCCAAAACCGTCCCCAAAAGCTGTATTATGCGATCTGCCAAGGGCTTACCCCACCCACAGGCAGCATAAACGCTCCAATAGCAAGAGAATATGAGAGCATGATAAAACGTGTGGTACGTTTCGACGGACAAGAGGCGGTTACTGACTATAAGACTTTAAAGAGCTTTGACAACAAGTCGCTTTTGGAGATCTCGCTGAGGACGGGACGTACTCACCAGATACGGGTGCATTTGGCTTATATCGGACATCCCCTGTTGGGAGATGATTTGTATGGCTGGGATTGCAGTGAGATAAACCGTCACGCTCTTCATTGCGGGTATGTTAGGCTGGTTCACCCTATTACACATGAGGTTATGGAGTTTAAGTGCGGAGTTCCCGCAGATATGGAAAGGTGCTTGAACAAATCAATCCGCTAATATTAACTTGATTTGTTCCTCGGACATACCTGTTTTTCGCAGTTTTTCCACCATTTTTTGTATGCCCTCTTGTATACCCACCTGTATACCCTCTTGTATGCCCTCCTGTCTGCCTTCTTCTCTGCCCTCTTCTCTTCCAAGCTTTCTTTCGATATAAATTTTTTCCTGTATTGACATAAACTCACCTCCAAATTTAGGACTGTTCTTTATAGGTTCCAACATTTTATCAAGCCTTTTCACAAAATCGCTTGAAGCCTTTTCCGCAGTTTCCTTCGTAGAGCTGTGAAAATATTTCAAAAGCTCTATAAGTTCAGGTTTTACTCCTTCGGTCACTTTGCCCTTTGTGTTCAGAACCACTTTTATGCTCTCGTCACCAAGCTTAAGTGAACTCTTTTCATCATAAACATTTTCAAAGGTGTAACGGTACAGTCCTTCGCCAAACGGATCAAAATCCGTTACAAAGATTATTATTGTTTTCGGCAGAATATTATAGTCATACTCACCGCTTGGCATTTGTTCGCGGTCGATAAGCGACTGATAATATCTCATTCTTTTCGGGATATTTTTAGTGTCAACGGTTTGCACTTCAATATCATACAAGGTATTGGAAGCTTCTTCCTGAATAAAAGCGTCCAGCCTTATACCGTGATATTCCGGGTCGCTTGATATGTCATGCTGTTTTGTTTTAGGCTTATCTTGCTAACCTTTACATCAAGCATTCTTTCTATCAGTCCTTTGAGTATCTCTTCGCTTCCTGCTTCCTGTACAAACAATCCAAAAAGATGATCGTCTATCAAAGACAGATCAGAAAGCTTGCGCTTGAATCTCGCTTTTTTTTCCATTAGGTTGTTTCCTTTTTAATTGATTTTATCTTATTCTTCTACAATTAAAAGTATATCACACAAAGAGCAAAAAATCGATAATCAGCTCAATTTTCCAAACAATAAAATCATTGCAGCGAGATAAACCGTCACGCTCTTCATTGCGGGTATATAAAGCTTGTTCACCCTATAAGGCGGGTGGAAATGGAGTTTGAGTGTGGGATTTTTGAGGATATGTTTAACTGCTTATGCTAATTTTTATATGCAAAAAAACAACCCCCGACGAATCGGGGGTTTGTTTTAAGTTTAATGTAATGTAATTATTACTCCAACTTAGGGCTTTACAGTTACATGATATACATAAGTAGTGGTCTTGCCCCTGCTTGTAAGTGTAACGGTTACGTCAGCCTTAACACCAGCAGCAGGAACAGGGTTTGCCTTAACTGACAACTCATCTGTAGTAAATGCGAGATCGTTGGCAGCAATGCCAGTACCCTCTGCAGTATAAGTAACAGTAGCGTCAGCAGGATCAGCACCTACAGCTGCAAATGTAAGACCATCATTTCTTGAAGCACCAGTCCATTCAATGGTATATTCCTTAGTAGCTGCATTGAATGTGTAAGAAGTGATTGCACCTGCAGAAGGAGTGAGTGTAACGTCAGTTACAGTAGGAGCAGCAGGCTCAGGGTTAGCAACTGCATCAATTACGAATGTAAGAGAAGTATTGAACTTATCCTTCAAAGTAGACCAAGGAGTTGTAGGAGCAGTAGCAGCCTGGCCGCTTACTCTTGCATATCCTGTAGCGCCGCCGTTGAGGTAAAGAACTGTACCGGTAGTTTCCTTAGTTCCCAATACAACCTGACCAACTGTGCTCATAACACCGGTCTTATCCTTAACACCTGCGTTAGCAGCCTTGTCAAATGCAGCATAAGTATTGGAAGTCATAGAACCTTCAACATACATATAAAGGCTGTTAGTCTTTTCTGCATCGGGATCCTTCAGCTTAGCGGTAGCTACCTTGATGTTGGTGCTTGCTGCCATACCGGAGAGAACAAGTGTACCCTTCTTTGTGCAGTCACCAACAGCGATACCCTTAGTATCATCTGCCTTTGTAGCATAAGTAGGCTTGGTGTACTTAGCTGAAACTGCATAGCTTACTCCGCTATCAGTAACAGCATAAGTATTGCCGTTTGTTACTACATCAGCAGCGCTTGCGACTGTTATAGTAGTACCGTCTTCCTTAGTAAGAGAAAGTGTGCCGGATACTTCAACATCAGCTGCAGCAGTTACATTGTTATCGGCGGAGTTTACAGCATGCCACTTAGTTGTGTCGCTTGTATCAACGATCTGGTAAGTAGCAAGTGTTCCCTTTACGCCAACCTTGATAGCACAAGCAGAGCTGTTAACGATTGTCATCTCAGGGCTCAATACTGTGTCATAGGAAGTGTTGGTAGCATCAATCTTAACTTCCATTCTGTAAGGGTTAACCAATACAGTGGTGCTTGTAGGAAGGGTTACCTTAAGGCTTGCGGGCTGAACTGAAGTCTCAACATCCATTGTCCAGTTGCCCAACTGCTCAGCATCGGAAACATCCTCTACTGTGGACTGCTCAGGCATTGTGATCTCATCATCAGCAGCAAAAGCAGGAACAGCCATAGATGCAGAGCAAGCTACTGCTAACAAAGCAGCAAGAAATTGTCTCTTTTTCATTACTTAATCCTCCATGTTTAAATAATAATTTTTTATCTGTATTATCCTTTCACATTAAGAGTAATCTCCACGTTAGTCTGCGAGTGGATCGTAGCGTGGTCATCCCCTACCTGTGTAAGAACAAGAACAGCCTTATAAGTACCCGGATCCAGAATATATTCGGATTTAAAGTGATCGATACCCGATCCGGGAGGTACCAATCCTGTCAGCAAAACTCGGTCGGTGAAAGTGGCATCCAAGTAAATGCTGAAAAATACATCATAAGTGTTTTCCAAGGAATTACCGAGATAACAAGTAAAATCTTCACCATTATCACTATCGGCTTTATTATCAAATTCAAGGGTAACATATCCGTCCTTGACTTTTTCAACAGCCTTGTCAAAGGCGTCCTGCAAATCATTTTGATTCAATCCGATCACGCCAGGCTGATATTGTATTCCGTTGTCCAATCCCTCAGGCAACTTTTCTGGCTCATCTGAATTATTCAAAATAGCAATGATAACGCCTACCAATGCGGCAATTATGACAATCGCAACCACAATTATTATTATAATAAGCTTTTTATTCTTTTTATCTTCTTCCTTTTTAATAACCTGTTCAGCCATTAAGCATTCTCCTTATCAAATATACCGTACTGTATATCGTATGCTTGATATAGGAAGCATACCATATTTTTCCAACTTTTTCAATCATCATTTCAAACAAAAAATGACATTCACCTAAGTTACTTTTAACCAATATGTTAAAAGTAACTGACCTGTCAAAAGCAAGTAGATTCTGTTCATAAAAATTCATTCTTGCCTCACTGAAATTTATATCGTCACTTTCGAGGAAAAGTTTAGCATAATTTTAAAAAAATTTTTTAAAAATTATAATTTTTTCTTTCTACAGCCCTAAAAACCGCTTCAAATCGGCTTCAGCCCATATGCTATACATTATAGCCTATTTATCGGTTTCAAATTCGGCAATAATTCCGTTGACAAATATACTATATAATAGTATACTTAAAGCGTAAGGTATTGACATTTATTTAACAAGTGGGCCTTTATTATGAAAAACGTTATTGAACTCTATAAAAAGGTTTTCAGCAATGAGAACAAGAAAATAAGATATATTACGGTCGCAGTATGTGCGGTTTTGTATATAGCCGTCTGTGTTCTGGAAATCGTACGCCACCGCGCGGATGGCAGTGTGGTGTTCACATCTTCGCCCATACGCTCCTTTTTGCTGCTTGTAATGACTTTGACATTTTGCAGGTCGGGGTATATTCTTGCGGTTTTGTTTTCTGCCGGACAGGGAATATTTATAGCATACCGGCTTTTCAGCGGAAATTCGGGATATAATCTTTCACAGCTTATCTCGGTGCTGTTTTCCCTGCTTGGAATATCTCTTTTGTATTTTATCTTCGGAAAGATCAACGATTTCATTTATCCCATAATCGTGGAAAACTCAAAGCACGAGGGACTTGTGAAAGAAGCTAAAGAGGCAAGGTCAAAGGCTTTGGAATCGGAAAAGAAAATTGTCAGAACGGAAAAGGAGCTGGAGCATCTGGCATATTATGACCAGCTCACACAGCTGCCTAACAGGATAAAGATCAAAGAGGAAATGGCGGGCTATATCGCGGATAAAACAGACTTCGGCGTGATTTTGATCGGTCTCGACAATTTCAAAGCCATAAACGAAAGCAAAGGACACGATATAGGGGACCTGATCCTTATTGAAACGGGAAAGAGAATTTCCGACATTCTTGATTCGGGAGACATCGTAGGCAGACTGGGCGGTGACGAGTTTATTGTCATTTCTCCGGCTCACACCGAAACAGACGACTGCAAAAACTATGCAGACCGCATTGAAAATGCTTTTTCCTGTTCCTTCAACGCAGAGGAGGGGGAAGGGGTATATATAAAAGCCAGCTTGGGCATGACCTTTTATCCTTCCGACGGCGAAACGGTAACACATCTTTTGCGTAACGCCGACATTGCCCTGAACAAGGCAAAACATGACGGCAAAAACCGTTATGTTCTTTTCAACCGCAGACTTCAGACTGAGATCGACTACCGAAACCGGATCGCCATGCTTTTGCCCAAGGCTATGGAGAACAACGAGTTCAGGCTTGTATATCAGCCTCAGTTTTTCCCCGACAAACAGCTGAGGGGCTTTGAGGCGCTGATCAGGTGGAATTCGCCGCAGCTGGGCTTTGTGAGCCCTGTTACCTTTATTCCGGTAGCGGAGGAGACGGGCTTTATATTGGATTTAGGGCAGTGGATACTGAATACCGCTTGCCGCAAGCTTAAGGAATTGACGGACAGCTTTGATAAAAAAATAATTATGTCTGTGAACATTTCTTCAAAGCAGTTTGGGGAGAAGAATTTTATAAAAACCGTCACGAAGGCGTTAAATGACAGCGGAGCTGACAGTGGTCTGCTTGAGCTGGAGGTTACGGAGTCTTTCCTTTTGAATTCCTTGGAGGAAACTGCCGCACTGCTGTCGCAGCTTAAGCGAATGAATATAAAGGTGTCCATTGACGATTTCGGCACCGGGTATTCCTCTTTAAGCTATTTAAGGCAGCTGCCCCTTGACACCTTGAAGATCGACAAATCCTTTATAGATGTTGTTGCGGAAGAAGGCAGCGGAAAGAGCATAGTTAACAGCATTATACAGCTGGCGCATATTCTGGGAATGACTGTTATTGCCGAGGGTGTGGAGTATAATGAGCAGCTGGATTATCTGAAGCAGCAGACCTGCGATTGTATACAGGGATTTCTGTTCAGTAAGCCGCTGGAAAGTGATGATGTTGACGCTGTTGTTTCGCAGTATGGAAATGGCAAGACGGAAAGCACCGCAAGCGTGATTGAATAGTGCTATAGCGAATTATAAAATAAAAGGGCTGTAAAAGCGTGCTCGCTTTATTACAGCTTTTTTATTTACCCCAAAATAAACTTTTTTATCTTCTTCTCCTCTGCCGAAGGATTAAGCTTTAAAATCTGCTTCCTTATCTTTTCATAGCTTTTCTTAGGATCAAGCTTCAACCCCTTCTCGGTTTCCTCCCGCCAAAAGCTTTGAACAGTGCAGAACACCGTGCTGTTCCACCCATATTCCTCCCCCTGCTTATTCCGTTTCTGAGCCGATCCGCACATAGTGATAAGCATCTTCATCTGCAAGTCGGTAATCGCCTTGTCAAACTTGGATTTATCCTCCGAGGAAAAGCCGCCCAGCGTCTTTATCTCATGCACGGGAATACCGTCATACCGTGAAATAACGTCATAAACCTTATCGGCAAAATCGCTTATCTCTCCGTCAGCCTTCAAAGTCTTGTAATCCTTGCCGTTTCTTCTCACCGCAATAAAATCGGGATACCATTTCTTGGCAATATATCCGCTTGCTCTAAAAAACACCTTGGCATAAGCAATATCATTACGTTCCCTCAATACCCTTATTCTCCATTCCCAAGGGTCGGTATCAGGCTCCCCCGTATGCCAGCGCACAGGAGTGTCCTCGGGCGCTTGCTTCCAGTCAAAGGGAATTACGGCATAAATGCCCTTGTCGTTCCCTCCGCCCATAGAAAAACCGCTTTTTAAAAGCTCTTTGCAGAATTCCTCGTAGTTCTGTACCATAAAATCACCCTTTGGTATTATAAATCAAAATTTATACTTTTCGTCAAAGTCAAAAGTGGCGAAATAGTCCTCGGGCCTCTCCGCCCTTCTTATCAGCTTAAAGCCTCCGTCGGGCTTCAAAAGGATTTCCGCACTGCGTAATTTTCCGTTGTAGTTATATCCCATGGAAAAGCCGTGCGCGCCCGTGTCATGGATAATAATATAATCCCCCATATCGATTTTGGGCAGCAGTCTGTCCACCGCAAATTTGTCGCAGTTTTCGCAAAGACCGCCCGTAACGTCATATTTATAGTTACAGGGCTGATTTTCCTTTCCCGCAACCGTAATGTGATGATACGCTCCGTAAACGGCAGGCCGCATAAGGTTTGCGGCGCAGGCGTCAAGCCCGATATATTCCTTATAGATATGCTTTTCACGGATAGCCTTTGCCACAAGATGACCGTAAGGCGCCAGCATAAACCGTCCCAGCTCGGTGTAAATCGCCACATCGCCAAGTCCTGCGGGAACTAAAATTTTGTTGTAAGCTTCCCGAACCTTTTTGCCGATAACAGCTATATCGTTGGCGGGCTGGTCGGGGCGGTAGGGGACGCCTATTCCTCCCGAAAGGTTGATAAAGCTTAAAGAAACTCCTGCCTTTTCCTTGATCTCCACAGCCGTTTTGAACATAATTTCCGCCAGAACGGGGTAATAATCGTTGGTGAGGGTGTTGCTGGCAAGAAAAGCGTGCATTCCGAACCGTTTCGCGCCCTTGTCCTTTAAAATTTTGTAGCCCTCGATTATCTGGTCGTGGGTAAAGCCGTACTTTGCGTCCTTGGGCGTGTCCATAACATTGCCCGTTTCCGAGGTCTTGAACTCTCCGCCGGGATTGTATCGGCAGCTTATGGTTTCGGGAATTCCGCAAAGCTTGTCAAGTATATTTATATGTGTGAAATCGTCAAGGTTTATCTGCGCACCTAACTTTCTCGCCAGAAGAAAATCCTCGTCGGGAGTTGCATTGGAGCTGAACATAATGTCCCCGCCCTTTGCCCCCACCCTGTCGGAAAGCATAAGCTCGGTGTAGGAGGAGCAGTCAAAGCCACAGCCCTCCTCCATAAGTATCTCCATAATAAAGGGATTGGGGGTAGCCTTTACCGCAAAATATTCACGGTAGCCCTTGTTCCATGCGAAAGCCTCTTTAAGCCGCTTTGCATTTTCTCTTATACCCTTTTCGTCATAGATATGGAAGGGTGTGGGATATATCTTTACTATTTCCTCAATTTTTTCTTTGGTAATAAAGGGCTTTTTCTCCATTTCCGCTGTTCCTTCTTTCTTTATTCTTTCATATAAATTATATGGAACCTTTAAAAACACCTTGTGAGCAAAAAAGAACAGGGCACACCGTCTGCTTCGTCAACCCGTCTCAACGGGCGCCGGCTTTCCTCAATTTTCGGATTACACTGAAAATCATAGTATCACGGCGCGCCCTGTCCGTTTTGCTTTTCACAGGGGTTTTTAGAGGCTCCCTATTTTTTTCAGTTGGGGAAAATGTATTTATACACTCCCATAAAAATACACAGGCAGACAAAAACAAGCTTTGCGATCAGCGCAAAGGTTCTCAGCACACTTTCCCGCTTATACTGATATGCCTTGTCCTCCTCCTTGTACTTTTTATTTTTTATCAGGGCATTGTCATGGGGCAGAAAACTCATATAGGTAAAACCCAGATAAGCCAAAGCGTCAATTATAATGCTCATCATCAGCAGATTTCTTTTGAGAATTTCGTTTTCCTGATCGCAGTAATTGTTCAGCAAAATAAGAGCGGCAATTAACCATAGAACCGCCGCTCCCAATGTGACCCATTCCAAAACAAACTGATAAATCCTATACTTTGTTCTGACTATCATTTTTCCTCTGTATTTTCTTTTAATAAAACTATATCTTCATATACTTTTCCAAGAACTTAACGGACATATTTATCCACTGCTTGCAGTTGTCATTGTAGAAATACTCGTTCCAGCCCGTATTTTTCGAGCAGTCGGAAAGTCCGTGGGGACCCTCGTCGAACATGTGCAGTTCACAGGGTACCTTATTGGAAACGCAAGCCTTTGCGAAAACAAGGCTGTTGTGGGCGGACACGCTGTCATCGTTGGCAGTGCACCACACAAAGCAAGGAGGCGTTTTGGGAGTTACTCTGTTTTCAAGAGAAAGCTTTGACAGCTGTGAGGCAGTGGGATTTTCCCCTAAAAGTACTTCAAAGCTGCCCTTATGAGGAGAGGTGATACCGCTGATAACAGGGTAACTCAGTACAGCTGCATTTGGACGGATATCCGGCGGCTCACAGCCCACAGCGTTCACAATGGCGGAATCTCCCCACATTGTGGCAAGACAGCCTGCAAGGTGTCCCCCCGCGCTGGCGCCCCAAACCGCTATTTTGTCGCGGTCAATATCAAATTCCTCTGCTCTGGCTCTTATCTTGTACATAGCGTAAGCCGCATTTATAATAGGTGTGGGAAATCTTCTTCCGCAGGAGTAATACAGCACAAAAGCGTTGTAGCCCTCTGCAAGATAGCGCATAGCGATAGGCTCTCCTTCTCTCTCGGAGCAGTATTCATAGCCACCGCCGGGGAAGATCAGAATGGCGGGACGGGCGTTGCCGAAAGGAATGCTTTCCACCTTATCCAGAAGATAAGCCTTTACATAAGCCGTTTTTTCGTTGTTAAGATAAAATACTTTGTTTTTCATAGTTTCTGCCTTTTCCTTCTTTGAGAACCTATCTTCACAAGCTGTTGCACGTGTCTTTTCGGCAAACTTTGCCGATGACTGTTGTTTGGTCATTCGCATTGCTGTCGGCGCATCTGTGCGCCGACTTTGGGCGAATGACTGAACACATCGTGTGTTAAATCTTCTTGACTTGCGTCAGCAAGCCTGCGAATATTTGCCTTGTCCTCGACAAAATTTGCTCGAAAATCCACGCACAAATCTTGTGAAGACAGGTTCTGAAAATTAATTTATCCTGAATTATTTTATGGTAATTTGCTTTAATCCAATTTTGCCTTTGTCTTGTTCATAAATTTTTCTGCCAAAACAATAAACCGCTCGTGTGTTCCTTCCCCGATCAAGCCCTTGTTGTCGCTTGCCCTTACCTTAAACACAAGCCTTCTGCCGTCAATTTCAGCAAGCTCACATTCACAGCTGACGGTACAGCCAACGGGAGTAGCGCTTAAATGCTTTATATCAAGCAGTGTGCCCACAGTGGTTTCTCCCTCATTAAGATAGGGCGCAGCACAGTTCATAGCGGTATTTTCCATTAATGCCGCCATTGCGGGGGTGGCAAATACCTCCAGACTTCCGCTGCCGTGAGCAAGGGCGGTGTCCTTTTCGGTGACGGTGATCTCCGCTGTGTGTTTCAGTCCGATTTCCATTATGATATCCTCATTAAGCTATATTTATTATATTATACATTTTTGGGGTGGATTTGTCAATGTTTTGGGAGAGAATATTATGAAAGGCTAAAATGTGAAAATTGATTTTAAAGCTAAATAATAATTTCCCCAAAAATGTCAGCAAAAGTCAAAATATGGATTGCAAAAAAATTTTTAAATGGTATAATATTATTCATAAAAATAATATAAAAAAGGAGAAAAACAGCTATGGACTTTGATGTGATACAGACGCTTATTGTCAATCAGTTAAAAGACTTGAAGTTTTTTGTTCCTTCCTATCAAAGAGGATACAGGTGGACAGAATTTGAAGTTGAGGCTCTGTTAGACGATATTTATAATTTTGATAACAAAAACGGGAAAGCGCAATATTGCATTCAGCCTCTTATAGTGCAAAAGTGCGAGGACGGAAAGTGGGAAGTTGTTGACGGACAGCAGCGCTTGACTACTATTTTTATCATTTTGAAAGCTATTAAGAAATTTCTTCCACAGGTTTCTGCAAATTTTTCTTTAGAATACAAAACCCGTTCAAAAAGCGAAACCGGTTCAGGCAGTTGGGATTTTTTAAATAATGTTGATAATAAATCTGACAAAGAGGCAAATGAAAATATTGATTTTTATTATATGTTTCAAGCTTATCAGACCATTATTAAGTGGGCAAACAATAAGGAAAAAGCTTCAAATAATATAATGACGGTTCCCGATGTAATGACTGATTTAAATAAAAATCTTGGACGATATACATTTTTTATCTGGTATCCTCTTGAACAAGGAGTTGCCTCCATAGATATGTTCTCAAAGGTGAACGTGGGAAAAATTCCTCTTACAGACGGAGAGCTTATTAAAGCGCTGCTGCTGAATTCCAATAGTTTTGAAGATGACGAAAGGATAAGCCGCCAGACGGAAATATCCGTTTCCTGGGACAGAATCGAACAGGATCTGCATCATGATTCGCTGTGGTACTTTTTTAATGATTATGAAGAGAACAGGACTATTGAAACAAGAATCGACATAATTTTTGATTTGCTTGCCAAAGAGTACAACGAAGAATTTAAATCTAATATAAATAAGGAAACACCCCATTTTTCTTTTGTGGTTATGAGCCATGTGTTAAACAGCGGAAAAAAAGACGCTATTCATATATGGAAGGACGTAGAGCTTCAATATGAAAAGCTGAAAAGCTGGTATGAGGATTATAATTTATATCACTTGATCGGATTCCTTTTGTCAATAAAAAATAAAAACAGCAACAGTGCGTATAAAGTGGCTGATATTAAAGATTTAACCGATAAAAAGGGTAAAAAACAGACACTGAAGAGTTTGCTTGATGAAATATTAAAGCAGATAAACAACGGGCAGGAAGGCCTCATTACTAAAGAAAACGATAAAGTAAAAGTAGATTTGAATCTGATAGATTATGATAAAAACCAGAAAAAAGCCATACGCAATATTCTTCTTTTGTTTAATATAGCCTCATTGATTTGCTTCGGAGACAGACAATTAAGATTTTCATTTGAGCTGTATAAAAAAGAAAAGTGGGATATTGAGCATATTCATGCTACCGCTGATCAAAGCGCAGATCCTGATAACAGCATGGGAAACCTTACCTTGCTTGCTCCGAAAATCAATAGAACCATTCAAGATAATCCCTTCAACATAAAACGCAATAAAGTTATTGAATTTGAAAAAGAAGGCTCGTTCATTCCTCTTTGCTCAAAAAATATATATTTGAGATACTATACGGATAAAGCTGTTGTGGGTTCTGAGAAATACGATGACACAATATGGAACGAAGAAGATAAAAAATATTATGTTGAAGAAATGCAAAAAGTATTTCAGGAATTTTTTAAAGCAGAATGGATATCAAAAATTGGAGGCGAGAGAAAATGACAAGTGAAAAAATGACATTTATTAAATTGTTGGAAAAATATACGGTCGTTATTCCTAAAATTCAGCGTGATTATGCTCAAGGACGCACAGATCCTCATGCCGCAGCAGTAAGGGAGAAACTGTTGAAGGATATTAAAAATACGCTTTCCAAAAAAACTCATTTGGATCTTAACTTTGTTTACGGAAGTATTGAAAAAGTAAAAGAAAAGGATAAAGACGAGAAAACAAATTTTATACCTATTGACGGACAGCAGAGATTGACAACTCTTTTTTTGCTGCACTTATATGCCTTCAGGAATGATGAAAGCAAAACGGATTTACTGAAAAAGTTTACTTATAAAACAAGAGCAAGTTCCCGTAAATTTATCGAGTATATTGTTGATAACCGCGGAGAATTTTTTAAAACAAATCCGGAAAATCCTATCCCATCGGATTTAATATTAGATTCAAGCGATTATGTTGAAAGCTATAACTGTGATCCTACTGTAAAGTCCATGCTTCAAATGCTTGATGACATTTATGGCGGCTCTGAGAATGATGACGGCTTTAAGAATATAGAAAATCTTGATGAGCTTTTAAAAGGAGACTACATAACCTTTAATTTCTTAGAAATAGATAATTTGGCTTCGGCAGACGATTTATATATTAAATTAAATGCTCGCGGAAAGCCTCTGACCAACTTTGAAAACTTCAAAGCAAGTCTGTTGGGTGCAATAAGAGGTTTAAATAAGGAACAGCCATGCATTCCGAACGATTTTGAATCTCTGTTTGACAGCAACTGGACCGATTTTTTCTGGAAAGAAGGAAAAGAAAAATATGAAGATGATTATTTTACATTATTCAAAATTCTTTTTTTCAATTATAACCTTGTAAATAAACAAACACCCGAAATTAACGATTTGCTCCGGGCTTTTGATGAAGGTGATAAAACTGCCGTTAAAGACGTGATTCTTTCGGCGTATTATTTATTAAAATTCCTATGCGACAAGAACAATAATGGAACAGATGCATATAAGCTTGTAATGGATGCCTTAAAAAATCCTAATGCAATAAATCACCTTGCTTTTCACACTATTTCAGTATTTTTGATTAAGCAAAAGGGAAATGCAGCAACAATTAAGGATTGGGCGCGGGTGCTTAGAAATCTTATCAATAACAACACGATAATTGACAGATATGATAAGAAATTAACTGACGCAATTAAAGATATAAATGATTTTTCAAATGATCCAAAACACTTAACAGATATTTTAAACAACATGCCCAAGGATCTTTCAGGCTTTGATTCAGAGCAGTTAAAGGAAGAACAGGAAAAAGCAAAAATAATCATATGGTCAAGAACCAATAATTCTGCCTTTGAAAATGCGATATACGACGCCGAAAAGCTTGAATTTTTCGGAGGTCAGATTAGAGTAGCGCTTTATCCCGCAAAGGACAATACACAATCTTGCGGATATAATTTACAGAATTTTAATGCTTGTTGGGAAAAAGCTAAGTTCCTTTTCAATGATTACGATTGCAGTAAAGACACCTTGCCGGATGAGGAGCTGATAAGACGGGCACTGCTGTCTATTGGTGATTACACTCTTGAAATAAGCGTATATAAAACCCTGCTTTCCGTTCATACCGATACAAACTCTGTAAAAAGTCTAAAATTGCTGTTCTCTTACGTTTTCATTGATTCAGCTGAGAAGGAGAAAATCGAGAAGGGGAAAATCGCACAAACTCTGTTAAGTAATCTTAATACTTCATTGACAAAAGAAAGAGCTTTAGAGGATATCATTAACAAAAATAAAAATAATGTCAAGCCAACCGATTGGAGATACTGCTTCATTGAATATCCCAACTTGTTTAAATGTTTCAAACTTGGTTATTATCGGATAAGAGAGATCACTGTGGATTATAATGGTTATATATTAAAAAGAACGTTGATAATACCAAAACAGGAAGCCAACGGCGTCAATGTAGATATCTTTCTTGGTGCTTTGAAGGCAGAGCTGATAAAAAGGGGAAAAGAAGTTAAGTTGGATCACGATGAATATACCGAATGCGGAAAAGGAGCCAGTGGAAATTATTTTATAATTTGTTCTGATTACCGAATTGTTTATAACTGTCTGGATAATAAATTTTTTCTTGAAGATTATCAAAATAATCAATGGAATTGCATATATGATACCGGAACTGCGTATAACCCAATAACCGAAATGGCAGATCACCTTATAAACAACAAACTGATATAACTGCTTTCCCATATATCAGCATCAATAAAAACGCTCACAGAGCATTTTTTGTTAAAAAATAAATTCAAATCGGAGGCAATATGAAAATAGACCGTCTGATAGGCATTCTTTCAATTCTTCTTCAAAAGGATACTGTCACGGCAGCCGAGCTGGCAGAAAGGTTTGAAGTCTCCGCCCGCACCATTTTCCGCGATATAGACGCAATAAATATGGCAGGCATTCCCGTTGTCTCTTCAAGAGGCAAGGGCGGCGGACTTTGCATTATGGAGGGCTATAAGATCGATCGCGCTCTTCTTTCAAGGGAGGATATGCAGCTGATACTTGCAGGGCTTAAGGGCTTGGACAGCGTAGGCGGCACCAATCGGTATAAAAGGCTTATGGATAAGCTGCAGTGTGCTCCCGTAAATGTAAAGGAAAGCATAATCGTAGATTTGTCCAAGTGCAATAATCACAGAATATCGGAGAATTTTACAGCTATCGAAAAAGCCATAGATCAAAAAAATGTTATAAGCTTTAAATATTTTTCTCCCACAGGGGAAACCGAAAGAAAAATAGAGCCATATAAGCTTGTGTTTCAGTGGTCCAGCTGGTATGTGTGGGGCTATTGCCTTTTGCGTGAGGATTACCGTATGTTCAAGCTGACAAGGCTAACCGACTTGAAAGTGACGGAGGAAAAGTGCGCCGAAAGAGACGTTCCGCCCTATATGCAAAGCGGAGATTTCGATTCGGCAAGCGAGGATATCACTGTTACGGTCAGATTTGACAGCACGGTAAAATGGCGCGTCATAGACGACCAAGGGGCAGAGTGTCCCCGTTTTGAATGCGACGGCAGCTGTCTGCTGACCTTTTCATGGTCTGACCGTCCTTCTCTTTACGAGTATCTTCTGGGTTTCAGCAGCCATGCGGAGATAATCGAGCCCAAGGAATTACGCTGGGAGTTTAAAGAACTGCTGAAAAGCATAAGCGACAAATATAAGAAATAGTGTACACAGGAGGTTTTATGAAGTACACAAAGGAAACATTGATCGAAAAATACAACAGCGGAGAGAAGCTAAAGTTTCTTTTCTTCTGGGGACACACTCCTTCTTCCGACGGCACGGTCACAAAAACCTGTTTCAGTCAGTGGTGGGACTGCAGCTTTACTGTTGACGGAGTGGAATACCACACAGCAGAGCAGTATATGATGGCACAAAAAGCCGTCCTCTTTTCCGATGAAAAGGTAAGGCAGGAAATAATGGAAGCCTCCCACCCCAAGCAGTACAAGGCTTTGGGACGTAAAATATCGGGCTTTAAGCAGGATATATGGGATAACAGCTGCTGTGATATCGTTATCAAGGGCAACTTGGCGAAATTTTCCCAGAATGAAAGCCTGAAAAGCTTTTTGCTTAACACAAAGGAGCGGGTGCTTGTTGAAGCGAGCCCTTACGACAAAATCTGGGGAATAGGAATGAGCATGGACGATAAGAACTGCGAAAACCCCTTGCTTTGGAAAGGTCAAAACCTTTTGGGCTTATGCTTAATGGAGGTAAGAGATCTGCTGAGGGAGGGTCAGAAAATATGAAAAGAGCCGATATAGACGGCGGAAAGCCCTTCGATTGGGGGAAAACCTCTTCCGATTACGCCAAATTCAGGGATATTTATCCAAATGAGTTTTACGAAAAAATAACAAACAGAGGTCTTTGCTTAAAAGGTCAGAGAGTTCTGGATCTCGGTACGGGTACAGGAGTTTTGCCGAGAAATATGTATTCCTACGGTGCGGACTGGACGGGAATTGATGCATCGGAAAATCAGATCGCACAGGCAAGGCTTTTGTCAGAGGGCATGGATATATCGTATTTTGCCCTGCCTGCGGAGGACATTGACTTTCCCGAAAACAGCTTTGATGTAATTACCGCCTGTCAGTGCTTCTGGTACTTTGACCATAATGTGTTAATGCCAAAGCTGCATAAAATGCTGAAAAAAGAAGGCAGAATACTGATTTTATATATGGCGTGGCTGCCCTTTGAAGATAAAATAGCAATGGAAAGCGAAAAAATAGTATTAAAATACAATCCGAATTGGAGCGGAGCAGGGGAAACGGTTCACCCCATATATATCCCTCAATGTTATAATGAAAAATTTCAGCTTGTTCACAGCGGGGAATATCCTTTAGATATCAAATTCACTCGTGAAAGCTGGAACGGCAGAATCAAGTCTTGCAGGGGTATCGGGGCTTCTCTTTCGGAAGAGGAAATCTCCGCTTGGGAAAGTGAGCATACTAAAATGCTGGAAGAATCTGTTTCCGAAGAGTTTTGTATAAAGCATTACGGAGCATTGGCGGAGCTTAAAAGAATCTCATAATATGACATACAGCCGTCATATTTGCTATGGTATACTTCTCTTATAAACCAAGAAAGAGGTACACCAAAATGAATTATGAAACAGTTGAACTCCAAGAAAAGCTTATAACGGCGCTTTGTGCAAGAACAAGCAACGATTCTCCCGAGATGTCGGGAATAATAGGCGGCTTGTGGCAAAAATTCTACTCTCCCCAATGCTATCCTTTGATTACCGATAAGGTAAATGCAAAGGCTTTGGGAATTTACACCGATTACGAAGATGACGAAAAGGGCGAATACACCGTGGCTGTGGGCTGCGAGGTAAGCAGGGAAGGCACTCTTCCCCAAGGTGCAAGGCTTGTGAAAATCCCAAAAGGCAAATACGCCAAGTTTATTGTTAAGGGCAATATGCTCACCGCCGTCCGTGATTTCTGGACACAGCTTTGGGGCATGGACTTGAACCGTGCCTTTGTCTGTGATTTTGAAGAGTATCAGAACGCCGACCCCGAAAATGCGGAAATACATATTTACATAAGCTTGAAGTGAGGGGAAAAATGAGCGTGGATTTTTCAAAAATCACCCCCTGCGGCGGAAACTGCACGGATTGTGAGCATTTTATAGGCGGTGAATGCAAAGGCTGTCTGAGCGAGGAAGGCAGGTGTGTAACGCTGTGGAAACAGGGCTGCGAGATTTTCGCCTGCTGCAAAAGGCATAATGTAAAGTTTTGCGGTCTTTGCTGTGAGTTTCCCTGCGAGTGGCTTGAAAACAAAATCGGACAGTGGGACAGGGACGGTATTAAAAAGCTCAGAGAGCTGAAGAAAACATATGAAAGTGAGAATACATAAATATGAAAAGAGAATTGGGCATAGCCCGGTGCGGTCTTGCCTGCTGTCTTTGCTCCGAAAATGATCATTGCAATGGCTGCCTTGCCGATGACTGCGCAGGCAAGGATTGGTGCGAGGTGAGGAAATGCTCCGCCGAAAAGGGACTTGAACATTGTTTTAAGTGCAGCGACGCGGAAAACTGTCAAAAGGGAATTATGAGCAAGCTTAAACCAAAGGGATTTACTCTTTTTGCAAAAAGTCACGGCGCAGAACGTTTGCTGGACTGCCTTGAAAGGAACGAAGAAAAGGGCGTAAAATATCACGTCAGCGGAATAACCGGAGATTATGACGGCTGTAAGGATATTGAAGAGCTTTTCGATATGCTCACGGAAGAGTAACACGGCGGTTTTTCAAAGAATATAAAAACTCCCCAAAGAACGTCCTTGGGGAGTTTTTTATATTCAGTCAGTAGTAATCAAATATTCCATTCGCTTACTTTCTCTTCTTAAAGAATGTAACAGCAGCAGCGGAAGCAGCGGCGGGCACAAGCGCAATCACAATACCTGTGGGCTTGTTTTCTTCATCGCCGGAACCGTTTGATGTATCAGGATCTGTTGTTACATCGGGCTCTGTTGTGTCAGGATCTGTTGATACATCGGGCTCGGTAACCTCAGATTCTGTAACTTTAGGTTCTGTTACTGTTAAAACGCAGACTGCCGACTTATCGCCAACCTTAGCGGTAATGTCAGCTGTACCTGCTGCAACAGCGGTTACCTTACCGTTTTCGTCAACGGTTGCAACCTTTTCGTCGCTGGATTCCCAAGTAACGGTTTTGTCAGTTGCATCATCGGGATCAACGGAAGCTGTAAGAACAGCGGATTCTCCCTTTTCAAGAGAAAGCTCGTTCTTATCAAGAGTTACGCTTGTTACGGGCACTGTTACGGTAACCTCGCAGGTTGCCGACTTATCGCCTGCCTTAACAGTAATTACAGCCTTGCCGCCGCCAACTGCGGTCACCTTGCCGTTTTCGTCAACGGTTGCAACCTTTTCATCGCTGGATTCCCAAGTAACGGTCTTGTCAGTAGCGTCCTCGGGCTCAACAACAGCTGTAAGCTCTGCGGATTCGCCCTTTACAAGAGAAAGCTCGGTCTTATCAAGAGTTACACCTGTTACGGGTACTGTTACGGTAACCTCGCAGGTAGCCGACTTATCGCCTGCCTTAGCGGTAATTACAGCCTTGCCGCCGCCAACTGCGGTCACCTTGCCGTTTTCGTCAACGG
>CAZWRZ010000002.1:314582-412152 GCA_964636555.1 uncultured Ruminiclostridium sp.
CCGACTTATCGCCTGCCTTAGCGGTAATTACAGCCTTGCCGCCGCCAACTGCGGTAACCTTGCCGTTTTCGTCAACGGTTGCAACCTTTTCGTCGCTGGATTCCCATGTAACGGTCTTATCGTCAGCGTCTTCGGGCTCAACAGTAGCTGTAAGCTCTGCGGATTCTCCCTTTACAAGAGAAAGCTCGTTTTTATCAAGAGTTATGCTTGTTACGGGTACTGTTACGGTAACCTCGCAGGTAGCCGATACACTGCCTGCCTTAGCGGTAATAACAGCCTTGCCGCCGCCAACTGCGGTAACCTTGCCGCTTTGGTCAACGGTTGCAACGTCTGTGTTGCTGCTGTTCCACACAATGGTGTCGGTGCTGTCATTAGGCTTAACAGTTGCTGCAAGAGTGTCCGATTTGCCCTTTTCGAGAGAAAGGGAGGTCTTGTCGAGGGTTATTTCTGTTGCGGGCTTTTCCTCATCGGTAACGGTTACTTTAAATTCTGCCGTGAGTGTTCCTGCCGTTGCGGTGATAGTCGTCGTTCCTGCCTTTACGCCCAGAACCTTGCCGTCAACAACTTTTGCAACAGCTTCATCGGCGGAGGTGTAAGTAACGGTGCCGATGTCGTCCGCATCTGCGGGAGTTATCTTGATAACTATTTCCTTTTCTTTTCCGGTAAGCACTGTGATGTCATCTATCTCGATCTTTTCAGCCGGGTTTGTTACGGTAACCGTGCACTTTGCGGTCTTTCCGTCTGCCGAAGCGGTTATTACGGCAGTACCTGAAGCGACAGCGGTCACCTTGCCGTTTTTGTCAACGGTTGCAACAGCTGTGGCACTTGATGTCCATGTAACAGTTTTATCATCTGCGTCATCGGGTTTAACGGCAGCTGTAAGAGTAGCCGATTCGCCCTTTTTAAGAGAAAGCTCGTTCTTATCGAGAGTTACGCTTGTTACTGGTACTGTTACCGTAACCTCGCAGCTTGCGCTTGCTTTTCCTGCGGTTGCCTTAATAGTTACTGTACCCTTGGCAACTGCGGTCACCTTGCCGTTTTCATCAACGGTTGCAATTTCCTCGTTGCTGCTGCTCCAAACTATCTTGTCGGTGCTGTTTGTGGGATCAACAGTTGCTGTAAGAGTTTCCGATTTGCCTTTTTCAAGAGTAAGAGTGGTTTTATTGAGGGTTACGCCTGTTGCGGGTACTGTTACCGTAACCTCGCATTCAGCCGATACATCGCCGGCTGTTGCGGTTATTACAGCCTTACCTCCGCCGACTGCGGTCACTTTGCCGTTTTCGTCAACGGTTGCAACATCTTCGTTGTCGCTGCTCCATACAACCTTGTCGGTGCTGTCTGTGGGAGCAACGGTTGCTGTAAGAGTTTCCGATTTGCCCTTTTCAAGAGCAAGAGTGGTCTTATTGAGGGTTACACCCGTTGCGGGTACTGTTTCGGTAACGGTTACCTCGCAGCTTGCACTTGCTTCTCCTGCGGTTGCCGTAATGGTTGCGGTACCCTTGGCAACTGCGATCACCTTGCCGTTTTCGTCAACGGTTGCAACGGCTTCGTCACTGCTGCTCCATACAACCTCGTCGGTGCTGTTTTCGGGGTCAATAGTGGCTTCGAGAGAAAATGCGTCGCCTTTTTCAAGGGTAATTTCGTCCTCGTTGAGGGTTATACCTGTTGCGTGTATCTTAGGAGTAAGCTTAAGCACGGTTTTGTCTGCCATATTGTCAATACCGCCTACATTACCGTTAATTATAACTTGATAGCGTAACATTGTAATAGTCGTATCATCAGCTATACCGGTTGCTGTACTTAAATCCAAACTCTTTGTATTTTGAGAAAAGTAACTCCAGCCTGTTCCCCAAAAAGAGCAAAGCTGAATGCTTATATCATTCTCAGTGACGCCCTTGGGCAAAATATAATCGGAAAAATCTATTCCTTTAACTTCAAACACGGTGTTCTTTAAGTCTTTGTATGTAGTTTCACCGTAAGTAATGTCATCAACCGTTAAATCAAGCTCCGCCTTTGCTGTTTTTGTATAGCCATATTCTGCGGAATTCCATCCCGAATCTCCGACAGTAAGCTCATATTCCTTTTTTACAAAAGGAATATCTACGTAAGACGTTCCGTTGCTGCTGTCGATTGTACCTTTTACATTTGTAATGGTGCAATCTTGAGCCTGAAAATAGATTTTCACAACAGAAGAAGTCGCGCCTTTCCACGCATCGGTTTCCTTTGCAGCTTCTAAAATTTTCTCCGTCGTCAATTTAGCGGTACATGTTTCTTTATCTTCGTTGGTTTCAGCTTTAAGCGCTGTTGATACCCACCAATTTGTTTCTTCTCCATCCTTAATAGCGACAGCCACCGGGATTCCGGACCAAGTGCAGTATGTGGGAGCCGTTTCTGTGCCATGCTTCGGATTATTTTCATAATGCGAGCATTCGGTTGCCAGTTTAGGCGTGTAGGTAAAAGTAAACTCGGAATACTTGTCCACGCTGTTAATTTCTATCTGTTGTGCTCCGTCGGCATTTGTGCCTATTTCAATATCCTCTTCCGCTGCATTAACAGATAGTGGCAAGGCAATCGCTGTTGTTGCCAAGGCTGCTGCTAACACGCCCGACAAAATTTTCTTCATTTGCCTCAAGTTTTTATCCTCCATCTTTCATAAAATTTTATACCAAGTCAGCAAGTTTTCCCGCCTTGTGATTGACTTCGTCAATCACAATACCCACAGTGGGTATTGAAAAATCAAATTATTCCCATTGTGGAACGCAAAAATCGCATAAAACATCAGTATAATATCATTTTAACATAATTATCCAAAAAGTAAATTGGCAAACTGCACATATCGAATTGACGAAATACACAAAAGGCGCAGCAGCAAAGGCAGCCTCCTGATATATTCTCCCAATCTGCGCGCAGTCGATGTGTGCCGTATATTATCAAACAAAAAAATTTGCAGCGGCTAAATTTTAAAAAGGTATTGAAATTATTACCGATATGTGATACAATACAATGGTATTTTGTAAGAGGATTAAATAAGACAGCAGGAAAGGACAGTGAGGGAAAATGAACGCTTTTTCATACAGGATATCGGGAGTTGCCCCCTCGGCAATAAGAGAGATACTTAAATCCACCGCAGACCCGTCAATGATAAGCTTTGCGGCAGGTAATCCCGCCCCCGAGGCCTTTCCCGTTGACGAGATACGCAGGATCAGCAATGAGATACTGACGGAAGAGCCGATAGCAGCCCTTCAGTATTCCATAACCGAGGGCTATCCCAAGCTCCGTGACCGTCTGAAAAAGGATATGGCGGAAAAGGGCAATTTCAACGCAGCCGAAGACGAGCTTGTAATAACAAGCGGCGCGCAGCAAGCCATTGAGACCTGCGCAAAGATATTCTGCAACGAGGGAGACGCGGTGATCTGCGAAAATCCCTCCTTTATCGGCAGCCTTAACGCCTTCCGCTCTTACAGCGCAAGACTTGTGGGCGTTAAAATGGACAATGACGGAATGATTCCCGAAAAGCTGGAGGAGGCTTTAAAGGCAAACCCCCGCACCGCCTTTATTTACACAATACCGAATTTCCAGAATCCCATGGGCGTTACAATGTCCTTGGAGCGCAGAAAACAGCTTTTGGAGCTTGCCTACAAGTACAACGTGCTTGTGGTGGAGGATAATCCCTACGGCGATCTGAGGTTTGCGGGAATAGACGTGCCCAGCATAAAATCCCTTGACACAAAGGGTCATGTAATTTATGCGGGAAGCTTTTCAAAGGTACTTTCCCCCGGATTGAGAGTGGGCTATATGATAGCCACAAAGTCCATAATCGGAAAAGCCACGGTAGCTCTCCAGACCTCCACAGTTCACCCCAATATATGGGCGCAAATGGTGGCATATAGATTTGTTACCGAGACGGATTTTGAGGCGCACCTTGAAAATCTTCGCCAGATATACAAGAACAAGTGCAATTTAATGCTCAACAGCCTGAAATTTGCTATGCCAATGTCAATTAACTTTACCGAGCCCGAAGGCGGCTTGTTCCTTTGGGGCACTCTCCCCTGCGGAGATATGGAGACATTTGTAAAGGCTGCTTTGGCGGAAAAAGTGGCAGTAGTCCCGGGAACTGCATTTTTGACAGACACGAGACAGCCCACTCTGGGATTCAGACTTAACTATTCCACACCCACGGACGAGCAGATAGAGCAAGGCGTTGGGCTCCTTGCAAAGGTTGCCAAAACAATGTACTAAACTTAAAGTTTATCGTTTTTTAAATGTAAGTGTGATAAAATAAAATAAAATATACCCCGCGTAACAGAGCAATGCCGTTACCATTGCTCTTACTATATAAAAAGGTCAGCAAAACCGAAAAGAGGACAGAATTATGGAAGAAATCAAGAAAAAACGCATATTCAGCGGAATCCAGCCCACAAATGTTCCCCATTTGGGAAATTATCTGGGGGCATTGCAGAATTGGGTAAAGCTTCAGGACGAGTATGATTGTGCATACAGCATCGTGGATCTTCATTCAATAACCGTAAGACAGGATCCCGCCAAGCTTCGCCGTCAGACTGCGGAAAGCTATGCGCTTTTGCTTGCCATGGGAATCGATCCCGAAAAATCCATAGTGTTTGTTCAGGGACACAATCCCGCCCATGCCCAATTAAGCTGGATTTTGTCCTGTTACACTCAGTTCGGCGAATTGAGCCGTATGACCCAATTCAAGGATAAGTCCCAGAAGCACCCCGAGAACATCAATGCGGGCTTGTTTACCTACCCCGTGTTAATGGCTGCGGACATTCTGCTGTATCAAGCCGATTGCGTGCCTGTGGGAATCGACCAGAAGCAGCATTTGGAGCTTACCCGCAATATTGCTGACCGATTTAATAATCTGTACGGTGAGACCTTTACCGTGCCCGAGCCTTATATCGTCAAGTCGGTGGCGAAGATCGCCTCTTTGGCAGACCCCGAAAAGAAAATGTCAAAGTCCGACGAAAATCCCAATGCAACTATTTTCATACTTGATGACCGTGACACCATTATGAGAAAGTTCAAGCGTGCCGTTACCGACAGCGGCTGTGAGGTAAGGAGAGGTGAAGGTAAGGAGGGCGTAGAGAACCTTATGTCGATTTACGCCGCCGTCACCGAAAAATCCTTTGAGGATATTGAAAGAGAATTTGAAGGAAAAGGCTACGGAGATTTTAAAGCCGCTGTTGGAGAAGCAGTGGCAGATTCGCTGGCGCCTATGCAGGAAAGGTATAAACAGATCATTGCCGATAAGTCATACCTTGAAAAATGTATGAAGGAAGGAGCCGAAAAGGCTTTCAAGGCTTCAAGAAAAACCCTGCAGAAGGTAAGCAAAAAAGTAGGCTTTATCGTCCTTTGATCTAAAGGGCTTTATTGAGCTTGCTTGAAAAAGCGGAATAAAAAATCTTCGGGCATAACCGTAAAAGCCTTTACGGTTGTGCTTTTTTGTGTGAAAAAGCGTATATGGCGGGAAACCGTGTAATTTCGCCCTTATGCTTTTCTTGGGAGGAATGAAATTCGGAATGAAATACTTTGACACATTGACGGAAGGCGCTTTGGAGGCTTTGGTCAGCAGAGGAGTTGACCCCGACAGCCTTTTATACTGCCTGAAATGCGATATGAACGGGGAAGGCTTGTACTATGATACATACCTCACCTTCGACAGCAAAAATCTTTATGTAATAAGCGGCTATGACAGACTTGTAAGCGAAAAGAAGAAATTTCGCACAGTATTTGATTTCAAAGAATACAAGGAATACAGCATGGAGGAGCTTAAGGAGCTGTATGTAGACCGCTACCGCCACACCTGCCGCCTTATGGGAAAAATGAAGGCGGAGGGAGAGGATGCCTTTGAGGAAGCCCAAAAGCTTGCAAAGGAAAAGGGCGAAGAGCCGCCAAAAGACGAAAACAGACCCGAGGGCGAAAAGGTATGGTTAAGCCGCTTTTCGTCCGGCTTTTCCGAGAAGGCGGAGCAGTTTTCCCGCCGCTACAATATGACGGTAAAGGGTGAGGAGATCGACGATACCCCCTTGGCGGAAAACAGCCCCTACTGCCCCAAATGCGGACAGAAGTACCCCGACCCCAACAGAAAATTCTGCCCCTACTGCGTCAAAAAGTCCTCGATATTCAAAAGACTTTTCGGACTTTTCGGCGAGTACAAGGCGCAAACCGTTATGATAATGTTTATGATGGTATTGTCGGCGGCTTTGTCGGTGATTTCACCTTATTTCAGTACGGCGTTTTTGTATGACGAGGTGCTTGATGCGGCGGGTGAGCGTTACGGCGAGGTGCTTTTTGCCATTATCATGGTGGCGGGCTTTTTGGTGGTATCCATGCTGCTTCAAACCCTCTACGGAATTGTGTTCACCAAGGCGGTAACAAAGGTTATGCACAGCCTGAGAACCAAGGTTTACCATTCCATGCAGCATTTATCTCTGCCCTTTTTTACATCAAAGCAAACAGGCTCTCTTATGACCCGTGTAGACGGCGATGCGGAAGAGGTAAGCGGATTTTTCTGCAACATTGTTCCTTACGGCATTGTATGCATTGTAAAGCTGATATCCATGAGCATACTGATGTTTATAATGTCCCCCGTTCTTGCGTCGTGCGTTGTGGGAATGATCATAGTTATCGCTCTCTCGGAGCTGTGGTTTATGAATGGACAGCGGAGGCTTTGGAGAGGAATAAACCTTTCTATGAGAACAATGCGTTCCAATCTTAACGATTCGGTAAACGGACACCGTGTGGTAAAGGCTTTTGCTAGAGAGGAGCAGGAGAAATCCCGCTTCGGAAAAAGCCTTGGAAAGGTTTATACCGCCGATGTGGCTTGCAGAGAGAGAGGAGCTAATTTTGAATTCGGGCAGAACTCCGTCTTTATAATCGGCGGCGCAATTATGACCGTTTTCGGATATTACCTTGTTGTCACAGGAAAAATCGGCTTGGGCGAGCTTATGCTGATGACAGGATATCTGGGAATGATGATGGAGCCCATGTACGTTTTGATCTGGGCAGGGGACGACCTTTCCCGCTGTCTTGACGCAGCGTCGAGAGTTTTTGAGATAATGGACAGCAAGCCCACGGTAAAGCCCCCCGAAAATCCTGTAAAGGTGGGAGCGGAAGGCTTAAAGGGCGATATCGTTTTGAAAAATGTAAGCTTTGAGTACGAAGCGGGAATAGCCGTGCTTAAGGATCTTTCCATGGATATCAAGGCGGGACAGTTTTACGGAATAGTGGGCAAAACAGGCGCGGGTAAATCCACCCTGATTAACCTTATTTCAAGACTGTACGACACTACTAACGGCACTATCACCATTGACGGGGTAAGCGTCCGTGATATAGCCTTTGAGGATCTGAGAAGGAGCATAGGCATTGTTTCGCAGGAAACCTATATCTTTATGGGAACGGTTGCCGACAATATCCGCTATGCACGTCCCGACGCGACTTTGGACGAGGTCATCGAAGCGGCAAAAAGCGCCAACGCCCACGACTTTATACTGAAGCTGCCCGACGGCTATGATACCGTAATAGGCAGCGGCGGAGCCGATCTGTCGGGCGGAGAAAGACAGCGCATTTCAATAGCCCGCGCTTTGATACAAAAGCCAAATATCCTGATTCTGGACGAGGCAACCGCATCAATGGACACACGCACCGAGCGGAAAATTCAGAATGCCATAGACAACCTTAAGAAGGGAAGAACGGTAATCGCCATTGCCCACAGACTTTCCACCCTCCGCGACGCGGATATGCTCTGCGTAATCGAAAACGGAGAGGTCAAGGAAACAGGCACACATGACGAGCTTATTCACCAAAAGGGCAAGTATTTTGAATTGTACAAATTACAGGCAGAGGCTCTTAAAACCATATCTGTGGACTAATACCGTTTTTGGGCATACAGTTTCCCATAAGAGAAAGGATTTTATATGAATAATTATAAGGTTGACGATTTTTCAATAGACACTTTAAGAATAATAGATGTTAACAAATTAAAGCTGGAAAAGAAGGACAGCGGATATCTTTTTGCCGAATACGAGGGCAACAAATATGAAGAAGTGAGCCTTACACGCTTACAGCCCTTTTACTGTCTCGACACTTATATCAGCGTTGCTTTCAAGAACAACGAGGAGGAGTGGATAGAAATAGGCGTAATAAAGGATTTAAAGGATATGAGCGATGAGCAGAGACAGCTTTGTGAGGATTACCTTAATTTCCGCTACTACATACCCGTTATTACAAAGATCTACTCTATCCGTGACAACAGAATGGGATATCTGTTTGTAGATGCGGAAACCACCGCAGGACGGAAGAAAATCGCGGTAAACGACTGGTGGACCAATTTCCGCCTGAATACCAGCGGAATTCTCACCGTCACCGATTCCGACGGAAACAAGTATCAGGTTCCCGACTTGAATAAGCTGGACGGCAAGAGCAATAAAAAATTAGAACTGTTTGTTTAATTTGAGGGCAAAATAAATTTATGAATTTAAAAACATCACTTCCAAGGGATTACAGCGGTAATCCCGAGGATATACTATTCAGCCTGCCCTTTGACATCACCGAGGAGGGCAAGCTGACCAAGGGTCATTTTATGGCAGACCGCGATAAAATGTACATTTACGGTGAAAGTGGCGTGGAGAAAAGCCTCGAAATAAAGGATTATTACAGCTTTGAGGTTTTCCGTCAGTCGGGCAGTTCAATGCTACGCGGAAGACGCAGGGACAACAGCAAGTGGGATCTGTTCTGCTGTTTCAGCCAGACTCATTACATACGCTTTGCCGAGCTGGCAAAGATACTTGACTTTTATGCCAAGACAGGAAATCTCGCTGAGGCAAGCGACGCGGAAGAACCCAACTGCCCCAGATGCGGCGCAAAAATTGAGGGAATGGCGGAATGTCCATTCTGCGCCAAGCGCACGGGAACGGTGAAAAAGCTCATCAACAGAATGATGAGATATAAGGTACCTTTTTTTGCCGTAACTATTCTGGCAATATTGTCCTATGGCGCAAATATCATTATGCCCATGCTGTACAAGCGGGTGGTTGACGATGTGGGAATCGGTGAAGGTGCGGATCTGAAGCTTTTTACCCAAATCGCCGTTATGATAGTGGCTTTGTCGGTAATAACCTGTCTTTTTGACTTTGCGGCATGGAAAATCAACATCAGGCTTTCCACAAAATTTATAAGAGATCTGCGCAAGGATCTGTTTGACAAGGTTCAGCTTATTTCAATGAAATCCTTTGCCCGCCGCACCTCGGGAGAAATTATACGCCGTTTGAGCGATGACGCAAGAGTTTTGCAGAACTTTATGACGGGCAACGGCAGGCAGATGATACTTAATGTGGCTGCTCTTATCGTTTTGGCGGTAATAATGTTTGTCACAAACTGGAAGCTGGCTTTAATGGTGGTTATTCCATTGCCGGTGGCAGGCTGGGTGGCTCAGAAGATAATGCAGAGGATAGGCGCAGGCTATCAGCGCTGGTGGAGAAAGACCTGCGATTCCTCCAAGTATCTTAACGATGTTATTTCGGGAGCAAAGGTAGTTAAAAGCTACGGCAGCGAGGAACGGGAAATAGAGCGTTACAAGGGCATCTCCTACACCGTGTCCAAAAACCTTGAAAAAGCCGAATGCACATGGTATCTTCTGTACCCCATAATGCGCTATATTCTGGCGGTAGGCGAAATGCTTATGCTGTACTTCGGCGCAAAGTATGTTATGAATTTCACTATTACTTTAGGTGAATTTGTGCAGTTCACCGGCTACGCCTCCATGATGTACGGTCCTGTTTACTGGCTGATACAGCTGCCCCGCACCCTTACGCAAGCCATGGTATCGGCGGGAAAGGTGTTTGAGATTCTGGACGAACCAATAGACCTTACCGAATCGGAAAATGCCGTGGAATGCGATATTGAGGGAAATATCGTGTTCGATAACGTTTCCTTCGGCTACACCGCTTACAATCCCGTTCTTAAAAACATTTCCTTTGAGATAAAGCAGGGCGAAATGATAGGCATAGTAGGTCACTCGGGCGTGGGCAAATCCACTCTAATCAACCTTTTAATGCGCCTTTACGACCCTACCTACGGCTCTATAAAAATTGACGGAACGGATCTAAGGGAAATGTCGGCGGAATCTCTTCACAGCAGATTGGGCGTTGTTTTGCAGGAAACCTTCCTATTTAACGGTACTGTAATGGAAAACATTGCCTATTCCAAGCCCGATGCTACCTTTGAGGAGATAATAGCGGCGGCGAAAATAGCCGATGCCCACGATTTTATAACAAGGCTTCCCGACGGCTACAACACTTATGTGGGCGAAAAAGGCTACAGCCTTTCGGGCGGCGAGCGACAGAGAGTGGCTATTGCAAGAGCCATACTGCGCAATCCGAAGATACTTATTTTGGACGAAGCTACAGCAAGCCTTGACACACAGACGGAAAAGCAGATTCAGACCGCTTTGAACCGCCTTATAAAAGGAAGAACCACCATAGCCATTGCCCACAGGCTTTCCACCCTGAGCAGCGCCGACAGGCTTATTGTCCTTGACAAGGGCAAGGTTGCCGAGATCGGCACGCATACGGAGCTTATGGGAAGAAAGGGAGTTTATTACAGGCTGGTTATGGCGCAGAGGACCACCTCCGCTATGAAGAAAACCGCAGACGAATAAAAGTTTTTGAGCAAATTATAGCAATTTTTGCAGTGACAGCATTTTTCGCTTCTTTTGGCAGAAAATAATACCGAAAGGAGCGTGAATGTATGGTAACAGGGCACAGCGAAAATTTGCCGAAAAACAGATTCGGAGAACTGGACGAGCTGGAGAGAAGGGAAGGACTGAACAGCAGAGCGAAAAATACCGGGAATGACTTGGGTTTTCCTGTTGAAATGGCTTTCCCTCTTACCGCTTATCCTTATGACGCAAAGTTTGTTTATCCTTTTGTGAGTGCAGGGCTGCCCGAGATGCCTGCTGATTGGGATAACGGGAATGCGGATAATAAGGGGATCTCCTGAAATACGGTTTTTTATAATTTTAATGGGGTTGTAAAAAACAGTCCCTATATTTTTTGCTAAGGTTCCTGAAAGAATCGTGAAAATCAGTACAACACCCCTAAAAGCGGGCTCCCACTCGCACTACTGCCCTGATAGCACGAATTTCAAAAATCAACTGAGTTCGGAGTTTTTGCCCAATTTTTCAAGCAAAAACTCCGAACTCAGTTAGATAGACAAGATTTAAAAATTTCCCAGTTTTTCAAGAAATTTTTAAATCTTGTCGGTTTTGAAATTCTTTTTAAATCAGCCAATTACCGCCAACTTTTCTTGAGAGAACTCAAATCAGTACAACTTCCCTGAGAGAATCCAAATCAGCACAAGTTTCTTGGGAGCATAAAAAGACTGTTTTTTCAATCTTACCGTTATTCTGCACAAAAAATCTTATAAATTCCCCCAAATTTTCGGTTGACAAAATAAGGAAAAAATGCTAAACTATATTTAATTAAAGCCGATATAATAATTGATGAATTGTAAATCTTTAAATAAACATATCGAAAAACCAAGGAGGAACATTATTATGAGCTCTATCAACAGCCTTATGAATTCCGGATCTTCAAGCGTAAACGGAAATTCCGTTGCAAGCTCTTCGTTAAACAGACTCAGCGATCAGCTCAGCGATCTCGAGAGCAATACCACGATGACCGACACACAAAAGGAAAAGCAGGTTGCGAAAATCAAAAGCGCAATGAGCGCAGCTGCAAGCGTTTCCGCCAATATCGCAAACGCAAGTAACCTTATCAGCGGTATGCTTGGTACGAGAAGCGATTCCGCCGACTTTTCCGCACTTTTGGGCAATGATGTTTCTTCCATGAGATTACTGCTCAGCGCAAGCAGTCAGTCTCAGAAAGAAGCCCGTGTTCTTGCTTCCGAAATTCAGCTTGACAAGGCGAGAGGACTTGACACCTCCGATAAAGAGGAAAAGCTCTCCAACCTTTCTTCCAGCATCAGCATTATGAACAACAGCCTGAGTTCCCGCATCAACAATGCCCTTGCTGATGAGGACACCGATAGAGATACCCGCGCGGTTATCGACAAGATCAAGGATCAGCTTGCCGAGAATCAGAAGAAGCTTGACAAGGAATTCGGTCATGCAAGCGAAGATGATAAGAAGACCGACAAGACCGAGTCCGATAAGACTGAAACCACAACCGAAACAAAGGAAAAGACCGCTGCCGAGAAGGAATACGACAGAATACATAAGCCTTCCGTTATCGATCAGATCAATTCCGGTTTGGCTGAAAACCAGAAGAAGCTTGACGAGGAATTCGGCAACAATAAGGATAACGGCTAATAAGTCTTTTGACGATCAGGTACTATAAATAAGCTATTAAAATGCTTTACCGATTTTTCGGTAAAGCATTTTTTATATGTGGTACATTTTTATCCGATTATCAGACCTGTTTCACGGAAATTTTACAAAATAATTGCGTTAAAATACACAAAAACGGTTGCAAAAGTAGAAAAAATATGGTAAAATATATCTAAGAATGGAGTGACAGGGTGTTTTTTGATTTGACACTCTCATTTTCCATGCTTAATACTAATTTACGATTTAAAGCTGACAAATTATTTGCGAGGATTTTTTGCGGTCTGCAAGGAAGAGGATGGGACGATGATGCAGCAGGGCACAAAATATACCGCGAAAAACGTCTGCTTTCAGTCGGGGATTAGTATAAGACAAGGTTTTACAGTTTCAAAATAAGCAATAAAATTTATTATAATAAAAGTCAAAACGATAAAGGACGGTAGAAATGAGCGGTCTTGACGTCGCATTCCGTGAATCGAAATGCGTTAATATAAGAATTGACCTCACAAGAGATATTCCCATAACTCTTTTGGACAAATATCATAATCTGAGCAAAAAGGACAAGAGAATGAACCTCAGGGAAGTCATATATGCAGACGATTTCCCTGCTCTTGCAGACGCTTTCAGCGAAATTGTATCGGGCAGAAAGAAAACTCTTGACGCCCATTGCCGTGTAAGGGTGGAGGACGACTACCGCTGGGTTTCCCTTAACTGTTCGGTCAAAAAGGACGCCTTCAACCGCTCCGAGTATCTGACAGGCTCCATGATAGATGTTTCCGAGTATCTGGACGCTTCGGAAAACGAGTTTGTATTAGAGGGCGCGGTAAAGAAGAAAAAGGATATTATCAGCGAAAAAGAGGTAGATATACAGGATGCTTCTCTTGATGAAATTCTGGGAGAGGACTACCTTTTGAGAATACAGCAGGCTCTGACGGTGACAAACGGCGTTCACTCCGCCATTTACAACAGCGACGGAGAGCTGATGCTGTCTCCCGCCGATGAAAAGGGAAATGTCATTTCCTTAAAGAAATTTAAGAATAAAATAACAGAGGAAATAAGGTGCAATCACCGTTTAATGGCTGTGTGGACGGTCGCCTCCGACGATTCGGAGCTGCTTGAAAGAATACAGCCCTTACATAAGGTCTTGGCGGAAACCGTTTCACAGATCGCCAATGCCATTCTGGTGCTGTACGCCGAAATGGAAAACTCCAAAACCGCCAATCAGCAGCTTGGCAGCAACATTGAACAGCAGATTCTTTTAAATAATATATATACCATTATTCTTGAAAACAACAACGCGGATGAGGCTCTCACCTCGGTTATTCAGCTGGTGGGAGAATATCTGAAATTAGACCGCGTTTCCCTCTATCACTATGATTCCGACACGGGCTATACCGCTATTAACAAGGAGTGGTCGGCAAAGGGAATCGATGTGGACTATCTCTTTAAGGTGGACGAAAACCCCAATCTTATGGAGGAGCTTAATTACTGCGATACCTATTTCTCCAACAGCGGCTTTTCCGAAACACAGAAGGTGGGAATCAAGTCCTTTGTAGTTTCCCAATTAGCGGAAAACGGCAAGTTTGTGGGCTTGATCTTCTATGAAACCATAAAACAGGAGAGAATATGGAGCAGCGCGGACAAGAAGCTCCTGAGAAATATTTCACAGATCATTTCCACCATGCTTATCCGCTGCAATATGGACATTGCACTGAGGGAACAGAACAACCGGCTCAAAAAAATGGCTTATACCGATCCGCTTCTGGAGATCTCCAACCGCGCCGCCCTTGACCATGATTTACAGCACCGTTTGAGCAATAACCGTTGCGGAGCGGTCATCGCTCTTAAAATCACCAATGTAAGCACTTTAAATGAGGCTTTTGGACACATTCATTCCGATAATCTGCTTAAAAAAATATCCGCGTATTTAAATACCCTTGAATTTAAGGGAAAATCCGTATACCGTTTCAGCGGCAGCGTTCTTATGCTCATTATTGCGGGAGGCGGAGTTGAACAGGTGAGAGAGCTTATGAAAATCATTATTGACAGATTTTCGGGCTCGTGGAAAATTGACGACGAGGAACATTTTCTCAGCATGAGCGCCGGGGCGGCTCTTTATCCCGACGATTCCTCCAACTGCGAGGGTCTGTACCGCTGTTCGACCTTGGCGATGTACCGTGCGGCAGAGGAGGAGAGAAACACCTACATTTTTTACTCCAAGGAATTGGAGGAAAGAGCAGGGGCAGTTTTCAACGCCGAACAAAGGCTGAGACGGGCAGTTCTTAACGATATGGAGGGCTTTAGCGTGAGCTATATGCCTATTGCCGACACCGAGGGCAATATAAACGCCCTTGAAGCGGTGGTGAGCTGGGTTGACCGCGAAAACGGAAGAATGCCCGCGGGAAGGGTCATAAAGCTGGCTGAAAGTATAGGTATAGACGAGCTTATTGATTCTTGGGTCATCAACAACGCCTGCGCCTTTTTGCGCGAGATCATAGATATGACAGGCTGTGAGGGTCTGGTTATGAATATTAACCTTACATCACACGAGTTAAGGCGCTCTTCGGTGTACAATACTGTCAGATCCGCCGCGGAAACCTTCGGGTTGAAGGCAAACAACATCGCAGTGGAAATTCCCGAAAAGGCGCAGTTTAAAATAGACAACAATTTCGGCATTGCCCTTAACGAATTCAAAAACGCAGGGGTAAGGGTAGTAATTGACGACTTTGGAAGAGAATATATGTCTCTCACTGCCCTGAAAAGCGGAATGGCAGATGTTATCAAGATAAGGGCAGAGCAGTTCTGCGGCGACGAGTTTGACAAAGCGGCTCTGAAAAGCGTCATTATGCTGGCTCACAACAGGGGCATATCCGTCTGCATAAAGCATATTGAAAACAAGGAGCAGTTTGAGACTGCCAAAGCTTTCTTTGTGGATCATCTTCAAGGCTCCTATCTGTTCCCATGTTCAGATGAGGACAGTATAAAGCATATCTGCTCCGAGTTTAATACTTCGGTGGCTGTTCCTAAGAGACAGTAAATTATCTTGTAAAAAAAGTCAAAGCAAACACGAAAAAGCTTTGACTTTTTGTCACTTTATAATAAATTTTAAGGAATAAATTACAGCTATTGAAAAAATCTTGTAAAAAGTATATAATAAAAATGGTATGATATGAGAAAATTTAAAGGGATCTTTAATTTTTATGATAAAAACGATTTTAAAAAATATTCTTGAATATATAAAAGGTCTTGACAAGCTGCTTATTCTGCTGTGCGCCGCCGCCAGCAGCTTCGGCATTCTTTTGCTGTACAGCATGTATTACAACGACTTTGCAGGTGTCAGCAACCGTTATTACAAAATCCAGATCATAGCTTTGGTGATAGGCTTTGCGGTAATGCTTGTTATTGCGGCTATCGACTACAAGTTTATATCAAAAATATGGTTTTTGTATGCTCCGGTGGCGCTTATCCTCACTTTGCTTTTGTTTACAAGCCTTGGACAGGGCGTTGAGGGAGCTGACGATATAGGCTGGCTCAAAATAGGCTCTATCACCATACAGCCCTCGGAGCTTCTTAAGGACGCCTTTATTATGACCTTTGCCACTCACCTCAACAAGGTAGGAAAGGATCTGAACCGTCTGCCACATTTTCTGCTGTTGTGTGTTCACGGTATGATACCCGTTGGACTTATCGCATTGCAGGGCGATGACGGAACGGCTGTGGTCTTTGTGTTTATCTTTGTGGCAATGCTGATGGTAGCAGGCTTGGGGCTCAGATATATTTTATTGGGCTGTGCCGCTGTCCCCGCCGTTGTTTATGTGGCTTGGAACTATATAATGCAGCCCCACCACAAGCTTAGATTTCTGGTGCTTTTCGACCCCGAATTGCAGGAGCAGCAGATAAAGCATATATGGTATCAGCAGTATTGGGGCAGAATAGCTCTCGGCAGCGGAAAAATGACGGGCGTAGGGCTTTTTAACGGAGAATATGTTTATACCTCATTTATACAGAACGACTTTATCTTTGCCTATATCGGCAACGCTTTGGGCTTTGTGGGCTGTATAGGTACGGTTGTTCTGCTTTTGATGATATGTATGAAAATATACATGAACAGCATTCAGTCCAAGGATAAATTGGGACAGCTTATCTGTATCGGAGTATTTTCCATGATACTCGTTCACTCAATACTGAATATAGGCATGGTTCTGGCGGTAATGCCCGTAATCGGCATACCTCTGCCGTTTATAAGCGCGGGCGGAACCTCCACTGTTGCTCTTTATGTGGCTATGGGACTTGTGCTGAGTGTATACGGACATAGAAACAAAAAATATCATCTGTTCTATACGGAAAAGGATTAATACTAAATCTCAATAAAAATCAGCCAAATTGGGCGGCCGGGGCGTCCCTGCTCTGCGTCAGCCCGACTTGAAATATCCGCATATTCCTGCGTCGGAACCTCCTTGATCAGGAATGCCCCGCCTGCCGGCTTTGTCTTATTTTTATTGAGAATTAGTATAAATCAAAAAAGATCAGTAACAAACCGTACAATAAAAACCAAAAGGAAAGGAAAAATCAAATGGCAAAAGTTGAATCGATAGACGGTCTTTATCCGTCCAAGGATCTCGATTATCAAAAGGAACGGTACAATAAGGCGATAGAAGCATATTCAAGCTATTACGGCGGTATCGGAGAGGGCTTCAGACTTTTTTCCGCCCCGGGCAGAACCGAGGTTGGAGGAAACCACACCGACCATAACCACGGAAAGGTGCTGGCTGCGAGCGTAAACCTTGACGTTATCGCGGTTGTTGAACCTTTGGAGGAGCCTAAGATCGTTTTAAAAAGCGAGGGCTTTTATGAAAGCTCCATAAACCTTGAAGAGCTTGAACCCAAGGAAGAGGAAAAGAACACTGCTGACGCACTCATAAGAGGCGTTGCGGCGGGCTTCAAGAAAAATGGCTGCAAGATCGGCGGCTTTAAGGCTTACACCACCACAAACGTACTTAAGGGAAGCGGCTTAAGCTCCTCGGCGGCATTTGAAGTCCTTGTTGGAAATATACTTAACAGCCTTTACAACAACGGAAATATCAGCGCAATAAAGATCGCCCAGATCGCTCAGTATTCCGAGAACGTATTTTTCGGCAAGCCCAGCGGACTTATGGATCAGATGGCGTCCTCGGTAGGCGGATTTGTTGCCATTAACTTTAAGGACATTGAAAGTCCCATTATCGAAAAGATAAATCTTGACTTTGACGCTTTTGACCATGCGCTGTGCATAATAGATACCAAGGGAAATCACGCAGATCTGACTCCCGATTATGCCGCTATTCCCGAGGAAATGAAAAGCGTTGCCGGACATTTCTCGGTGGACTGTCTCCGTCAGCTTTGCCGCGAGGATATTATACTTAATCTGAATATTCTGCGTTCCGAGTTCGGCGACAGAGCGGTACTCCGTTCTCTCCACTTCTTTGACGAAAACGAAAGAGTTGACAGACTTGTTCACGCACTGAAAACCAACGATTTCAACGCATTTTTGGGTTCTATAAAGGAAAGCGGAAACAGCTCATATAAGTTTTTGCAGAATGTTTTCTCTGTTAACGATGTAAGAAATCAAGGCTTGGGCATAGGCTTGAACATAGCCGAGGGCGTATTGAACCGCAAGGGAGCTTCCCGCGTACATGGCGGCGGCTTTGCGGGCACCATTCAGGCTTTTGTGCCGTTGGATCTGCTTAAAGAGTTCAAGATGTCAATGGAAAAGGTGTTCGGCGGCGGTTCATGCCATGTTCTGAGCATCAGAAGAGTTGGCGGCTGTGAAGTCGATAAGGAGAGCATAAAGCCTGTTGAAGAGGAAGAAAACTGATTATAAAAGCATTTATGGCGTGTTTCAAAACAGAAACACGCCATAAGTAAAAATATTTATCGGAATTATTTTACTTCAAACTCCGAAAGCTCTTTCAGGATAGCAATATCCGCCAAAGCGTCGATCTCAATTCCATTTTCGGTGTACTCCTCGGAAAAGACCTTTCCTTTCTCCCTTATTTTTGAAGAAAGCCCTGCTTTGTCATAAGGCAGCAGCAGCTTAATGCGCTTTGAGGTTTCTTTCAGATTTTCGGAAATTGCCTTTAACAGCCTGTCAAAGCCTTCTCCTGTTTTGGCGCAGATCTTGACGGTATCCTTGCTTTCCGGTATCTCGTTTTCGATAAGATCGCACTTGTTAAGGACGTTAACTACGGGAATCTCTCCGCAGCCAAGCTCCGACAGAAGGGTCTGTGTGGTTTGTGTTTTTTCCGCAGCTTCGTTGTCGCTTATGTCTATGACATGGAGAATTATATCGGCACTGGCAGCCTCTTCAAGAGTGGATTTAAAGGCTTCTACAAGGTTATGAGGCAGACGTCTTATAAGTCCAACGGTGTCGATTACCAGAACCGTTCTTCCGTCGGGAAGCTCAATTCCCCTTGAAGTAAGGTCGAGAGTGGCGAAAAGTTTATCCTCCGCCAGAACATCTGCTCCTGCAAGATTGTTTAGGAGAGTGGATTTTCCCGCATTGGTATAGCCGACAATAGCGGCAGTGAGAACATTGTCCTTTTTTCTCCGTGAGCGTGAAAACTCTCTCCGCTTTTCAAGCTCCTTAAGATTTTCCTCTAACTTGTCGATCCTGCTGCGGATATGGCGTCTGTCGGTTTCCAGCTGTGTTTCGCCGGGACCTCTTGTGCCGATTCCTCCGCCCAATCTCGACATAGATGCGCCGATACCCGTAAGCCGCGGCAGACGGTATTTAAGCTGTGCCAGCTCAACTTGCAGTTTGCCTTCGTTTGTAACGGCTCTGCCCGCAAAAATGTCAAGTATAAGCATGGTGCGGTCAATGACCCTCACCTCCACTATATCTTCGATATTCCTGATTCGTGATGCGGTAAGCTCGCAGTCGAAAATAATAAGGTCGGCGTTAAGCTGTTCGGCGGTTTCTTTTAATTCCTGCACCTTGCCCTCTCCCAAAAGGGTTGCGGGGTTAGGCGAGGGAAGCTTTTGTATGATCTGAGCCACAACCTCCGCACCTGCGGTTTTAGCCAGCTCCTCCAATTCGTTCATAGAGGACTCGGAATCGTATTCTCCGCAGTCAACGGCGGCAAGAATGGCTCTTGGGATTAGGTTTTCGCTTGGATTTTCGCTTTTTATTTTGTTAAGTGTTTTATTTTCGTTCATATATTTACCTCCAAAGGACAGATTTGTTTTGGTGTTTAAAAGTCGGCAAATATCAGTAAATAATCATCTTTATCTCCTCCTTTGGCATAGATTTTTTTCAGTTGTTGATGTAAATGAAAATAATCATTTTTCAGTACCCCTTTCGTTTTTTAAAAATTTTAATAAATGCCTCAGTAAAGGCAAAAGGAGATGCTTGCAATGCAATTTGAAAAATTTGACGTAATAATCGTAGGCTCGGGAGTTGCGGGATTGTACTGCGCTTTGAACCTTAACCGCGCGCTTAAGATCCTTATGATCTCCAAAAAAGAGCTTACTCTCTGTAATTCGGCTCTCGCACAGGGCGGAGTTGCGGCGGTCATGAACCCTAAGGACGATGATTTTTCCCTCCACATTAAGGACACCCTGATAGCCGGGGGCTACAAGAATGATATGAACAATCTTAAAATTCTTGTAGAGCAAGGTCCCACCGATGTCAAGAACCTTATAAAATACGGCGTGGACTTTGACAGAAACGCAGACGGCTCTGTAAATCTCACCTTGGAGGGAGGACATTCCCGTCACCGTATAGCCCACCATAAGGACAGCACAGGTTTTGAGATAGTAACCGCGCTTATCGATCAGACATTAAAGCTGAAAAACCTCACCATTCTTGAAAATGCTCACCTTTTGGGACTGGAAAAGGATGAGGAGGATTTTCACCTTGATATTTTCAAATCGGGCAAGCACCACTATTATACCACAAAAGCGGTGGTTTTGGCAACAGGCGGAATAGGAAGAGTTTACGATTATACCACAAACTCTGCCATTGCCACAGGCGACGGAATACAGTTCGCTTATAATGTGGGCGCAAGAATAAAGCATCTCAGCTATATTCAGTTCCACCCCACCGCCTTTGCCGACAAGAAAAACCGCGAGTGCTTTTTAGTGTCTGAGGCGGTAAGAGGAGAGGGCGCGTATCTCCTGAACGGCAAAAAGGAAAGGTTTATGCACAAGTATGAGCCGGAGAGAAAGGAGCTTGCTCCCCGCGATGTGGTTTCTCAGTGTATGATGAAGGAACAGGACACTATCGGAAGCGACGAGTTCTGGCTGGATATTTCCTATAAAGACCCCGAATTTGTGAAAAACAGATTCCCCATGATATACCAGAGAGTGCTTGAAAAGGGCTACGATATGACTAAGGGACCTATTCCCATTTATCCCTGCCAGCATTATCTTATGGGAGGAATTGATGTGGACGGAAACGGAGCTACTACCGTAAAGGGCTTGTATGCCGCGGGAGAATGCGCTCATACGGGAGTACACGGCTTGAATCGTCTTGCTTCCAACTCTCTTTTGGAAGCGCTTGTGTTCAGCCGTCTTATTGCCGAGCAGATAAATCTTACCACCCCTGCCGCAAGAGAATACGGCTTTGTTGAGGGAGAAATGCGCACCCCCGAAGGAGAGGAGCTGCCCAAGGGAATCAGAACCGAGATCAGACATATTATGCAGAAGTCCTATTTCGTTGTACCCAACTATGAAGAAGCGGCAAAGGGCTTTGTCCGTGTAAGCGAGATAAAGGAAATGCTGGATAAGGGCAATTACGCCCTCACTCCCGATTATATCGAGGCAAAATCCCTTGCGACCATAGCCTATATTGTTTTGGGCGAGGTTGCCGCAAGGGGCAGAGGAGAAAATATAGACTGATAGCTTGAAAGGGGGGAATGCTTGTGAAAAAGCTTTTGGCAGTTTTAATGTGCTGTATTATCGCCTTGGCAATAACAGGCTGTGAAATTCCCAAAGAAAAAAGAGTAAACCCCGTCTATGCGGACGCACAAAAGACTATGGAGTTTCTGGCGGACGCAATAGAAAGAAAGGACGCACAGGCAATAAAGGATAAGTTTTCCCCCTACGCGCAGGAGCATATTTACAATTTCAGCAAAAAAATAGACCGCCTTATCGAGGAGTTCCCCGAGTGGAGCGGAGAGTATGAGATAACCGACACCTTTCAGCGCTGGTCGAACCATGGAAAGATAACCTATATGCTTACTCCCTCATTTGATTTCAGCGATGAAAATTCAAGCTACCGTCTGCGCGTTATCTACTATACTAAGTCCGACGAGGATAAGTCAAAGCTTGGCTATTACTCCATTCAGATAATGGATCTAAATGCAGAGGACTATTCAAGTGAGGTTTATATGCACGGAGTGGAGGACGATCCCGATATCTGGCTGTGGGATTACACTAAAGAGGATTGAGATTCACTATTATACCAAAGCTGAATCCATTGTCTTGTTTTGGGCGAAGCTGCGGCAAGAGACGGAGGAGAAGGTACAGATTTATGGAAACGGCAATTATAATATTTTTTATTTCGGTAGGTCTGGTGGTGATAGTCCCTATATTATTATTGATTATACAGGGAATCCGTAATTATTTTCGAAAAAGGAAAAGGCAGAAATCCGTATATCAAAAGACAGATGATAAAAGCGAAAAATCTTTAAGAACAGAATCTATTCATCAAGACGGCAGCCGTGCTGATGTTCGGACTGTCAGTGAGACAGCGGGTTATGGTGAAGCTCAGATTTATGAATGCTTAAAGGACTATGAGAAGCAAGGCTGTAGGTTTTTATTTAATGTCTATATTCCGAAAAATGACGGGGAAACCACGGAAATTGATGCTTTGATGATTTCTCCAAAGGGAATATTTGTTTTTGAAAGTAAAAATATCAGCGGTTATATTACCGGTGGCGAAAATGATCAATATTGGATTCAAAAAAAGACCGATGAATATGGAGACGGTGTAAGCAATAAGTTTTATAATCCCATTATGCAAAATAATACACATGTAAGAAGCTTAAAGGAAGTGTTGGATTATGAATGTACCGTTTATTCGATAGTTGTTTTTTCGGACGAATGTATATTAAAAGATGATATCGATTCAATAAGCGGAGATACTCAGGTCGTTACATTAAGCAGCTTAAAAGAAACGGTGGAAGCATTTAATAAATTTATGAGCTCCGATATGTCAGATTTCGACATAGAAACTGTGTATAACTTGCTTTATCCGTATACGCAGGTCAGTGAAAGTGTAAAAAACGAACATATAAAGAATATACAGAACAAATACCAATCGGAAAACAATATATATCAATAGGATTAAAAATTTATTTTCATTATGTGAAATCGCAAAAAGGTTGAGAGCTTATGAATAACCATAAACGAATAAAAATCACAATAGACGGGGCAAGATTTTCCACATTGGAAGAGTTTTACGATGAAATAGACCGACTGCTCACCAATATATAAGTAAGGAAAGAAAAATGTTAGCGGTTCAGGAAACGGTAATAGTATGGCACAAGAGCGATAAGGGCGGGGATAGCGCTAAAGCCCGAAGCAGATTTGTTTTTTCTATGCCTATTGAAAACAAACCCGTTGTTACGGACGAGTGCGTATACGGTTACCAGCGGTTTTATCAAAAGGGCGTAAATTTCTACACCTCGGAAGAATATGACGAGCTTATGGGCTTCACAAGCACAAAGATATTGCCCAAAAGAACCTACGAGCCGCCTGTTAAGCTGCCACAGCTCAAAGTAAAAAACCTAACCTTTACTCAAACCGAAAAAGACATAGAGATCGGCTTTTCCTATGACCCACAGATAAACGGAAAGCACGCAAGATTCGGGCATAACAAGGATTACAGCAACACGGAGTCGCGGTTTTACGGAAAAGATATCCTGAACGAAACTGCCTTTGTCCTCAAAGAGGGGCAGAAAGGACGGATAATGTACAATGGACGTTTTACCGACATTGATACAGGTCAGTGGTGGTATGAGCAGACTGCTGTAAATATCGCAAATATCCCCTTTGAGGACTTTCATAAGGATATTTTTTTAAACTCGGAGTTTGATTTTACTTACAGCAAGCTTGCATATCTTAAATAACAAAAAGGAGTAAAAATGGCATTATATGTTGATATAGAACCCTTAAAGGCAATGGAGCTGTTTTACGAGGGTGAAGAACTTGGCTTCTGGGAAGGGGATTTTATCAAAAACGAAAAGCAGAGAGGTCTTGTATATCCGCCCATGCTTAAGGAGTATTTGCAGAAATACGGATTTTTCGGAGTAAACCGCGGCGACAGCCGTTTCTGGCTTCCCGATGATGTAAGGATAATCGGAATAAATATGGGAACGGAAATCAAGGATATGTACATCTTGGGCGTGCTTGGAACATATTGTGTAGGAATATTTGCCGAGGACTGCGAGGAAGAGGATCCGCCTGTTTCCTTCGGCGAGTCGGTAGAGCTTGATGACGGCAGAAATGTCCTGAGCTTCGGCGACAGCGGATTATATCTCAGCGATGTGCTGCTTTGCCTTTTTGCGGGAAATATTATCCCAGGTGCGGAGGACGGAAAAACCTTAGACACCAAAGAGGAAGTGGAGGAGATTTTCGGCAAATACAGCTTTGAGCCCGAATTGAATCATCTCATAAAGACTGCTCCCAGACCCTACCGCTTTATTTGCTATGATGATGAGGAAAGAAAGTTTTTATGCATAGATCTGTATAATGACAGTGAGCATGAGGATTATGAGGCGGCTGCGTTATTTTCTCCCGGTATCAGTACAGAGGAGCTGGAAAGCCTTTTCAGCAGAGAGTTTTACGAGAACAGCATGAACTGCGACTTTGCCCGTGCCCTGCATTTTATGGAGAAGATAATTGAGCGAATGGAACAGGACAAGTCGGGAACTTATGAAATAGGCGAGAAGTACAGGCTTGCGGCTCGCTGCTGCTGGGCATTGGAACAGTGGGACAAGGCGGAGGAGTGGCTGAAGAAAGCCGAGCCTATTTTCAATTTGGATTTCGTACCTCCGCAATCCAGAATGTCATACTATCGCGGCTTGGGCAATTTCTATACAGATAAGGGCGATAAGGAGAAAGGTCTTGAAGCCTATAAAAAGGAAGAACAGATCGCTGGGGAAAACGGCATAAGCCTTTTTAAGGTCAAGGGCGACCACCTTATGAATGAGGGAATGAAATTATCCGAAGAAGACCGCTTGGAGGAAGCGATGGAGCTGTTTGAAAAAGCACTGGAGCAGTTCAAGCAGGATCCTAAGGGCTGTAAGTACGAGATAGCAAGGTGCGGACAGCTTAAGGGCGACGCAAAAAGCACTATAAAGAAAAGACTGAAGGCGGCGCAGGGTCATAACTGAAAAACAGAAAAGGCAGAACCGAAAAACAGGAGCCGAATAAAGAAACCGAAAAAACAGAAAAGCCACAATAAAAAACAAAATGAAAGGAATACAACAATGAAATTACCTCAGTTTTACATTGACGAATTGATCAAAACCGCTTTAAATGAGGATATCAACTATATAGACAGCACCACCGACCTGCTGATACCCGATGACGATGTTTCGGAAGCGTATTATCTTGCAAAGGACAGTGGCGTTCTCGCGGGCGTCGAGGTCGCTGCAAGGGTGTTCAAGCTCCTTGACGAAAATATAGAAGTAAAGTTTCTTTTCAAGGACGGCGACAGGGTGGAAAAGGGCGATATTGTTGCCGAATTTAAGGGAAGCACATCCGCCATGCTGAAAGCGGAGCGCACCGCTTTGAACCTTATTCAGCACATGAGCGGCATTGCCACTTATACGAGAAAATGTGTTGATTTGGTTGAGGGAACAAGAGCATCAATAGCCGACACAAGAAAAACCCTCCCCGGACTTCGCCCCTTGCAGAAATACTCGGTCGTGGCAGGCGGAGGAAGAAATCACCGCTATAACCTTACCGACGCGGCAATGCTCAAGGACAATCACATAGACGCTTACGGCGGTATTACGGCAGCGGTAAAGGTGCTCCGTGAAAAGGCGGGACACATGCTCCAGATAGAAGTTGAAGCCCGCACTCTTGACGATGTTAGGGAAGCACTGGACAGCAAGGTAAATGTTATCATGCTCGACAATATGAGCAACGAGGAGATGAAAAAGGCAGTTGAGCTTACCGCAGGACAGGCAAAGCTTGAAGCCAGCGGAAACGTCACTCTTGAAAACATAAGAGAGATCGCCGAAACAGGCGTTGATATTATCAGCTTAGGCGCCCTTACTCACAGCGTAAAGGCTTTTGACATTTCCATGAAGTGGAGAAAAAAGTAATGTCGGGTCAGCCTATTGTATACGAAACTCTCGATAAAATGGGGATAAGCTACCGAAAAGCCGAACACAGAGCCATTTTTTCAAGAGACGACGTTACTCCCGAGGAGGAATATTTGTGGGAGGGCTATAAGGTCAGCAAAAACCTTTTTCTCCGCAACGCCAAGGGAGATAAGCATTATCTTGTGGTGACAACGGTGGACAAGAAGGCGGATTTAAAGAAGACGGCGGAGGAAATAGGCTCCACAAGGCTGTCCTTCGCTTCGGAACAGCGGCTGGACAAGTATCTGAAGGTAAAGCCGGGGTCGATCTCTTCCTTTGCGGTGCTAAACGATGACAGCAGAGAAGTTATCGTGGTTTTCGATAAAGAGCTTGCGGGGGAAAAGCACTTTGCCTTGCACCCAAACGAAAATACGGCAACGATTTATATTGATTTTGCTGATGTGGAAAGAATTGTTAGGGAACACGGAAACGAAATTCTTTATGCTGATATATAAGAACAAGTTCTAAAAATCGGCTTTCCGAACGTTTCTTCGGAAAGCCGACACTGTCTTTTTAAAAAATCATTCTTTAACAGCCTTTTTAACCCGCCAAAGCAGCAAAAGCATACTGACACTCATCGCTATATGCCCTATCCCCGCAATTCCCGAAATGGAAGCGTCCATACCTTTTGAAAGGTCGGATTGCAATACCTGCGCAATTCCTCTTATCAAAAAAGAGAGAACGGTAATATTTAAACCAACCTGATATGTAATCACAAAAAGTCCTGTTTTGTTCTGACGGGATATGCCGAAATTTTTTTCGATCAGCATAAGAACAAGGAAAAACACCATTCCCAAAAGGAAATAATGGGTATGGATCACCGAAAGAACGGTGTCGCCGTCATAGAAATTGAACTTTGTAAATTCTCGGTAAAAGACTCCGAATACCATTGCCAAAACGGCGTAAATAAAGGCTGAATCCGCAAAACGCTTTGTCATTTTCATTTCTCCTTTACATTTTCGATTTTCTGTAAAAAATTATACTTATATTTTAATTTATGTCAAGAGATTTAACAAGATGTCCAAGCGTACAAAAATATAACAAGTAAATATAAACAAAAATCAACCCTGAAATTGCACTGTTTCTACAAAATAACAAACAGTCATTTACATTTACAAAAAAAAGTGGTAAAATAACTTTATGCAAACATAAAAAGAAGCAGTTTTTCCGATCTGCTTAAGCATCTTACACGCATGCTTCCGATAAATCAGCCGCAAATGCGGTTTTCGGTTAAAATACATACTTGATACGGAGATTGAAATGAAAATTCGTACTTTGTTTATCTTTGCGCTTTTGTTTTTTTCCCTTGCGTCCATAATTACCTATGCGGTTTATTGCTCCAACACAATGAGCGTTGTTGCCCAGAGGCAGTTTGAAAGAATGTACTCGGATGTGGTTTCGGGCGGAGCATCGGGAGTTGACTCCTATGTCAGCACTTTATCCCAGACCGCTGCCATTGTTGCAGGCGACGAAGGCATAAAGAGTTTTAAGCTTACAGACAAAACCGAAGCCGAAAACGCCAAGGCGGCTGCGGAAATTTATGTAAACGACGAAACAGGTATTTCAAGAGTAATTACCTTTGATAAAAACGGAAATTCGGTGTTTGAAACGGCAAATCCAGACGGAATAAAGTTTTCCGCCTTTACTGCCGAGCAGTTAAGCACTTTGGTGCAGGGCGAAGCGTATTTTTGCCCTGTGCTTGACGACAATGACCGCGCTACCAAATATGAAATTGCTGCTCCGATAATATCTGACGACAGAATTATTATGGTGTACTTTACCGCCGATGATTTTGATGCGCTGATCAAGGCAGGAAGCTTCCCCGGCAACGGACGCATTGTTTTTGTAGACGGTTTGGGCAATCTTGTAGATTCCACCTATCGCGGCGTTATTTCCGAAATAGCGTCCAAGCAGGGCTATGAGGAATATTCAAAAATCAATAACGCCATTACAGATACCTCAAATCTTAATGAATCCATGTTTTTTAACGTAAACAGAACCGCAAGAGTTTCCTACACTGCAAAATGCAAGGGCTGCGGCTGGTATGTTGCATCATTGGCGGAGGCTCAGAAGGCTTATGTATATTCTTCGGAGGCTTCTTCTAAGGTTATAGGAGTTATTGTGGGAGTTTCCGTACTGTTCTTTGCGCTCTTTATCGTTGCTGTTATAATGGTGACAAAGCCGCTTTCCATTATCAGAGATACACTTACCAAGATACACAGGGGCGATCACGATTCGAGAATTTCCATTGCCAGCAAAAACGAATACAGGGATATTGCCAAGTCATTTAATGACCTGCTGGATAATGTAGTAGTAAGTGAAAAGAGATACCGCACCATTGTTGAGATGTCAGATGACGTGGTGTTTGAGTGGAATTTGAAAACCAATCATATAACTTTCTCCAATAACTTCAACAAGAAATTCAGCTATCGTCCGCCTTCAGACCATTTCAGCGACTGCTTCTTCCTGAAGGGTAAGGTTCACCCCGATGACAACGCCCGTTACCGCAAGGATCTGGAGAGGCTTGAAAAGGGCGAGGAGTTCAAGGATAATACTTACCGCTGGAAAAATATCTTCGGCGATTACATCTGGGTACAGATGAAAACCTCCACTATCCGTGACACTGAGGGAAATGTAGTAAAAATCATCGGCGTCCTTTCCGATGTAGACAGAGCCAAGAAGGGTGAACTGCAGCTTATGCAAAGGGCAAGCTATGACGCTCTTACAGGTGTTTACAACAGAGAAACCATTGAAAATGTCATCAACGAGGAGATCTCGAAAATGGCAGAGGGCAGCGATCAGTTTGCTATTCTCTTTGTAGATATCGACGACTTCAAGATCTATAACGATAAGTACAGCCACGCAACAGGCGATCAGGTGCTTAAATTCGTTACCGATTCTATCGGTGAGATAGTAGAGGATTACGGATATATCGGACGTTACGGCGGAGACGAATTTATCGTTTGCGCAAGAAATGTTTCCACCAATATTCCCGAAAATATCGCAAAGGATATTTTGGCAAAGCTTAAGGCGGGATTTGTATGCGATACAGACGAACATCTGACTGTCAGCGTAAGTATCGGTGTTTACATTGTCAGCGACAGCTCAAAAACCGTGGAAGAGATTATCTCTATTGCAGACGATGCTATGTATAAGATCAAGAAAAACGGTAAGTCAAGCTTTGGCGTGGTAAACGACAAATAAAGGCATTCAGGTTAATTAAAAAAATTCACGGACTTGTCCTCCCATGAAAAAACAGCGTTTTTAAAGCTCAAAATCTTTAAAAACGCTGTTTTTAGGTGAGGGAAAAAAATAAAATTAATGACAGGAGAAAAAAGATGAAGTACGATTTCGACACACACATCAACAGAAGGGACACTGATTCTTTGAAATGGAACGTGGGAGAAAATGAGCTGCCCTTATGGGTTGCGGATATGGATTTCAAGACTGCGCCCGAAATTTTGCTGGCGTTAAAGGAAAGAATGGAGCACGGTGTTTTTGGGTACTCGATAATTCCCGATTACTGGTATAATGCTTACTGCGATTGGTGGGGAAAGAGGCACGATCTTGCGGTTAAAAAAGATTGGCTGATTTTTGCTGGCGGAATTGTTCCCGCTATTTCGAGTATGATACGGCATCTGACAAAATCCGATGAAAAGATTTTGATACAGCCCCCTGTATATAATGCCTTTTTCCATATTATAAAGGATAACGACAGAGAGATTGCGGAAAATCCGCTGATTTATAAAAACAAGGAATACTACATAGATTTTGAGGATCTGGAGAAAAAGCTTGCCGATCCAAAGGTCACTTTGATGATTCTGTGCAATCCTCATAATCCTATTGGAAAAATCTGGGATAAGGAAACCATGGAGAAAATCGGAGAGCTTTGTTTTGAAAATGGTGTGATCGTTGTGTCGGACGAGATACATTGCGATCTGACAGACCCTGGCTTGGACTATGTGCCTTTTGCTTCGGTTTCGGGAAATTGCGGAAATAACAGCATAACCTGTGTTGCGCCTACGAAAACCTTTAACCTTGCGGGAATGAAATCATCTGCATTGATAATCCCCAATAATGAAATTCGGCAAAGGGTGAGCAGAGGATTGGATATAGATTGTTTGGGCGATCCTAACGGTTTTTCATGTGATGCGGCGTATGCGGCTTATACTTACGGCGGAGTCTGGCTTAATCAGCTCAGGCAGTATCTTTTTGAGAATAAGAATATTGTTAAGGAGTTTCTTGCTAAAGAGCTGCCGCAGATTTCCGTTACAAGGTGTGAGGCCACATATCTTATGTGGTTGAATTGCGAAGATGTGAAGGGATTTAACGGAGATTCACCGAAGTTTATACGGGAGAAAACGGGGCTGTTTCTTTCCGAAGGCAGGATCTTTGGTAAAGAAGGTGAGAAGTGTATGAGAATGAATGTGGCTTGTACCAAAGAAACACTGAAGGACGCTTTGGAGAGATTGAAAAAGGGCATTGCAGAGGTTGAAAATGCTGCTTGTGATAAGTAAAGCTGCTTGTTAAAAATTAAATAGCTTAAAGTTTCCGTCCACCCTTTTCAAAGGGTGGCAGGTTTCCAAAGGGCGGCGCCCTTTGGTCGCTGTCCGCAGACAGCGAAATCCCAAGCATAAAAAAGCAGTGATTGCAAAAAAAGAAAAAAAGAGAAAAAATATCTCACAATAAAAAACATTCTAAAGGAACAAGCATAAAAAATGACTTGAGAGCCGTCAATTACCAACATAGCAATAAACAATCCCCCCGCAAAGCGGGGGGATTGAGTTTTTAAGCACAGTATAAAATAGCATATATTATACTGTTTGTTTATTTTTGCCCACAACATAAAATTACTTATTTGCAATCTGCTTATTGATAATAGTATAAAAACATACTAATTATACAAATAGTAAAATATATAAGAACAAAAAAGGGACTGCAACTCCGCAGCCCCCTATTCACATTAAAACTCACTCCAACTCAAACTCCAGACCGTCCCAGCTCTGATGAAAAATATTATTAGAATAAAGCCCCTTGCCGATAACATCATATTCAACATCAAAGCTTAAACTATCCAATTCTTCACCTGAAAGCAACATTCTAAGCTGTATATAACCTTTCTCGGAGAAGCACTTAACCTCTTTCTCATCGGCGTAGTCGATATTCGGAACGGTGTAATTTGGACCGTCGGCGCTGTAAAAAGCAGAGAGAACATTTACATGGTTGTTTATATTCGATACGATCCTTACATTTTTGGTATTGTAATTGTTACTTTTATGATCTGCATTAAAAAGTATATTGACAAGATATGTATCCTCGGCGATTTGGTCTGAAACACAGCTGAAAGACGTTTCAAGCTTTTCTCCTTTTTCGGTGTTGTGCATGAAAAGGATCGTTTTGTCTATGATACGCTTATCGGAATCGGAAATTTGATCTTTAAAAGCGAAAGCTGTTATTGTAACGAAGGATACGGTAATAATAACAAATATCGCTAACATGGCAAAAGATCTTTTAATAATTTTTTTCATTTTGCATTTACCTCCGTTAGTTTATTAGTTTTATTTAATTATAACATTTTCTTTCATATATGTCAATAGATACGGCAATATCGGTATCAACCAACAGTTGAATAACTTAAACAAGCGGTTTATTGCGTATTTGCGGCTTATGTGTTAAAATAACACTGTCAAAGCAAAGCATGCAAGCTGTGAAAAAATAAGATGAAAGGATTTTTTGATCATGAAAACTATAAAAATACAGGAAATTATTAAGGAAAAACGCCTTGAAAGGAATTTGAGCCAAGAGGCTCTTGCGGAAGCCTTCGGAATATCGGTGCAGGCTGTCAGCAAGTGGGAAAACGGTCTTTCCTATCCCGATATCACTGTACTGCCAAAAATCTGCGATTACTTCAATATAAGTATGGATACGCTTTTCTACGGAGAGGAGTGTAACCTTTCCTTGACGGAGCTGCCCGATGATGGCAAGCACAGAGTTGTGCAGTGTGTGGGAAGAAAGCTGCTCTCCAAAGAGGAATATGATATGGAAAAAAGAATAAAGCTTTTGATCCCGCCTGACATAAATGCGAAATTCGATTTGGAAATTTGGGGCTCAGCGGACATAGAAGGAGATGTAGACGGAAATGTTACTGCGGGCTGGGCTGTCAACTGCGGAGGAGTAGACGGATATGTGCAGGCAGGAGGCGGTGTTAACTGTGGAGGAGTAGACGGCTATGTTGAGGCAGGGGGCGGTGTTAATTGCGGGAGCGTGGACGGAAATTTAAAAGCCGGCGGCAGTGTAAACTGCGGCAATGTAGACGGCGACATAAACGCAGGAGGAAATCTCAGCTGCGGCAACATCAAAGGAAACGCCACCGCCGATACAATCAAGTGCAAAAAGATAGGCGGTGATGTAAACTGCGATAAGGTGATTATCAAAAACTCCGATTATGACGAAGATTAAGGTGTGATAAGGCTTTATACTAATTCTCGATTAAAAGTAGACATTCTTTGCAGTCTATTTTGTGTCCTGCTGCGTCATCGTCCTCGGCAGGCGTCAGCCTGCTGTCGTCCTCTTCCTTGCAGGACGCAAAATATCCTCGCAAATAATTTGTCTACTTTTAACCGAGAATTAGTATTAAGGAGAAAATCCCTTGATGTGATTTTTTAAATCTTTCTTTTTCGGTGCTTATTATACCGCTGATATGATTATCAATATTCTAAAAAACAGCAGACCCGATTTATTTTTCTCAAATTGTAAAAAAATCTCCCTTTGAGCTGTTTCAAAGGGAGGTTTTTTGTTAAAATACAGTAACTTGATTTTAAAAAACGCTGAAAATTCTGCTGAAAGCAATTTACCGCTTGATAAATTCCACAAAAAAGCCGTGGATTTTTAAAGGTTATTTTGCTGTATTGTAGCGATTATTTTCAGGGAAATATCTAAATCGGAAGTTATTATTTTTTTGTTGTGTATTGTGCTGAAATAACATAAGCAATGATTATTAAATACAGCCAAAAACTTTCAACAGGATTTATTTATTAAGGTCAAGGGATTTATTTTTGCCATTTTTTGCCATTTTTATGCTCTTACGGCACAATATCCCCCGCCAAGCTCCGCTCCAAAATAATTTCGGGGTCATACCCCGCCGCGGCGCATAGCCAGAGCTTTACATAAGCGGAAATAGGGGAAAGATTGTTCACAGGGATAAGGTGCAGATCTTTAAAAGTCTGTGTGCTTTCGTAGCATTCACCGCTTTCCGTTCCCGTGAGAAAGATCTTTATGCCCCGTCTATTGGCGGCAGCAAAGAAATCCGAAGGGAAAATGGACTTGGTGTTTATGGTTCCCGAATGGTAGCTGCCGTGAAGTATGTACTTTATCTTTTGGTCTATATTGGGATACACCATGCCCAAGTAAGGCTCAATTCGGAGAATATTGTCCGCTTCCTCGGTAAGGGTATCGGGGCTGAAATAGCTCATACTGTCGGGAGATTCACGGTATTCGGGGTTAAGGTGAAAGTTGAAATCCCCGTCAAAGCTGCCGTAATAGGAATCCATAATGCTGAAAATGCAGTCGGTGAAGGCTTGTCTTTCCAAAAGGCGGCTGCCCTTGTGGATCCTCGGTATATCGTTCTGATTTTTATAGGACACCCACACCCCCGCCGCCTTTACCGATTCCATAAATCTTACGGCGCAGTGAAGGTTCACAAGTCCGTTAGCCTTGGGATTTTCTATGGTGTAGTTGCTGGACACAAGGCAAAGGGGGATATTTGTCTTGACGGTATAGGACAAAACGGCAGCGGAATATTGTATAGTATCGGTGCCATGAGTGATAATTATTCCGTCATAGCCCTTTGAAAGATTTTCCGAAACCGTTCCGATAAGCTTTCTTATAGTGGCACCTGTGTTGTTTTCGCTGAGCTCGGTATAGGGCTGCAAAATATCGTATTCAAAGTTCAATCCGTAAATTTCACGGTATTTTTCCAATATCAGATACGGTTTTTTGCTGTCTGTGGAGATAATGTCGCCGTTTACGGTGCTGCCTATGGTTCCTCCCGTAAATATAAAAAGCAGTTTCATTGCTGTTGCCCTTCTTTTTTGTGAGAATTTCGTTTATTCGGAAATTTCGTAGCTTGCTCCCGGTTTTGCTGTGATAATTCCCGCCATTTCAAGCTCAAGAAGATACAGTGAAATATCATCGGCAGAAATACCGCAGGAATCGGTGATAACTTCAAGCGGCTGTTGTCCGTTTTCTGTAAGAAAGTCGTAAATGGCTTTATATTTGTAGTCCCTGCCCTCAAAATCAAAGCTTTCTGCATTGATCTCACCGCTGCGGCGGTTATCGTCCGACTGCTTTATAGCCTTTTCCGATTCCTCCGCAAGCCGGCTTCTTGTCTTTTCGCTCTTGCCCGCTGTTTTCAGGCGGGAATTTTCCTTTGGCGGATCGCTTTCCTTTTTGACGAAAACAAAATGGTTTTCGGGAGAAATCGTGTATTTCTCGTTTATGGCGTTCAGCTTGTCCGTGTATGCGGAAAAATAGCAGTTCACTATATCAAGATAGTTGAAAAGCGGTATTGCACCGTCCCTGAGGTATTTTACAACTCCGCTGTAATCGGGGTCGAAAATATCGTGAGGGGGTACGCAGAACAGATCTCTGCCTTGCTGTATTGCATGGTCGGCGGTAATCAGCGAACCGCTGCCCTTGCTTGCCTGAAAAACTATTGTACCAAGGGACAGCCCCGACATAATTCGGTTTCTTGCATGAAAATACCCTTTTGAAGTCCGGGTGTAGGGCAAAAGCTCACTGATACAGGCACCGCCCAGCTCGTAAATTCTTTCCCTTGTGGGAATACTGCCTTTGGGATAATCTATACCTATTCCGCATGCCAGAACTCCAACGGTTTTTCCTCCTGCGTCAATAACCGACTGATGTACAAGGTGATCTACTCCAACCGCCATTCCGCTTACTAAAACGGTGCCCAGCTTTGCCAGATCCATACAGGTACGGCGTGTCACCTTTGCGGTATAGGCGGTAGCTCCTCTCGCACCGACTCCCGTAACGCAAACCTCATTGTTGATACCCTTTAAACTGCCCTTGTAAAACAAAAGTATGGGAGGATTGTAAATGTTTTGCAAACGGTAGGGATAGTCTTCGTCATTAAGGGTGACGATCTTTATTCCCGCCTTTTCACATTCCTCCATAATCCTTTGGGCATTTTCCAAGGTGGCTGTTCCGAGCCGATTTTCTTCGGAGGGTGAGAGAAATTTCCTCTCTTTGCCCATAACCACAGCCTCATACACTTTTTTGGCAGAGCCGTAGTGCTGTATCAGCTGAAGAGATTTTGGGTTAGCCGCACCCATAAGCTGCAAAAGCCACAAATAATATTCCGTCATAGCAAGCTCCCGTATTCTAACAGCACCGCACAAGCATACGGATAAAAGTCCGATATGATATTGTGCGGTGCAGTTTAATAATAAAGTTTAGATTTTCCGTGAATAAGAACCTGTCTTCACAAGATTTGTGCGTGAATTTTCAAGCAAATTTTGTTGAGGACAAGGAAAAATTCCGCAGGAATACTTGTGTATTTCAAGGAATTTTAACACACGATGTGTTAGTCATTCGCCCAAAGTCGGCGCACGGATGCGCCGACAGCAAAGCGAATGATAAAACGCAGTCATCGGCAAAATTTGCCGAAAAGACGCGTGCAATATCTTGTGAAGACAGGTTTTAAATTTATTGTGAAAGTATTCTCTTATTATCCCTTATTTTCGTTATCCTCTGTTCTTATCTGAACACGGCGGATTTTTCCGCTGATCGTTTTGGGCAGCTCGTCCACAAATTCAACGATACGGGGATATTTATAAGGTGCAGTGTTTTTCTTAACGTGATTTTGCAGTTCCTTTTTAAGCTCCTCACTTGCAGTATAGCCCTTTGTGAGAACAACGGTAGCCTTTACCACCTGACCTCTTACAGGGTCGGGAGCAGCTGTTATTGCACATTCCAATACGGCAGGGTGAGTGATAAGCACGCTTTCTATCTCAAAGGGTCCTATGCGGTAGCCACTGGACTTTATAACATCGTCATTGCGTCCCACATACCAGAAGTAGCCGTCCTCGTCCTTCCAAGCGGTGTCGCCTGTATGATAGTAGCCGTCATGCCACTGTTCGTTTGTAAGCTCTTCGTTTTTGTAGTAGCAGTCGAAAAGACCGTCCTTGCCTCTCTCGGCTCTTACTACGATCTCTCCCACCTCGCCCGCAGGTACGGGCTTATCGTTTTCGTCAACGATATCCACATCATAAAGGGGAGTAGGCTTGCCCATTGAGCCGGGGCGGGGTGTCATACCAACAAGATTTCCCAAAAGAGCGGTGGATTCGGTTTGTCCGAATGCCTCCATAAGCTTTAAGCCTGTGAACTCCTGCCACCTGTAAAATACTTCGGGGTTAAGAGCCTCGCCCGCAATGGTGGAGTATTTAAGATTGCTCAGATCGTAATCCTGAAGCCCTTCCTTAATAAAGAATCTGAACATTGTGGGAGGAGCGCAGAAAGATGTGATCTTAAAGTCCTGCATTATTTTCAGCATATCGGCGGGCACGAACTTGTCAAAGTCGTAAACCATTACGCAGCTTCCCAGCGACATCTGTCCGTAAAGCTTTCCCCAAGCGGCTTTTCCCCAGCCTGTGTCGGAAATGGTAAGGTGCAGTCCGTCAGGGTCAACGTTCTGCCAGTGCTTAGCCGTCTGAATATGGGCAATGGCGTATTTGTGGTTCTGAACGACCATTTTGGGGTAGCCCGTAGTACCGCTGGTGAAGTAAAGGAGCATTATATCGTTGCAGTTTGTGTCAACACGCTCCATAGTTTCGGGCTGTTTTTTGATCTCCTCGTCAAAATCCAGCCAATCCCCGTCGGCGCCCCCTCTGCATATAAACTTGGCGTTAAATTTCCAGTCCAGCTCCTTTTGCGCCTCGTCCACATACATTTTTACCTCGGGATTGTCGTGAGTGCAGATGACTGCCTTTACCCCCGCCTGTTCAAAGCGGTAAGTGAAATCGTGTGTGGTGAGCAGGTGGGTTGCGGGAATTGCGATAGCTCCCAGCTTGATAAGTCCTATGATTGCATACCAGAACTGATAGTTTCTTTTAAGCACCAACAGCACCATATCGCCCTTTTTGATGCCCTTTGAGGCAAAAAGGTTAGCCGCCTGTGTAGACAGCTTGGAAAGCTCTCCGTAGGTCAGATCCTTTCTTTCGCCCTTGACATTTACCCACTTTAAAGCGGGGCGGTCGGGCTCCAATTCGCCGAATTTATCGATGATATCGTAGCCGAAGTTATAGTTATCGGGGCAGTTTACCTCGAATTTGTTCAGTATTCCGTTTTCGTCAAAGCCCTCGTTGACGAACTTCTTATAGTAGTCGATTACCTGTTCCATTTCTTTTTATGTCCCTTTCGTTGTTATGTAATACATTCTCCGATGTAAAAAGTTAAATAAGCACAGCGAGGAATTTGCAGTCCTTTCCGCCGTAAGCTATCATTCCGTGGGGGTTTTTGCTGTTGTAATAAATGCAGTCGCCCTCGTTCAGTATTTCCTCATGATCGTTTATGACAACCTTAAGCTGTCCCGAAATAATATAGTCCATTTCCTGTCCCTCATGAACGGAAAGGTGAACGGGCTTTTTCTGTTCCTCCTCGGAATAAGGCGCTTCAACGATCAAGGGCTCGATCTTCTTGTTTTTAAAGAGATAAGCAATATGCTGATAGGTAAAACCTATTCTTCTTTCAATAGGCAGACCCTGATCCTTTTTTACGACAGTGTAGGTCTGGAGCTTGGGCTCGGTTCCTGTAAGCAGCTCGATCATTTCAATGCCCAGAGCGTCAGCACAGGCGTTTAAGAAGGAAAGGGAAAAATCCTTCTCCCCGTTTTCAAGCACTGTGTATTCTTCAACGGTGGTGTGGGTGCGTTCAGCCATAAATTCCTTGTTGATGTCAAGGTATTCTCTTGTGGCTTTCAGTCTGGAAGATACTTCTTTGATATTGTAGTTCATTACAATGTTCCTCCTAAATTAACATTCAAAAATTATTCCAATCTAAATTATATCATACAAATAGTTGGATTTCAACAGTATTTGCAAGATTTTGCAGGATTTATTCCGATTTTATTCATTTTTAATGTTTTCATTAAGGTTATCCTTATTATTTTTGCATATATCGGCAAGACAGCACTTTTCGCAGGCAGGCTTTCTTGCGTCACAGACCAATCTGCCGTGCCATACCAAACGGTGACACAGCCCCAAGCCCTCCTTGGCGGGAACGATCTCACGAAGCTGTTTTTCCACCTTTACTGCGTCCTTGCCCTCTGCCAAGCCTAAACGGTTAGTAAGCCTGATAACGTGGGTGTCGCATATAAAGGCGGTTTTTCCGTAAAGCTCTCCCGCCACAAGATTGGCGGTTTTTCTGCCCACTCCCGCCAGCTTTACCAGCTCTTCCACAGTGTCGGGAACTTTGTCCTTATAATCATCGTGAAGCTGTTTGCACATCTTCACAATATCCCGCGATTTTGTCTGAAAAAGTCCGCAGGAATGTATGTACTCGGCGACCTCTTCCTCCGAAGCTTCGGCAAAGGCTTTGATAGTCGGGAATTTCTTAAAAAGCGCAGGAGTTACCTTGTTGACCCTCACATCTGTACACTGTGCGGAAAGCCTTGTGGCGATCAGCAGTTCGTGTGGCTTTTCGTAGACAAGGGCGCATTTTACCGTGGGATATTCTTTTTTCAGCTCGGCAATTACCTGCTTGGCGAGAGTTTTTTTATTCATAAGCGTTCCTTTATGTAATAATTTTTTACAGTTCTTACAATATTCATTATAGTATCAAAATCTTTTTTGTCAACTGTTTGAAAAAATTACAGAAATTTTTTAACAAATACCAAATTGTGATAGCTTTTCCACTTGACTTTAAAGCAATTTGCATATATAATATAAGTTATAATTCTGTGAAGTTTTAAAATGTAAATAACAATAAACATAAATGAATATAGAAAGGCGATATATCCTTGAAAAAAAATAACATACTGAAAAAGCTTCTGATACTGCCTTTGGCAGCGTCTTGTCTTATGACAAGCGGCTGTGCTTCTCTTTTCGGGCAGACATACACCAGCAGAGTTTTTGATTACGATTTTTCGGAGATGACCTTGGTGCAGCTTGAAGAACCCAAGGAAGGACAGCTGGCGGCGGTCATACATACCACCTTGGGCGATATGACGGCTCTGCTTTATCCCGAATACGCCCCAAATACCGTTGACAACTTTGTCAACCGAGCCAATGACGGCTATTATGACAACACCAAGATTTATGTTGTATATCAGTCGCGCTTTGCCGCAACAGGCTCCTCCAGCGATGACGGCTCAACAGGCGCTTCCAATGACGGAAAGCTGATAGAAAACGAATATACGCCGAATCTGTGGCCCTTCAAAGGCGCTCTTTGCTCCTATTCGGGCACACAGGGCTACGGCGACAGCAGATATATGTTCTGCAACACCTTTGAATTTACCGATGAGGACGTGGAAACCCTGAAAAGCGCTCAAAAAGACGGGGAGCAGCTTTTCCCACAAGAGCTTATCGACGCGTGGGTTGAACACGGCTCTCTGCCAACGCTGAGCGGTTTCCAGACGGTTTTCGGTCAGATAATTGACGGAATGGACGTTATGGAACAGATAATGAGCGTTGAGGTGGACGAGGAAACGGCAGTCCCCAAAGAAGATATTTTCGTAAAACACATTGATATAATAGAGTATCACAAAAATTCATAATTTAATAAGGAGAAAACATGAATACTATAAAGAAAATTGCCGCCGCAGCGGCAGTGGTACTTTGCCTGACAGCAGCTGCGGGCTGTTCCTCGGAAAAAGGCTTTATGGGCAATACCGAGGAGGTATCTCTTGAAGAAGGGGACATTTTCGCGGTAATCAGCATAATGGACTACGGCGATATAACCGTTAAACTGTTTCCGGGCGCCGCCCCCAATGCGGTAAATCAGTTTATAAAGCTTGCCGAGAATAAATCCTATGACGGAAGAACCATTCACCGTGTGGTAAAGGATAAGCTTATACAGGGCGGTTCTCTTACGGGAACGGGCTTTGACGGCGATGTGGCAAAGCAGGAGCATTTTGCGGTGGAGACCTCAAAATATATGTGCCACTACTACGGCGCTTTGTGCATGGCGAAAAGCGCAGACGGCAACTACCGTCAGTTTTACATAGTGAACAACAACACCCCCGCACAGATAGACGAACTGGCGCAGACAATAAAAGCCCAGCTTGAAGATCCCGAAATAGGCGGAAAGATGCTTGAAGAGGACAAGAAATATTACAAGGAATACAGCACCAAGCTTGGCAATCTGCCCGATGAGGTGAAGGAACGCTATGCTCATGTAGGCGGTCTGTACGATCTGGACGGCGAGGATACCGTGTTCGGACAGGTTGTTGACGGTTTTGACGTTCTTGAAAAGCTTAACGAGGTGGAAACCGTAAACGGAAACAAAAACGACGATAAACAGGATATCGCTTCCAAGCCTATTGATGAAATTGTAATAGAAAAGATCGAGATAATAAAGATCGCAGTGGAGGAAGAAACCACTGCCACGGAAAAGACAAGACCCACCAAGGCTCCGGCGCCTACCGAAGAGGAAACCGAGCAAATTGTTGTGGACGATGACAACGCCCCCGATACTGCCGGGGATAACGGAGCCGATCCTGAGCCTGCCGCGCCTTCCGAGGACGATACCGTAACCGAACCCGACACTCCTTCGGAAGATGAGACCGAAGCGGAAAACGCTGACAGCACAGATGAAGAAACCGAGGCGGAAACCGTTGACGATGGCGAGACCCAACAGCCCGAGGAAGATACCGCAGCCGAATAAGATGACCCGGTTGATAAATTCGGTAAAAAGCTTTGTATTGTATAAAAGTTTTACCGTAAGTCAGCTTTTGTTGGTTAAATTGTAGATTTTTTGAATTTACACTTCCTTTTTCAGTTAATGTGTGCTATAATTGTCAAATGTGTGAAAACACAAGCGATGTAATATACTATGCAGTTTTTGTTATACTATATAGTGTAAATATAATTTTTACCTCAAAAATAACACAGAGGGCAGGCTTTAGAATTGGATAAATTTATTATAAACGGCGGAAAAAGATTATCGGGTACGGTAAATATCAGCGGAGCGAAAAATGCGGCGGTTGCCATTCTCCCTGCTACAATTTTTGCGGAAGGTCCTTGTACCCTTTATAACGTTCCCGAAATAAATGATGTTTCCATTGATTTAAAGATACTTAACGAAATGGGAGCAGAAGTTAAGATCATCAACAAGAACACTATAAGAATAGACACGGCTCACATTCGCGACACGGTAGTTCCTTATGAACTGGCGCGTTCCATGAGAGCAAGCTATTACTTCCTCAGCACCATGCTTAACCGTTTTGGAAGAGCGAGAGTTTCTATGCCGGGCGGCTGCGATCTGGGCGACAGACCTATTGACCAGCACCTTAAATGCTTTAAGGCTTTGGGTGCCAGCTACACAATAGAACACGGTATTGTGGATATACAGGCGGACAAGCTGATAGGCACACAGATCTATTTTGACCGTGTGACTGTTGGCGCTACCATTAACGCTATTCTGGCGGCTTGCAAGGCGGAAGGTCTGACCATTCTCGAAAATGCGGCAAAAGAGCCTCATATCGTTGATCTTGCCAACTTCCTTAACTCAATGGGCGCGGACATTATGGGCGCAGGCACCGACGTTATAAAGATCCGCGGTGTGAAACACCTTCACGGCACCGAATACACCGTTATTCCCGACCAGATCGAGGCAGGAACCTATATGATAGCGGCAGCAGCCACCAAAGGCGACGTTATCATCAACAACATTATACCCAAGCATCTTGAGCCTATCACCTCCAAGCTCCGCAAGATAGGTGTTGTAATAGAGGAACATGACGATTTTCTCCGCGTAATAGGACAGGAGAGCTACGAAAAAACCACAGTTAAAACCATGCCCCACCCGGGCTTTCCCACTGATATGCAGCCGCAGCTTACCGCCCTGCTGACTATGGCAAAGGGCACAAGCATTGTAACGGAAAGTATGTTCGATAACCGTTTCCGTTATGTGGACGAGCTCAGGCGTATGGGAGCGGACATTTCCGTTGACGGAAAGGTTGCCATTATCGAAGGCGTTGACCACCTTACAGGCGCACCCGTTAAGGCGTCGGATCTGAGAGCGGGAGCGGCATTGATTATAGCAGGACTTGCCACCAACGGCACTACCGAGATTGAGGACATCTTCCATATCGAAAGAGGCTATGAGGATATGGAAGTCAAGTTAAGAAATTTAGGCGCGGATATTGTTAAGCGGGTGTTTACCGACGGTATGAGAAAAGCGCTGTAATAAAATTAAAATCACCGTTTTTACAAAGCGGTGATTTATTGTATATAGAGAATACGGAGAATAACATGAAACTATATCCTATCTGCAGCTCCAGCAAGGGAAATTCCGTCTACATAGGCACAAGGGAACGTGGAATAGCCATAGACATGGGCTGCAGCTATAAAGCCTTCTGCGAGGGACTGTCTTTGATAGGGGCAGATATCGCTTCGGTAAAGGCGGTACTGATAACCCATGAGCATTCCGACCATATAAAGGGCTTGCTGACCCTTACAAAGAAAACGCAGACCCCAATATATGCCGCCGAGCCCGTGTTAAGCTTTCTGCTGAAAAATCAGCTTGTGACCTCCACCGCCAACCTGCATACCCTTGATGAATTGAAGGGCATTGACTTTGACGCGGAAATAAAAAGCTTCACCACCCCTCACGACGCCGTTTCAAGCGTTGGCTATGTCTTTGATTTCGGTAAAACCAAGCTGGGCTTTTGCACCGACTTGGGTCATGTAACCGAGGAGGTGGAGAAAAACCTCACAGGCTGCCGAACCGTGTTTGTGGAGGCAAACTATCAGCCCGAAATGCTCCGCAGCAATCCTCGCTATCCGTCATATCTGAAGCAGCGCATAGCGGGACAAAACGGACATTTGTCCAACAACGACAGCGCGGAATTCTGCGGCAGGCTGATAAAAAAAGGTACTGTAAGCTTTACTTTGGGACATCTGAGTCAAGAAAACAATACCCCCGAAACCGCCTTTAATGCCGTTAAGGAGCTTATGACGGATCGGGGAGCCGAATATGAGAAGGACTATCTGCTTAATATTGCCCCTGTCAGCAATACCGACGGGGATTACATAAGCTTTTGAGCAAATCTGTAAATGCGCATTGTCACACTTATTTGCCCAGCCACGTTTTCCACACATCGGGGCAGTTTCCCACCGTGACATTTTTGCCGTCGCGGACAATAGGCGTTCTGAAAAGGGAAGGAGTTTCCAAGATCTTCTCGATTTGTGCATCGGGCAAAAGGTACTTGACATTAACATACTCGTCCTTTTCTGTATCTATCACCTTATCCATACCGCCCAAGGCATTGCACACCGAATTAAACTCTCCCTTGCTCATTGTTTTTTGGGCAAGGTCAATAAACTGAAATTTTATGCCCCGTTCCTTAAAGAAACGCTGGGCTTTTTTTGTGTCATTGCACTTTTTTGTGCCGAAAATTTGTAAATTCATAAAATTACATATACTCCTTGATTTTTTCAATAAACCGATCTCCGAAATCGTTAAATGTCATTTCACCAACTCCGTTGATCCTCATAAACTCCGATTTGTTCAAGGGCATTTTTTCCGCAATGTCTCTTAATGTGGTATTGGTAAAGGATAAAGGCGAATTCTGTTCCTTTTTTATCGTCATCATAAGCTCTTTAAGCTCATTGTACAGCTCGCTGTCATAATCGCTCTTGTCGTTATCATCGCCCTCACCGCCGTCAACAATATTGTCAGAAGCCTGTTTCGGCTCGGAACTGTCCAACTTGTTTTCGGCAAAGGCTTTTATTTTTTCAATAAACTTATCACCGTACATATTCAGCTTGGTTTCGCCTACACCGTTTACCTGCAAAAACTCGCTTTTGGTAACAGGTCTTTTCACTGCCATATCCTCCAAGGAGGCATTGCTGAACACCATATAGGCAGGCAGTCTGCTCATCTTTGCAAGTGAGAACCTTAATTCCTTAAGCTGTTTCAACAGCTCCAGATCGTTGTCGTCAAGCTGTGTTTTTGCGGGATTTTTAAGTGTTATGCCGCCATGATATGCTCCCGAAGCCGTTGTATTGCGCACAAGAAATTTGGCGGTGATTTTCTGCCGTTCCCGTATCGCCTTATCGCCCTTTTGAGTTATGTACAGAAGCCGATACTCGTCATCGCTTCGGCGTAAATACTCCTGCTTCACCAGAATGTCGATAAGCTCAGAGATACGCTTTTTATCGTAATTTGCCATTATCCCGTAGGTGGAGAGCTTATAAAAGCCGCCGTTCATCACCTTTTGCCCCTTGCTGCCCTTAAGGATATCAATAATCATATTGGAGCCGAAGCGTTTTCCCCTTTCGCTTAGGCGGAATACACAGGAGATTATTCTTTGGGAAGGGTCAGTAATGTCCTCAATGCGGAAATCTCCGTTACAGTTGGAACAGCCCGAACAGCTTTCGCACTTTTCGCCGAAATAGTTCAGCAGATATTCTCTCAGGCAGTCGGTGGTATTGCAGTATCTCATCATAGCGTCAAGCCGCTTTCTGTCCTGCCTTTTCACCTCTGCCAGCTCTTCTTCCGTAAGCCCCTCGCCTTCCATATTGTCTATAAAGTAGAGGGCAGTGTTAAGGTCGGCGCCGCAGTAAAGCAGCACGCAGTCCGCTGCCGTTCCGTCACGGCCTGCACGCCCTGCCTCTTGGTAGTACGCCTCGGGGCTTTTGGGCATGCTGTAATGTATAACAAAGCCTACGTTGGATTTGTCTATGCCCATTCCAAAGGCGTTTGTAGCTACCATTACCCTTGTGCGGTCAAAGATAAAGTCCTCCTGATTGCTTTTGCGCAGACTGTCGCTTATACCTGCGTGATATATGGAGGTTTCCACACCTTGCTCCTTGCAGAAGGTATAAACCTGCTCCGTTTGTTTACGGGTATTGCAGTAGATTATTCCGCTGCGGTCGGAAAACCGCTCCAGAAGCTCTTTAAGCACCACGGGCTTTACCCTTGTATCTGCCTTTATTACTTCAAAAAACAAATTGGGGCGGTCAAAGCCTGTCACTATCTCCAAGGGAGAATCAAGTCCCAGCTTTTCCTTTATGTCCTTTCGTACTTTATCGGTTGCAGTGGCTGTAAATGCGCCTATGACAGGTCTTTTGGGCAAGGCGTTGATAAAATCCGCAATTCTGAGATAGGAGGGGCGGAAATCCTGTCCCCACTGGCTTATACAGTGAGCCTCATCAACGGTTATCATGGATATTTCGGTGCGGCTTGCAAAGTTCAGAAAGCTTTCGGAATCGAGCCTTTCGGGAGCCACATAAAGCAGCTTGTAAACGCCGTTTCTTGCCATTTGGAGGGTCAGCATATACTCCTCCGAGGAAAGGGAGCTATTGAGAAAGGCAGCAGAAACACCGTTTTGTGTTAGGGCAGCAGCCTGATCCTGCATAAGGGAGATCAGCGGCGAAATAACAAGGGTTATTCCTCTCATCATAACGGCGGGGAGCTGGTAGCAAACGGATTTTCCCGCACCTGTGGGCATTACTGCCAGCAGGTCTTTGCCGTTCAGCAGGCAGTCCACCGCCTGTTCCTGTCCTTCCCTGAAATCGGAGTGCCCGAAGATGTCTTTTAAAAGCTTGAATTTGTCCATTTATTAAAATCCCTTTAAGATAAATTACGGTAATTAAATTTTACCTCAAAGAGGGAATAATGTCAAGAATAATCAATTAAATCAAAATTTCAAATTTATTAAAAATATATTGACAAAAGAATAAATTATCGGTAAAATAGTAATAACAAATATTGTATAAATTTTACATATTTGTTAAAATTTTCAAAGGATTACATATAAAACTAAAATGAAATATTTTATTTACGCTATAAAAACCGAGCTTTCCAATAAGGCAAGCTTTGCGGTGAATATTATTTCTACAGCCTTGGTGATTTATTTTATCCTACAGTATTTCGGCTCTTATACGGGAATATTGTCCAATCAATACGACAAAAGCCCCTACTATGTTCTTTCTTCAAATATCCAAAAGGAGATGTCGGAAAAGGAGCTTGATAGGACCTCAGAGCTTAAGGGCTTTGAAATGGCAGAGATAAGCTGCGGCAATATCGGAGGGAATCCCTCCGGTATTTCCCTGCTCGGTATTTTGGGCAAGCCTTTGGATGCTATGATGTTTGGCGGAGAAATTGCAATAGAAAAAAACACCGATCCAAATTCCGTTTATATTCCTTATTCCTATATTACAAAGCTTGGAAAAGATGTGGGCGATGAGCTTGTTTTAAAAAAGCACAAGGAAACGGGAATATTTTTATTTGTCGGTGAAGATGAAAATAATGCTGATGATAAGGACGAGTATGAGCTTGTTTCCTTTAAAATATGCGGGACCTTCGGCGGCGGATTGTCAGGCGTTGAAACATTAGCTTTTCCCGAGGCTGCTGTCCTTAAACACTTTAAACCCGCAAGGATCGAAATTCGTCTCAGTGTATTTCAGCTTACCGAAGAGGAGTTTAACGCCGATTTGAAGGAAATAGAGGGCATTTTCGGAAATGTGACCAATTTAGTGGATTTTGACAAAATAATTTCAGACCAAATATCTTCAATGAGATGGCTGTCCGCCGTTGCTTTTGCTATCGGAATGATCTGTATTATGTTTATGTACTCTTATATTTTGTCAAAAAGAGTACGGAGATTTTCCATATACTCGATTTGCGGTGCTTCCAAAAGGGAAATTACTGTCATAACTGTTTTATGCTGTCTCTTTAACTATATTGTAAGCTTTTTGTTGGCTTTGGTTTTAGGATTTGCCGCCAATAAATTTATTTTTGAACCCAATTTAGGCTATAACACCATGGATATCAGCTTTGAAAACGGATTCTCCCTTTTCCTTTTGTTTTTAGGGGTTTATCTTATCGTAACGGTATTTTATGCGGTTGATTTTCTGAAAGACGCGGCGGTTACGGTTTACAGGAGGAGTGAATGATGAAGGGTTTTCTTATTTCGGTCAAAAGACTGTGGACTAAAAATATAGGCTCTAACATTACTGTGACGGTTATGGCTTTTCTCACCTGCTATATGATGGCTCTTTCATTTAATCAGATATATGGGTTTTACTATGAATACAACTTCTTTAAGGATTCTCCCTTAAACAATTCTTTGTTTTTTATGGGAAGAGAAGGAACTGATTTTACAGACGAAGAAAACGGTACATTCTATACCGTGATCGATACGGGACTGAGAGACAAACTCCTTGAATACTGTGAAAAAAAAGGGGCTATAAAAGGCGTCTACGGAATGATGGATTATTATGACGAAGCCAACAGCTGTGAAGTTTATATCTATGATGAAATAACCGCATCATATTTGGGCAAGGGCATAAGCGGAAAAGGCGATTGGATCTTTGAGAGCGGAAAAACCGATGATGGCTGTTATCCCATTGTAATACATAAGGGAGTTCGCTGGCTGCCGGATGAGGAAGCGGGGATAGACCCAGAAACCGGTGATTATCCATATAAGGAAGTTATGATGGCACAAGACGAGTTTAATATCGGTGATGTTATTGATATGGATATTAAGCTGGAATTGGAAATGAAATCTCCCGATGATACAACACCGATCAAAAATGTTAATGTAAAAGGGAAAATTGTTGGTACTGCCGAAAAAATAGAACCTTTCCGCTTTATGGTTTACGGAAGATGGGGTAATTTAATTGACACGGTAGGACAAACGTTTAGACGCTACATAGTTGATGATAATGCAATAATCTTTTTCCCTTATGACGAAGAGCTTTTTAAAGGCTATGAATTCCGCGGAAATACTGCGCTGATATACTTCAGAGACGATATTACCGAAGAAGAGATACAGGACGTTTACAGCTACGCCAAGGGCCTGGGTTATTGTCAATTAGGCAGGGATATGGTCGATATGTCCAAAAAGACGGCGGACGAGGTTTTCAGAAGCGTTTTCTTTATGCTGTATCTGTTTATGGGACTTACCCTTATTGCCATTGTCTGCGTTTCCTTCCTGAATGTCAAAAAGGTCAAAAAGGTATTCTCAATATATTATCTTAACGGGTGCAGCTTTATTAAATCCGTGGGAATATACTTAACATATTTTCTTTCTATGTACGGATCGGCATTTTTGCTTTTTTTGGCGGCAATGGGCATTCAGTACAATATTGTTCGGAGCGAAATCTTCGATGACGCCCAAATGTTTGTCACCGAACCGAAGGTCGTACTTGCGGCACTTTTGGCGGGAATCGCCGTTTCGCTTATATCAACAGCAGTTCCCTTTTTAATTATGAAGAAAAAAACGGCTGTTCAGAACTTAAAGGAGACTTGATGTGGGAAATATAATTGAAATAAAAAACCTTTCCAAAAGCTATAAAAACGGAAACGGAACGCTGCTTGAAGTCCTGAAGGATATAGATTTTACCGTAGAGGAAGGAGAGCTTACGGCGATAATCGGCAAAAGCGGTTCGGGAAAATCCACCCTTTTGAATATTTTAGGCTGTGTTGACAGCTTTGACGGCGGAGAATACCTTTTCTGCGGCACAAATGTTTCCAAGCTTTCGGACGGCAAAAGGGCGGCGCTGAGAGGCACTCAAATAAGCTTTGTATTTCAGGACTATGCACTTATTGAAGAGGAAAGCGTAATACAAAACGTATTGACACCTATTCTCTTCAACAAGCCCTCTGATATGGGAAAGCCCAAGGAAGCGGCAATGCAGGCTATGAGCCTTGTAGGCATAGCAGAGCTTGCAAAAAAGAAGGTCAGAGCTCTTTCGGGAGGACAAAAGCAAAGAACCGCCATAGCAAGAGCTATTGTGGCAAAGCCCAAGCTGATTCTGGCGGACGAACCCACAGGAGCTCTGGACACGGAAACATCGAAATCTGTTTTGGAGCTTCTGATTGATTTAAATAAAAAGGGAGCAACCGTGTTAATAGTTACTCATGATGAAGAGATCGCAAAAGGTTGTAAACGAGTGGTGCGGCTGCAAGACAAAAAAATATTTGAGGCATAAAATTATAATCGGCATTATCAATAAACGAAGTTTTTTGATAATGCCGATTTAGTTTGTCAAAAATCTGTCCAACGGAAGATTTTTCTACAAGCATATAACCTTATTGGCAATTTTCTCCCCAAATGCCCTGTCATGCTCCACAAACAGCACCGTAGGCTTGAATTCCAGCATTACTTCCTCGATCTGCATTCTGGAAATGACGTCAATATAATTCATAGGTTCGTCCCAGATATGCAGGTGTACCCTTTCGCAAAGGCTTCTTGCAATAAGAACCTTTTTCTTTTGTCCCATGCTCATATCCTCGATTTTTCTGTCAAAGCGCAGATCCGAAAAGTTCAGCTTGCTTAATATTGCCTTAAAAAAGCTGTCTTCGATATCGTATTCTCTTGCGTAATCCGACAGCCGTCCGCAGAGATCCGATGTATCTTGGGGAACATAGGAGATTTTCAGCCCGCTGCCTTTTTCTATGATACCTTTTTGGCATAAGGCATCAGAAGAACTAAGAATAAGCTTGATAAGCGTGGATTTTCCCGATCCGTTCTTTCCTTGCAGCCAAATTCGGTCGCCGCTGTTTATTTCAAAGGAAAGATTTTCAAATATTGGTGCTTCATTATAGCTTACCGAAAGCCCCTGAACCGTCAGTAAACGTTCCGAGCGGTATTCAAGCTGTCCGATTTTCAGCTTGTCGGCGTTCTCGATGTTTTTCAGCAGCTTTGTTTTTTCCTCCAAAGCGTTTTCTCGTCTTGTTTCAATAGCCTTTGCCCTTGCCATAAGCTTTTTGGATTTTGCGCCCTGAAGCGGACGGTAACCGCTTTTGTTATCCACTTTCATCGGATCAATGCCGATTTTGCGGGATTCCGCCTTATCCGACCAGCGTGCGGTTTCCTTTACGGCTTTTTCAAGGTGCTTTATTTCCTTCTTAAGCTTGTTGTTCTCCGCCAACTCAAAGCTGTCCTGCCTTTCCTTGTTTTGCAGCCATGAGGAGAAATTTCCCTTTTGTATCTGTATATCCGATTTGTTGATAGACATTATGTGATCTATGCAGCTGTCCAGAAACAAACGGTCGTGTGAAACCAGAATAAAGCCCTTTTTCCCGTTAAGATAGCGGCTTACCGATTCACGCCCCTTTATATCAAGGTGATTGGTAGGCTCGTCTATCAGCAGAAAGGCGTTTTCTTTTAAGAACATTGCTGCCAGAAGCGCCTTGGTCTGTTCTCCCTTTGAAAGGGTGCTAAAGGGACGGTACAGAATTTCTTCCTCCGTTTCCAGCAGATTTAATTCCCTTGATATCTGCCAATACTGAACATCGGGGGCGATCTGCTCAATAACTTCAAGTGTATTTGATTCCCCCGAACTCACTTTATAAGGGAAATACTCAAAGTCCGTTGAAGCGGAAATAACGCCCTTATATTCGTATTCCTTCATAAGCAGCTTAAGAAAAGTGGTTTTTCCTCTTCCGTTGCGTCCTGTCAGTCCCGTTTTCCAATCGGTGTCGATACGGAAGGAGACGTTTTCAAAAATATTTTCATATCCTCCGTCATAAGCGAAGGTAAGATCTGTTATATTTATTATTGACATTGTTTTTGTACCTGCCTTTCTTTTTGAATAATACTAATAACCATTTAAAAAATGGATAAATCCATTTTTTAAATGCCCTGCCGCAATAGCGGCAGGGTGAGGGAGCAAAGCTCCCTCAGTTATTGTATTGAACTTAAATAACCACCGCCCTTGGCGGTCTTTCGGCAAAGCCGAAAGATTTGAATTGTGGATTTTATCCACAATTCAAATGGTTATTAGTATAAAAATACGGCTGCAAGAAAAATCTCTTACAGCCGATAAAAAGACAGTTACATAGGTTTGCCGATGCCCTTGCATTGCTTTAACAATACTTTTTAGCCGAAAGATGTTTTCTTGCAGTTTGGGCATAACAAAACAAGCGGTATTACCGCAAATTCAATTTTGCCCTGATTTCAGCAAGAAAAATTTCGCATCTTTTCAGCTCCAATCTTTTTAAGATGAATACAAGTATATCATATTTTATTAAAAAATGCAAGCCTATATTTATATAATTTCATTTACCTATTGTATTTACAGCAAAAATATTGTATAATATTCATGAGAATTGAAAAAAGAACAAAAGAAAACAGAAAGAACAGGCAAAAAAATGAATTTTAAAATAAGAGAAATGACAAAAGAGGATTACCCTCAGGTAGCAGAAATATACGGTCAGGGTGTGGAAAGCGGTACTGCAACCTTTCAGATATACGTTCCCGATTATGAGGAATGGAACGGATCTCATCTGCCCTTTTGCAGATATGTTGCTGAAACGGAGGGAAAGATCATCGGCTGGGTGGCATTAACTCTCGGACTTTCCAGAACCCCCTATAACGGCGTTACCGAGCTTAGCATATATGTAAGAGAGGGCTGCAAAAGACAAGGCGCAGGCTTTGCCCTTATAGAAAAAGTCAAGGAAAAGGCGGAGAGCTTCGGAGTGTGGATGCTGGAATCCCGAATATGCCGCCAAAATACGGGAAGCATAAAACTGCACGAAAAATGCGGCTTCCGTATGGTGGGTTACCGTGAAAGGATCGCCCAAGACAAGTTCGGAATTTGGCAGGACACGGTGGAAATGGAAATAAGGCTTTAGAAACTGTACCAATAGGAATGGCGCACGTCTTTTTGGCATATTTTGCCGCTGACTGCGTTAAAAATCCTTGACGGGCAACAGCCCGCCTGCGGATTTTTGCCTTGCCATCAACAAAATATGCACGAAAACCCGCACACCATTCCTATTGGAACAGTTTCTTAATAAAAAAGAATAACGTATAGAGATACATAAACGGAAAGACAGAGGTAAAACTTGGAATTAACGCTACTGATAATTGCAGCAGTTATTTTGATTTGTATAATGGCGAACCGAATTTCGGGCAGATTCGGTGTGCCTATGCTTTTGGTTTTTATAGGCGTGGGAATGCTGTTCGGCTCCGACGGAGTGTTCAAAATTCCCTTTGAGGACTATTCGCTGGCTGAAACAGGGTGCAGCATAGCCCTTATATTTATTATGTTTTACGGCGGTTTCGGAACAAATATCTATAAAGCAAAGCCTGTGGCGGTGAAGTCCATGCTCCTGTCCTCTCTTGGAGTGGTAATTACCGCTATTCTGACAGGACTTTTCTGTCATTTCGCTTTGGGCTTTGAGCTGGTCGAGGGTATGCTTATCGGCGCATGCCTTGGTTCCACCGACGCTGCCACGGTATTCTCCATTCTGAGGAGCAAGCGGCTTAATCTGAAATATAACACCGCCTCTCTTTTAGAGGTTGAAAGCGGAAGTAACGACCCATTCGCCTATATGCTGACTGTAATTATGCTGTCTATCATCGGCGGCACAGGCTCGGCAGGCGATCTGACTCTGCTGCTTTTTAAACAGCTGATTTTTGGCGGACTTTTCGGATTTGGCATCGGAGTTCTGGCATGGTTTATTCTGAAAAGGTTCAAATCCGATACTGCGGGATTTGATTCGGTGTTTATGGTGGCAATAGCTCTGCTTGCCTTTGCCGCTCCCTCGGTTATCGACGGAAACGGCTACCTCAGCGCCTATATAGTTGGCATTTATCTTGGCAACAAACCCATACAGGGCAAGAGAAACCTTGTACACTTTTTCGACGGTGTAACGGGACTGCTCCAAATGGCGGTATTCTTTATGCTGGGACTTCTGGCATTTCCCTCAAAGCTTCCCGAGGTGCTTATTGCGGGCTTGCTTATATCCTTGTTTATGGTATTTATTGCCCGTCCCGCGGCAGTTTTCGGCATTCTGGCGCCCTTTAAGTGCAAAATAAATCAAATGCTTTTGGTTTCGTTTTCGGGATTAAGAGGAGTAGCCTCAATAGTATTTGCGATAATGGCGGCGGCAGCTTCAAACTTTGAGGAATACGATATTTTCCATACGGTATTTTTGGCGGTGCTTTTGTCGCTGCTGCTTCAAGGTTCGCTTATCCCCTTTGTTGCAAGAAAGCTGAAAATGATAGATAACACCAATGACGTTATGACCACCTTTAACGACTATTCCGAAGAATTGCCGGTTCAGTTTATAAAGCTCAATGTTACCGAAAGCAGCCGTTGGAGCGGAAAGCATATAAAGGATTTGGCTCTCCCTCCCGATACTCTTATCGCTTTGATAGTAAGAGATGATAAAAGGATAATCCCCAAGGGCTTTACGCAAATAAAGGCGGGGGACGTGGCGGTGCTTTGTGCACCCGCCATAAGCGACGGCGAGGGCATAAATCTTACCGAGGTTAATGTTACCAAGGAAAGCCAATACTGCGGTTTGATGCTTTCCGAGCTTCCTCCCGACAACAGTCATCTGGTGGTGCTGGTAAAGAGGGGAGACAGGGTCATTATTCCAAGGGGAAAGACTGTATTTACCGAGGGAGATATTTTGGTTATCAATTCGGCGGAGAAGGTGTAAAAATCAGCACAAGTTTAAAATAAAGGGGCTGTTTGTTTACAGCCCCTCAGCTTGTATAAAAAGTCTAAACTTTTATTTTTCGGAATGAAAGGGGTCTTATGGGGAAACCATCAGGGTTTCCCCATAAATCAAGATCATAGCCTAAAAATCGAGGTAGAGCAAGGCTCTGCCCGATTTTTGTTTTTGACGGCTTTGCCGTCAAAAACGGCGTCAGCATGCCGAAAAGCCGACCAAAGGGAGGTTTTTCGACAAGCTGAAGGGGCTGTTTGTTTACAGTCCCTGTTTTATTTTTAATAAAAAATAAAAGGCTGTATTTAACAGCCTCTTTATTTTTAAAAATTACGCAGTAGCGGAAGCCTTCTTAGCCATTCTTGATTTAAGACGGGCTGCCTTGTTCTTATGAATAAGACCCTTGCCTGCTGCTTTATCAAGCTTCTTAACGGCTGCAAGTCTTGCTGCATCGTCAGCGCCTTCTGCTCTTGCCTGCTTCATAACGGTTTTAAGCTGAGTTTTAGCTGCCTTATTGCGTTCCTGTCTTACCTTGGAAACCAACACTCTTTTCTTGGCAGATTTGATGTTAGGCATTGTTACACCTCCTCGCAATGTTATCAATGATATGCCGCAAGGAGTTGTTTTCCTATTGGCTTTTTTCCACTCGATATATTTTACCACAAAATGCAATTAAATTCAAGTGTTTTTTTAATTTTTTCAAAAGATTAGTATATTTTAACAAAGATGAGAAAAAATCACTAATATAAATGAATTTATTGTATATTTTTACAAGAGGAGCGGAGGACATATGAAAAGAACGGATTTAGCGGTTGAATTCAGTGCGGAGTTAAACGACAAGGATATAGAAATGACCGAGGAAATGCGCTGCGGGGTCAAGGTTACCTGCGTGGCTGTGGGAAAGCAGGGCGAAAAGCTGATAGGAAAGCCCGCGGGGAAGTATATCACCCTTCACTGTGACAATGCGGACAAGGGTTCTGTAAGCTGTGCTCTGACCCACTATCTCAATACGCTGTTAAAACCGGTTATGGGCTGGGAAAGGGTATTGGTGGCGGGCTTGGGAAACGAATGGGTAACTCCCGACAGCCTGGGGGCGAGGGCAGTGCACAAAATTCCCGCCACTGCTCATTTATCGGAAATCGATGAGTTTAAGGAGCTGGGACTTCGCCCTGTGGCAGTGCTGGAAATGGGAGTAATGGGGCAGACGGGAATAGAAAGCGCCGAATATCTTCACAGCATTTCAAAAGCTCTTCTGCCCTCTGCAATAATAGTGATAGACAGCCTTGCCTGCAGCGATTTTTCCCGTCTGGCAAGCACAATTCAGCTCACCGACACGGGCATCGCACCCGGAAGCGGAGTCGGGGGAAACCGCACAGCTGTAAACAAACTTAATATGGAGACCAAGGTTATAGCTGTGGGAGTTCCTACCGTTATTGACCTTGATTCGGTTGTTGATAGTGTTAAAGAGCCTTTAATGGTAACTCCCCGTGATATCGATTCCGTTGTGGGGAGGTTTGGGGAGATCATTGCCATGGGAGTTAATGCGGCTTTGAATCCCAATTTGAGCAGGGAGGAGGCAGAGCTGCTGCTTTGCCGGTGAGGGAACTGTGATGTTTTGTACAGCTTTTTTAAGACGCTTTTAGGTCAGCCGTCTGTTTGTCTTTTCGTCATCAGCCAGATTGCTTATCCAAACCCCTTTGCGTATCAATACCGCGCCAATAGTCACCTTTATAAGATCCGCCGCCTGAATTATTGCATATACCGCAAAAACAGGAACTGCCGTAAATCTGCACAGCAGAAATGCGCATGGAACCGGTACAACCCATGAATAAACGCTGTCAAACAAAAAGGTGACAAAGGTTTTCCCTCCCGACCTCAATGTAAAGTAAAGCGTATTAAGTATTCCCTGAACGGGGAAGAACAGCGCCGTTATTATAATGAACTTAGACGCATATCCCTTTATCTCGTCTGTGGTATTATAGAAGGAAGGGAACAGCCTCGAAATGGATATAAGCCCCGCCGCCAGCAGCACACAGATTATCGCAGTGAACCAAACAAGTCTGAAGGAGTTCTTTTTTGCCTGCTCAAACTTGGACGCTCCCAAGGTTTGCCCCGTAATGATGCCCACCGCATTACCCATAGCCACAAACACCACGTTAAAGAGGTTGCAAAGCACATTGGAGATGTTAACTCCTGCCACAATATCCAAACCCCTCATAGAATAGCACTGTGTGAGAACAGCCAGCCCCGCCGCCCATAAAAGCTCATTAAAGAAGATCGGAATGCTCTTTTTCAGCAGCTTCCACACAATACTGCCCTTAATAAGCAAGGTGCGGTAAAGTCCCTGCAAAAACGTATGCTTTTTCTTTGCAGCAAACGCCCATATAATTATTGTCAGCGCTTCCGTTATTCTGGCAATAACCGAAGCTATGGCGGCGCCCTTTACCTCTAAGCGGGGAAAACCGAAATTGCCGTAAATAAACAGATAGTTGAAAAGTATGTCCATTGAAACCGACACGATTCCGGAAACCATAGGCTTAACGCTGTTTCCTGTTTCACGCAGGCTGCCTGTGAATATCTGTCCTGCCACAAAAAAGGGAAGTCCCCAAAGCATTACTGACAGATATTCCTTTGCCAGCTTCATTGTCAGTACAGGGTCTACGTCTTCGCTTTCGCCCTTCAGATACAGTCCTATCAGAAATTCTCCGCCGAACAGAAATATCAGAATACCGCCTATAAGAATGGTCAAGCCTATCCAATGCTTTATGCGCACTGTGTTGCGGAAGCCCTCTGTATCGCCTTTTCCGTAGTATTGGGCGCCGTATATTCCCGGACCCGAAAATCCGCCGAAAATTGCCAGATTAAACACAAAGATAAGCTGTGTTACAATGGAAACGGCAGTTATGGATTCGCTGCCCAGACTGCCTACCATTAAGTTGTCTATCAGTCCCACCATATTGGTTATTCCATTTTGCACCATTATGGGGACGGCTAATTTCAATGCTTTTTTATAAATCGTTCTGTCCTTATTCACCTTAATCACCTTCTGAAGGAAATCTCAAAAAATGTTTATGCAATAAAAACCGCACATAAACCTAACAGTCCTGTGCGGAGTTATTTTAAAGCTCTGTCTGTTGCTTACTTGCTTTTTGCAAGCCTTTTTATAACATATCTTCCGTAAATGATTTTGCTCTTGCCCACATTGTAAACTCTCTCGTTCAATGTGTTTTCAATGGTATCGTGATAGCTTTCACGGTTTTGTATAAACTCGTCTATAATGCCGTTGACCTTATCCAGCTCGCCTACCTCCACCGCCTTGCCCAAAATATTTCTCAGGGATATATTTATGGGAGTAGTGGCGATCTTATCATATTCGGGGTTCATAATCTTCATAGGAGTGTTGATAAAGAGAACGGGTCTTTTTGTGGTAAATGCAAATTCAAAGGAAATATCCGACCAGTCGGTGATCAGCACATCTGCCTCCATAACGGGGTTGTTGGAGGAAAAGTCCGTCTGCACCTCTATATTTGTACCGTCATATTTTTCGTGCATTTCCGCAAATTTTTCGGGAGCGTGTCTTACCGCCTGAGGATGAGGTCTGAGGATAATTTCGTACTTTGTCTTTTGGAGCTGCTCCAACAGTTCGTCAACGCATAGATCTATAATGTTGTCGGGCTGCCATGAGGGAGCGATAAGGATTTTCGGAGGGTTATTCTCCTTCTTTTCCATTTTACCGTACTTTTCTATCATCTCGTCGATAAGCATATAACCCGCTTCAATAAGCACCTTTGGCTTGGTATGGTACAGCTCCTCCATTTCCCTGACTTCCTTTTCTCCGTCAACGGTGGGACAGAACATAGTGTCGTACCAATCAAGGGCGCCCTTTCTCAGAGTGAGAGCGTTGCTTCCGATTCCGTGAACCACATACACATACTCTATGTCTTTTCTTACCCTTGACCGCTTGATATGGTATTTTTCAAGGTCGGGCATCGTCATAATGCACATATCACAGTCAAGCTTCATAAATAAGGGTATCAGCAGCTTGTCGCTTGCCACAAAGTAGCTGTGTATCTGTTCTCTTTTATCTTCAAAAATCTTATCGTTGGGGTCGCTGGTTACATAATGTATCTGTATATCCGAATGCTCGCAGATATAGTCGATCATTCCGGCATAATACTTGTAAAATCCGTTGGACTCGGAATAGATCATAAGCTGCATTTTTTCCGCCGTGAAAAATCGCTTATAATCCGCCTTTTCTCTCTTGGAATACTTTTTATGCTCTTTTTCCTTTAAAAGCATCTGCTCCTTGGATTTCAGCAGATAGTCATAGTCTATATACTTTTTGGGGGGAATTACCACGTTGCAGAGTACCATAGAGGGTATAGCGAAAAGGTTTCCGAAAATCCAGTAAAGACCTACGCCTGCGGGAACCAAAAAGCAGAAGTAGACGGAAAAAGCTATCATTATGACCGACGTGGCAATTTTCATGGCGCTGTTCTGAGCAATTTGCAGCACGTTTATTTTGTTTTGGGCAAAGCACAGAAGCCACGCGCTGAGCCCTGCCAGCAAGGGGATAAGCAAAAGCTCGTAATTCCCGCTGAATGAAGGGGTAAGTCCTAAATTCAATCCGCAGAAATTCATGTCAAAATTGCGGATAGCGTTAACGATGTTTTCGGGAATAGCGGAGGGAACATTGACTCCTTCACGTATCTGCTGAAAAATCGAAAGCTGATACATATTGTCAGCTTCGATTCCCAGAGTGTTCACAAGCCAGTCCTTAAGCTGTTCGATAATCCCTCTGTCAATGTTCATAACATAAGACAGTGGGCGGTAAACTACTCCCACCAAGCCTAAAATAATGGGTATCTGAATTAAAAGGGGAATGGTATCCATAAAGGGGTTGTATTTGTATTTTTTGTACAAAGCCACCTGTTCGTCCGTGTACTTGTCCTTATCGTCAATATACTTGATTTTAAGGGCGTTAAGCTGAGGCTGCATCTGAACCATTTTTATGGAGTTTTTCTGGGTTAAAAGCGAAATGGGGAACATAATCAGCTTTGTTATAAGGGTAAAAACTATAATGCTAATTCCGTAATTCTTTATCAGATAGTAACAGCCGTACATTATCCAGCCCAAAATTCCGATAAGAAAATCTATTACTGCGTCCAAAAAGACACCTCCCGAATGTGTTAATCACTTACTTGTTTTTTTCCTCATCATCGTCAGCAAGCAGATCATTGGCGGTGATAACTACATTTTCTCCTTTTGAATCATCGGGGACATAATTCTGAACAGGCTCCTCGGTATCGCCGTCTTTCTTTTTCAGCTTTCTTTTCAGCTTATTCCAGACAATTCCGAAGGCTGTGCCCACAGCGACAACAACACCCGAAACGATAGCCAGAATATAGGTGGTGGCGGCGGGGTCGATATAGGCGTAGCAGCTTTGAGTCAGCATAATTGCCGCGGCTGCGGAATAAAGTCCGAATCTAATAAATCTTTTTGTTTTCATTTCAGTTCTCCTTATTCTGTTTTGTTTTATTTTATTTTTCTTTTTTTATTTTTTAACGATTATCTCATAAGGATTTTTATCGTTAAGAAGCTGTTTTAAATCATCGGTGTTACCCGTGTATTTGTAAGCGTAGTAAACATTGCAGGAAGCGTTGTTCGGATTAGGTTTGCTGTCGTCGGAAGTGTGATCATACCATATACGTTCTCTTTCCTCGTCCTCTTTAAAGTCAAAGACGGTGTTTCCGTAGATCTCTCTGTCCGATTCGGTGTAAAGACCTGCCGCATAAAGGTATGTTGCAAGAAAATCCGCATGGTACTGGGGCGCATTTGTTATCTCCATTTTTTCATGAGTTTTGCCCGCTTCTTTAACCATATAGATCGGTGTTGCGGCTGCCTCTGTAAAATTGCTGGTGTGCCTGCCGTGGTCGGCGGTGACGATGATAAAGGCGTCGTCATAAAGTCCCATTTCCTTAAGCTGTCTTATATATTCCTTAACTATGTTAAGGCAGTTTACGGTTTCCTCAATATAATCATCGCATGGCGGGTGAGGACCAAGCAAATGCTCAAAAATAAAATAGTTGTCATCGCTGTCGGATCTGGTAAGGGTCAAATGCTCCTTATAAGCCGCGTCGGTATAATAATACTCATTATCCGAGATGGTTACAAAGGATTTGAAATCCACATTCTGAATGCTGAAAAACCGTTTCAGAAGATAAGGCATACAGCGGTATTCCGAAATTCTCATAATGCTGTCGGCAATAGCCTCTCTGTTGGCGGCAATTTCTTTCTTTGCCGAGCTTGCATTGTCGTATTTGCCTTCCAGCAGATCTACGGGAGCGTCGGTATACATAAAGCCGTTGACGGTATAGTCCGCTTTGTGGAGACGAGAATAGAAATCCTCCGCCTTTTGGCTTGTCCAAGCTTCCCTAAGCCAGCCTTGGGTGTCGTACATGGGTATGCTTTCCGTTCCTGTAAGCATTTGTGATATTGAAGCCAAGGTGTAGTCATGTACGGAACAGGTGTTTGTGTACAGGGTGAAGTCCTCCAAGCCGTCAAAAACCTCGGGGCGTGTTTCAAGCAGGGTCTTGAAATACTTGTTGTCCGCCGCGTCAAAGATAAATGTAACTATGTTTTTCTTGGAGGAAACGGTAAACTGCTCCCTATAATCCATACTTTCGTTTCTGTAAGCGAATAAATTGTTTTCAGAGGAAACAAGAAGTATCACAAGTGTGACAAGCTGAATAATGCCGATAAAGCCGGGAACCGCCAAGGAGATACCCTTCCACAGCTTCTTCAGCAGCTTTGACAGAACAAAGGGCAGCGCTAACAATACAATCCATACGACCAGGGTGATCAAGCCGTAGTCCAGATGCTCTTCCCACTTGACCTCTTCTCCCATAACAAGTCCTAAGTTTTGATTCATAAACATAAACTGAGCATAAAGGCAGAGGATCAGACCGCAGAGTATATTAAAAAGCACGTCCTGCTGCTTTTCCTTCAAAACCGCTCCCAAATAAGCAAAGGGGAGAAGATAAAGGAAAAACCGTCCCAGCAGAATAAAGATAAACGCCGTCAAAGGGAAATTAAAATCGGAAAAGTTGTTAACATAGCTGTCACAGGGGATAAAGACAAACAGGATAAACAGCATTGCACCGCCGCCAAGGGTCATTTTCCCCAAGCCCTTCAGGTCAAGCTTGTCCGATGCGCCGTAATGCAGAAAAATACCGAAAAACAGAGTAAGCAAAAGGAAAATGAGAACCGAAAGACATACAGTTTTAAGGACAGAACCATAATCATAATCGGTTGCGGAATGCAGAATATCCTTAAGTCGGTTTGACATAAATACCGAAGTAGTAAGGGAAAGGGCAATGCTGACTACGGAATTGCTGCCGTAAAATCTGTCAAGCTTTAATAAAGAGAACAGCACAGCCGTCACCAAGGCAGTTATCAGCGAAGGCAGCAGTCCCCACAAAAAACACACAGGTTCTGCCGCAGCCACAGTAACAAGGATAGCCGCCGCAAGTTTTTTGCCGAAAAAAGCTTGCAGGCCCTTTAAGGGAAACATCAAATCTTTTATTGTATTCTTCATACTTCTACCTTTTTACAATAATATCTCAATATATCATACTTTATAGAGTATACCACCCTTTAATATATAAGTCAATAGAAAAATGGTTACAAAACAGTTACAAAATCTCCGCTGAAATATGGCATTTTTTCAAAGGAATAAAGGGTTTGACCGAAAAAACAACATTTTCCGCATATTCTTTTCTTGTCCGAATAAAAATGTACAAGAACAGGAAAGGACAATGTTAAGATGAAAGAAAAATCGGGCTTTTTTAAGAATACACTGATTCTTTTTACGGCTATGTTTATTACCAAAATAGTGGGCGCGGTGCTGAAAATTCCTCTCACAAACATGATTGGGGGAACGGGCATGGGCTATTTTTCCACGGCTTACAGCTTTTTTTCGCCCGTGTACACCGTTCTGGCGGCGGGACTTCCCGTTATTGTCACAAGAATGACGGCTCAGAGCGCCGCCCTTGGCAGGTTCAAGGAGGCGAGGGGCATTAAATCCGCCGCCCTGACACTGTCTGTTGTTTCGGGAATTATTGGCACTGTGTTTATGATAGCCTTTGCCGTCCCCTTTTCGGACTATGCGGCAAACTCCCATGAAAGCCTGCTGTCGGTTCTGGCAATTTCGCCGTCGGTATTGTTCTGCTGTCTTGCCGCCGCTTACAGAGGTTATTACGAGGGGCTTTCCAATATGATGCCCACCGCTCTTTCACAGGTGTTGGAATCGATAGTCAAAGCGGTAATGGGCTTAGGGCTGGCAGGGGCGGTTTTGTTTATGGGAAGGGAAGGGGTCATTCCCGCCGACAAGGTCCTCCCATACTGCGCTGCCGCCGCTGTGCTGGGTGTTACCGTGGGCGAGCTTTGCGGAACGGTGTTCTTAATGCTGAGGAGCAGGTTAGGCTCGGATTCTATCACCGATTTTGATTTGGAAAGCAGTCCCGAACCTCCGAAAAGATACATACTTATCAAAAAAATAATCGCTCAATCCCTGCCGATTTCGCTGGGTGCGGTGATAATCAATTTAGGCTCATTTATCGACCTGCTGACTATTTCGGGCGGGATTCAGGAGTGTTTCGGGAAAAACACAGAGTTTTTTTATCTCACCTTCAAAAATGCCATAAATGAAGCGGGAGCGCAGAACTTCGGCAATTTTGCTTATGGAAGCTATACGGGAATAGTGCTGTCGGTGTTTATGCTGATAACCTCCCTTACCGCCCTGATAGGTAAAAGCGCACTGCCCTCCATTGCGGCAGCTTATGAGTGCGGAAACAAAAACGAGGTCAAAAGAAATGTGAGCATCTTATTAACGGGGATTTTCATTATAGGTCTGCCCCTGTGCCTTTCTTTGGGAGTATTGGCGGAGCCTGTTCTTGCCCTGCTTTATCCTTCGAGAGCCGCCGAAATAAGCGTCAGCGTTTACCCATTGACGGTGCTGTGTATCGGTGGAATTCCCATAGCTCTTTGCGGAGGTCTGTTTTCGGTATTTCAGGCAATAGGCAGATTTGATCTGCCCATAAAGCTGATGATGTCGGGTTCCGCCGCAAAGCTGATATTAAACCTTCTGCTTTTGCGCATTCCCTATTTTTCAATCAGCGGTGCGGCTATTTCTACGGTGCTGTCTCACCTGCTGGTTATGATACTGGGCTTGGTGTGCTTGAAATCGGCTCTGGGAGTTAAAATAAAGATTTTCCCCATTTTTGTAAAGCCGTTTTCCGCCGCGGCGGTGTGCTGTCTTTTGAGCCTGATCGCTTATTATATATTATTCTGCAATTTCGGGGGGATAATTCGTATGCTGTTGACTGTCTGCATGGGCGGACTGGCTTATTTGCTGTTTTTGGTGATGTTGGACAGAAGGCTTTTGGAGAGGGTTATAAGAAGCGAAAAAACAGTACAGCATCTCTAAGAGCGGATTTCTCAGAAAAGTTGGCGGTAATTTACTGATTTAAAAAAGAATTTCAAAACCGACAAGATTTAAAAGATTTCCGGTACTAATCCCTTTTAAAACTGTGGGATTAGTACGAAAAACCGGGAGATTTTTAAATCTTGTCTATCTAACTGAGTTCGGAGTTTTTGCTTGAAAAATTGGGCAAAAACTCCGAACTCAGTTGATTTTTGAAATTCGTGCTGTCAAGATAGTTGCTCGAGTGGAAATCCGCTCTTAGAGATGATGTGCTGTTTTTACAGCCCCTTGTTTATGTTTCTCGGAACTATCGATCACATTTAACAAAATTTCCCGTTATACCTAAACTTTTACTGCCCTTCTGCCGATATAACTAATAAGCAACAGTATATTTACAAAAGGAGTCGATTATGATTATTAACGCAGCAAACACAAATCTGTCCGTAACCCCTCAGCACAGAGAAAACCAACCTCCTGCAAATTTTACAAGCGACGATTCCAAAAGGCTCACAGGTCTTTTAAACGAGGGTCTGGACGCCTACACCAATATAAAGAACGTTCCAAAATCCTCGGACAATGCCGTTCCGAGAACCGACACATACATTTCTACCGTTAACTCTCTTGATACAAGCAAAATTCAAATGGTAAAGCTTGAAAGAAACTACGAGCGTGATTATTCCGCCGAGGACGCATTGAACAACTGCTGGTTCGCTTCTGCCGAAAACAACTGCTTTGCTCTTTACAAAAGCTGCTCAAAGGTTTCCGACCCTTCCGTAAGCGATATGAGCAAGGGTGAGTTTCTGGACTATCTGCGCAGTAACGGCTTAGACAGGGAGATCAGCTGGGAGGGCGTTGAGAAAAATCTTGCAGGCTCTGTGGATTATGAGAATTTCGGCGAATTTTCCGATTACGCCGCCGCCCTTTTCGCAGGACTTGAAAGCAGAATAAAAGCCGATTTTTCGGGTGAGGAACAGGAACATCAGCTTGAAAAGCTGAACAGCGTTATTGAAAATACGGTAAAGCATTTTTCGGAGGAGTTCGCGGAGCAGTACGGAAAGGCTTTTGACAGCTTAGACGCCGAACTGCCAATGGATAAGCTGGAAGCAAGCATAAATAAAATAATAAGAGATAAAACCGCCGTTTACGCCGATTTCATAAGCAAAAACAAGGATTACGCAGGGGTGGAAGGCACCGAGGACAGCTGGCTGAAACGTGATCTCGGCTTTATGACCAACGCTTTGAGAAAGTCTTTTACTCCCGAAAAAGCAAAGGGAGACAATGACTTGTGGAGCGAAAACGACCTTATCGCCATAGGCATGACAAGCGAGCTTTTAGGGGAGGACGACCTTTTCAGGCAAGCCTGCGCAATTCTCCAAAACAAAGATGAGGAATATGTGGGAATGGGAATCGCCATGAAGTGGCTGGCTGCGGAAAAGATAACCGTTGAGCTTGGAGTAAGCGACAGCGTAAAGGGACTTTTGGGCGGATTGGTTGAAAAATACGCCAAAAAGCAAATGGACGCCGTAGACAACGCCCTTGCAAAATCCCGCAAGGATCCTTTGGGAACCACCGCAGACGCTTTCCCCGATTTGGACAGAGCCTCGGTTTGGTCCATAGTTGATGTTATGAAAAAATCCTATAAGGAAAGCGGCGACGAGAAAAAGGCGATAATAGACACTGCTGCCTTTGCCCGCAAGACCTTCCTTGACAAAGCCAAAAGCGAAAAATACGCCGATGTATGGCGCTATAACTGCTCCTCGCCCAACGCCCGTTCGCGGTTCAGCAAGGAATTCTGGGAGAATTTCTATGATAATGACAGCAAGTCGAGCCATGGCGGCGGTATGAGCAAAATACTGTCAGCGTGGGATAAATTCTCCGAGACCTTGGAGAAAAAGGATCTGAGCTATTATAAGACCAACACAAGCGCAAACACTTTCAGAGCTTATTCTCAGAATTACTCTCAAAGCTATACCAATAAAAAGCTTTAAAATTTATATAATGCAGATTTACAGGAGGAATTACCCATGCAGACCATTTACACCAATATGGATTGGAAAGCCACGCCAAGCTACAATCCCGCAAAGAGCACAGCGGGAGAGCCTGATGAAAACGGCATAGTTAAATGCCGGGAGGGCACCGTTGCAAGAACCGATGAGGTGGAGATCCACTTCTGCGGAGATCTGTCCGACGAAAACGCCGCAAAGATAAGAGAGTATGCGGAGCTTGCAAAAAATGCGGGCAATTCGGAACTCAAAGCTGCGGGTACTAATTCCGATAAGGTAAAATCCGATGTGGATGCTCTTAAAGCTATACGCAGGCTTCAGACTACCGCAGACCCTTCCACATCTTCCGGTTCGACTATTCATGTAGGCAGTTTTCAGCGCAAAAATGTTGCCGCAGACGGCAGCATTCTCGATTCCAATTATATGTACGACCGCAACACGGGAAAGGATTTCCGCGGCAATTACTTGGAGGGCTTGAAATCGGTGGCAGAGGACAATATTGCCGATGAAAAAGCTTACGAAAGTGCACGCGAAAACGCAGGCGGCATTCGCCAAAGAGTAGATACTTGTTATATAAATACTAAAGAGATGTGCTACCGTACCAATCTCAAATCCGATATTACAGCTTATTTTGGCTCTGTGGCTTCCTTTAAAGAGGATGAGATCGCCATTAATTCCGCTATTTCTTCGGCTATAAAAGAAATCGAGGAAAATATAGCGAACGGAAAGGAAAATCCCACAGAGGGCTTAAAAACCAAGGTGACGGTAAACGGCACCGAGTGGAATTTCTCCGAGCTCATCGAAACTGTCGAAAAGATCAACAAAAGCTTTGAGTATTTTGATTACAAGGGCAATCTGGATTATACCGACTATGCAAAAATGGGAATAAGCAAAGCCAGTGTGAAAAGCTGGGCAAAGGAAAATCTTTCCGAGGAAAAGCAAGAACTTGTGGCAAAGGCGCTTGATGCAAGAGAAGAAACCTCCATTCGCCGCGAACAGGAGTCTTTGGAGGCTCACAGGGATATTTGGGATAAGCCGGGCTTTGTTATGCCCGAGGAAAAAGCCAAGTATTACGAAACTCCTGTCCTTTCCGCTACAAATAAGGAAGTGAGAGAAGAGATAAAGAAGCTTTTCGAGGAAACCGACTACGATTCTCCTGCCGCCGTTTCCAGAACCGTAAACAGGTTCAAGGACATATTCCTTCCTATTATGATAGCTTTCGGTGGATTTCAGGGGGCTTCGGGAGTCGTTGATAATGCGGCTAACGATATGTATAAGTATATTGCGGGATTGTTTGGCGGAAAAGCGGCAGGCGGTCTGAATTTCTCGGTGTAAGCTTTAATGCTGACGGCTTGGATTTTATTTGTTGATTGAGAAATCATAGATTTGTATATTTAAAAGGGGCTGTAAAAATGACAGCCCCTATTTTATGCAAAATTTCTTGGAAACATAAAATAGGGGCGTTTTTTACACCCCCCCGATTTTTTATGCACCAAAGAAATTCGATTGATATTAAAATGCGCTGTCACTCCGCTTCCGCACTTTTCTTCACCTTCTGCAAAAACATCTCCGCCGCCTTGGACAGCACCTGATACTTTTTCCAGATAACGCTCATACCCACGGTTATTTCAGGTTCTAACGGACGATAACACAGACCGCTGTCCCCCGAAACGTTGATTATCTTATCAAAGCAAATTGCGTAGCCCATACCCTCCTCCACCATAAGAGAGCCATTGAACAGCAGATTGTAGGTGGCGGCAATGTTGACCTTATCCATATTCATGGAAAAAAACTCCAAAAGCTCGGATTTGTGAAGCGCCTGACGTGAAATAATCAGCGGCAGACCCTCCAAATCCTTTGCGGTAACGGACGGTTTTTCCGCAAGGGGAGAATCTCTGCGCATCATCACGCCCCACCTGTCATGATAAGGCACATTGACATATTCGTATTTTGATTTGTCCACCTTGCCGAATACAAGCCCGAAGTCGATAAGCCCCTTGTCAAGATTTTCGGTAACGGTGATCCCGTCACCGCTTATTATATTAAAATGAATTAAGGGACAGTTTTTTTGCAGCTCCCGCGCCGCCTTTGTCAGAAAGCGTATGCCGTCTGTTTCCGCGGCGCCTATGGTAATATCACCCGCAATAACGTCGTCGGTCTGTGAAATTTCGACCTCCGCCTTATGCACAAGCTGTAAAATTTCTTCGGCGCGCTTTCGCAGTATCATGCCCTCTTCTGTTAATGTGACCTGCCTGTTTCCCCTTATCAGAAGCTGTTTCCCAAGCTCCTCTTCCAAGTCCTTCAACTGTCTTGACAGCGTAGGCTGTGAAAGGTGCAGCGACTCTGCTGCTCCCGAAATGCTCTGCTCTCTTGTGACTGCAAGAAAATACTCCAAAACCCTTATTTCCATATTACTTTCCTCCGTTTAGGCATATTATAGAACATTTTGATATAGCTGTCAAGCATATCTAAGTATTTAATATAAGTATTTGCTATTTCATAAACCCCGTGTTAAAATGTAATTGTGATACTAAAGATAAAAGAGGGCTTTAATATATGAAAAGGACAATTTCCACTGTTATGATAACAGCCCTGATGCTGACGTCTGTGGGCTGTTCGGGTTCTGAAACGCCTAAGCAGACCGAAAACACATCATTTTCCGCAAGTGTCGGCAATATCGGCGCTGATAAGGACACAAACAGCGATCCCACAGATACTATCCGGCTAAGCTCCGATGTTATTGAGCTTGAAAAAGGACTATCGGCGGTCAAGTACAGCGGAGATTACGGCTTTGACGGGTTTCTGTCGCAGGGCGGAGCTTCCTCCGATTCGGAGGTGGTGGATTTTATTTCAAAAAAGGTTCTTTCCTCTGCCCGCGGACTGTCTTTTGACGGCGTTCCCTTTGGGTGCAGTACGATTTCCGCAGTTGATGCCGAGGGAAACCGCTTATTCGGCAGAAATTTTGACTGGAACAAGTGTAACGCCATGATAGTACAATCGGTGCCCGAAAACGGGTATGCCTCGATTTCCACCGTCAACACGGATTTTATCAATATGAGCGGATTAAAGCTGTCCGACCTTCCCGATCAGGCTCAGGCGGTCATTTGTATGTACGCCCCCCTTGACGGCTTGAATGAAAAGGGGCTGGCGGTTTCGGTAAATATGATAGAGGACAGCGACACTATCTCGCAGAATACCGACAAGCCCGATATTACCACCACAACGGCGATACGTCTTTTGCTTGACAGGGCGGCAGATGCCGACGAAGCTGTGAGCCTGCTCAAGGAATACGATATGCACGCTTCAATGGGCTTTATGATGCACATTGCCATAGCCGACAGCAAGGGGAAAAACGTTGTTGTTGAATATGTCAAAAACGAAATGATAGTTACCGAAACTCCCGTTGTAACAAACTTCTATCTTGCCGAGGGCGAAAAGCACGGAATTGGCACGGCGCAGTCACAAAAGCGGTACGATATTTTAATGAAAGCCCTTTCCGAAAACGAAAAAATGACTATGGAAAATGTCCGCGATGCATTGGACAGCGTAAGCAAGCACAATTTCGGCGGATTTGAGTCTACAGAATGGAGCGTTGTTTTTAATCAGACCACAGGAGAGGTTCATTATTACCACCGAGAAAATTATAACACAAAATATACATTCAGTATAAAGTAAGGGGACGGAATATGAATTATTTAAAGCTGTTATGGGATCTTTACAGACTGAAAAGCAACACAACGAAAACTCCTGCGCAGATACAAAGACTGCAGGAGCAAAAGCTCAGAAAAATGCTTTCCTATGCCTACTGTCACTCGAATTACTACCGTCAGTCATTCAAGCAGGCAGGCATTACCGAAAAGAACATCAGGACTGCGCCCCTCTCCGCTTTTCCTACAATAGACAAACAACAGCTTTTAAAGCACTTTGACGAGCTTGTGACTGTAAGTGATTTAAAGCAGGAGGAGCTGCGCCGCTTTGACGAAAGCACTTCGGCGAGCCGTTCCGCCTTTAAGGGAAAATATCACCTTGTTCATTCGTCGGGAAGCACAGGAAAGCCGGGATATTTCGTATATGACAACGAAGCATGGAACAGTATGCTTTTAGGAATTATCAGAGCCGCGCTTTGGAATATGTCTATGAGTGAGATTTTGCAGCTGTTAAAGCAAACTCCCCGCATTCTGTACATTGCCGCCACCGACGGACGCTACGGCGGAGCAATGGCGGTGGGTGACGGAATAGACGGCGTTCGCGCCAAGCAGTTATATCTTGATATAAACACGCCCCTTGCTCATTGGATAGATAAAATAAGGGAATTCAAGCCAAATATGATAATAGGCTACCCCTCCGCCGTAAAAATTCTCGGAGAGCTGGCGGAAAGAGGAGAAGCAGAGGTAAACGTATTCCGCATAATTACTTGCGGAGAACCTCTCGGAGCAAGCCTGAGAAATTACTTAGAGAAAACTTTTAAGGCTGAGGTAATAAATTTTTACGGCGCCAGCGAATCCCTTTCTCTCGGAGTGGAAACGGATCCCAAGGAAGGTATGATACTGTTTGACGATATGAACATCATTGAGGTCGAGAACGGAAATATGTATCTCACCTCTCTTTACAACTTCGCTCAGCCCTTGATACGATACCGCCTTACCGACAGTCTGACCCTTGAAAAGCCCGGCGGAAACAGCCCTTATCCTTTTACAAGGGCTATGGGACTTTTGGGAAGAAGCGACGATATCTTATGGTTTGCGGACGAAAAGGGCAAAAGAGAATTTCTCCACCCTCTTGCCGTTGAGGGAATCTGTATAGAGGGGCTTAGGGATTATCAGTTCCGTCAGACCTCTCATAATTCCTTTGAAATGCTGGCGGAGGTGTCAAAAACCGTTTCGGAAGAGGAGATCAAAGCCAAGATAAATAGACAGGTGAACAACATTCTATCCGAAAACGGACTTTCTTATGTACAATGTCATCTGACCTTTGTCGAAGACATAAGCCCCGACCGAAACACAGGAAAAAAGCAGCTTATTGTAAAAAGCAAAGAAAGGCTGGAAGCCGCCGTATGAAAAATATTTTACTCAGCGGGAAAAACATCCGCAAATCCTTTTCACAAAACGGAAAGGAAACGGATATCTTAAAATCGGTAACAACGGATATTTACGAGGGCGATTTTACCGTTATCATGGGCGCTTCGGGCGCGGGCAAGTCCACTCTTTTATACGCACTCAGCGGAATGGACAGTATTACGGACGGAGAGGTAGTTTTCAAGGGGCAGAAAATCAGCGGGCTTTCGGAAAATAAAATGGCGGAGCTTAGGGGAAAGGAGTTTGGCTTTGTTTTTCAGCAAACTCATCTTGTAAGCAATCTGACCCTGTTTGAAAATGTTGCTGCGGCGGGTCTTGCAGGCAAATCAGGGAATGTAAAGGAGATCGGGGAAAAAGCCAACCGCCTCCTTTCCCAGATGAACGCCGACAACGCCAAGAACCGCCTTCCCTCTCAGGTGTCGGGAGGAGAGGCACAGAGAGCAGCCATAGCAAGAGCCATGATAAACGATCCCACCCTTATTTTTGCGGACGAACCGACGGGAGCCCTTAACAAGTCCAACAGTGACGAGGTACTTAGGCTGCTTACAGAGCTTAACCAAAAGGGGCAGAGCATTTTAATGGTCACTCACGATGTACGGGCGGCGGTTCACGGAAACCGCATTTTATATTTAGAGGACGGACAAATTCTTGACGAATTGGCATTGACCCCTTACAGCGAAAATGAGGAAAAGGAAAGAGCCGAAAAAGTCAATTCATGGCTTTCTGCCTTGAGGTGGTGACAATGGGATACGGAATGATCGTAAAGGCAAATATGAAACGGCACAAGGGTATTCTTATAGGAATACTTATTCTGACCCTGTTTGCCGCTTCTGCCCTTGGAACGGTTTTGTCGGTCTGGACAAATTCGGGTAAGTACATTGAAGGTGAAATGGAAAGGGCGGGTTTCGGAGAACTGACCGCGTGGGTTTCGGGAATTGACGATATTACCGCCCTGACACGCAGCATAGAAAGTCTGAACGAAGTTGACCGCACCGAAACACAAACCGTTATTTTTTCCAACTACGCCGCCAAGGAACAGGAATCCGACAGCGAAGGGCAGTTAATAACCTACTTCCCAAGTGAAAACAGGTATAGGTTTTTCACAGAGGATCTAAAGGGATATACGGAACAGCCCGAAAGAATTTCAAAGGGCGATATATATGTTTCCCCCTCAATGGTTTCTATGTTCGGGCTGAATATTGGCGATGAAATTGCTTTTCCTGTTGCAAGAGCAGGCGTAAAGGCTGTTTTTACCGTCAAAGGCTTTTATGAGGATCCCTTTATGGGCAGTTCCATGATAGGAATGAAAGGCTTTCTTATCTGTCAATCGGACAGAGACGAAATTCTTTCGGTGGTCAAAAGCTCGGGTATTGATGCTCTTGCCCGTGACGGAGCAATGATCCATATTTTTTCCTCCGCCGACCTGAATGAATCGGAGCTGAACGGAATAATCAACGAAAACACAAATCTGACCCAATATGCCGAATTTGTACACGGCAAAAACGCAATTACGGGCTTTATGCTGATATTGCACAACGCCTTCTGCGGTTTGCTTTTAGCTTTTTCGGCGGTGCTTTTATTTGCAGCAGGAGTGGTTTTGGGGCACAGTATTGGCAGCACCGTTGAATCGGATATCATGAATATGGGCATTTTGAAAACAGTGGGCTTTACCTCATTTAAACTGCGTTTGTTCCAGCTTATACAGTATCTTATAGTGATAGCTTCGGGGCTTCTTTTGGGACTGTTTCTTTCCCTGCCGCTAAGCAGTCTGGTTAACGGCATGACTTTGACCACCGTGGGCTTTCTGATCCCATCGGAACCGCCCCTGATTATAACCGCCCTGTCCTTTATGCTTATTCTGCTTTTGCTGGCGGGATTTATCCTATTCAGAACAAGGCGTATCGGCAGGATATCTCTGATGTCGGCGATACGAAACGAGGGAGAAAGGCTGTCCTTTGATCCGAAAAAATCTCCCTCCGCCTTTGGAAACGCCGTTCATTTCAGACTGGCTCTCCGTCAGCTTCTCACGGGCAAAAAACGGTATGCGGGAGCGCTGATAACTGCGGCAATTCTGGTGTTCTTTGCCTCTCTTATCGGAAGAATGAACTCATGGCTGGGAGCAGACGGCAAGGGAATGATGGACGCTTTTAATCCTGCCGATCATGATCTCGGAGTACAGGTTTTCGGAAATCTCACTTCGGAAGAAGCGGAGGAGAAGGTAAGAGAGTTTTCCGGCATTACCGACACCTATCTGCTGGCAATGCCGAGTGTTGCGGTAAACGGCGTGGATTATACCGCAAATGTCATTTCCGAGCCCGAACGTTTTCACATTCTTGAGGGAAGAACCTGCACCGAGGATAATGAAATTGTGCTGACGGAATTTGTGGCGGCGCATTTCGGCGTGAAAATCGGTGATACCGTCATCGTTAAGGGCGATAAAGGCAGCGGAGAATACACGGTATCGGGCATTTACTCCTGCGCCAACGATATGGGGGACAACGTTGGAATGAGCCGCGAAGGATATCTCAAAATCGGCAGAGATAACCCTCATATCTGGTGTTGGCATTACTTTTTGGAGGAACCCTCGCAAAAGACAGCCATTGCCGAGGCTTTGGAAAACGTTTACGGCGGGGATATTCACGTTCACGAAAATACATGGCCGGGGCTTTTCGGCATAATCTCCGCCATGCACGCGCTGATTGCCCTTATGTATGCAATGGTGATCGTTTTTATAATGACCGTCACAGTTATGACAAGCGGCAAGCTTCTTTCGGCGGAGAAAAAGGATTTGGGCATTTACAAGGCTGTTGGCTTTAAGACAAAGTCTTTAAGGCTGACCTTTGCCCTTCGTTTCGGTATTACGGCATTGATAGGTTCGGCAATAGGCACGGTTCTTGCGGCGTTTCTCACCGATCCTTTGGTGTCGGTGGTTATGAAACTGGCGGGGATCAGCAATTTTTCCTCCTCTCCCTCCTTTGGCAGCGTTATTCTGCCCTCGATGACAGTAATTGCACTGTTTATATGCTTTGCCTATACGGCTTCGGGTAAAATGAAGAAAACAAGTCTGACGGTTCTTGTTTCGGAAGAATAGCTATGCTCACAGACTATATCTGAATATTCAATATAAGTATTTGCTATATTTGAAAGAATGTGCTATTATATAATCAAGGTAAAAAACAACAATCAAAAAACAATTTCCTATAATTTGATTTGAGTCAAAAACTGACACAGGAAAGGATACAATATGAAAAAGAATGCTTTGCTTGCAGCCGCTCTTGCCGCCGCAATGCTTATGACAGGGTGCAGCGGTTCGGAAAATACCCCTGCGGAAACCACACGTAAGGAACCAAGCTCCGTTATTGTCGGAAATCAAAGCAGCGGCTCCGATAATACAGGCACAAATTCAAATTCCGGTGATGAGGGAAGCGGCAATTCCACTCCCTCTGTATCAGCCACAGAGCTTCAGGTTCGTTTCGGTGACAGCGGCGCGCCCTTTACACTGCACCTTTACGACAACCCCACAGCGGCAGCGATCGCAAAGCACGTGGGAACTGCAAGCTGGAGGCTTCCCATATACCACTATGACGATTACGATAACTGGGAGGTAATGCAGTATTACGATATTCCTTCGAGATATGAGATTCCCTCAAATCCCGAAAAGATAACCTCGGAAAAGGCGGGAGAGGTGTATTACTCCGAGCCTAACCGAATCATTCTCTTTTTCGGAGACGGTCAGGTCAGCAATGAATACACAAAGGTAGGATATTTTGATTATTCCGAGGAATTTAAAAGCGCCGTTGAAAACAACCCCGTTTTGGAGGGCTGGGGAAACAAGCTGGTGCTTATAGACAGCAAAAGCTGATATTGGCTTATGGAGAGGTTAAGAGTTATGAACAGCAAATACAGAGAAGATTCAATTATTCAGAACTTAAAGGACTCCGGCTGCAGCAATGAAATTATTGAAAGCTTTGTTGCAAATCTTCGCACAAAAAAATATTCCGATGGAATGAAGCTTTTAGCAGCACACAGGCGCAGGCTTCTGGACGAACTGCACAGGGAACAGAAGCAGATCGACTGTTTAGATTACCTTGTCTACAAAATCAAGAAGGAGAATTTGATATGAATATTATTGCAAATCAGACATTTGATGAAGAGAGAGCATTATACGGACAGCACGATATTTCCGTTCAGAAGTGCAGCTTTGACGGTCCGGCAGACGGAGAAAGCGCCTTTAAGGAATGCGGAAATGTTGAAGCCAAGAATTGCTTTTTCAATCTCCGCTATCCCTTCTGGCATGACGACAAGCTTAAAATTGCAGATTCGGAAATGACCGAGCTTTGCCGCGCAGCGCTGTGGTATTCAAAGGATATAGAAATAACAAACACAAAAATGCACGGTATCAAGGCTCTCCGTGAATGTGCCAATGTTAAAATCAAGGACTGTGACGTTATCTCTCCCGAATTCGGCTGGTCTGTAAAGGGTCTGGAAATGACCGACTGCACGGCAGAAAGCGAATACTTTATGATGCGGTCGGAAAACCTTAAATTCTCCAAGGTGAATTTTAAGGGCAAGTATTCCTTCCAATATATTGAAAATTCTGTTTTTGAGGACTGCGTTTTTGATACAAAGGACGCTTTCTGGCACGCAAAGAACGTTACTGTCCGCAACTGTGTTGTAAAGGGAGAATACCTTGCATGGTACTGCGAGAACGTTACCTTTGAGAACTGCAAAATAATAGGTACCCAGCCTTTGTGCTACTGCAAGAGCCTTAAGCTTATCAACTGCGAGATGACCGATACCGATCTTTCCTTTGAAAAATCCGAGGTGGAAGCGACAATAACCACATCGGTAATGAGCATAAAAAATCCGCTGTCGGGTCATATCTATGCGCCTTGCGTAGGCGAGATTATCCGTGACGATGTTAATTCCCGCGGAGAAGTTATTATCAAAAAGCAGTGCTGCTGCGCGTAAAATATCGGCAAAAAGGGCGGTGACGCAATGGTCGGCTATTTGCTGAAAGGTATACTGATAGGGCTTATGTTCGGCGTTCCCATAGGAGCGGTAGGTGCAATGACAGTTCAGCGAACACTGAACCGCGGATTAGGCGCGGGACTGCTGACGGGGTTGGGCTCCTCTGCTGCCGACTGCCTGTATGCCTGCGTGGGAGTTTTCGGGCTGACCTTTATTTCCGATTTTCTGCTGAAATATCAGACCATAATAACCGTTATCGGCGGAGTATTTGTGCTGATAATGGGAATAAGTCAGTTTGTCAAAAAATCCGCCGAAAATGTAACTCAAAAGCCGTCAGAGGGTGCGAAAATGTTTCTCTCATCATTTACGGTGGGCATAACAAATCCTGCGGCGATACTGACGTTCCTTTTCGCTTTTACTTATTTCGGGATAGGGGAAATTTCGGGAGCGGTGAACGGCGTTCTGCTTGTTTCGGGCGTGTTTATCGGCACCTATATCTGGTGGGGCGCCCTTTCGGGATTGGTCTGCATTTTAAAACGCAAATCCGAAAACCGCAAACTGCCATACCTGAATAAGATTTTCGGTGTTATTTTAATACTGTTTGCGGCAGTGATTCTTGTGAAAATATTTTTGTAATAGGAGATATCTAAAATGAAAAGGACAGGTATTTTTTTATGTACTGCGTTTTTGCTGTTTTCCCTGACAGCGTGCAGCAGTTCACAGCAGAACACACAGTCGGAAAACAGCAAGCCTTCGGTGTCAGAGGAACAAATCTCGGCGGAAACAAATCAGCATTCGCAAACCGATACAGCAGGTCAAACCAATACCAATACACAACCAGAGGAAATTTCACAATCCGAGGAAGAAAAGGAGACAGAATATATGCTGAATATTCAGATAGGTGAAAAAACACTTACGGCAGCACTTGAACATAATTCTTCGGCAGAGGCGCTGCTTGAATTGCTTTCAAAGGGTCCACTTACACTGCAAATGAGCGATTACGGCGGTATGGAAAAGACGGCAGCTCTTCCCGAAAAATTGCCCGAAAACAACAAATCCATTCAAACCGACGCAGGGGATCTGATCCTGTATCAGGGAAATATTATCACTATTTATTATGATACAAATTCATGGAGCCTTACGCGGCTGGGTAAAATAAACGATATTACAAAGAGCGAGCTGCAAAGTATTTTGGGTAAGGGAGATGTAACGGTTACATTTTCCGCTGCCTCTTAAATAACCCCGATGTCAATCCGGCAGACAAACCCACTGCAAGCCTTGGCGGAAAGCGAGAAAGACAGGCAGCGGAAATGATACGCAAGGAAGTTATACTAAATCTCAATAAAAATCAGACAAATTGGGCGACCGGGGCGTCCCTGCTCTGCGTCAGCCCGACTTGAAATATCCGCATATTCCTGCGTCGGGACTTCCTTGATCAGGAACGCCCCACCCGCCGGCTTTGTCTTATTTTTATCGAGAATTAGTATTAAAAGACATGAAAAGGCTGCCGTTATGGGCACTCATGATGAAAGAGTGTCGGATCTTGTTGATAGGGTGTACGGGTTCGGAGGGCAGAAAAATAACGGGGAGACTTAGCGTTATAACAAAAACAGGTCGGTTTTGCCGCCTGTTTTTTATTTTTCGACAAAGAAAAAAGCCTGTGAATTATCCTCAATAAACGGGATGATCCACAGGCAAAAAATCAATCGGCTCACTTTATCTTATTTCCGTCCGCAAACGCATTACCCACGCGCTCACCCAAAACAAGATAGCCGTTATTCACAGGATCGAAAGCGATAGGACGAAGCTTTGAAGGGTCAACCATGCCTTTTTCGTCCAGAACGGATTCGTCTGCACTGACATTTACGATCTCGCCGATAACGTTGCCGTCCTCGTTAAATTTCACAAGCTTGCACTCCAAGGTCATGGGCAGCTCGTTGATTATGGGAGCGTCAACATGGACGCTCTTTGTTACGGTAAAGCCCGCCTTTTTCATTTTGTCGGGCTCCTTGTCGCCCGAAACTATTCCCACATAATCGCAGGGAACAACGTTTTTCTCATCCGCAAAGCTTACGGTAAAGGCACCCTTTGCTTTGATATTCTTAGTAGTCCTGTGATTGGCGCTAAGACAAAGAACAACCTTGTTGGCGTCGTAAATTCCGCCCCACGCGGCATTCATTGCATCGGCGTTTCCGTTCTCGTCATAGGTGCCTATGATAAGCACGGGCAAGGGATACATCCATGTTTTTGCTCCAAAATCTTTTCTCATTGCTTTTTCTCCTTTTTGTTGAAATTTTGTGTTGATAACGCTTATATATGCTTATATATATTATAACAGATTTTTTCCTTTTTGGAAAGCTTATTCGAGAATTTCTCCCTTTACGGATATTACAGTGACATTACAAGGAATATCTTTTCCGCTGTTCTGCAATGCCTTTTTAACGGCAGCTTCAAGCCCGCCGCAGCAAGGCACCTCCATACGCAAAACGGTCACATCGCTGATATTGTTGTTTTTGATAATTTCCGTAAGTTTTTCGCTGTAATCCACCGCGTCCAGCTTGGGACAGCCTATAAGGGTGATTTTTCCCTTCATGAATTCTTCGTGGAAATTGGCGTAGGCATAAGCGGTGCAGTCGGCGGCAATCAGCAGTGAAGCGTTGTTGAAATAAGGCGCCGAAATCGAAGCAAGCTTGATCTGACAGGGCCACTGGGCAAGCTGTGAGCCAATATGTATCGGGTGAGTATTTTCGGTTTTTAGTGTCTGCGGTTTTGCTCCCGGGCAGCCGCATGGCGTTTCGCTTTCTTTTTTGCGCTGCTTTGCGGTGGCAGCGGCGGTTTCGTCATAGGCGGGGGCTTCTCTTTCCTCAAAGGTGATTGCGTTTGCGGGGCAGTTGGGCAGGCAGTCGCCGAGACCGTCACAGTAATTTTCCTTTGTGAGCTTGGCTTTTCCGCTGATTATTTCAATAGCTCCTTCGTGGCACGCGTCGGCGCAGGCACCGCAGCCATTGCACTTTTCCTCGTCGATTTTTATTATTTTTCTTATCATTTTTATTCTCCTTTTATTTCCTTCAGTTCGTTTAAAAGGTTTTGTAAAGGTTCTTTATCCAAATCGTAGCTTACATAGGACAGGGACTTGTACAGCAGTTCTATGTCCTTGTTATAAAGTTTTTCCGCATCTTTGGCTATCCTGTGCAGTTCTGCAAGTATTTCCAGCTTAGTATTGCGTATTTCCTCCGAAACACCGTCAAGACGGCTGAAATCGTAGTCCGAGGTGTTTCCGCAAGGCGATGCGCATACGGCGCAGCTTGGGGAGACTTTGTTTTTCTCGGCTCGTATTTCTTCGATAAGCTTTTCAATCTCCGGGTCATTGTCCGAGGATGGAGAAAATGCCAAGGCTTTTATCAGAAGGGGGTCGGTGTTTGCGGTTGCTGCGCCGTTATTGCAGGCGCCAACAAGTCCGATAAGTACGCTGATTATTCTTTTATTCAATGTGTTTTTCCTCCGTTACCGATTTCCGAAGTCTATGCTTATTATACCAAAATGAATTAAAAAAAGCAATCAAAACCCATAATTGCAAAAAATGTAAATAAAATAATAGAAATACATCTTGCAATTCTCACTTTTATGTGTTAAAATTATTATGTGCAAATCAACGCAAAATGCGGTAATATAAAGTAGGTGTTTATGTGGTTGCCTATCTTATGGATATCTGGGACAACATCAAAAGCGTATTAAGCTATATAACTCTTATTGATATTTTTGATATAATCTTTCTCTCGGTCATTATGTTTTTCTGCATAAAGCTGATGAGAGAGACCCGCGCGGAACAGCTTATCAAGGGTATTGTCTTTCTCTCCGTTCTGCTTTTCTTCTTGGAGCAGTTACAGTTCAAGGTAATGGGTATTATTGCTCAGACCTTCTTCAATATCGGAATTTTAGCGATTATCGTAATGTTTCAGCCTGAGCTGCGAAGAATTTTGGAGAGAGTGGGCAGAACAAAGATGTCAAAGCGTCTCCCATTTTTGGAAGGCGTTTCCGATGAGGAAAACAGGAAAAATACCGTTGTTATCAACAGTATCGCAAAAGCCTGTGAAAACCTTTCACGCTCAATGACAGGCGCCCTTATAGTAATAGAACGTCAGACCAAGCTGGGCGAGCAGATCGAAACGGGAACTATGATCAACGCAATTCCCAGCGCAGAGCTTTTCGGAAATATATTCGTACCCAACACCCCTCTTCATGACGGCGCGGTAATTATAAGAGACGGACTTATACACGCCGCTGCCTGCTATCTGCCAAAGCCCGCCAAAGAGGAGCTTGTGTCAAAGGAACTGGGAACAAGACACCGTGCCGCCATAGGTATAAGCGAGGTTTCCGACGCCATTGTCATAGTGGTTTCCGAGGAAACGGGCGTAATTTCAATAGCCGAGGACGGCAAGCTCACAAGAAATTTCTCTGGAGTTACATTAAGGAAATATCTCACGGAACAGCTTATCCGAGTTGCTCCCGAAAATCCCAAAAAGTCGAAAAAATCCGCCTCGGATAAAAACAAGGCTTTGGGTAAGAACAACAGTTCCGATAAAAATTCAGACAGCGAATCGGATAAGGACAAAAAGCAAAAAGAAACTGTTAAGAAATAGATCGAAAAAGGTCGAAATACAAATGAAAAACTTTTTAAAAAGATTGGGTTCCTTCTTCAAAAAGGAGCTTAACACCGTTATTTTATCGGTAATCTTCGCCATAGTTATATGGTTTGCGGTATCTATCCAAGCATTCCCGAATGTGTATGATCATATTGACGGGGTAAGCGTTTCCGCCGAGCCCACGGCGTATATGCAGAAGGAAAATCTGATGATAACCGATTTCAGCGAAGAGGTTACCGTTCAGTTACAGGGCAAGCGCTATGTTATCGGAAACTTGGAAGCAAAGGACTTTGTTGCAAAGCTTGACCTTTCGGGAATTACTTCTCCCGGGGTTCACACTGTCAACGTTGAATTAAGCAAGGTACAGCCCAGCGATGATTATGATATCGTGTCCGAGGGCCTTACCGCAAAAGTCACAGTTGAACGTATAATATCCAAGGATATTGCTCTTGAGGTCAATACCAACAATCTGAAAATCGCCGAGGACTTACAGATACAGGCAGAGGAGATAACTCTTTCCTCCGCTGCTGTAACCGTAAGCGGAGAGGAATCCCTTGTAAGCTCGGTGGCAAAAGCTGTGATAGAGCCCATATACACCGACATTCTGACCGAAACCACCCGTCTTAGCGGTACAGTAAGTCTTTACGACCGAAACGGAACAAAAATTGACGACCCCAAGCTTGAATATGTTTCCAATAATTACTCGGTGACAATTCCGCTGTATCGTGTCAGAACCCTTCCCCTTAACGTTTCCATAATTTACCCCTCTAACTTTGACAGCAGCAGTTTGAGCTACACCGTTTATCCTCCAGAGATTGTCATAGCCGCTCCCGCAGATGATCTGAGCATAAACAATCTTGAACGGATAGACGTAGATGAGATCAATCTTGCCAATATAACCGCAAGAGATCTGCAAGTGGGCATAAAGCTACCCATTTCTCTTTCCGAAGGATACAGAAATCTTTCAAATATAGCAGTGGCACAGATAAACTTTAACGATGCGGACGACTATACAAAGAGAGACTTTACCGTTTCAACCGAAAAATTTTCCTTCCTTAACGGCGATTCTTCTTATGATTACAGCTTTGTCACAAGTCAGCTAACCGTTACCGCAATAGGTCCCTCAAATCTGCTTTACAGCCTTACTCCCGACGACATAAGCGGAACCGTAAACCTTTTGGGCATAAATTCCGAGGAAGGTGTAAAGAATGTGACCGTAACTCTGCGAATTGCGGGGCAGAGGATAAAGACTTGGATCAACGGAGATTATAAGGTTGATATGAGGATCTCGGAGAAACCGGCTGAGGAGGAACAGGAAGAGTAGAGTATACATATATTCAGTAAAAACACAAAAATACCGCCGACCCTTGGGTTATCCGGAAAGGTCGGCGGTGTCTTTTAGTGAATGTAAATTTGGTTTTATACTAATTCACGATTGAAAGCAGACATAAGATTTGCGAGGATATTTTGCACCCTGCAAGGGAGAGGACGACGGCAGGCTGACGCCTGCCGAGGACGATGACACAGCAGGGCACAAAATAGACCGCAAAGAATGTCTGCTTTTATTATATTGTTTCTTGATCAAACGGCAGATAAGTCTGCTGTTTGAATCCAACCTGCTTTGCAGGTTGGCGGCGAAGCCGCCGAAAACGTTCAGTTCAACACTAATGCGGAAATTCAAGTGTCTGTTATATCAATATTCAAACAAAACAGTCATTCCGGGCTTACTGCGGTTTAAGCGGTCCATAATAGTAGCTTGCCGTAGCTCCGCCGTCAATCAGTATCGTTGATCCCGTAATAAATGCCCCGGCAGGCGACATCAGCAGCTCTGCCACATTTGCCACCTCATCGGCGGTTCCAGGACGTCCCGCAGGACAATTTGCGAACATATTCTTGTAAAAATCACCGCGGGGTCCGTTAAACTCATCTATTGCAAGAGGAGTTACAATAATTCCGGGAGCAATGTCGTTGAGCCTTGCGCTCCGTTCTCCCCACTTGACCGCTTCCGCCATAACGCGCTTCTCGTTGCAGCGCTTTGCCATTTGGTACGCGTGAAGGGTGTCGCGGATGTTTTCGGGCTGAAGCATTTCCAATTTCAATAATTCCTCGGTGGGCGCAGTGGCAAGCAGCTCGTCCTGCTCCGGAGTGAGAGCGGGCATGCGGAAACCGCTCTGGCTGGAGATAGTCACGCCCACACCGCCGTGCTTGATTACCTTTCCCACTTCTTCAAGCAATACCGCTGTTCCGTACAGGTCAACCTTCAGGATAGCTTCAACAGGCGCTTGGCTTGGGGAAACACCTGCCGCATTTATCAGTGCGGATACCTCGCCGTATTTTTGAGCTTCGGCGATCAGATTTAAGATAGAATCCCGCGAGGAAATGTCCGTTTCAACGGGAACGGTATCAAATCCCGCGTCATTCATTATTTTTGAAATCGCTTCGGCGTTGGCTATGTTTTTATCACCGATAACGATTTTCTTTCCGAAGCCCGTTCTGCGGGCAATAGCCATGCCTATCTGACCCGCGCCCGTTAAAATCATTACGTCTTTCATTGCAATCTCCCTCTTGTTATTTAATAAGTTGATGCTGTACTTTCGGTTATTTTCCACTCATCACCCGATTTTTTCAGCCTGCATTTCTGCTGTAAGCGCCAATTACTTTTCCCTCCGCCGAATACGGCAGCCGATACGTAGGACTGACCTGTCAGTATTGCTGTATTTTGGTTTATTTCCACAGAAATATTCTCATGTACAGCGGAATAGTAGTTTAGCGTTCTATTTAGTACCGCTTGTATAAACGCCTGTTTTGACTGCCTCATTCCCGTCATGTGAATCAGCACAAAGCTGTCGTCCAAAACCTCGTTAAGTCCGTCTCCGTCCTTTGCAATCATGGCGTCATACATCTTTTTGTACACTTTTGTGATCAGATTTTTTTCGTCCATTGTCAAATCAATCCCCGTCTGAATCGTTTCCGACTATATCCGTTTATAAATCAGCAATAATACTAATCCCCGACTGAAAGCAGACATCCTTTGCGGTCTGTTTTGTGCCCTGCTGCATCATCGTCCTTGGCAGGCGTCAGCCTGCTGCCGTCCTCTTCCTTGCAGGACGCAAAATATCCTCGCCAATATTTTGTCTGCTTTCAATCATAAATGAGTATAAGAAACTTTTTTCGGACAGCCCTTACTTTCCGAGCCCTGTCAAAAACTCCACCGTGCCGGGGTCATAGTGGCTGAAGAAAGCGCTGGTTTCTTCGTCAAGAGCGCGGATCGCTTTCATATCCTCATCTGTCAGAGTAAAATCAAACACGTTTATATTTTCGATCATTCTTTCCTTGCGAACGGTCTTGGGAATAACGATAACATCGCTTTGAATAAGGAAACGAAGTGAAATTTGTGCAGAGCTTTTACCGTACTTTTCGCCAATCTCCACAAGCACGGGATTGGTGAAATAGTCTTTTCTGCCTTCCGCAAAGGGTCCCCAGGATTCATGTTTTACACCGTACTTTTCCATTATCTCATGTGCCTTTTGCTGCTGCTGCAAAGCGTGTGTCTCCACTTGATTGACAGCGGGAACTACGTCCACAAACTGACAGATGTCGATAAGACGGTCCGGGTAGAAGTTGGAAACACCGATAGCGCGGAGCTTGCCCGCCTTGTATGCCTCTTCCATTGCGCGGTATGAACCGTAGTAGTCGTTAAAGGGCTGGTGGATAAGCATAAGATCAATATAATCGGTTTTCAGCTTTCTCAGTGATTCGTCAATAGATGCCTTTGCCTTTTCGTATCCTCCGTTGGAGATCCATATTTTTGAGGTAATGAAAAGCTCTTCACGCTTTACGCCGCACTTTGTGACAGCTTCTCCCACGCCTTCCTCGTTGTTGTACGCCTGAGCGGTGTCAATAGAGCGGTATCCGACACTGATAGCGTCAAGAACGCAGCGCTCGCACTCCGCAGGATCTACCTGGTACACACCATAGCCCAGCATGGGCATTTTTACGCCGTTGTTTAATGTTGTAAATTCCATAAAATTATCCTCCTGTTTTTTATTTTTTAAGCCATTTGTCTATATCTGCTCCCGATTGGTCTGCTTTTGCTCCGTGAATGGCAAGCCCCGCTCCTACATTTGCGTTGGGACAAAGCTTTTTTATATCGGAAACGCTGCTGCCCATTCCGCTGCCTTCATGGGTACAGAAGGGAAGTATAGTCTTTCCGCTGAAATCAAAATGCTCCAAAAAAGTAAATACGCACATTGGCATTGTTCCCCAATAATTCGGATAACCCAGATAAACAGTGTCGTACCGGTCTATGCTGTCGGGGTACGCCGTAAGCTCCGGTCTTGCGTTTCTCCGCTGATCGTCCTTAGCTTGCTCAATACACTCGTTGTAGTCCTCGGAATAGCTCACTAAGGGAACAAGCTTGAACATATCTGCTCCCGTTTTACTCTGAATAAGCTTGGCGGAAGTTTCCGTGTTTCCCACCGAAAGCTTCTTGATAGCGCCGTTTACATAATTTTCTCCCGTTCTGGAGAAGTACACTATAAGCTGTGACATCTGCATACCTCCTAATTTATTCTTGACCTTATGAAGCTATTATAACCGAAATTTCCTTGACATGGAAGAATAAATTTGATACAATAGTTATAACCAAAAGTTATAACAGGAGGGAAGAAAAGTGTACAATTCGCAGCTTGATACTTTTATCTGTATAGCGGACAACGGCAGCTTCAACAAAGCCGCGGAAAAGCTGTTTGTTTCCTCAACCGCCGTGATAAAGCAGATCAACGCTCTTGAGGCTCATCTTGACCTTAAGCTGCTGAACCGAACCAATCACGGCATCACACTTACTCCCGCAGGCTCGGTGCTGTACCTCCATGCCAAAAAAATTATAGAATATTCCGCAAACGCTGTGGCGGAGGCAAAACAGGCTATGAACGTTTCCGTCACTGTATTCTGTGTGGGAACATCAATATTGAACCCTTGCAAGCCTTTTATGGACGTCTGGTATAAGGTCAGCAGCAATTTTCCGGAGTATAAGCTCCACATTGTCCCTTTTGAGGACGATCATAAGGGAATACTTGATGAGATAAATGCTTTGGGGGAAAAGTTTGATTTTCTTGTGGGAGCCTGTGATTCCAAGGAATGGCTTAGCCGCTGCAATTTCTTAAAGCTGGGCGAATTTAAGCAGTGCGCGGCGGTTTCACGCACTCACCCCTTGGCAAAAAAACGGTTTCTTTCTGTCAATGACTTGTTTGGTCAAACCGTAATGATGTGCAAAAAAGGGGACTCCTACACGGTGGACAGAATACGATCCGAACTTGAACAGTATGAAAAAATAACTGTTGAGGACACACCGCAGTTTTACGATATGGGGGTATTTAACCGCTGTGAGCAAAGCGGCGCGGTTTTGCTTACGCTGGACTGCTGGGCAGATGTACACCCGTCACTTGTAACAATTCCCGTTAAGTGGGACTATACAACGCCTTACGGGATACTTTATCCGTTAAACTGCGGTAAGGATATTGAAAAAGTTATTGAGGAGATTTCCGCTGTTTTGTGAAAGTGTGTTTATTGAGCTATGCCTTTTTACAGCCACTTATATAAAGAAAAAACGACAAGCTTCGGGTTGCTGAAACTTGTCGTTTTTATTATGTTTAGTTGAAAAATCGCTTAACCGCTATCATTCAAGATAAACGTTTTTTATTATCAGAAAACCACAACCTTGTTCTTGCCTGTTTTCTTAGCCTCATACAGCGCAGTATCAACGCGTGTACAAAGCGTATCTACGGTGTCGTCCTCTTTTGCCTGAGTAACGCCGATACTTATAGTTTGTTTTCTGGCGAGAGGGAAGGTGATGTGCGCAAAGCATTGACGGATAAGGTCGGCAATAAGCGCCGCAGAAGAAACGTCGGTGTTGTGAACCAGCATCATAAATTCCTCTCCGCCCCAGCGGCCTGCTGAGGAAGAGCCTGCATAGGCTTTTTCTTTGCCGTTGAGAATATCGGACAGTGCGATTATAACATTGTCTCCTTCTTGGTGACCGAAGGTGTCGTTGACCTGCTTGAAGTTATCAATATCAAGCATAATTAGCGAGAATTTTTCGCTCTTGATCTTTTCAAGGCTTTTCGCTATCCGCGACTGTATCTCCTTGCGGTTATAAAGCCCTGTAAGTCCGTCCACTATTGCGGCGACCTTCAGCTTGTCGTTCATCATTTCCAGCTTTTGATTGGTCTCCTCCAGCTCCTGTGCCACAACGCTTACAAACGTTGCCATACGCGATACAACGGGCACCTTTGACTGAAGATTTTCGTCCATGGGAACAGTCTTTACCTCTGAGTTCTTCTTCATGCCTTCGCGCATTGCCGCAAAAACAAGAGTAACATTGTGCTGATTGAGATTTTCTTTCGCACGTATAAACTCTCCGTGAGAGAAGAATCCGACAGAAGGTGCAATGCCGCTCAAGGGGTAAATCTCAAAGGTGGGTTCCTTGTCTCCCCAGAACGCACGTCTTGCGGCACAGGAGAAGATATGTATAACATCGGGACGGAATTCCGCGATTTTCAGGCTGTCCTGCTTTATGCTTTCAACAATGGTTACGGGATCGCCGTAAGAAATACGCACTACCGATCCAACATCGATATCCGAGCTCATGGTTATGGAATCATCGGCGTTGCTGGATACGGGAGTTCTCAGTATAGTCGTATCGTTATGCTCATAGAACAGAGGAAATTCCAGCGTGTTGTAGAAGAAATTCTCATCGTTTTTGATGTTAAGATACTTTCTGTAAACACGGTAAGCAGGTACGCCGTCCAGCTCCTGCAATACGGAGCCGTTGGATTTTGTTACTATAAACTTTCTACCCAAAGGCTTCCAGCCGGTAAGGTTGATAGACTCCACATAGAAATCATCGCCGCCGTAGAAAACCACAAGAATAGCCTTCTCGGAAAATCCGTTTCCTTTTGAAAATACGCAGGAATTGTCGCTGGTAATATCGTCGCTGCACGCAACTGCGCCGAAGATCTGCACATCGGGCGCAATATCCTTCAATCCTGCGCAGAAACCGGTGGTCGATCCTTCGGGGATAGTGAAGTACATTTCGATACCTTTTACCCATGGGTTGAGCTTAGTCTGTTCAACGATCTCCGCGGAAATCTCATCTACGGACATCTTGGAGGTATCATATTGGAAGTGTTTGATCTGTGTGGTTTCGCGCTCGAATATCGTACACACGACGGATACAGTTCCGGCAAGCTGACAGTCAACGATATTTCCGCTGGTGGAACAGCCGAAGTACAGATCGTCGGGGAAGATTTTTTCGATAGTGCCGCTTACTTCCGCAAAGGTTTCGGGACGAAGATCCTCAGTGTATATCTGAAAGATCCTTTTTTCGTTCTCGGGGCAATTTGCCTTGAACTCTGAAAGCTTTTCGGCAAATCCCTTTGAACCGGTATACTCAAACTTGGTTTGTCTCATAAAAAACTCCAATCACAGCAGATTATTTGTACTGAGCCAACAATCTTTATTTGCTCAGCTCGATTTTTTTACATTTTCATCCATTGTATCATAAATTATCCAAAATGGCAAGTATAGACGTCAACTTTATTGCTGTCAAAAAATTTTTTTTCCGTTTTTTCTTTCTGCAAAGGCTTTTTTGCGGTATTGATTTAATTTGTATTACATTTTTGTACACCAATTCGCTTTAATAAAGTGGTATACTGTATAAGTTAAAAAATCAGTCGGATTATGCTGACAGATGTCTGATCCTGTAAAAAATAAAAACATTTCAGCCAAACAGACGTATTGCTGTAAAATCCGATAATCTCAAAGGAGGATATATTATGAAACAATGTGAAAGAGGTCACATTTACGATGAAACTCTGTATACTTCTTGTCCCTACTGCGAACAGAACTCGGGGGCAGGTATACGTCCGCTGGAAAACGGAGGAGATTCGGCTCCCGCATTTCCCAAAACCGCACCCCTTGATATGGGCGGCACTCCCAATTTCCCAGCCACAATGCCTTTGGATCCTCCTAAGGCTCCCACACCCGCACCTGCCAAAAAAGAAATGAGCGCCACTATCGCCCTTAACGCCACTGAAGCCGGCATTTCGCCCGTATGCGGCTGGCTTGTTGTTACCGAGGGAGAAAAGAAGGGAATATCCTTTAACATTCACAGCGACAAGAATCTTGTGGGAAGGGGTACGAATTTTGACATCAACCTTTCCTTTGACAAGGCAGTGTCCAAGGAAGGCGACGCGGTAATTACCTACGACGGAAGAGGCAAAAAGTTCTTTATAACCCTTTCGGCGGGCAAGAACAACATTTATCACAACGGAAATCTTCTGCTCACCCCCGAGGAGATAAAGGATTACGATATTATTGAAATAGGCGCTACAAAGCTGGTGTTCAGAAGCTTGTGCAACGAAGAGTTTACATACTGATATGAGCGATAAATTTTCGGTAGGCCTTTGCATTTCGGGCTCAAACGTAAGGGAGATATGCATAGGAAATGCACAGAACCGCGGGGCGCGTGATTATCAGGAGGACAGCTTTGGCTATACTCCTCTTGAAAATGCCTCCTCCGAAGGTTTTATTGCCGTAGTTGCGGACGGCATGGGAGGATTGTCAGCGGGGGATAAGGTAAGCTCTTATGCGGTTTCGGCAATACTGGCAATGCGAATGCAGGCTAACAGATCCCAGCCCGTTCATACACAATTCAGACAGGTCATATCGGCAATTAACCGCGAGGTCGTATTGGGCGGCAGCGGCGGAGGCTGTACTTTTGCGGCTGTGTTTTGCCGCGATGACGGGGTGTATTGGTGCAGCGTGGGCGACAGCCGTATCTACATACTGAGAAACGGCATGCTTTTTCAGCTGTCCGAGGACGGCGATTATCAGAATCAGCTCCTTGACGACGTCATTGCACAAAATGTCGCCTTTGAGGATATGGCGGAGGACAAAAGAAAGGATTCCCTGACCCAATATATAGGCAGCAAGGACGAGCCTGAGCCCGATGTGAATATTTTGCCTCTTATCCCTCAATCGGGAGACAGACTTCTTATATGCAGCGACGGTGTTTACAATGCCCTTTCCGTGGGAGAAATGGTTCGGGCACTGTCAAAACCCGCACAGGATGCCGCAGCCGCTTTGGAAAAGGAAATCTTAAACAAAAATTACGAAAATCAGGACAACAATACGGCTGTTGTGCTTGAATTTATTTAAAGAAAGGAAAAATTTTATGAATATTTTAAAAAGAATCACATGTGTCTCTGCGGCATTGATAATGGCGATATCATGCGGAGTTCCCGCATTTGCCGTTTCTACCGCAAGCGAAGCAAGAAACGGAGTAGTTTATGTTTCTGTAGGCGGCGGACATGGCTCGGGATTTGCAATAGGAGACCCCAGTAAGCCAGTTGAGTATATTGTTACCAATTCACATGTTGTTGACTATGGTAAGGTTGGTGATCAGGCTACCGTGGTTTTCTCAATGGCAGCAAATAAACAGATGATCGGAACGGTAGTTGAGATGGATACAACAAAGGATATCGCAGTAATCAAGCTGCCCGAACCTACCACGGAACGTACCGGGCTGAAGCTTTGTCCCTCTGATGATGTTGACTTTGACGATTCTTTTTCGGCAATAGGATATCCCTTTAATTCTGAAACAAATAATATTGACGCCTCCGAGTCAACCCTGACAAGAGGTGCAATATCCCAAAAAAGATATGACTCCGATCATACAGCTGATGTATATCAGATCGATATTGATATCAATCCCGGAAATTCCGGCGGACCTTTGGTAAATTCCAAGGGAGAAGTTGTCGGTATAAACACATATTACATCAGCCAAAAGGATCAATACGGAACAGTGGTAAAGACAAACTATGCACTTTGCATAGATGCAGTAATCGATATGATCTCACAGGATAAATACGGTTATGTTCTCTCTACGGATAAGTCCTTTAACCCCGCTCCTATTATTATTGTTTGCTGTGTTGTTGTAATCGCTGCAGTGGCAGTGGCTGTTTTAATGGCAGTTAAGAAGAAAAAAGCTGCTGCGTCCGCTTCCGCTTCGGCACCTGCAGTCGCACCCGCTTCCGCTCCTGCCGCACAAAACGGCTCCAATGCAACTATCGTCTGCGAAAAGGGACTATTGGCAGGCCGCACATTCCCCATTGGCAGCAGTGTGATCATGGGCAGAGATACACAGAAATGCGGAATATGCTTCCCCGTTGACGCAAAGGGTATCTCGGGCGTTCACTGTGAGATACGCAAAACGGCAAAGGGCTATGAAATTATCGACCGCGGTTCTTCCTACGGTACGCTGCTGGGCAGCGGTCAAAAGCTCACCCCCAACGTTCCCGTATTTCTTCCCGACGGAACATATTTCAGCCTCGGGAGTGCGGAACAGCTTTTCCATATAAAGTACTGATATGAATATTGAAGTTTATAATTATTCGGGTAAAGGCGGCAGACCGATAAACGAGGACAGCCTTATTTGCGGAAAGAATTATTTTATAGTGTCCGACGGGCTCGGAGGTCATGAGAACGGCGAAGTGGCATCTTCCGCCGCTGTGGATTACATATCTGTAAATTACCGCTCCGACATATCCGAAAACGCTGTTGGGGAGCTGCTTTTGGGGGCGGACGATGCCGTAAGAAAGACAGGAGCGGGCGGAAAGGCGACAGTTGCCGCTCTGTTTACCGACGGGGATAAAATAAGAATTTCCAACATCGGTGACAGCAGGGTTTATTATTTCCGCAAAGGCAGCATTTTTTTTCGTACCAAGGATCATTCCGTGTGCCAAGCTTCTGTGGATATGGGAGAAATGACTGATATCGATGTGCGGAACAGCGAGGATCGGTCGGGCTTGTTCAAGGTGCTGGGAGATTCGGAGCCGCTGAAGCTGCCCAAGGCCTATGATATTATAGATCCGCTGGACAATGACGCCTTTTTGATATGCAGCGACGGATTTTGGGAATATGTCTATGAAATGGAAATGGAAGCCGACCTGCTGAAATCCGCAAGCGCCGACCAATGGCTTAATCACATGCTGAAACGGCTTTTGCTGCGTTCGGAAAACAGCGGAGACAATTTCACGGCTATATGCGGCTTTATTCATGCACCCGAAAAAATCTCCGCTCCTTTGCCTGCAACCATGGCGGTTGCGGAAATACCGCCAACCGGCGCCGTTTCATCAGCTTATTCCGTTGATGCTCAGGAGCAGTCAAAGAGAATCTTAAAAATAATACCGATCCTTATTTGCGCCACAGCAGCAGTTATCGCTGCTATTATATTGCTTATTGCAATAAATGGTGAGGGAGGCAAGGTTCTCGACGGATCAGATGGGCAGAGTGATTTTGAAATAACGTTTTCCTTTGATTTTACGGATCAGACGGAGGAAACGGATATTTCGGAAGGAACGGAAGATTCGGGAAAAAGCGAGTTCCCCGAAGGAACGGGAACTCCGGGAGAAATTGAGTTTCCCGAAGAAACAGGAATTACGGGAGAAATTGAGTTTCCCGGAGTAACGGAAATCTCTGAGGAAACGAAACCCATAGAACCAATCGAAGAATCGGAGGAAACGGAAACAACATTTCCGACGATAGTGATTTGATCGCGCCCACCGATAAATATGGGTATACTTTCGATTACAAGAGGATAAAACAATGATTGAAATTAATGGCAAACATTTATGCGAAAACTGCTTTTCGGAATCGGACGGAGATTTTTGCAGGTTCTGCGGATATAATTCCTCGGTTACGGTAAGCGACCCCACCATGCTGAGACCCGGAAGTGTTCTCCTCGGAAAATATATTATCGGAAAGATGATAGGCAAAGGCGGTTTTGGAGTTACATATCTCGCCTATGATAATTCCTCGGGCAAGAAGGTGGCGATAAAGGAGTATTTTCCCTACGGAGTGGCATTGCGCGGTGCGGGAAATGCTGCCGTTTCGGTTGCCAATATGGAAAACGCCGATGCTTTTAAGATGGGTGCGGAAAAATTTTACGATGAGGCAAAGCTGGTATCGAGATTTAACGGAAATCCCAATATTGTAGGCGTTTACGAATTTTTCTATGAAAACAATACCGTGTATTTTGTTATGGAGTATCTTCAAGGTCATACTCTTAAGGATCATATCAATAGCACAGGCACACTGACTGCGGCTCAGGCGCTGTTCCTTATCCGAAATGTGTCCGATGCACTTATGGCGGCACACAGCTCCTCGGTACTGCACAGAGATGTTTCTCCCGATAACATAATTCTTTGTGACAACGGGGATATAAAGCTTATAGATTTCGGTGCGGCAAGACAGGTGGTTGCTGAACACTCTCAAAGCTTTTCCGTTATTTTAAAACCGGGCTTTGCGCCGCTGGAGCAATATCAGAAAAAGGGAAATCAGGGACCTTGGACCGATATTTATTCTTTGGGAACCACCCTTTACTTTGCAATGACGGGGGACATTCCCGAGGATCCCATGTCCCGTTTGGACGATGACGACGCATTCTCTTCAAATCAGTTCAATATAGATCCAGATCTGTGGAACGTCATTTTCAAGGCGACACAGCTAAAAATTGATGACAGATACGCCGATATTTTTCAGCTGAAAAAAGATTTGAGCAAGATCTCCTACGAGGCAGAGCCCATCGTAATTCCCAAAGAGCAGCCTGCTGAGAAAAAGCCCGAATTTCCCACCGCCGTTCCTTTCGGAGCCGCACAGGCAAATCCTCAGACAGCAGGTGCGCTTAATTCCGCAAACATAGCAAAAACTGCTTATGTACAACCCGTACAGAGCGTACAGCCGCAGCAGTCTCCCAAGAAAAACCGCAAGGGGTTAATAATCGGAATTTCATGCGGTCTGGCGGCATGTATTGCCGCTGCAATTATAATACCCAACGCTCTTAAAGGGCGTGACAATATTCCTGTTTCGGGTGATGATGTTGGCAGCAATTCGTACAGCAGCACGAAGCCCGTCGAATCTCCTTCGGGCACTCAACCGTCCGACGGCGATACGCTGCCTGCCCCGGGAACGATTGCCGGCATACCGTCGGGAAAATTATACTATGAAACTCTGGATGATCCATATAAAGTCCTTTATGAAACGATTTATGCCGGCATTTTGAATCATCGTACCGAAATATATATTCCCGGCGGATATAATTATATGAAAAATGATATTGATATAGTTTATTATGAAGTGCTGTTTGAAAATCCGCAGTTCTGTTATGTATTTGAATCCGAGATCGATATCATTAAGGGAACAATAAGACCTCATTATGAGAGGGAATCTTGTCCTGACGAACAGTTAAAGAAAGCGGCTGACAAGGTGTTAAACACAATAGATGTATCGGATAAAATGGGGGCACTGACTGCGGTTCACGACTGGCTTTGCGAAAATGTAACTTTAAAAGCCAGATATACTGACTTTAGCGTTTCCGCACACAGTGCCATTGTTGGAAAATATGCCGACGATTTCGGGCTGGCAAAGGCATTTTGCTATTTCGCACAACAGCTTGGTTTCCCCTGCTTGGTGGTGGACGGAACCCTTAACGGAACGGGACGTTCATGGAACAGAATTTGTATTAACAATGTATGGTATAACGTTGATGTTTACGGCGATATGAACTCGGTTTCCTGTATCAAAACCTTGAATGTAACGAATGTTGACAAGTATATTCATTCCTTTTTCCTTACAAACGATGAATTTATAGGTGCAAGTGGCTATGCTTTGAATGATGAATATGACTTTCTATTGAATTATTATGCGGCAAATTCACAGTATGAAAACTATTATTTTGCGGTAATAGAAGGTATGGTATTTCTTTTTACCGTGGATTATGCGTATGAAGAAATTTTATCATTTACGGTTGAATCTTACAATAAAGGTTACACAGAAACTTACCATGCAATGTCTCCTTTTATAGTTGATGAGCTGTATGCAAAAATGAATGACAGATTTATTGCAGATTTGAAAAAAAATGGCATGAGCACGAATGTCAAAGCCAGCGTCTCATACAGCGAAGACAGCATGTTTCATGTTACAATTAAGTAAGTGTTGTATGGTGGGGAATACGTGAGAAGAAGTGTGAAAAGCTGATATTGGTTTTGGTAATTTTTTAAAAGAAAAATCGGGGCGAGTGTTACTCGTCCCGAAATTTTTATGTGTGAAACTGAATTGCAAAAGGCTTGTGCCGCACTGTGCGGCTTTAAGTAAACCGCTGCTTGGAATGAAAATTATTTCTTTTTACGCTTTACAGTTACTATTGAAACGGTAACTGCTGTTCCTAACGGAACAAGGGATATCACAAGACCGGTTGGAGGGTTGGGAGAATCATTTCCGTTATCTTCATTGTTATCGGGATTGATGCTGCTTTCCGTGCTGCTGTTGCTGTCATCGGTGACGCTGCTGTCGCCGGGATAGTTGGGATCGTTGGAGTCATCGGGATTCTTAGAATCCTCGGGAGTCTTAGAATCTTCAGGAGCTTTAGAATCTTCGGGTTCCTTAGAATCCTCGGAATCCTTAGAATCTTCAGGATCTTTAGGTGGAATGGTCTCCGTTTTTTCCCGCTTGCAATCGATACAGATGTATGTAATTTCACCCGGTTCGGTGTAGGTCGGTTCTTTTGTTACCGTGCCGCCGTCCCAATTATGCTTATCGGTGTCCTTTTTGTCACCGCATACGGTACACTCGTGCCAGTGATTATCGGGATCATTTTCCCACTTTGTGTCGTCATATTTATGCCCTGCCGGAATAGTTTCCGTCTTTGTACGTCCGCAATCGTTGCAGATGTACGTTTTATTACCCTCTTCGGTACAGGTCGGATCCTTTGTCACTTTGCCGCCGTCCCAATTATGCTTGTCGGTGTCCTTTTTGTCACCGCATACGGTACACTCGTGCCAGTGCTCATCGGGATCGTTTTTCCACTTGTCGTCGTATTTATGCCCTGCCGGAATAGTTTCCGTCTTTGTAAGTTTGCAATCTTCGCAGGTGTACGTTTCTTCACCCGCTTCGGTACAGGTCGGTTCCTTTGTCACTTTGCCGTCGTCCCAATTATGCTTGTCGATGTCCTTTTTGTCACCGCATACGGTACACTCGTGCCAGTGCTCATCGGGATTGTTTTTCCACTTGTCGTCGTATTTATGGCCTGCCGGAATAGTTCCCATCTTTGTAAGTTGGCAATCTTTGCAGGTGTACTTTTTATCACCCGCTTCGGTACAGGTCGCTTCCTTTATCACTTCGCCGTCGTTCCAATTATGCTCCTCGGTGTCCTTTGTGGCATTGTGGCATACGGTACACTCGTGCCAGTGATAATCGGGATCGTTTTCCCACTTTTCTGTGTCGAAGACGTGTTCTCCTTTAAGCTCAACCATGCCGTCCTCGTTATAAATGATACTTTGTCCTTTTACATCAGCTGTGAAATAGCCGCTGATATCCTTATGCTTAACATTGTCGGCAAAGGTCGTTGCAGGTACAAAAACTTTACATGTTGGTGTATCTTGGGGATGAACGCCTATGCTTTCGGTTGAAAAGTCGTTTCCTATGGTTATTGTTTTACCGCTTTCGAGATATACGTTACTTTTTGAACCATCGAGCTTATCGGGTGATGTGATAGTGACCGCATCGTCAAGGAACAAGGTTCCGCCGCCATTTTTCTTAGCCATAAACACGCCGCAGCCTAAATTTTTTGCAGTATTGCCGGAAATTGCGCCGCTGATCATTTTGAACTCTCCGCCATTCAGATACAGACCGCCGCCGTTATTTGACGAGTTGTTCGAGATTGTGCTGTTGGCAAACGTAAACTGTCCGCTGCCCATATATACACCGCCGCCAGTATTTGACGTGTTGTTTGAGATCTCACTACTGATCATTGTGACCTCTCCGCCTCTCAAATATACACCGCCGCCTTCGCTTGATGTGTTATCCGAGATCGCACCGCCGTTCATTGTGGACTCTCCGTTGTTCAAATATACACCGCCGCCGTACTTTGATGTCGTGTTATTCGAAATCGCGCCGCCTTCCATTATAAACGCTCCGTTGTCTAAATATACACCGCCGCCGTCCCTTGATTCGTTATTCGAGATCGTGCCGCTGCTCATTGTGAACTTTCCCGTGTTATTTAAATATACGCCGCCGCCCCTCCTGTCAGTAGTATTCTCCGAGATCATACCACCGATCATCAGGAACTCGCCGCCGCCCATGCCTACGCCGCCGCCGCCATTGTCAGCATAGTTTGCATTGCCAATTTTACCATCTATCATTTTAAACATTCCGTTGGTGCTCACATACACACCGCCGCCGTATCTTGCTTTGTTGCCCGAGAGCGTGCCGCTTTCCATTATGAATTCTGCGTTTTCGCCGCTCACACATACGCCGCCGCCCATACAATAATCTTTTGTGTCTATGTCTATGGTGCCGGCTGTGTTATCTGAAATTGCACTGTCGCCGCTCATTGTGAACTTTCCGGCTGTATATACACCGCCGCCGCCGTTGTCGCTTGCGCCGTTGTATTTTACCGTGTTGCTCGAGATCGCACCTCCGCTCATTGTAAATACACCGCTTTGACTGCTGCCGCCCACATATACGCCGCCGCCCTCGTGACTTGCTGTATTTTTCAAGATCGTGCCGCCTGTCATTTCAAATTCGGCTTTTTCACTATTCACATATACGCCGCCGCCTTCTTCCGAAGTGTTTTCAGAGATTGTGCCTCCGCACATTGTAAATGTGCCACGGTTGTATACACCGCCGCCTTGATTTGCAGAGAATCCCGAGATCGTACCGCCGTACATTTTGAAGGAACCGTCTTGTTCTATATAAACCGCACCGCCGTGTTTTACCGGATCTTTACTGTCGCTGTCATTATCACTATTACTCTCATTCTCGTTTTCACTGTCACTGTCATTATCACTATCGTGTATTCCGATAATTTTTCCGGTTTCTTTACAATCGCAAAGAGTGAGAGAACCGCCGTCCTTAATATTAAATGCGCGCGAACCGTTTTCCACAATAATTTCATGTCCGTTCAGGCAAAGGGTAACGTTTGTTGTGATTTCTATTTCAGAGGTGAGAGGCACGTCACTTTCAAGGTGATAGCTGCCCTCTTCCAAAAAAGGGCCACCCGACCACATATCGCCTGAATGAGTTTTGTCGCATCCGCCCGTCAGCGCCTCAAGATCGGCGTTGATTTTCGTCGGCACACAGAATGTAATCGATGACGCAGTGACTGCGAGTGCCACAGTTATTGCGGAAATTTTCATTGAAATTCTTTTCATTATGTAGCTACCTCCTAAAATAGTATTTTTGTGCCAAGTATAAAAAATATGTGATAATAAAATTTTTTTGAACAAAATGCCTCTTGCTTTGCAAGAGGCATCGTTAAATGTGCGGCATTGCTGCCGAAAAGATTCCTTGCAAGCAAACGCTGAGTAACTGTATCGGATTTCCAATAATGGGTGCTTTGCGCCAAAATCAAAGTTATCTTCGGAGCAAAATTGCAGACTGAGTCCGCAAAGCATTATTGGATGAAAAACAAGGGGCGAGATGTTCCTCGCCCCGAAATTTTATTGTGACATCGTTACCAAAAAGATTTTTTCGACACTCACTTAAAAACCGTTCCCGCTACCTATTTATATTATAATATATTGCCACATGGCTGTCAAGTGCTTTTTCGCCTGATGTTTTTTCACATTCCCATCGACATACCCATATCCTCGGACTCGTCCTGTTCCTCATTCTCGTCCAAATCCTCGTCCTCATCGAGGACTTCAGATTCATCGTTCTCGCTGTCAAAATCGCTCGAAACAGCGGCGTTTTCCCGTTGGTCGGGTTGTTCCCCGACCTCGGCGGAATCCTCGCTCAAATCGCGCGAAACGTTCGGATTTTCCTCGGCGTTTGCCTGTGCTGCTCTCTGCGTTAGATCGCGGTTGATCTCGGTTTCAATCAGACCAATCACGAATTCTTTCTGCGTCATATTGTTGCGCTGCAGATAGTCCTTAATCTTTTGGAAAAGCTCCTCCGGCACTTGGA